>JAFPYO010000022.1:0-18708 GCA_017412145.1 Prevotella sp.
CCGTTTTGTGGAATTGTAAAATTGGCGATGAAGGAATCGGCAATTTTTTTGCAGATGCTTCCTATAAAAATTTGATTTGGGAGAAGATTGACAATTACATTGACGATTGTTTGGGTGTGGAAACCATTGCGGATACACAAGAAAACAATAACTCTACCATTTTCGACCTGCAAGGGCGGAAAGTCTCGAAAAAACATCTTCCGAAGGGCGTTTACATTGTGAATGGAAAGAAATTCGTGATTAAGTGAGTACAGGAATACTGATTCTCAAAATCACCGTTTTTCTTGCAATTTCCAATAATTTATATTATCTTTGCAGCGACAAAGGCTAAACAATAGTGACTAATGGCTACTAACACAAGGGTAATAGAATTTAAATCTTAAAACAAGCATTTATGGAGAATGCAAGAGAACGAGGTAGTTTTGGCAGCAAATTGGGCGTGATTTTGGCGACGGCGGGCTCGGCTGTGGGCTTGGGCAACGTGTGGCGCTTCCCCTATATGGCGGGCGAGAACGGCGGTGCTGCCTTCATTTTGATTTACTTGATTTGCGTGTTGTTGCTGGGCATTCCCTGTATGGTCAGCGAGTTTATCATTGGTCGTCGGGGCGGCACGAATGCGAGCCGTGTGTTTGCGAAAGTGGCGCAAGAGAGCGGTCGGAAATCGCTGTTCGGGGCGGTGGTTTTCCCGAAATTCATCGGCTATATGGGCATTCTGACGGGTTTCTTGATTATCAGTTACTACGCGGTGGTGTCGGGCTGGTGCTTGCAGTATATCTACGCCTCGGCGGCGGGCGAATTGTCGGGCGATGTGAACTATGTCACGAAATATTTTGAAGATTTTTCGGTGTCGGCGACGATGCCGGTGGTTTGGACGGTGGCGATTCTTGTGATGAGCCATCTGATTATCTGTCGCGGCGTGCGCGGTGGCATTGAGAAGGCCGCGAAGTTGATGATGCCTCTGCTGTTCATTCTGCTGCTGATGCTGGTTGGTGCTTCGTGCCTGTTGCCAGGGGCTTCGAAGGGCATTGCGTTTCTGCTTCATCCCGATTTTTCGAGCATCGACGGCAATGTTTTCCTCGGTGCGCTCGGTCAGGCGTTCTACTCGCTGAGCATCGGAATGGGCGCGCTGTGTACCTACGCCAGTTATTTCAATAGCAAGACGAATTTGGTGACGTCGGCGGTGCAGATTTCGCTGGTCGATTCGTTTGTGGCGATTCTCGCCGGACTGATGATTTTCCCGGCGGCGTTCTCGGTGGGTGTGAACCCTGGAAGCGGTCCGTCGTTGGTGTTCATCACACTGCCCAACGTTTTTAGTCAGGCGTTTGCGTCGATGCCGGCAGTGGGTTGGGCGGTGGCGTTGTTGTTCTACGTGCTGCTATCGCTGGCCGCACTGACTTCGCTGATGTCGCTTCACGAGGTTTTGACAGCGTTCTGCGTCGAGGAACTGCACGTTTCGCGCAACCGTGGTACGCTGATGGTGACCATTGCAGCCTGTGTGATAGGTGCGTTTTGTTCGTTGTCGCTCGGTGCTGCCGACATTTCCATCGCAGGCCGTTCGCTGTTCGACATTTTCGACTTCGTCACGGGTCAGATTCTGCTGCCCGTCGGTGGTTTCCTGACGTGTCTGTTCTTGGGTTGGGGTGTGTCGAAACGGCTCGTGCGCGAGGAATTTTTCACGGGTTACACCCCCTTGCGAGCCGCTACGGGGCAGTTGGTTTTCAACATTTTCCTGTTCTTGATTCGCGTGGTCTGCCCGATTGCCATTGCTGCCATTTTCCTGCATCAATTCGGCGTGATTTAAACCCTTAAAACGACCGTCGGAATGCATATCAGGGAGTTTTTCCATATCCGAAAGGGCGACCGCACGGCGATGTGCGTATTGCTGATTGTCGCGGTGGTTGTCGCGGCACTGTTCCACGTGTTGGGCAGTCACGACAGTACGCCTTTCGACGAAGCCGACAGCCTTGACGTTGCGCAGTTCAACGATGGGAAAAATCGCTATGAAAAGGGAGGAAAACGCTACCAGAACGCCGATTTCGAGGGCTATTCGGCAACTTCGGCAGATTTGTTTCCTTTCGACCCGAACACCGCCACGCCCGAGGAACTTTTGCGGCTCGGACTGAAGCCTTGGCAGGTGAAAAATATGATGAAATATCGGTCGAAGGGCGGTGTTTATCGCAAGGCGGAAGATTTTGCGAAACTCTACGGTCTGACGGTCGAGAAATTTAAGCAGTTGGAGCCTTACCTGCGCTTCACGACCGACCATCGGCCTGCGTCGGAGTTGTTTGCGTCGGAAAAAACGTCGGAAATGGCCGAAAAAACCGATTCGCTGCGCTATCCCGTGAAAATTAAGGCCGACGAACTTGTCACCATCGATATGAACGACCCCGACACGGCGATGCTGCGTCGCGTGCCCGGCATCGGGAGTTATTTTGCGCGGAAAATCGTGGATTACGGTCGGAAGTTGGGCGGTTATGTCAGCCTGGAGCAGTTGTCGGAAATCGACGGTTTTCCCGAGGAGTCGCTGCGCTATTTCTCGCTCGGCAAGACGAATGTTCGCAAACTCAATCTTAATAAATTGGATATCAATCAGTTGAGGCGCCATCCGTATGTGAATTTCTATCAGGCGCGTGCCATCGTCGATCGCCGTCGGTTGCACGGGTCGCTGAAAAACCTCGACGACTTGCGGCTCTTGCCCGAATTTCCCGAAGAGGCCATCACGCGGCTTGCGCCGTATGTGGAGTTTTAGGCCCCAGTGTGGAGTGTGAAGTGTGGAGTGTGAAGTGTGAAGTGTGGAGTGTGAAGTGAAAATAGTAAATAGTAAATTGTCAAATAGTAAATTAATATGATTCTCGCCCCTTTCAGTCGCCCGTTTTCGATGATGGCGAAGCCCGTCGGAGCCCGTTGCAACCTTGCGTGCACCTATTGTTACTACCTTGAGAAAGCCAACCTGACCCAAGGAAATGGCGTGATGGACGACAAGTTGCTCGAGCGCTTCATTCAGCAATACATCGAGGCGCAAACCGTTCCTTTCGTGCAGTTTACGTGGCACGGCGGCGAACCGCTGATGCGCAACATCCGTTTTTTCAAACTCGCACTTGAGTTTCAAAAGCGTTACGGCGGCGGTCGAACCATTGAAAACAGCATCCAGACCAACGGCACACTGCTCACCGACGAATGGTGCCGATTTTTCGCTGAAAATCGCTTCCTCGTGGGCATTTCCATCGACGGACCGCGTGAGCACCACGATGCTTTCCGCCATACGCGACGCGGCACTTCGACCTTCGACGACGTGATGCGCGGCATCGATTTGCTCAACAAACACGGGGTCGATTGGAACGCGCTGGCGACAGTGAACAGTGCAAATGTGGAGCAGCCTCGCGAATTTTACGATTTTTTCCGCGAAATCGGTTGCCAATTCCTGCAATTTACGCCTGTGGTGGAGCGTGGGACTATCGAGGAGGGAGAAACGAGGAAGGAGGATGGTCTTTCCAAGTTGCCAGGCTTCGACGGCAGTGGCGAGTTGATGCCCTATTCCGTGCGGCCTGAGCAGTGGGGAAAATTCCTCTGTGAGGTGTTCGACCTTTGGGTGCGGCGCGATGTCGGACGGCTTTTCGTGCAGTTGTTCGACACGACACTGGCGAACTGGGTGGGCGAGATGCCTGGCGTCTGCACACTGAGCAAGACCTGTGCCAACAGCGCCGTCATCGAGGCCGATGGCAGCGTCTATGACTGCGACCACTTCGTTTTTCCGCAGTATCGACTCGGCAATCTTCGCGACAAAACCATCCTCGAACTCATCTACAGCCCTCAGCATCAGCAGTTTGCGCGTCAGAAAACCGATGCCCTCGCCTCGCAGTGCAAGGCATGTGAGTGGTTTTTCGCTTGCAACGGCGAGTGTCCGCGCAACCGCTTCCTGCCCGATGTTGATGGGCGCTTCACCGTGAATTACCTCTGCGAGGGCTACCGCCAGTTCTTCAGCCACGTGGCGCCCTACATGAAGTTCATGGCTAATGAATATCGCCAAAAACGACCTGCGGCGAATGTGATGAAACTGTTTGAATAAAGAAAGCGGCAAGTGAAACTTTTCACTTGCCGCTTTCTGGTCGGGATGAGGCGACTCGAACGCCCGACCCCTACGTCCCGAACGTAGTGCGCTACCAACTGCGCTACATCCCGATTCCTGCAAGGCTGAAGCCCTCAATCGCAGGGAAATTTCAAAAATTGCGGTGCAAAGGTACAACGATTTTTTGAATTACGTGCAAATTTTCCGAAGTTTTTTTCTACAACAACTCTGGAAGTTGGTGAAGTCGGGTGCTGTTAGAACCTTTTAAAAGAATATAGAAACCCTCAGGATGTTCGTTGGCGATGGCAATTTTCGCCTCATCGACATCGTGGAACTTGCGGTAGTGGCATTTGATGTCGGCGTAGGCATCGCCGATGAGCCAGACGCGGTCGAAACGGCATTTCTTCAGCACTTTCACGATGTGGCGGTGCTCTTCGTCGCTGCTCTCGCCGAGTTCGCGCATCTCGCCGATAATCGCCATTTTCGGACTCACATCCATCTGATGGAAATTCTCGAGCGCGAGTTCCATCGAGGTCGGATTGGCATTGTAGGCATCGACGATGAGGCGGTTCTTGGCGGTTTCGGTGAATTGCGAACGGTTGTTCGATGGAATGTAATTTTCGATGGCGTGGCAGATTTTGTCGGGCTCGACGGCGAATTGCAGGCCGATGGTAATGGCTGCCAACACATTGTTGATATTATAGGAGCCGATGAGATGGGTCTGGATTTCGTACCACTTCGGTTCTTCGCCGCGTTCCTCGAGGTCGAGGCCGTTTTCCTGCCAGCGGAGGTTTAGATAAGGGCTGTTAGGTGTTAGGTGTTGGGTGTTGGGTGTTGAATTTTTGATGACTTCGCCCACCACACAACCGTCAGCATTGGCGAGGTTCGTGCTGTAGGGCGACACCCACGCCGTTTCGGGCAGAATCGAGGTCAGCAGTTCGTCGTCGGCATTGATGAAAACCACGCTTTCGTCGCGTGTGGCGAGATAGTCATAGAGTTCGCCCTTCGTCTTAAGAACGCCTTTCAGCGACCCGAAACCCTGCAAATGCGCCTTTCCGACGTTGGTGATGAGGCCGCAGGTGGGCTCGGCAGTCTCGGCGAGCATGCGGATGTCGCCCGGATGGCTTGCGCCCATCTCAATGACGGCGATGTCGTGGTCGGCGGTCAGTCGGAACAGCGTTTTCGGCACGCCCACATCGTTGTTGAAATTGCCTTCGGTGGCCAAAACTTTGTATTTCTCGGCAAGCACGGCACGAATCAACTCTTTTGTCGTGGTTTTTCCGTTGGTGCCCGTGATGCCGATGACGGGAATCTGAAACTGCCGCCGATGCTCGCGAGCCAGCATTTTAAAGGTCTTCAGCACGTCGGGCACGAGGAGAAGACGGGTTGAGAGTTGAGAGTTGAGAGTTGACAGTTGTGCTTTTTCAACGATATTCGGGTCATCGACCACCGCCAGCGCACAGCCTTTTTCCAAGGCTTGCAGGGCAAACTGGTTGCCGTCGAACGACTCGCCTTTCAGTGCGAAAAAAATGCTTCCCTCGGGACAGTCGCGGCTGTCGGTCGTAACAACGGGATGCTGCTTGTAAAATTCGTATAGTTCGTTGATATTCATTGTTTCATTTTTATGGATTGCGTCACAAAAGTACTGAAAAACTTTCATATCCGCAAAATTTTTCGTCATTCATTCTTGATTTCCATCAGAAATTTGTATCTTTGCAAAATTATAAAGATGATGAATATGGACTTCTCTATCAACGTCGGTGGACGACTCTTGTCGCTCGAAAGCCCTTTGGTGATGGGTATTTTGAACTGCACGCCCGACTCGTTTTTCAGCGGTAGTCGGAAGCAGACGGAGCGCGAGATTGCCGAGCGGGCACAGCAGATTGTGGCCGAGGGCGGTCGGATGATTGACGTCGGGGCGTTTTCGACGCGTCCAGGTGCCGACGAAGTGCCGATAGAGGAGGAATTGCGGCGGTTGCAAACGGCGTTGCAGATTGTGCGCCGCGAGGTGCCCGATGCTATTGTCAGCGTCGATACGTATCGCCCGTTGGTGGCGCGTCGCTGCGTGGAGGAGTGGGGTGCCGACATTGTGAACGACGTGTCGGAAGGCGGTCGCACGGGCATTGTTGGTGTCGCGATTCACGAAGAGGAGTCGATGTTCGCAACGGTGGCGCAGTTGGGTGTGCCGTATATCCTGATGTCGGTGCAGCCGACCATCGAAACGTTGCTGAAAACGTGGGCCGACGATGTGCTGCAACTGCGCGAACTCGGTCAGAAAGACATCATTCTCGACCCAGGATTCGGCTTCGGAAAGACTCTCGACGAAAACTATGCCGTGATGGGTGAACTGGAGAAACTCGCGGTGATGGAACTGCCGCTGTTGGTGGGTGTTTCGCGCAAGAGTATGATTTGGAAACTGCTCGACGGCACACCCGACACGGCTCTGAACGGCACGACGGCCCTGAATGCCATCGCACTGCTGAAAGGTGCCAAAATTCTGCGTGTTCACGATGTGAAAGAGGCGGTGGAAGTGGTGGAAATTGTTAAAAGGTTAAAGGGTTAAAAGGTTAAAGGGTGAAAAGGTGAAAATATAAATTGTCAAATAGTAAATTGTCAAATAGTAAATTGAAATTATGCCATTCGATTTTGGAATCAAGGATATCATCGACATCCTACTTGTCGCACTGATGCTCTACTACGTCTATCGGCTGATGAAAGAAAGTCGGTCGCTGAGCGTTTTCGGTGGAATTATGGTGTTTGTGCTGGTGTGGCTGCTGGTGAGCCAAATCTTCGAGATGCGCCTGATGGGTAGCATTCTCGACAAATTGGTGAGCGTGGGTGTCATTGGTCTTGTCGTGCTGTTTCAGGAGGAAATTCGCAAGTTCCTCTATTCGCTCGGAGGCAGTCAGCGTTTTCGCAGCATCGCCCATTTCTTCCGATTGAGGCACCACAAAGACGAAGTCGTCGAAGACAAGGAAACGATTATGCCGATTGTGATGGCGTGTATGAATATGGCGCGCCAAAAAGTCGGTGCACTCATCGTGATGGAGCGTGGTGTGGTGCTCGACGATGTCGTGGAGACGGGCGACCGCATCGATGCCCGCATCAACCAACGGCTCATCGAGAATATTTTCTTCAAGAATTCGCCGTTGCACGACGGTGCGATGATTATTTCCAAGAAACGAATCAAGGCGGCTGGCTGTATTCTGCCCGTGAGCCACGATTTGCACATTCCGAAGGAACTCGGCCTGCGCCACCGTGCCGCGATGGGTATTTCGCAGGAGAGCGATGCCCTCGCCATCGTCGTTTCCGAGGAAACGGGGCGCATCAGTGTCGCCATTCACGGCCATTTCCGTCTGCGCCTCTCGGCAGAGGAACTGGAAGCGATTTTGGCGAAGGAAGTGAGGTGATTACAACAGCATTAACCCTGCGAACGCCGCGAATCCAATCATTTGAATCGGGTTGATTTTCACGTATTTCGTGCCGACAAAAGTCGCCACGAAAAGACCCACGCTAATCCAGAAATGCCACGGGTCGCCCGTCATCGTCTTAAAATTCTCAGCATTCATCAGCAGCAAGGTTGCAGCAGCCAACAGTCCGACAACGACGGGGCGTAAGGCCGTGAAAATGCTTTGCATCACGGGCGTGTCCATATATTTCATAAACATTTTGCTAATCAGAATCATCAGAATCACCGACGGAAGAACGAGTGCGAAAGTGGCTGTGAACGAGCCGAGAACGGCCATTGCGTCACCGAAACCAGCTTTTTCTGCCGCCGCATAGCCGCAGTAAGTCGCCGTGTTGATACCGACGGGGCCAGGCGTCATCTGCGAAATCGCCACAATGTTCGTGAATTCCACCGTCGTGAGCCATTGGTGCTGCACGACGGTCTCGGTCTGGATGAGCGAGAGCATTCCGTAGCCGCCGCCGAAACCGAAGAGGCCGATTTGGAAAAAGGTGATGAATAACTCTAAATATATCATTTTTATTTTTCAATTTGACGATTGACAATGTTCAATAGATTTTTCAATTTCATTCTTATTTTCATCTTTCATCCATTTTCATTTTCCGTAGGTTTGATGAACTGACCATAGAGATAGCCGCCGAGCGCCGCCGCGAGGATGATGAGGATGGGATTGACACCGAGCAGCCAGATGAATAGGGCGGTGACGATGGGAATCCAGCAGTTCGACAGGGTGATATGGGCGCTTTTTGCGAGGTTGAACGTTGGCACGGCGATGAGCGCAACCACCGCCGGACGGACGCCGTTGAACATCGCTGCGACCCAAGGAACATCCATAAAACGATGGAAAAACAGGGCGATGAGCAGGATGATGAGGAACGAGGGCAGTGCCGCACCTGCCGCTGCGACGATGGCACCCGAGTGGCGGCGCAATCGGAAGCCGATGAAAGTCGAGATGTTGATGGCAAAAACACCCGGACAACTCTGTGCCACGGCAATCAAATCGACAAATTCCTCTTTGGAAAGCCAGCGGTGCTTATCGACCACCTCGGCCTCAATCATCGGAATCATCGCGTAGCCACCACCGAAGGTGAATGCGCCGATTTTGCTGAATGTCTTGAATAGTTGATAGTGCATAGTGTAGAGTGTAGAGTGGAAAGTTTTTTACCTTTTTACCTTTTTACTTTTCCCTCTACCCATTTTCTGGCATTGACGAAGGCCTCCATCCACGGCGTCACCTCGTCCAAACGGCGATTTTGCGGATACCACGCGTTCTGCCACGGGAAAATGGCGCGTTCCAAGTGGGGCATCATCGCCAAGTGGCGACCGTCAGCCGAGCAGATGCCTGCCACGTCGAAGTCCGAGCCGTTGGGATTGGCGGGATAGTCGTGGTGGTTGTATTTTGCGACGATGTTGTAGTGGTTTTCGCCTTCGGGCAACGAGAATCGACCTTCGCCGTGCGCCACCCAGATGCCGAGTTTCGAACCGCTGAGTGAATGAAGCATAACGCTCTCATTTTCAGGAATTTGCAGTGTCAAAAAGGCACTTTCGAATTTCTGGGAAACGTTGTGGAGCATTTTCGCATTTGACGATTTGACGATTTGACGATTTGACAATTTTTCGTCGCTTTTGTCCAATTGTGAAATGGTCCAATTGTCCAATAACCCCAGTTCCACCATCAACTGACAACCGTTGCAGATACCGAGCGACAGCGTGTCTTCGCGGGCATAGAAGCGGTCGAGCGCCTCTTTCGCTTTCGGATTGTAGAGGAACGCACCGGCCCAGCCTTTTGCCGAACCCAACACGTCGCTGTTCGAGAAACCACCGCAGAACACAATCATCTGCACTTCGTCGAGCGTCTCGCGACCCGAAATCAGGTCGGTCATCATCACGTCTTTCACCTCGAAACCAGCCAAATAGAGGCAGTAGGCCATTTCACGCTCGCCATTCGTGCCTTTTTCGCGGATGATGGCAGCCTTCGGTGTTGGGTGTTGGGTGTTGGGTGATGACGCTTTCTTCCAGCGGTCGGGATTCAGTCCGTATTGGCGCAGACTGCCCGTGAAACCGCGTGGGAAGCGCATTTCCACAGGTTGATGCTTGTAATTTTTGACACGCTCGTCGGCCATTCCGTTGAAACTCTGTTTGCGGTCGAGTTCGTGGCTCGTTTCGTACCAAATGTCGCGCAAATGGTCGATGTCGAGGGTTAAGGTGTTAGGTGTTGGGTGTTGGGTGTTGGGTGTTGGCAAAACGATTTCGATTTCGCGATTGTTTTCAACGGGATAGCCGATTTTCGCAAAGCCCACGCCCACATCCTCGAGGAATTCGCGCAGGTCGAACTTGTGTTCGTCGCTCACCTGAATCACCACGCCCGGATTCTCGGCGAAAAGCGTTTTTGTGATGTCGCCGTCGCTGCAAATGTCGTGTAAATTGATGTGCAGACCGCCTCGCATATTGGCAAAAGTCATTTCGAGCAGTGTCGTGATGAGCCCGCCAGCCGAAATGTCGTGGCCGGCCATCACCCAACCGCGCCGAATCAGTTCCTGAACGGCGTTGAAGCAATCGACGAAATACTCGGGATTCTCGACCGTCGGCACGTCGCTGCCCACTTTTCCGAGGCTTTGGGCGAAGGCCGAACCGCCGAGTCGCTGTTCGCAGAACGAAAAATCGATGTGGTAGAGGCTCGACCGCTTGTCATTGACCACGACGGGGCTCACCACTTTGCGCACATCGCTCACTTCACCGCCACTGCTGACGATGACCGTGCCCGGTGCGATGATTTTCTCGCCATTCGGATATTGTTGGGTCATTGAAAGCGAATCCTTGCCCGTCGGCACGTTTACGCCGATGGCACAACAGAAGTCAGAAAGGGCCTCGACGGCTTTGTAGAGCCGTGCATCCTCGCCTTCTTGCGACCGACAGGGCCACATCCAGTTGGCTGACAGCGACACGCTTTTCAGACCGTCGGTGAGGGGTGCCCAAACGAGGTTCGTGAGCGATTCGGCGACCGAGAGCACGCTTCCTGCCTCAGGCGAAGCCAAACCAGCCTGCGGTGCGTGGCCGATGGCCGTGGCGATGCCTTTGCGACCGCGATAGTCGAGGGCGACCACGCCGCAGTCAGAGAGCGGCAGTTGCAGTTCGCCTTGGCATTGTTGTCGGGCGATTTTTCCCGTCACCGAGCGATCGACCTTGTTCGTCAGCCAGTCTTTGCAGGCGACAGCTTCGAGGCGAAGGACTTTTTCAAGTTGAGAGTTGATAGTTGAGAGTTGACAGTCATAATCAATATTTTCGAATGTCCTTTCCACCGTCGTGTCTTTCATCACCGTTTTCGGCGAATGGCCGAACATCTGCGCCACGTCGAGGTCGAAAGGTTTTGTGTCGCCTTGTTTGAAGGAGAAATGCGCGTCGCCCGTCGTTTCGCCTACCACGTAGAGCGGAGCCCGTTCGCGTTCGGCAATCTGGCGCACGTGGTCGATATGTTGCTCGTCGATGAGCAGACCCATTCGTTCCTGACTTTCGTTGGCGATGATTTCCTTCGCCGAGAGTGTTTTGTCGCCGATGGGCAATTTCGACATATCGATTTCGCCACCGCAGTCCTCAACTAGTTCCGAAAGGCAATTCAGATGGCCTGCCGAACCGTGGTCGTGAATCGAAATGACGGGGTTCTGGTCTTCCTCGACAAGCGCCCGCACGAGGTTGTAGGCGCGTTTCTGCATTTCGGGATTGGCACGTTGAATGGCATTGAGTTCGATGCCGTTGCTATAGCGTCCCGTATCGACCGATGACACCGAGCCGCCGCCGAGTCCGATGCGATAGTTGTCGCCACCCACGACCACCACTTTATTGCCCTTCTGGGGCTCTTTTTTCAGGCAGTCGCGCTTCTTGCCGTAGCCCACGCCGCCTGCCAGCATAATCACCTTGTCGTAGGCGTAGAGAGCCCCCTCCTGACCTCCCCCCGTAGGGGAGGCTTTATGTTCAAACGTCAGCACCGAACCGCAAATCAGCGGCTGGCCGAATTTGTTTCCGAAGTCAGAAGCTCCGTTCGAGGCCTTGATGAGAATCTGCTCGGGCGTCTGATAGAGCCAGTTGCGCTGCGCGCTGCGCGGAGCCGTCATATAGACAGCCGTGCCGGCGATGGGCCACGAGCCTGTGCCGCCGCCCATGCGGTCGCGAATTTCGCCGCCCGTGCCTGTGGCTGCGCCGTTGAATGGCTCCACGGTGGTCGGGAAATTATGGGTTTCGGCCTTCAGCGAGATGACGCTTTCAATTTCCTTCACCCCGAACCAGTCGGCGGTCGAGGGGTCTGCCGGAGCGAACTGCTCCACGACGGGCCCCTGCGCGAAGGCCACATTGTCTTTATAGGCCGAGAGAATGTGGTTCGGATGCTCTTTCGTCGTGTTTTTTATCATCTGGAAGAGCGATTCCTCCTTTTCCTCGCCGTCAATAACAAAAGTACCGCCGAAAATCTTGTGTCGGCAGTGCTCTGAATTGATTTGTGCGAAGCCGAAAATCTCAGAGTCGGTCAGTTTTCGTCCGTTTTGCTTCTCGATGTCGTGGAGATAGGCGATTTCCTCTGCCGAGAGCGCCAGTCCCTCCTGCTCGTTGTAGGCTTCGAGGTCGTCAATGTAGCGGATGGGTTCTGGCTCGATGTCCACCGTGAAAATGTCTTGGTCGAGGCCGTCGTAAATGCGCTGGAGCATCGGGTCATAATTGTCAGTTGTCAATTGTGAATTGTCAATTGCAGAGAATTCCTCTATTCGCGAAATCCCACTGAGATTCATATTCTGCGTGATTTCCACCGCATTCGTGCTCCACGGCGTCACCATTTCGCGTCGCGGACCGACGAATCGCCCTTCCAACTGGCTCTCCGACAGCATTTCCGCACCGCCGAACAGCCAGCACAGCGCATCTTTTTCCGTTTGCACAAGCTCGTGGTCCACCGCCACGGCAATCACACTCTCTTCTGGGGTTTTGAAAAACAAAATCATATTTTTTCGGTCAAAATTCTTTCGTGCTGCAAAGTTACGAAATTTTCGTCAGAATTTCTGACTTATCATTTCGGAAAAATCACGGTTCGATAGTGAAATTGAGTTGCCGTTTTTCGAGATTCGCCGAAGCCACGCGGATGTGAATCGGGTCGCCCAACTGATAGACGTGGCGGCGACGACGGCCCACGAGGCAATAGTTTTGCTCGTCGAAGTCGTAGTAGTCGTCGTCGAGGTCGCCGATGGGCACAAGACCCTCGCAGTGGTTTTCGTCGATTTCGCAGTAGATTCCAAACGAACGGATGCCCGAAATGTGCGCGGCGAAATCTTCGCCGATGTGTTCCGACATATACTCCACCATCTTGTATTTGATGGATTCGCGCTCAGCCGAGGCCGCGAGTTGTTCCATATCCGACGAATGTTCGCATTGCTCTTCGTAATAGCGCTCGTTGCCGCTCTTTCCGCCCTGTTCGTAGCGTGTCAGTAGGCGATGGACCATCGTGTCGGGATAGCGGCGAATGGGCGAGGTGAAGTGCGTGTAGTAGGGGAATGCGAGGCCAAAGTGGCCGATGTTGTGGACGGAATATTTCGCTTTCATCATCGCGCGAAGGGCGATGGATTGGATGAGTTTCTGTTCGCGTTTTCCTTCGACATCGTCCATCAGTTTGTTCAGCGACCGCGCCGTCTGACCGCTTGTTCCGGCGGTTTTCAGTCGATAGCCGAAGCGCTTGATGAACTCGCTCAACTGCTCCAATTTCTGCACGTCGGGATTCTCGTGGATGCGGTAGGGCAGCGTCTTCGCTTTCTTGCCGCGCTGCGGTTTTCCGATGGATTCGGCGACGGTTCGATTGGCCAACAGCATAAATTCCTCGATGAGTTTGTTGGCATCGCGCTGCCGCTTGAAATAGGCGCGAAGCGGACGGCCTTTCTCATCGACATCGAAGTGAAGTTCCTCGCCCTCGAACTTGATGGCACCGTTTTTGAAGCGTTCGGCACGCAGTTTTTTCGCCAGCATATCGAGCAAGAGCAGTTGTTCGGCATTTTCGCCCTTAAGGTGATGCGGATTCAGTTTTTTCGCACTGTCGAAAAGATTGGGCGACGGTTCGCCCGTGCCATCGACCACGCCGTTTTGCTCAAGCAACTCCTGCACTTCCTCGTAAGCGTAGCGGCGGTTAGACTTGATGACGGTGTGGACAATGCGATGCGAGCGCACTTGTGCGTCTTCGTCCATCAGCAGAATGACGCTGTAGCAGAGCTTTTCCTCGTCGGGACGCAGCGAACAAACGAAGTTGCAGAGGTGTTCGGGCAGCATCGGAATTGTTCTATCGACGAGATAGACCGACGTGGCGCGTTTTTGCGCCTCTTTGTCGATGATGGAACCCTCGGTGACGTAGTGCGACACGTCGGCAATGTGGACGCCGACCTCGAAAAGTTTGTCTTTTTTCCGAATCGACAAGGCATCGTCGAAATCTTTTGCGTCGTGCGGGTCGATGGTGCAAGTCCATACGTCGCGGAAATCCTCGCGCTCAGCGAGGTCTTTTGCCGTCACCTTGCCCGAAATCTTGTTGGCAGCCTCCTCGACCTCCTTCGGATAGCGGTAGGGCAGGCCATATTGCGCCAGAATAGCGTGCATCTCGGCGTTGTTTTCGCCCTGCTGACCGAGAATGTCGATGACTTCGCCCACCATATTGCGATGTTGCGCGTCGGGCCACTGCGTGATGCGCACCAGTGCCTTGTCGTCGCTTTTTCCGCCCAACAACTTGCTTTTCGGGATGAGAATGTCCTGTACGATGAGGTTGTCTTGCGTCACGAGGAAGGCGATGTCGCTATCGACGCGCAGCGTTCCCACAAACGTGTCCTTCGCCCGTTGCAGAATCTCCAAGACCTGTGCCTCGCGAATGTGGTTTCGACGGCGTGCCATCAGCGAAAAACGTACGCGGTCGCCGTTTTGCGCCCACAGCGAATTGCGCTCCGAGACGAAAATCGGTTTATCGGTGCCGTCGGGAACAATCGAATTCTTGCCGTTCAACTTCCTAACGAAGCGACCCTCCTGCACCTGTCCGCCCATGTTCAGACGGAAGGCGTTGTCGCCCTCTTTTTTCAGGAAATCGTCCCACGCCATCTCGTCCAACACGCTGAGTGCCAGCATTTTCAGTGGATGCGTGTTGAGTCGGAGTTCGCGGAAAATATCCTTCAGTTTGAAAGTCGTTTGCGGATTGCCCATGAACAGATTTTGCAGCATCTGTTCCACATCGGCCTTGCTATTCCTGCGTCGGCGCGGTTTTTCGGCAGCCTTGCCTGCCTGTCTCTTACTTCTTCCCATGATTTTCAGTTTTTAGTGATAATTTCGATGCAAAGATAATGAAAATTATTCAGAATCATGTCGATTTTATCCTAAAAATTGCAGAGTGTAGATGTAGATGACGGCAGCAGGGATGGCGAGGATCGACGAATCGAAGCGGTCGAGCATTCCGCCGTGTCCGGGTAGGATGTTGCCAGAGTCCTTGATGCCGAGCGTACGCTTGAAAAGCGATTCGACAAGGTCGCCCCAAGTGCCGAAAACAACGACGACGAGGGCGAGGCCTATCCAGTGGATAGTTGATAGTTGATAGTTGACAGTTGACAGTTCTGTCGTGAAATGGCTGATGAGCGCAGCGACGAGGAGTACGAGCACGGCACCTCCGATGCTTCCTTCCCACGATTTTTTCGGGGAAATGCGCGGAAAAAGGCGATGCTTTCCGAAGAGTGAACCGACGCAGTAGGCACCCGTGTCGTTCATCCAAAGGAAAACAAAAATGCTCATCGGCAACAGCCAGTTGTAGGCGACTTGTCCGCTTGTTGGGTCGGCCTGGAACGCCAAAACGTTGATGGTTGCGAAAGGCAGGGCGATGTACATCTGTCCGAGCATCGTGTAAGCCCAGTCTTGAACGGGATTTTTCTGTTGCAGATAGAGTTCGCTGATGAACAGGTAAACCACTGTGAGCAGGTAGGGAATGAACGCTGCCGAGGGCACGAGGTCGGTGCAATAGCCGGCGAAAGCAAGGAACAGATAGACGCCTGCCGCCGTGGAAATGAAGCGATTGACATTCGTGTTCTCGACGTGCTGATTGACCAGACCGGTGTATTCCCAGAGCGTGAGTCCCGTGATGAGGGCGAAGAGCAGAATCATCGCGTCGCCGCGAAAACAGATGCCCACCACCATCACGGCCACAAACAGAATGCCGGTTATCGTTCTAACTACAAAATTCTTCATAATGACATTATTCCTTACTCGCTTCTCCTTCCTCACTACTCGCTACTCGTTCCTCGTACTCTGCCTGTGCCTGCTTCACCTCGTCGGGCATATCTTCGAGTTTGGGCGCGTTGGCAGCCTCGGCGAGGGCAAGGGCTTCGTTTTCGTCGATAATCTCCTGCGAACGGCTCACCCACGGGCGTGCGCCAAAGATTCTTTCGACATCCTCGGCGAAAATCACCTCACGCGTAATCAGCAGTTCGGCTAGTTCATTGTGACCATCTTTATGCTCGGTGAGCAGCGCTTTTGCACGCGCATATTGCTCGTTCACCATCTTCAGCACCTCGTCGTCGATGATTTTCGCCGTCGTCTCGGAATAAGGCCGTTGGAACTGGTATTCTTGATTGTTGTAATAGCAAATATTGGGCAGTCGCTCGCTCATTCCAGCGTAAGCAATCATTCCGAAAGCACTCTTCGTGGCACGCTCGAGGTCGTTCATCGCGCCGGTCGAAATCTGGCCGATGAAAAGTTCCTCGGCAGCCCGTCCACCGAGCAGCGAACACATTTCGTCGAGCATCTGTTCCTTCGTCGTGATTTGGCGCTCTTCGGGCAGATACCACGCTGCGCCGAGGGCTTGTCCGCGAGGCACAATCGACACTTTTACCAATGGATTGGCGTGCTCGCAGAACCACGAAACTGTCGCGTGACCTGCTTCGTGCAGGGCGATGGCGCGTTTTTCGGCGGCTGTCATCACCTTCGTTTTCTTCTCCAGACCGCCGATGATTCGATCGACCGCGTCGAGGAAGTCTTGTTTCGTCACGTTTTCAGCGTTGCGACGGGCGGCGATGAGCGCGGCCTCGTTGCAGACGTTGGCGATGTCGGCACCTGAAAAACCAGGCGTTTGACGGGCGAGGAAGTCGATGTCGAGGCTCGTATCGACCTTGATCGGCTTCAGATGGACTTGGAAAATCTCCTTGCGCTCGGTGAGGTCGGGCAAATCGACGTGAATTTCACGGTCGAAACGACCTGCGCGAAGCAGTGCCGAGTCGAGCATATCGACGCGGTTCGTCGCCGCCAAAACGATGACGCCAGAGTTCGTTCCGAAGCCGTCCATCTCAGTGAGCAGGGCATTGAGCGTGTTTTCGCGCTCGTCGTTGCCACCCATCGCCGGATTTTTCGAGCGGGCACGGCCCACGGCATCGATTTCGTCGATGAAAATGATGCAGGGCGCTTTCGTCTTGGCTTGTTGGAAGGCATCGCGCACGCGACTCGCTCCCACGCCGACGAACATTTCCACGAAATCGCTTCCCGACATCGAGAAGAACGGCACGCCAGCCTCGCCAGCAACGGCTTTCGCCAACAGCGTTTTTCCCGTTCCCGGAGGACCCACGAGCAACGCTCCCTTGGGAATTTTTCCGCCCAAATCGGTGTATTTCTTCGGATTTTTCAGGAATTCCACGATTTCCTGCACTTCCTGCTTCGCTCCCACCTGTCCGGCGACATCCTTGAACGTCACGCCGAGGTCGTTGGCCTTCTCGTAGAGTTTCGCCTTCGACTTGCCGACGTTGAACATTCCACCGCCCAGGCCGCTTCCCATACGGCTGTAGAGCAGGTACATCAGGAACACGAAGAGAATCAGCGGACCGAAATTGTAGAAAATTCGTTCCAACGTGCTCGTGCTATTGTTGTTGTAACTGAAATCGGTGATTTTTCCGCTCTGTTGCATCTCGGTCAGATAGGCTTCCAGATTGTCGGGCGAACCATATTCCACCGTAACGAAAGGCTCCGGTCCCGTTTCCTGCGCCGTGCGATTGAACACGTCGCGAATGTGCTCGGTTTTCACGAACATCTTCAGTTTGCGCTCCGTCGTGTTCACTTCCACCTTCTTGGCGTAGCCGCTATCGACATATTCCTTGAACTTCGTGTAAGTGGCTTCCTGCCGCACACCGCCGACAGCCGAATTGGTCAGCGAATTGCCCGCGTCGGTCATAAAAACGTAAATCAGACCGACGAGAATCAGCATATAGAGCCAGCCCATATTGAACTTGGGCATCTTCGGGTCTTTGCCCTGATTGGGCGATTTTTTATTTTGATTTTGTTCCATTTTCGTTGTCTTTTTTAAAAAACTCCTCGTTCCTCGAAACTCCTTCCTCGAAAAAATTACTCGACATCAGGAATCTCCGTAATCGTGGCATCTTGCCAGAGGTTTTCGATGTTGTAATAATTGCGCATTTCGGGCACGAAAATATGCACGATGACATCTGTGTAGTCCATCGCCACCCATT
The DNA here is from genome assembly GCA_017412145.1 of Prevotella sp. Lineage (GTDB taxonomy): Bacteria > Bacteroidota > Bacteroidia > Bacteroidales > Bacteroidaceae > Prevotella. Next base: position 18,029 of record JAFPYO010000022.1, read on the forward strand.
GCGCCAACTCCAGTCCAATCAGGTGCACCGGCTTTTCGCTGCACTCCACGCGCACTGTTTCCTCCACCGAGTCGGCGATGGCCTCGACCTGCGTCGGCGTATTTCCTTGACAAATCACGAAATAATGGGCGATGGCCCCTTCAATATTACTCAGGTCAATGACCGTGATGCCTTGACCTTTTTTCTCCTGAATACCCTTTACGATGGTATCAACTATCTTTTTTGTTTCTTCCATAGTGCAAAGGTACAGTGTTTTGTCGGAAAAACAAGTGAAATTACTTCGATTTTGATATTTTTTATAAAAAAAACAGTGAAAAATGTTGGAGGTTCAAAAAAAAGCAGTACCTTTGCAGTCGCAAAATCGAATTTTGCACGCGCTGACTGGTGTTTCGCAGGCGTGAAACCCGCAGCACGGAAGTTTGGGGTATGGTGTAATGGTAACACTGCAGATTCTGGTCCTGCCTTTCCTGGTTCGAGTCCGGGTACCCCAACAGATTAATCCGCTAAGCCACTGAAAATCAGTACTTAGCGGATTTCTTTTATTCCAAATTGGCGTGTTTTTGGCGTGCTAGTTATTGTTTTGGCGTTCCTTGACTCCTGATTTTGCAGTTTGCAATCTCAGAGTTTGCAGATAGAGGCTTTAGTATTTGGGGATTCTATATTCTCTGAGATTGAGCCAG
>JAFPYO010000023.1:0-28727 GCA_017412145.1 Prevotella sp.
AACGAAACGGGAACGGATTACGATGGAGATTTCATTTGGTTATTTTATCCAGCAGGAGCAACGTCAGCAGCAGTCAACACTATTCCGATGAATGTCCCTGCCAATAGTTATGTTGATATGGAAGTTTCTGTAAAGAATTTGGATTATGGCAACACTTACTACGGATTTAGGCCAGGTTATATCCAAAATAATACCCGCGCATGGAGCGACACCCAACTTTATTATATGAACGGTGGAATTATAGCGTATTCTGAAAATGGTGAGAGTACAGTGAAAATTCCTTCTGGAACCAGTTTCAATGCAGCAACAGATGCACCCGAAGCGTTGGCTGTCAATGTTAGTGGAACTGGCATCACGTCCATCACCCCGAACAGCCTTGCCAACACCGTTTATATCTACAGCGGAACAAAGCCGAGCGGATTGGACGGAAAAAATGTTGTCAAATACGACAATGGCAACTACACCGCCGAAACCATCACGCTGACTGATAACAAAGGTTTCTACTCACCCGTCGATTTCACCGCAGACAAAGTCGAATTCAACTACGACTTCACCGTTGCTGCCGACGGGACCAACGGATGGAACACGCTCATCCTTCCCTTCAACGTGACGAGTGTCACCGCCGACGACGCTGCCATCGACTGGTTCCACAGCAGCAGCGACAAAGGCAAGAATTTCTGGGTGAAAGCCTTCTACAGCGACGAAGCCACACAGGTTTATTTCGACTTTGTCGATGAAATCAAGGCCAACACGCCCTACATCGTGGCCTTCCCAGGCAACAAATGGGGTAAGAAATGGGATATGAGCAACAAGGCTCTGAAATTCATCGGCGAAAACGTCACGGTGAGCAACAGCGAGGCAGTCAAGTCGGTCACTGGCTCGGCCTATCGTTTCGTGGGCAACACCGTACAAGACAACACCGCCAACATCTATTCGCTCAACGAACAGGGCAACCTCTTCGTGCTGAATCAGTCGGCTGGTAGTGCGCCGTTCCGTGCCTTCTTTAAGCCCGGAACCTTCGACATCAGCGTCACTTCGCTCAGTCTGGGAAGCGTCACAGGCGGAACCACCTCCATCGACGACCTTCCTGCTACCCTCGACCAAGAAACGGGCGCGTGGTACACGATCGACGGTCGTCGTCTGAACGGTCAACCGACGCAGAAAGGTGTTTACATCAAGAATGGCAAGAAAACAATTATCAAGTAAAAAAAGATGAACATGATGAAAATTCAATATATTCAACCGCATGTCAAAATGATTCAGATGGGGAATTCGGGTGAATTCTTCATGGAAAGCGGTCCCGGAGCCAACGACCAGACCGACCCGACGAAGGGCGGCAATGGTGCCAAGGAGTTCGACAACGACGTTTGGAACGACAACGACGTCTGGGGAACGGAGAGCAGTTGGGAGACCGCTGACGAAACGTGGTAAAGCCATCTTGATGAACGACTGGAAAGCCCTGACGATCCACCCGATGGCGCCGTCGGGCAACATCGAGGTTCCCTCGCAGATGAACGACTTGTTCAGCTACGAGCCGCACGCGCTCTGTCTGGCTGCTCGCGACGAGGCGATGCCTCATATCAACGAGTTGATTCTGGACGAGAAAGAGGGCAAAATGTTCGGCGTGTTGGTCGTGGAAACCTCCGACGGACTGGGCTATCTGGCGGCCTACTCGGGGCAGATTCGCGGACGAAGCGATTGGCCGGGATTCGTGCCTGCGGTGTATGACTACCTGCAGCCCGACGGCTATTTCAAAGTGCACGAGGCGGAAATCTCGGCTTTGAACCGCGAAATTGAGACGCGCCAGAACGACAAGGAACGACTGGAAACCTCGAAAATTCTCGCCGACCTGAAACGCGAATATATGGAGGTGGCGACGGAGTTGAATTTCCAGAATATGAAGGCGAAAGTGCGTCGCCACGAACTGCGTGCCGCCGGTCCCCTGACGCAGGAACAGGAAGACGAACTGATTCGCGAAAGTCAGTTTATGAAGGCCGAGTCGCGCCGCGTAAAGATGGGTTACAACGAAAGAATCGACGAATTGACGGCGAAAATGGCGCAGTTCGATGAGCCGATTCGCGAAATGAAGGCCGAGCGTCGGAAACTCTCCGACGCACTGCAACGCTGGCTTTTCGAGCGGTTCGAGGTGCTCAACAGCGAGGGAAAATCGAAAAATCTGATTGACATTTTCAAGGACACGTCATTGGGTCGTCCGCCCTCGGGCGCAGGCGAATGTTGCGAGCCGAAACTGCTGCACTACGCCTACAAAAATGGCCTTCGACCCGTGCAAATGGCCATGTTCTGGGTGGGCGCGTCGCCAAGTTTGGAAATTCGCCACAACGGTCGTTTCTATCCCGCTTGTCGGGGAAAATGTCTGCCGATTTTGCGCTGGATGATGCCCGAAAATTTAGAGGGAAACGGAGAGATCTTAGCGAGAAAAGAAGAGCCGAAACAAGCCGAACTGCCCACGATTTACGAAGACGACGCCATCGCCGTGGTGAACAAGCCTTTCGGACTGCTCAGCGTTCCGGGCGTGTCGGACTATTATTCGGTGTGGAGCATCGTTCGCGAGCGTTATCCCGATGCCGATTCACCGCTGACCGTCCATCGCCTCGACCAACCCACGAGCGGCATCATGCTCATCGGAAAGACGAAAGATGCCTGCGTGGAACTGCAACGCCAATTCGCCGAGCGAGAAGTGCAAAAACGGTATGTCGCCCTGTTGGAACAGCCCATGTCGGCCTTTGCCGAGAAAAAGGGAGTCATCGACCTGCCACTTTATTCCCAACCGCTGAACCGACCCTATCAGAGTGTGGATTACGAGAACGGAAAAAAGGCCGTCACCGAATACGAAATCATCGGCGAGACCGACGGCCACGCTCGTGTCGCGCTCTATCCGAAGACAGGTCGAACGCATCAACTTCGCGTGCATTGTGCCCATATAAAAGGCTTGAACAACCCCGTTTTGGGCGATAATCTCTACGGAAATATGCCTTCGCGACGCCTATTTCTACACGCCGAGAGCATCCATTTCCACCATCCGACAACGGGTGAGGAAATGGAGTTCTCTGTTCCACCGGAATTTTAAAAGAATGAACTTTTAACCCTTTTACTTTTTAACCTTTTAACCTTTTCAGTTGCACTGTAAAGTGTCGCATCAGCGGGGCTTCCCACTCGATGGCGACGCCGCGTGTAATCTCGTTGCGACGGTCATAGACGTTCTTCAGCGCAGCCGCAATCACATTCATGTGGTTGTCGGTATAGACGCGGCGCGGAATGCACAAGCGCAGCAGGTCGAGTCCGCCGAAGCGATTTTCGCGTGTCACAGGGTCGCGGTCGGCCAAAATATAGCCAATTTCGCAGCCTCGGATGCCTGCTTCGAGATAGAGTTCGCAGGTGAGCGTCTGTGCCGGAAATTCCTCTTTCGGCACGTTGCAGAGCACCTTGTCAGCATCGATGAACAGCGCATGGCCGCCCACGGGACGCTGGTAGGGAATGCCGTATTCGTCGAGCTTCGAGGCGAGGTATTGCACTTGTCGGATGCGCGTTTCGAGCATCGGGAACTCGGTGTTTTCGTCGAGGCCCACCGCCAGCGCGTTCAGGTCGCGTCCGTTCATGCCGCCGTAAGTAATAAAACCCTCGAAGGGAATGCAGAACTGCTTTGCGCCCTCGTACCATTCCTTGTTGTTCGTGGCGATGAAACCGCCCATGTTCACGAGTCCGTCTTTCTTGGCTGACATCGTCATCGCATCCACGTAGGAATACATCTCGCGCGCAATCTCCTTGATGGTTTTCTGGGCATATCCCTCTTCGCGCGTCTTGATGAAATAGGCGTTTTCGGCAAATCGGGCCGAGTCCATCACCACGGGCACGCCGTGTTTGTGGCAGAGCGCGCAGGTTTCGCGGATGTTCTGCATCGAAACGGGCTGTCCGCCAACGGTGTTGTTCGTCACCGTGAGCACCATAAACGGCACGTTTCCCTTGTTCTCAATGAGCACTTTCTCGAGCTTTTCCAGTGATACGTTGCCCTTGAACGGCAGCTCCAGCTGCGTGTCGCGAGCCTCGTCGATGGTCACGTCGATGGCCTTCGCCTTGCGGAACTCAATGTGTCCCTTCGTCGTGTCGAAATGGGCGTTTCCGGGGATGACGTTGCCCTCTTTCACGAGGTAGGAGAACAGTACATTCTCGGCGGCGCGACCCTGATGCGTCGGAATCACGTACTTAAAACCGAAAATGCGCTGCACCACCGATTCGAACTTGTAGAACGACGTCGCACCGGCATAGCTCTCGTCGCCCAGCATCAACTCGGCCCATTGGCGGTCGCTCATCGCGCCTGTTCCAGAGTCGGTCAGGCAGTCGATATACACCTGGTCGGCTTTCAGCATAAACACGTTGTAATGGGCTTCCTTAAGCCATTGTTCTCTCTCTTCGCGTGTGCTCTTTCGGAGTAGTTCGACCATCTTGATCTTCCACGCCTCTGCAAATGGTATTTCCATAAATATAGGTTTGATAGTTTAACAATTGTCCTTCTTCGCCTGCAAAGGTATAAATATATTCTCAAACTGACATCAGAAATTCCAAAAAACTTTTAGAGGGCGAGAAAAAGAATAATGGTTAAAATTTATTAAAAAATTTGGCGGTTGTAAAAAATCGTCATACCTTTGCAGTGTACTATTAAAGTAGTACGCTAAAATGAAGTTTTACACATTATTATATAATTATGATTGACATTCAAAACATCAGTTATCAGTATGACAAGAAGTCGGAGAAGGTTTTCGACGGTTTGTCGTTGTCGTTCGACGAGGGTAAAATCTATGGTTTGCTGGGCAAAAACGGTGCCGGAAAAACCACGTTGCTCCACCTGCTTTCGGGACTTTTGCATCCGAAAAGCGGAAAAATCGCCATCAACGGCCACGAGCCGCGCCATCGCGAGCCTGCACTGCTCGAAAACCTGTTTTTTATGCCCGACGAGTTTGAATTGCCGAACAAGACACTGCGCCGCTTCGTGCAGTTCTATGCGCCGTTCTATCCGCGCTTCAGCCAGGAAGTGCTCGACGGTTGTCTCGCGGACTTCGAGTTGGACATGGACACGCGGCTCACGGGTCTTTCTCTGGGTCAGAAAAAGCGGATTTTCGTGAGTTTTGCATTGGCGACGCAGTGTCGCGTGCTGCTGATGGACGAGCCGACCAACGGCCTCGACATTCCTGCAAAAAGTCTGTTCCGAAAGATGCTGGCACGCTATGTGCAGCCCGACCAGACCGTAATTGTCTCGACGCATCAGGTTCACGATGTCGATTCGCTGCTCGACCACGTTGTCATTCTCAATTTGCCGTCAAACGACGATGAAGAGCCGCGCCAGAGCGTTCTCTTGGACGCTTCCATCGCCGATTTGCAGCAGCGTTTCGCGTTCCAATATCGTCCGATGGGCGAGGGCGACGACGAAGTGCTCTATGCCGAGCCGACACCGCAGGGCAAGGCTGTCATCGTGGAGAATCGCGACGGACAGGAAACGACGGTGAACCTCGAGTTGCTGTTTAATGCGGCGGTGAAAGGGAAAATTTAAAAGGTGAAAAAGTAAAAAAGTAAAAAAAATGAATCAAAATCAATTTCAATTTCGGCGTTTCTGGCGGTTGCTGCGAGTGAAGTTTGCGGAAATTTCATCAATCCTTTTGAGTTTAACCGTCACGGCAATCCTCGTCATATTGGCTTTCAGGGTAGGCTATATGTTTTTTTCTTCGGACAATCTTCCAAAAGCGTTTGCCCGTGGTAATGATATTATCGGTATGGTTTTCTTGCTGATGATTGGTCGGATATTTTTTTATAATTTGGGCACGATGGGCGGATTCGTTGTAAATTTATTTCTACATCCTGCTACCAACCTTGAGCGTTACGCAGTGCTGCACGTACTGCCCATCATCAATTCACTCATTATGATGGCAATTGCTTTCTTCTTCTGCGAGGGTTTATGGCGATTGGGTCTGTGGCTGGGTTTTCCAGACATTTACACACAGTATATCGTATGGATAACAGAGAATGGATTCTCAAAACTAATTTTATTATTATTATTTTGGCCTTTGGCACCGTATTTTATGTTTATAATCTTGCATTTCGTCGCCAAAAATATGCGGCAAATCATCTTCGTTTTCGGTATCGTCCCAATACTTTACATACTGATTATTTTCGGAATTTCTGCAATTCTTCGTAATTCGGGTGTCCCCAGTTACTTTCTTTTGGGAGCCGTATTATTAGTCGGCATCAGCCTGATTTTCGCCTCTTATCGCAGTTTCTGCAACTATGAACCCAATCTTGAAAAAACTACAACTGAATAATTATGAACAATAATCGTTTTAATTTCCGTCGTTTCTGGCAGTTGCTCTGCCTGCATTTTGAAAAGTCGAGGAAGACAAATCTTCTGATTTTGTCGCTGGTGTTTTTCGGCACAGTTGTCGTGTTGCTGTTCAGCACGCTTTTGGTGTCGGCACCGAAAGAGCATTTGGCCGAAATTTTTCCCATTGCACCAGAAGGTCTCATTGCCCTTTCTGCGTTGAGCAATGCGTCGTGGATAGTGATTGTCGTCAGTTTCGTTTTCGTCTGTAATGTTTTTGCCAATATGTCGAAGCGAAGCGAAGAAATGCGCTATCTGACACTGCCTGCGACGAATGCCGAGAAATGGCTGAGTCGCGTGGTCTATGCCGTTGTGGTGGGCGTTGTCCTTGTGTTTGTCTTCCAAAATCTGGCGATTTGGTTTTGCGTGGCCATCGGCTGGATTTTCGATGTCGAATCGCTGAAACTTTTGAAAGAAATGGCCTTCGATTCTTCTCTCTATCAGGAGGCTCTCAAGGATACGCTGCCTGCTGCGCTGTTTGCAGAGGCGATTTCGACGAATGTCGTCACGAAGTTTTTTATCATCGCATTCTTGCTGTTTGGCGGAACGGCTTTTCGTCGTACCCCTTGGCTCTATACGGCGTTGGTTCTTTTCGGTTCATTGGTCGTTTTCATCACCATTTGGGGTTTCGGGCATACTTGGTATATCAAAACACACCCTGAAGCATTTGCTGAGATGGTCTTCCACATAACGTCTTTGAAAGGTGGAAAAGAAGGTTTTGCGTATTATTTCGTAGATTATTTTGTCATTCCCACGATGCGAATTTGGAAAATGGTTGCCCCTGTGCTTGCCGTCATATTCCTCTGGCTGTCGTATCGACTATTCTGTCGTCGGCAAATTGCGTGCAAGAAAATCAAGTTGATCCGATAAAAAGAGAAAAAATGTTCACCAACGACAAAGCAATATATATGCAGATGGCCGACCGCCTCTGCGACGAAATTCTCGCTGGAACCTACCAGTCCGACGACCGTATTCCGAGCGTACGCGAATATGCCGTGATGCTCGAAGTGAACACGAACACCGCTGTGAAAACCTACGAGCATCTGGCTCGCGAGGGTGTCATCTACACCAAGCGCGGACTGGGCTATTTCGTTGCGCCCGACGCCCGTGAGCAGATTCTGCAAAGCCGTCGCGAGGCTTTCCGGAAGCAAACGCTGCCCGAACTGTTCCGACAAATGAATTTGCTGGGCATTGGCATCGAAGAAATCCAACGAGCGTGGCAGTCGGAAGGTTAAAGCGTTAAAGGGTAAAAAGGTAAAAAAGTAAAAGGGTAAAAAAGTAAAAGGGTAAAAAAGTTGGAGCGTTTGCAACTTTTTGAGCGGAATTTGCGTCAAATGGATGAAAAATGACGATTTCGCGTAGTTTTTTCGTGCTATTGATCGTCAAAAGAATCGAAAACTCATCAAAATCATAAAAAACAATGAAAAAAACAATTCTCTCTCTTTCGTGTGCCCTCTGGCTGTCGATTCCGGCAGCCACGGCACAAGTGAATCTCGACTCGCTCGATGCCGTGTATGACTCGCTGTCGATTGGCGAAGTGTCGGTCACTGCCGCCAAACCGATGGTGAAAATGGAAGCCGACAAAATGACCTACGACGTGGCTGCCGACAACGACTCGAAGTCTTCAACCGTGCTCGATATGCTGCGCAAAGTGCCGATGGTGACGGTCGATGGACAGGACAACATCACGGTGAACGGCTCGTCGGCGTTCAAGGTATATGTCGATGGCAAGCCCAACCCGATGTTCTCGCAGAATGCGTCGCAGATTTTCAAGATGATGCCTGCGGCGGCGGTGGCGAAGATTGAAGTCATCACGAATCCAGGTGCGAAATACGATGCCGAGGGTGCTGTGGGCGTGCTCAACATCGTGCTGGCGAAGCAGCCGGGCGGAGGTGCAGCGCAAATCAACGGCACAACAGGAACCGTGCGGGCACAAGTGGGCAACCAACGCGTCGGCGGTGGTGTTTGGTTCTCGTCGCAGCAGGGCAAACTCTCGGCATCGGGTAACGCAATGGCCTTCCATCAGTGGCAAGAAATGGAAACCACGCTCGACCGCGAGTCGTTCGCCAACGGGCTTCGCTCGCAATATTTCCAAAACGCCAAGCAGCGTGTTCCCGGTGTGATGGGCAATCTCAGCTTGTCTTACGACATCGATTCGCTGAACGTAGTGAGTGCGGCGGTGAGCGTGACGGACTTCACGGCAAAAATGGAGTCGAACCCCATTGTCAGGCAGAATCAGGTAGAATACACCTACTTCGACCGCGTCAAAATAAAGAACACTTCGTTCAACGCCTCAGCCGACTGGCAGCACTTTTTCTCGCCCGAACGCAACCGCTATCTGACGCTGTCGTACCAACTTTCCTATACGCCCCAGAAACTCATCGACGAACAGAATTACGAGGCACCGATGCCCGATATTTACTTGGAAAACAGGCCGAAATCGCTCGAACAAACGCTGCAATTCGACTATACAACGCCCATCGCTGTCAATCAGACGCTGAATCTGGGTGGAAAATACATTTTGCGCAGCAATCAATCGTGGTCGGAGGCGATGGAATACCACCACGGCAACGACATCGCTGCCGCATACGCCGAGCACGAGGCGAAATTCGGGAAACTGGCGACGAAGGCTGGTCTGCGCTACGAACACACGTGGCAGAAAGTAGAGTACGAGCGCGGTGCAGGCACCGATTTCAAGAGCAACTACGGGAACCTCGTACCGTCGGCATCGCTGAGTTTCTCGCCGTCAATGACGAAAAACATCGGTCTGACCTACAACCTGCGCCTGTCGCGTCCGGGCATCAGCTATCTGAATCCCTACATCGACCGCCACACACCCACCGTCGTCACTTACGGAAATTCCAACCTCGATGTCGAAAAAATGCACAATATCGGCCTTTCCTACAGCAGTTTCTCGCAGAAATTTATGCTGAATCTCGGCCTTCGACAGAGTTTCACGAACAATCAAATCGCGATGTACGGTTTTATCAAGGACGACCTGCTCAACCTAACTTACGGCAACGTGGCGAAGTGGCGCAACACCTCGCTGACGGCCTTCGTGAACTGGCTCGCCACGAAAAACACCCGACTGATGCTCAACGGCGCACTCGACTACACCGATCTGCGCAGTAGTGCACTCGATATGAAAAACAGCGGCTGGCACGCCAATCTGATGGCCGGACTGCAACAGACGCTGCCCGCCGACTTCAAACTTGGTCTGAACGCCATTCTGAACACGAAGAGTTACACGTTGCAGGGCTGGATGTCGGGCTACGAACTGCTCGTGGCGAACCTCTCGAAAGATTTTCTTGACAAGCGCCTGAACGTCGCCATCATCGGCATCACCGGCTTGCACGACCGAGGTGCCATCAGTATGGACATGTACCACAAGGATCGCGACCACACACAGATGCAGCACATCCGCGTACCCGTTTCGCAGGTGATGTTGAGTATGAGTTACACCTTCGGCAAGCAAGGCGTGAAAGCCAAGGAGCACAAGAGCCGCATCAAAAACGATTTTATGGAGAAAAAGTCGGAGCAGGAGCAAGTGCCCAATGCCACGGGAACGATGTAAAAAAGGCCGTAAAATTTGGAAAATCGCGAAAATCGCAGTAAATTTGCAGCGTAATTCGTAAAAACAGAAAATTTTATGGCACAGGAAGATGTTTTCAAGAAAATTGTGAGCCATTGCAAGGAATATGGCTTCGTGTTCCCATCGAGCGACATCTACGACGGACTCGGCGCAGTCTATGACTACGGACAGAACGGCGTAGAACTGAAAAACAACATCAAGCAGTATTGGTGGCAGTCGATGGTGCTGCTCAACGAGAATATTGTCGGTATCGACTCGGCTATCTTTATGCATCCGACCATTTGGAAGGCGTCGGGCCACGTCGATGCGTTCAACGACCCGCTCATCGACAACCGCGACTCGAAAAAACGCTATCGCGCCGACGTGCTCATCGAGGAGCAAATAGCGAAATACGACGAGAAAATCGAGAAGGAAGTGGCGAAGGCCCGCAAGCGTTTCGGCGATGCTTTCGACGAGGCGCAATACCTTGCTACGTCGCCCCGCGTGGCTGAAATCAAGCAGAGGCGCGACGCTTTGCACGAGCGTTTCGCCGCAGCGATGCAGGGTCCCGACCTCGAAGCGCTGAAGCAAATCATTCTCGACGAGGAAATCGTCTGCCCCATCAGCGGCACGCGAAATTGGACCGACGTGCGCCAGTTCAACCTGATGTTCGCTACGGAAATGGGAGCCTCAGCCGACGGCGCAATGAAGGTTTATCTGCGTCCCGAAACGGCTCAGGGAATTTTTGTGAACTATCTGAACGTGCAGAAAACGGGTCGAATGAAGTTGCCCTTCGGCATCGCCCAAATCGGAAAGGCTTTCCGCAACGAAATCGTCGCCCGACAGTTCATTTTCCGTATGCGCGAGTTCGAGCAGATGGAAATGCAGTTCTTCGTGAAGCCCGGCACCGAACTCGACTGGTTCAACCACTGGAAGCAGGCGCGTATGAAATGGCATCAGGCACTGGGATTCGGCGCGGAAAACTACCGTTTCCACGACCACGACAAACTGGCGCACTACGCCAATGCCGCCACCGACGTCGAGTTCCGTATGCCTTTCGGTTTCAAGGAGGTCGAAGGCATCCACTCGCGCACCGATTTCGACCTTTCGCAGCACGAGAAATTCTCTGGAAAGCAAATCAAATATTTCGACCCCGAGACCAACGAAAGTTACGTTCCCTACGTCATCGAGACCTCGATTGGCGTCGATCGAATGTTCCTCACGATTATGTGCCACTCGTATCAGGAAGAACAACTCGAAAACGGCGAAACTCGTGTCGTTTTGCGGCTTCCCGAGGCTCTGGCACCCGTGAAATGTGCCGTTTTCCCGCTCGTGAAGAAAGACGGACTGCCTGAAAAGGCCCGCGAAATCGTCAATGACTTGCGCTTCCATTTCAACACCCACTACGAGGAAAAAGATACCATCGGCAAGCGCTATCGCCGCCACGATGCCATCGGAACGCCCTTCTGCGTGACCGTCGATCACGACACGCTCACCGACGGAAAGGTAACGCTGCGCGAGCGCGACACGATGAAGCAGGAGCGCGTGGACATCAGCCAACTCCGCAACATCATCGAAGACCGAGTTTCACTCACATCGTTGCTGAAAAAGAATTAAAGCCCCCTCCCAACCTCCCTCGAAAAGGGGAGGAGAAAAATCGTAAATTGTAAAATAGTAAATAGTCAAATCGTCAAATGAAAAGAGTCCTCTTTCTATTCTCCCTCGCCTGCCTGACAACGCTGTTCGTGGCTTGTAGCGAGGAAAACGACACGGTCGAGGAATTCCCCAACTGGCAGGAAAACAACGACAAATATTTCAATGCGCTCTACCAGAGGGCGACAGAGAAAACCCTTGGAAATCCGTGGACGGCCATTCGGAAATGGTCACTGCCCACCGACTACAATGCACAGAGCACCGACCACATCGTCGTGCGCGTCATCGAGAAGGGCGAGGGAACCGTTTCGCCGCTCTACACCGACAGTGTCACCGTCATCTACTCGGGTCGGTTGCTGCCTTCGACGAGTTATCCGACGGGTTTCGTCTTCGACCAATCGTTTGTCGATGATTTCAATCCCAAAACGGCTGCAGCACGCGGTTTCCGCGTCTCGAGCAACATCGTTGACGGCTTTGCCACTGCCCTTCAGCAGATGCACTGCGGTGACCGCTGGGAAGTCTATATTCCCGCCAATCTGGGCTACGGAACCGCAGGCAATTCATCGGCAGGCGTTCCCGGTCATTCCGTCCTCATTTTTGACATGATGTTGAAGGATATTATCAAATAATCCTGTCGATTTCAACAAAAAAAAGTCTCAGCGCAAACTGAGACTTTTTTCTTTGCAAGAATCGAAGTTTACTTCACGACAAACTTCCGTCCTTGCTGCACGTAGATGCCCTTCGGTAACTTGCCCGACTGCGTCATGCGGCGACCTTGCAGGTCGTAGATGGCGTTGTCGGCTGGGGCTTCGTGACGAATGGCGTCGCCGATGGCCGAGGTGTCGTCTAATTTCAACTTGACGATGAACTGCGTGATAATCGCATAGCTGTTGTTCGTCGAATTGTTGTTCGACATCCTGACCGTCGTGCTCTTCGCATTGACATCCATCGTCAGGAAATTGGGCGGATTCTGCTGCGATTTGTTCTTGTTGAGTTCGACGCTCGATCCGTTTTCAGCCGTCAGCGTGTAGGTTTCGGCACTCGTGTTGAAATAGCCGCCGATGCTGTAACTCTCGATCAGATAGCCCTCGGGCGCGGTGATCGTGAAAACGTCGTTTTGCGCTCCGGCAGCCGACGGTTTGATGCACACCACACGCTGTCCGTAGCTCGTTTGGCGGTTGAAAGCGTTGTGACCTATCGTAACCACCACTCCCGACAGACCAGAGGCGGTCGTCGTGGTGAATTTCTTCGCCCAGTTGCCAGAGATGGTCTCCTGCCATGTCACCCAAGGTGCCGAGCCATTGTCGTTGCCGTGTTCCACGACTTTCACCGTCGGATTCTCGACATCGCCCTTGATTTCGTCGTACCACGCGAGAATTTGCTCCTCGGTAATCGTCACGAAGTTGATGGCGTAGCCGTTATCGGCACTGTACGACTCGTCTTCGTAGAGCAGGGCAACATTGCCGTTGGGCAGTTTCACCATTGTCGAATAGCACGAACCATTGGGCTGGATGTTATAGACATTCGTCCACGATTTTCCGCCATCGAGACTCATCGTCATCTGCAGGCTTTCACGGCCGCTCGTGTTGATGTACGAATGAAGCATGATGTCCTTGCCATCGACCGTTCTGCGCTTGTAGTAGAGGATGTCGGCGTTGCAGGCATTACCCCAGATGTCGCTCGTGCGATACTGCGATCCCCACTTGAAAGTCACCGTTCCATCGGCATTTTTCGAGTAGGTGGCGGTGTTCCAACCGCGATTTCCGCTCTGGCGCACGCTGAGCAGCAGGCTGCCGTCGTTGAGCTGTTCGAGTTTCGACTCGTCGCCACCCGTGTAAGCCGTCGATTTGCTCAGACGCCACGAGTTTCCGTTATCGGTCGAATAGATGATGCACACGAGGTTCGTTCCGTCGCCCACCTTGCGGCAGTTTGTCGCAAACATGATGACACCGTCGTTGGTGGTCAGGCCCTTGCCCGAAGTCGTGAAATAGTTCGACATGCTAAACTTTCCGTCGCTGCTGTATTCATCGTAGAATTTCGACGAAGTGAAGAGGTTTTTCGTCAGCGTCCACGACTTTCCGTTGTTGCTACTAATGGCCAGACCGGTGTATTTCATACCGTTGGTGTTGTCGGCACCCCAGCGCTTGCTACCGGCTGCCATCAAACAAATCAGGTCGCCATTTTCAGCGCGTGCCAAACCCGGGTCGCCGTAGCCGTAGTAGGCTTCTGTCTGGCCGTCGCCCACTGCCACGTTCACCTTGTTTTTCCACGTACGACCGCCGTCTTCACTGCGCATCGAAATCACATCGATTTTATGGCCGCCGAGGTCGGCATTGCTGTTGTAGCGCTTGTCGATGGACACAACGATGTCGCCGTTTTGGTCAACAATCATCGCGGGAATGCGATAAAAACGGCAGTTGTCGCTCGTCGGACGGAACAGGAAATGCTGCTGGTCGAACACCTTCATGCCTTGACGTGCAGGTTTGCCGACCGACGCCACGTTGAGTTCGTTCGTTTTACCGGCGCAAGTATAGGAAATCTTCGTCAGATTGGCCTCGAGGATTTTTTCGAGTTCCGCATCGTCTTTCACCGTGGCGCAAAGCCAGAAATAGTGCTTGCCGGCGGTCACTCTGCCGATGTTGACGCTGGCGGTGGTGCCGATTTCGTCGGTTGTGCCCAGCGGCGACGACGGAATGTTGGCGATGAATTCCGTGGAATTGGTCTCGTAGATATAGAGACTGCTGATGTTTGCCCTTGTCGTGGCATTCAGGCTCACGGTGAAAGTGGCGTCGGTGATGGTTTGAATCGGTTCGACATCCATACGGAGCATCAGCGAATTGGTGTTGCCGCGTCCACAGGTCTGATAGCCACGCTTGACGGTGACATTGCCCTCAAACAGGGCGATGCTCTCATCAACCTCGGTCAGCGTCACGGGGAAGAAGGCAAAGTCGTTGTTGCCATTGATTTCCGTCGGAACTGTCGTGTTCCAACCCACCACTGTGGCATCGCCGCTGCCCACGTCGTTGGCATTGAGAACCACGTTGGTAGAACTGCTTTGCACGTAGAAATGGCCAGCTGTGGCGGCAATTTTCTCGACGATGAGTTTCTCCTGCGGCTGAGCCGTCACGGGCACGTTTTCACGATGGTTGATGGTTCCGATGTAGTTACCCAGACCCGTCTGGATGTAGAATTTGCCGTCGCCAGCATCGACGAGTCGCATCAGGTAATGGGCATTGGCCGATGCCATGCCGTTCGGAGCCGTCGCTGTGTTGTAAAGCGTGTGCGACGAGGCCCTTTCATAGACGTAGCCGTGCTTGTTGGGCTGCGTGCCACGGTCGAACATCACATACCACTGACCCGTCGTCAGCGTCTGAGCATAATCGGTTGACATGCTCATCATTTGGTTGGTAAGTTCGGAAAGGGGTTCGCTCGACTGCGCGAAAACTCCTCCTATCACGGTGAATGACAGGAGAATGGTTGCTAAAAACTTTTTCATTGTCAAATTTTTATCTTAGTAAATTACTTCAGGCCGAGCCATCCCTTCAGTTTGCCGAAGAGGTTGCTTTTCTTCACCTCCTGAGCAGCCTGTTCGATGGTCTCGCTGACTTTTTCCTTAGCGGCCTGCACCGACTCGTTCTTGCTGAGGTCGTCGAGCATGTCGCCAACTTTGTCCTTGACGGTTTCAACTGCCTCGCCAGCCTTTTCCTTCACGGCCTGCACGGTTTCGTTCTTGCTGAGGTCGTCGATGACATCGCTCACCTTCTCGCGAACGGTATCAACGGCTTCTTCAGCCTTTTCGCGCACGGCTTGCACAGTCTCGTTCTTGTTGATGTCGTCGATGACGTCGTTGACTTTGTCCTTGATGGAATCGACTGCCTCGCCAATTTTCTCTCGGGCTTCCTCGACTTTATCAGCGATGGCATCTTTGGTTTCCTCGACGTTTTCAGCAACTTCTTCCTTGACGTCTTCTACGGCCTTTTCAGCGCAATCGCAGGTGTTCTCAGCACACTCGCAGGCTTCTTTTTCAGCACATTCGCAAGCGTTTTCAGCGCATTCGCAAACATTTTCAGCGGTTTCGGCAACAGCGTCCTCAACCTTCTCTTCCATGTTCTTGATTTCTTCAGTATTCATCTTTTCTCAATTTTGATAGATGGAGCCTACTCCCTTTCAAGCGTTTCGGCATTTTCTTATCTTGTTGAAATCATTCTGTCAAACGATGGCATCGCTCTTCCGATAGTCTTTCGGCGACATTCCCGTGTGGTTTTTGAAATAGTGGGAGAAAATCGTCTGGTTGGGGAAGCCGAGGTCGAAACTAATTTGCTGGATGGAGAGGTCCATTCTACTGCGCAACATCGTTTTAGCCTGCGTGATGACGTAGCGAGAAATCCATTCGCCGGCTCCCACACCCGTCTCTTTTCTGATGACAGTGCCGAAATATTTGGGCGACAGACAAAGCAGGTCGGCGTAGTAACTCACTTCGCGACTCGTGCGGAAATTCTTCACGAGTTCGTCGTAGAATCGTGCCACCAACTGCTTGCTGGCATTGAAACTTTCTGGTTCCTTGCTACCATTTTGCATTTTATAGAAATTCATCAGCAACGCCAGCGTGTGGATTTGAGAAATCAAGATTTCGTCGCGCTCGGGCGCATCAATCATGCTGATGGTGTTGAGCGTTCGGTAAATGTTCGTAAAACAGTAATACTGGTCGTCGGTGATGCTGAACGAGGGGTTCATCTGCACTTCAAAATGGGTGCGGAACGAATAGCACGTGCGGAATTTCTCCCAAAACTTTGCAGAAATCGCCACGAGCGACACCAGAAAATCGGAACTGGTGTCTTCGCTCACAATCACGTGGTTGGGATAGACAGCGGCAATGTCGTGGGGGTGCCATTCAATGTTGCGCATGTCGTACTTACCACGCATCGAACCGCGATGGCACAGGCACACAACAAGGTGAGGCGAGACATAGGGCTCATTGTAAATCGGCATCCTCGTTACGTTGTCAATAACTACTAATCCGCGACGTTCAATTTCGTCGGACTTCAATTCTAATGGGTGATTTTTTTTCATTTCTCTCATAATTCATCAAAATTTGCTGCAAAAATACAAAAAAAAATGCATAAAAATCGATTTTCCCAACTTTTTTTCATTTTTTTAGAAAAAAAAATTACAATTTCGATGGAAGATGGTGACGATTCCATTTTTCTCCGAAAAGACGGACGAGGAACATGATTCCGCGCAGCGTCAGTTCGATGGCCATTGCCATCCAAACGCCAGGAAGTCCGTAGTCGCGGGCAAGCAGAGCGGCCAGCGACAGGCGAACGCACCACATCGACGTGAGGCTCATGATAGCGGGTTTCAGCGTGTCGGCAGCGCCGATGAACACGCCGTTGGCGACAATCGACGCGGCAAACATCGGTTCGGCCCACGCCTCGATGCGCAAAACTTGTGCGCCCAGCGCAATGACTTCATCGACGGGCGACATCCACGCGATGAGTTCGGGCGCGAAAACCCACATGAAAACGCCCATCACGGTCATGATGGCGATGCCCAACCCCACCGACATGTAGGCAAACGACCGCGTCAGCATCCGCTGACCAGCGCCGATGCTCTGACCGACGAGGGTCGTGGCGGCCTCAGCAATGCCGAATCCAGGCATATAGCAGAGACTTTCGACTGTAATGGCGAGCGAATTGGCGGCGATGGCGATGGTTCCGAGCGGTGCCACAATCATCGTGCTGACAACGTATGCGCCGCCGTTCAAAACGTGTTGCAACGCCATCGGAGCACCGATTTTGAAAGCGGTTTTCACCGTTTCGGCCTTCGGGAAGAACGACCCGCGACGACCTTTCAACGACAGTATTTCCGACCGCACGAGCAGGAAATACAGCATCAGAATGGCGGTAATAAGTTCGGCCAGTCCCGTTCCCAGCGCCGCGCCTTTCACGCCCATGTCGAAGATGTAAATGAAAAAGTAGTTGAAAACAACGTCGAGCACGCACATCATGATGTTCAGAATCGACGGAATTTTCATGTTGCCCGAACTTTTCAGCATCGAGCCGCCCAAGCCTTCCATCTGGAAGAAAATGCCGAAAACACCGATTAAAACGAAGTAGAGCGAGGCATCGTGGGCGATTTCCTCCGTTCCGCCGAGCCAATAGGGAAGTTGGTTGTGGATGGCGATGCAGACGAGTGAAATCATCAGACTCCATAGGAAACAACACACCAGCGACTGCCTGAGCACGCGCCGTGCGGCTTCGAAGTCGTTGGCACCGATGAAATGGGCGACTTGCACCGAAAAACCGAGCGACGCCGCCGAAGCCAAGCCGCCCATGAGCCACGTGGTCGATTCGACAAGGCCGATGGCCGCCGTGGCACGCGCTCCGAGGTGGCCGACCATCGCCGCATCGATGAAAAACATCACCGTCGCGGAGATTTGCGCCAGAATCGAGGGTATAGAAAGACTGACGATGAGGCGAAGCTTTTCGTTTCGCGTCATCGTCCGTCCCTCACGAATGTGAGCTAAGAGTTCTTCGCTCCGTTTCGACACTTATCGCACTCCTTCAATGGTGTAACCGGCGTTGCGCAGCAGTTGCAAAACGCCCTTGTCGCCAGGGAGATGAGCCGCACCAACAGCGAAGAAAGTCGGTTTCGAAGTCATGATTCCAGGCATTTTAGCCACCCAGTCGGCGTTGCGGTTGTTAATGAGCATGTCTTCCTCTTCGGGTGTCGAGTCGCACTTGCCGCCGAGTTTGCGGTCCATCACCTGCTTCAGCGTTTCGAGGTTTTGTGCATAGAAGGCCGAAGTGAGGTCTTCCATCATCTGCGAATTGAAATTTTCGTTGTCGATGAAGCACATCAGTTCCTCGACCTGCCGACTCATCGGCTTGCCCGTGTAAAGCACGTTGATTTGCTTCTGAAGAGTCTCCAAACCACCGCAGGGCAGTCCGTTTTTCTTTGCCTGAGCCTGGAAATACTGGTCGAAGGTGCTCGACGGGTCAAATTCGCCCATGTGCTTCGTCATGAAGAGCAACAGTTGGAACTGCGTGACGAGTGCCATCGGTGTCAGGTTGCCCATTTTCGAAGCCACCATCGGATTGCTCAAGCCCGTGCCCATTTTGGCGACCATGAATGCGTCGAGACGCTTGTATTCATCGGGTGTGAGATAGTCTTTGATGGTTTTTCCGGCAGGCAGTGTCATGGCGTTCTGCACGGCTTTCAGACTGTCGATGTTGGTCATTGTGTCCCAAACCAGTTCGCCATAGACTTGGTCGGTCTCGGTCAGTGCTTCGGTCACGCCGTTGATTTGGTTGACAAAACCCACGTTGGCCAAGTGGTGCGTACCGATGATGTACGAGGGCTTTTCCAAGCCGTTGCCCGAAATTTTGTACAAGAGTTGTGCACTTGCGGTCATGCTGGTCAATGCGAGCACGAGCGCCGTCGTCAATACTTTTTTCATACGAATTATGTTTTAACTATTTGATTTTTGAATAAATTATCGCTTGGGAGCACCTGAAAAGACGGTGGTTGAACCTTTCGACACAATGATATTGGCCGACGAGTTGTTGTAGTTCGCAGGCACGGTGTAGGTCACATCGTTGTAACTCAGTGTCTGTCCGCCAACGACTTTCACTTTCGTATATTTCGTTGAAGTTTGCTTCGAAGAGGAATCGACGGTCGGCATCTTGGCCGAAACACCCATGAGCGTGCCAGCGTTGATGACGAAAATGCCGTCTTTGCCGGGTTTGAACGATGTTGCCTTGCTGTCTTCGTCGCCTGCACAAACGAAAACCTGACCGCCCGAAATCATGATGTTGCCGTCGGACTTGATGCCCTGCGGCTTCGAGTCGAGCGAACCATATTCGTAGAGTGAACCCGTCGTTGTGATGTAGGCACTGCCACCCGAAATCGTCACGTCGTCGGTGGCGTTGATGCCCTTGCCACCCGAACCAGTGCTCGTGGCGGTGAGTTTGCCGTTTATCATTGTGAAAGCACCGCCGGCCTTCACTGCCGAGGGACTCGACGTGTCTTTTTTCAGGCTGTCGTAGGTGGAATTGCCCGAAGTCGTGGCGGTGATGTTTCCGCCAACGATGACGATGGTGCTATCGGCTTTGATGGCTTTCGTGGCGATGCCATTCGTCGCAACGGTCAGCGTACCGCCATTCAGTTCGATGAAACCGTTTTTCGGATATAGGTCTTTCGTTCCTTTGTTCACACCGCGAAATTCCACGTCGATGCCGTCGCCAGCCGCCGTGATGTTCACCGTGCCGCCGTCCATCTGGAAGCGCTCGTTGATGTGGAAACCATCGCCCACGGCCTGCGCCACGTTGATGGTGCCGCCCGAAAGCAGGAAATGCTCGTCGGTGGCGAGGGCGTGCTTCGTCAGTCCGCGCAGCGTGAGTGTTCCTGCACCCGAAATGGTGGGATGGCCGTCGAAATAGAGCGTGGCCGAGTGGATGCCGCCCGCCGCGTCGCTCAGCGAATTGTCGCCGACGAGAACTACGTTGTTGGCCTTTCCGTTGAGAACATTGACGGCAGGTCCGTTGCTGCTCGTCAGCGTCAGGGCGCGCATGATAAGGTTGATTTTGAAGTCGCCGTTGGTCGTAAACGAACCGTTCGACGACGAACCCGACAGCGTGTAGGTCACTTCGCTTTGCAGCGAGGGGTCTTGTACGATGCTGACATCGGCACCCGAAACCGTTACCGTGAGGTATTTCGCAATGTCGCCCGACACGATGACCGAGGCCGTCGCGCCCTCATAACTGACGCTGACATTGCTGTTGGCAACCGCTGTTTCATTGACGACGATGTTCGTGATGTCGGCAATGGCAAACGTCTTGCCCACGATGGTGAGCGTTGTGCCGTCGGTGAAGGGCATGTCGCCCGTCGTATCAGAGTTAAAACGATAGGTCACCTGACCTGTTTTCACATTCAAGGTCTGTGCGCCGACGGGAAGTGTCAGCACAGCGAGTAAAATGGTGTAAAAAATTTTCATCATTCGACTGTTTTCTTATTTGATGGTTACTTTCACGGTTTTTTGGCCGTTTTTCACGATATAAAAACCCTTCGGAAGTTGATTTTGAAGGTTTTTCAACTGCACTTTCGATGCAACGCGACGACCTTGCAGGTCAAAGACATCGCCCGTTTCCAAAGCGTTGGAAGGCATTTGAATGTCGGTTGTTTCCGCGAAGAACATCTTGCTCAGACTGTTCAGTTCGAGCGTTGTCGTCTCTCCGTTTTGCGTCGCAATCAAATTGCCGTTTTCAAACGTAATCGTCAGGCCGCTCGAGGCCAGCGAAATCATTGTACCATCGCTTTTCTGGATGGTCAAATATTCATACCCGCTTGCGTTGGCAGTCATCACCGTGGCGACTGCAACGACCAAAGTCAAAAATAATTTTTTCATCGTCTTTTGGTTTTTATTGATTTGTCATTCAATGTTTTATGGGCTGCAAAAATAGATATTTTTCCCTATTTTACAAAGAAAGTGGCGCAAATTATAACAAACTCTAACATTTTCACGACGCTAAGCGAGGAAAACGATGAGCATTTGCACGATGATGACGCGGATGAACATTCCGAGCGGATAGACCGATGCGTAGGCAATGCTGGATGCGTCGCCCTTCGTCGTGTCGGCAGCGTAGCCAAGTGCCATCGGATTGGCCATCGAACCGCAGAGAATGCCGCAAATCGTACCATAATCGTATCGACGCGTGCGCAGGGCGGCCAGACCGACAATCAGAATGGGCACGACGGTGAGCAGGAAGCCCAAGCCAATCCACAGCACACCCTCGGGACGCAACACGGTTTGGAAAAAGTCGCGACCGGCGTCGAGGCCGAGGCAGGCGAGGTAGAGCGAAAGTCCCAACTGACGGAGCATCAGCGAGGCTGAGCGCGTGGTGTAACTGATGAAATGGACACGCGGACCGAGCGACCCGACGATGATGCCCATGATAATCGGCCCACCGGCGATACCGAGTCTGACGGGCGCCGACATTCCGGGCAGCGACAGGGGAATCGTGCCGAGAGCCAAACCGAGAATGATACCGAGGAAAATGGCTGCCACATTCGGTTCGTGGAGCGTCTGAACGGCGTTTCCGAGGAAACTTTCCACTTGGTCGAGGGCTTTCGGTTCTCCCACGACGACGAGGCGGTCGCCATATTGCAGTCGCAACGAGTCGGTCGCCAGCAGTTTCACGTCGCCACGCGTCACCCGACTCACATTCACGCCGTAAGTGTGGCGGAGTTGCAGTTGTCCGAGCCGTTTTCCATTCAAAACGCGTCGCGAAAGCACCAAAATTCGGCTCTCGACCTTCGAATCGACGTGGTTCCAGTCGATTTTCTCTTCGTTCCAGTCGGTTTCCGACTTCTCGCCAAACAACATTTCGAGTGCCGAAGCGTCGTCTTTGTTCGTCACCACCATGATGTTATCGTGGAGTTTCATCATCGTATCTGCCTGTGGCACAAGCACTTGGCGGTCGCGCCAGATTCGCGAAATCACAAAATGCATGTGCGACAACGCCGACACTTCCGCGACGCTTTTCCCGTCCAAAGCGGGATTGACGATGACATATTGCGCGATATAAGTCTTATCCTCGGCCTCGTCGTGGCGCAGTTCAAGGTCTTCGGGCTTCACGAAAAAGCGCCGAATCAGCACCATGACGATAATCACGCCGAGCACACCGAGCGGATAGGTCACAGCCGTGGCCAAAGCCGCCGAACCCGACGGAATTCCGAGTTGTGAAAGGGCTTGTTGAGCGGCACCGAGCGCCGGCGTGTTCGTCGTGGCACCGCAGAGTACACCAGCCAAGTCGGGCAGGCTCACGCTCGTGAGCGCCACCATGCCGAGAGTCATCAACGTGCCGATGGCGATGATGGCGAAACTCCACAGGTTGAGTTCCATGCCCTCGTGGCGCAGCGAACCGAAAAAGTTGGGGCCGACGTGCAGTCCGAGCATATAAACGAACACGACCAAGCCGAAAGTCTGGGCATAGTCGAGCATCTGCGCATCGACGCGAAGACCGAGGTGTCCGGCCAGAATGCCGATGAAAAACACGAAAGCCACGCCCAGCGAAATTCCACCGATGCGCACTTTTCCCAAGGCAAGTCCCACCGAGCAAATCAGCGACAGCACAACCACCGTCTGCAAAGCCGATGGCGTGGTGAAAAGTCCGTTAATCCATTCCATTCTCTATGACTGCACACATTATCTTGCAAAATTAGTCTAAAAACCTCGAAATTCACCCGATTCATCGGTTTTTTAACTTTATTTACGATTCTGATTCGACGATTTTCAGCCGTTTTTGAGGATTGGCAAAAGCATTTCGACTCCCTTGCGAATGGAAATCAAGCCGAAATCGTCGGGATTGACCTTGTCGAGCGGAATCCAGAGCAGTTCGGCGGCATCGTCCATCGCGTGGGCACCCTCGATTTCGGCGACTTCGCAACGGAAAAACATATCCATCGTCGGAATTTCGAGACCGCTATAGACGTAACGGTTCGGAAGTGAGAAAAGAAACTGAGTATCAACAACTTGCAAGCCCGTTTCTTCGAAAACTTCGCGAATGACTCCTTCTTCGGAAGTCTCGTCGAAGTCGGAAAAACCGCCTGGAAGGTCGAGCGTGCCCTTCGCAGGGTCTTTCGCACGGCGCACGGCGAGAAGCTCGCGCTCACCGGTCGAATTTTCGCGGACAATCACCGCCACCGTCGCGGCACTCGGATTCAAATAATACGTAAAACCACAGGCGCGGCATTTCTTGCTTTTCACGTTATTCTCCTGAAAATCAGGACTTCCGCACACAGGGCAGTAGCGGAATTTTTCCAAACAATGTTTCGTCATATTTTTCGTGATTTTTGGATGATTGGGGCACAATTTTTGATTTCTATGGGGATGGTTTCGGCCTCAACACCGCTTTCCGTGACGAAAAATCGCACGACGCAGGCTTGCCTGTTCAACGGTTTGTCTTGGTCGAAAATAAAGTTGCCGATGCTGTAATAAATCGGTTTTTCGCGGTATTTTTCGATGGTTTGCAGCGTGTGGGTATGGTGACCGACGATGGCATCGGCACCGGCATCAATCAGTGCGTGGGCTTCGAGTTGCTGCTGCGGCACAGGCTTCAGCGTGTGCTCGGCTCCCCAGTGCAACGAAACGATGACAACAGCGGTGGAATCGGCGTTTTTCAGCGTTTTTACGCGATGGAGCAGCGTGTCGAACGGCTCTTGACTGACGCTTTCGCGGTCGGGCAAATAAGCGAAACTCTCCAACGGCAGGCGATTGCTGGCGAGCAGCCACACTTTTCGAGGCGACGACGCGAGCAAAACGGCCTGCGAGGCGGCGGCCATCGTGGAATCGGCTCCGACGGGCACCAGTCCAGCCTTGACGATGTTCTGACGCGTGTCGCGAAGTCCGTTCCGTCCTTGGTCCACGCTGTGGTTGTTGGCGAGGTTCAAATGGGTAAAACCGTAGGCGCGAAGACTATCGAGCCAACGCGGTTCGGCGCGAAAAACGAATCGCTTGAACGCTGGGGCCTCGATGCTCGTGGCTGGACACTCAAGATTACCCACGACAATATCGGCTGAGCGCAGAAAATCGGCGGTTTCATCGGGAATCACACGACTCATTCCACCACGGTCGAGGTACGGTCGCACGCCGCGGTCGAGCAGAATGTCGCCCGTGAACAATATGCTAACACCCAGAGCTATAAAAAAATTCTTCATTGTCTTTCAATTCTTCGTCGAGCGGCAAGGTGATTTCCTTCATCCACGCTGGCACACCGCGGTCGGGCGATTGCTTCAACTGCTGCTGCCATTCCTCGTCGGTGAGTCGTTGTTCGCCGAGCGGTCGCTCAAATTCGCGATACGACAGCACGGCACCACGCGTCAGATAGCGTTCGCCTGCAATATCCACCGCCACATAGATCTCGTAGGCAGGTCCCGTCGCGGCGTAAAGAATCGACTTGTTCGGATTGTTGACGGCATTGGCGGTATAAACGTCTGCCACGCAAGCCACCGAGCGGTCGGCACCCTCCACATTGTCCCAGCCGTCGAGATACTGGTCAGGCTGGCGAATCAGGTCGAGCGAGATGTATTCGACGGTGGAACCGATAATTTCTATCTGTTTGTATTCCTCGTCGGTGATTCCCCCACCCCATTTCATCTCTTTTCGGCTGACATTCAGCAGAAATTCGGCCAGTTCACCGATTCGCTCGGAGGCAGACATGATTTTCGGCGTTTTCAACTGATATTTCTCCAGAAAATCCTCGATGGCAATGTTCAACGCGACGGCACGCTTCCAAAACGCGATGTTCGGCTCGACATAGCCTTTCACGACAGGGTGAGGCGGTCCACCAGAACCACATTCGGCACCCATCGGCTGCTTGGCATAGAGAATCGCGTCGTGTTTCTGCTCAGCCCACGAGGCAAGTGCCGTGTTGAGGTTTTTCTTCGCCCATTGCTCGGTGCGCATAAAATCGGGCAGTTGGTTGTCGGGCTCACGATTATACATATTGTGCAAATAGAAAGCGGTGTCTTGCATCGCCACAAGACCGCTCAGCCAGCGGTTCGACAGCGTTTCGTTCCAGTCGATTTGCTGCATTCTCGCCTTCATCTTCGCCAAGGTCGGTTGGAACTCGGGCCACGCTTCTTGCACCTTAATTTCGCCTGTGAGAATCTGCTCGGCCATTCCCACGCCCAAGGCGGCAAACACGTCGAGGCCACTGGGCACACCGCGGCGCGTGGGATTTCCCGTCGCATCAACCATTTCGTTCAAAACCTCGGCGTCGGGCATATAGCGTTGTGGCATCAGATTGATTTTCACGTGGCTCGTAAATTCAAATTTTGGACGGATTCGGGTCTGATTTTCGCCCATTTCATCGAGATTTTTCCGAATTTCGGCCATTTTTTTCTTGTTTTTCAATAGTTTTTCGATGGGCAAGCCAATTTTCTGAATTTCGTCATAGACTTGCAAAATGGTGAGGTTGTCGGGTTGGCCAAACAGGAAGGTCATCGGCTCGAAAAGTTGCTGATAAACGCGACGCAATTCCTCGCTTTTTCCAATGACATCGGCGAGAATCAGGGCGTTTTGCAGTTGTTGGGGCTTGTCGGTGCCAAAAGGAACGTGTTGCAGCCACATCATCGCACGGAAATAGCGACCGAGAGTCTCGTTGCGGGTGTAGTGGCCTCGCGGACGGAAGAGCGAATAGGAAAATTTCACGATTCGATAGTCGAGAAATGCTGAAAAATCGTCTTCTGAGCGTTGAATTTTGCCGATTTCATCGAGAATTTGCTGTTGAAATTCGTTGTTAGCGACCTGCGGCTGAGCACCCGTGATGAGTGCTTCGGCAATCGTGAAATAAGCCTGATTCCAACCCGTCGTCTGACCTTTCATCGCCCGACAAAAGCGTTCGACAGCCTGCGCGAGCCCGTTCTGCTCCATTTCGCGCACCATACAGTCGAAATAAAGGTGGAAAAGTTGCAGGTAGAGGTCGGTGGTGACAAACGACGGGAAATCAGAATAGTCGTTTTTCTCATAAACGTGGAAAAGTTGGACTTTCCGACCGGGAACGATGGCAAAACTATTGCGACCGAGCGCGTCCTTGAGTTGCGGGTCGAACGACTCGAGTTGGAAGGGATTCAGGATGTTGTCGAGGCGAAAACGATGACCTTCGGGCAAATTCTTGTCACCGCTCCAATTCAGAGCCTGTTCGCGGTCTTGAATCTTGCGAATGAAGGCTCGCTCGGCAGGTGTCAGTTTCACTGGTTGGTCGTATTCGGTGTAGCCACTGAAGAAAGTCCAGTCGCTGAAAGACTGATGGATAGATGGGTTGTCAGAAATGTCATATTGGTTCCAAACGAGCGAGTCGTACCACGATGTCTGCATAAAAATATGGCGCAGGTCGGCATCTTTCAGGGCGAATCCTTGCCGTGCAGCAAAGGCGTTGCGCAAAATTCGCAGTTCGGCCAGCGACAAACGGCTGATGTCCATCCGCGTGTCGATGGGTTTGATGAATTGCTCCACATCCAAATGGCCGTTGCCAGGGATGTAAACGTGTTTTCCAGCTTTCTGGGCACTGCCGCCGATGCTAATCAGCAGGACGAATGCCATTGTCAAGAAATTTTTCATAGGCTTGGTCTTTTTGTTTGATATTTTTCTCGATGAAATGGGCGAAAATCAGCCCAAACTCCTCCCAACGATAGTCGGAAACGACGTATTTTCCGTCGCGGGTCGATTCCAAGGCGCGGACCACGCCATCGACGAAACGGAAATCCTCCAACTGCCCACCGAGTTTCGACCCCATCCAAAGCGGTCGGACTCGTCCGCGATGGTTCTTGAAAATGAACAATCGACGGCCCATTTCCCGATGAAACCGTGTTTTTTTGATGACTCCGACCATCGCGTCGATGCTTCCGTCGCCGTCGATGTCGCCCACCTGAAACTGATAGACAGGATAGGGCAAATCCCATCGGTCGCAGGTGGAATCGGTCGTGAGAACGAGCCGACTCAGGCTGTCGCTCACCGTTTCCAAGCGGAATGTCTGCGCTTCAATCCGCAAGCAGACCGCCAGAATCCATCCCGTCATCAAAATCCTCTTCATCCCTCGAAAATGCTACAGCAACGCTCGAATTTCCGCGTCAAGGTCCTTGATTTGCACGTCGCGCTTGTGTAGGTCGCTGTTGCGCGTGACGAGGAAGTAGGTCGGGACGCTCTGCACGTTGTATTGTATCACCGCTTCGCTCTGCGAACCTCTCGCGTCGCGCACGCAAATCCACGGCAGCGCAGCAGTGGTCGTTTTCCAGAAATGTTCGTCGGGGTCGAGCGAAATCTGATAAATCTCAAAGCCTTGCGCGTGGTATTTATTATAAATGTCGCGCAGTTCCATCACGCGGGCGGTCGATTCCTTCGTGGCGAAAACGTGGAAATCGAGCAGCACCACCTTTCCCTTCAGGTCGGTCAGACGGCGCATTTGGCCTTTGTTGTCGAGCAAGGCGACATCGATGATGTTCGACACGTTCACCTTGTCGGGGTCGAGTTGAAGTTCGGCTTGCTGCTGTTGCACGATGCGCACGTTTTTCATTCCCTCGATGGCAATATTGTGTAGGTTCTTTCCGCGCTCAGCATCGGGATAATAGGTATCCCACGACGTGGCGACGGCGGCAAAAACTTTTACGTCTTGCTCGTTGGCCCGCGGGTCGAAAACGAGCGATTCCATCTGTCCGAGGCGCACGGTCTGGAACAGCGCGTAATAGGCGTAAGCGCGCATCGGTTCCTTGAAAATATAATCCTCCTTGATGTGCTTTTTATAACCATCGAGCACCCTCGAAAGGCTGTTTCTGACGGCATCGATGCCCAATTCGGGCGCCCTGACGATACCATCGACCTGCCGCTGCAAACCCATCTGCAACAGTGCCAGTTCCTTGATTTTCGCGCATTCTTCCGAGCCCGTCACGTCATACACCGCCGACATCGTCGGATATTGCGCCTTCACCTCGATTTGCTCCGTGGAATCCACCGCGAGGTTGATGATTTGGTTCGCAATGCGCAACCGATAGAACTCGGGCGCGTCGGCAGCCTTACCGCTGAACGAGAAAGCACCGCTCTCGCCGAGCGTCACGCTATCGACCTTCACCGGACCGCTCAAACTCATATTTTCCAAATACAGCACCGAGTCTTTCGCCTCGGTGATTTCACCGCTCACACGGAACTGGTCGCCCGTGCACGAACTCATCGCCAGCGCGGTCGAAAAAGCTGCCGCGCCCATCAAAATCTTAGCAAAATTTCTTTTCATATTCTTCATTTCTTAGTTTTCCACTTGAATTTTGGTGCAAAAATACAGAAAAAAGACGAAATGATGACAAAATATGATGAAAAAATAATTAAAATGATTCCAACCCCATCACTTTTTCTTATCCTCCAAAAACCGACGTTTGTTGGCACTCATCGGGCGAGCCTCCTTTGCTGCCTTGATGGCGGCGCGGCGAGCATTCTCAGCCTTCCTGATTTTCGCTGCAGCCTGGCTTTCTCTGCGTTTCGCATCGCGGATGCGTGCCTGCACCTTGCGCTCTTCTTTCTTTTTGAGGCGCTCTTCTTTCTTGGCAGCATCGCGGGCTTCAATTTCAGCC
>JAFPYO010000024.1:0-29288 GCA_017412145.1 Prevotella sp.
CACACAGCTTCTCTTTACTGTGGGTCATGTCATAGTGCTGATCCGCTTCGAGAATTACACCAACAACAGAATCGACATAATGCGATGGCGCAGTATATTTCACACTCTCAATCCCAAGTTTTCTGGCAATGGAAGAACGCACCTCATCTACGTTCAGCCGTATGCCTTCAATCTCCGAAGAATACACCACATCGTATGTCAGATTCTCTGCCATAGCACGTAGTTTACTGTCAAAGCCCAGCGAACTCAGCCTGCCATAAAGCAAGCCTTGTTTTCGGAATACTTGCTCCTGAAGAAGTGGCACCTTAGAAGTGTCCCAACGGAAGTTTGTCCAATTGTCTCTTTCGTATATATACATAATGTATTTTGAACGTTGTGCGACGAATTATGATTCGTATCGTCGCAAATTTTGCGGCAAAAATACTTAAAAAATGTCGAACCACCAAATAAAAACGCAAAATAACGCATATTTTGCGACGTTTTTGTTCCAGAATGTTTGTATTCAATATAAATAAGGTGAAACCCGTCTCAAAAAAGTATCGTTTACGCTTTCTAAATGTATCGTTTGCGAGGCACAAATGGCATATTTACGAATGCCTTCCTTCACATCGTTCACCAGAAAAGCAGATTGGCCTCTTCAAATTAGTATAATTGGTGGAATTTCTGTATCTTTGCAAGAAAATCTTATCCCGAATTGGGGTAATGATGATAAATGGCGAGTATTTTTGCAATAAGGGGTATTTGATTTGAACGTCCGAGGGTCTTATATATGATTAAGGACCAAAAGACATTTAGGAATTCATTTATGAATTACAGTAAACAAGAGTTTGAACGCCTGTTCAAGGACAGCTATCCGCACATGTATCGCATGGCATTCTCAATGGTGGAGAATGCCGACGATGCCAAGGATGCGGTGCATCAGGTGTTTGCTCAAATCTGGAGAAGCAAGCCATGGGTGGCTAATGACAGCATTCGCGCTTACTTGTTGGCTGCCACTCGTAACCAATGCCTACACACGCTACGTTCGCGACAGTTGCAGCGGCAGATGGAAGAAGAACTTCAACAAGAAATCACCGCAAGTGAGAACGAGGAACATGAGGAATTGATGCAGCAACTTCGACAAGTCATTGACAACAATCTAACTGAGCAAGACAGACGTGTACTGAGTCTGCATTACGACGAAGAGATGACCTACGCGGAAACGGCTTCCGTCCTCGGCATCAGTGCTTCGGCGGTGAACAAGCACATTACACGGTCGTTGGCAAAAATCAGACAAACCCTTAAAATTGCAAAGTAAGATGAAAAGAGAAGATATTGATAAGAGGATAGGTATGCCCAACGTGGATGGAGAGTGGGCAAAGTTTGAGCGCGAGGTTATCGCTACAAGTGGTAAACCAAGGTTTCGACACACGGCCACATGGGTAGTTGGTATTGGCATTGCAGCTGTTATATTATTACTCTTTGTCTTGAATACAGACATGGAAAAGACTACGGAGATGCCTTTGAAGGCAGGGCAAGTTGCATTGAACTCCCATCAGGATGATACACCTACAAGCCATCAGGATGATATTGTTGTGAGACTTGGAAGTACTGAAGCAGACACTCAGATTATACCCGATATGCAAGCATGCATCGCTGGCAAGGATCTTCCACAACGTACAGAGAATCAAGTAAGTGATGTAAAAGTCATTGGCTCAGACTCAGTTGGTACACTCAAGTTCTTGACCAATTATTCACAAGGAAAGGAACTTGCTGAGCACTTGCTCATCCCCGTCGATAGTGCATCGGAGTCATGGCAGGAACGACACAAAAGGATGGCGTTCTACGACAAGATACGGACACGGCTCATGATGCCAAAGCATGTGGCCTTCGGCATGAGTTGCGAGCCATCGCGGTCGAACGAGTGGTCACTCTATTACGACTCTATTGCTCACGCCCTCATCTACACGAAGGCGGAGAAGAACATCTATTGGTGGACACGTGAAGCCTTGTATAAGGAAAAGAAGATCGGCAAGGACCGCTATCAGAGAGTACCACGGAAACATCCGAAAAGCACCAAGAAACTGAAAGTGAAATCCTACTCCATGCCAATCACCCACGAGCAGGCACAGCGGCTGAAGACGATGTGGACCGATGCCCTCGGCTGTGCAGAGAAGAAGAAAGCATTTGCCCTGGATGGCACCAAAATTGAATTTCCTTTAGGTACGTTGCGGGCGAAAACCCCGTGGGGAGAGAATCCTCTTGCCACATTTACCAACGAGTTAGTTGAAGCTGTCTATCGGAACGATGTCCTCCACAAAGACTCGCTATTGGCAGAATCCACGTTGAGAAAAACTTTGGCAGACACGAAGGAAGCCGTGCTGCCCGTGCAGTTCGACTACAACCATCTCGTTATCGTGGTCAACAAGCAGCCATTACCAGACTCGCTTAGCAAGCAGATTCGTTACAGGGTAAGGCAGTACTACCACCAGCAGGGACAGATGGTAGCCACCGAGAAAGACTGGTCGGCATACGGAGCAAAATACTACTCGGGCTACGACACGAATTGTCCATTGATGGAGTTGACCGTCGTGCCCGACACGCTCAGCGATGCCTATGTCAGCCAGCATCCCGAAATACAACAGGCGCTGCACCATGTGTCAGGCACTGTCATAGACGAAGACGACCGTCCGCTGGTAGATGTATGGGTAGGCGTTCGTGGTGCTGGGGCAGGAGCACCGACCGACTCCACAGGACGTTTCTCCTTCTGGATGCCACGTGAGCAGAAACAGCTCTATGCCGAGTGTCTGGGCTATGAAATCCAACGCAACATACCTGCCGCCCCAAGCCTTACCATCCGCTTGAGGTCCGCCACCGTGATTCGAGAGGTGAAAGTCATTCACAAAAGTGATTCATTGAAACACTATCATTTTTTGAAACAGTAACGTAAAAAGAATTGGGTGCAACCCTTTTAATAAAGGATGTTGCACCCAATTTGTTTATATTCAGAGTTCTTTAATTACTCCTCAACTGCTGCCTGCGCGGCGGCCAGACGTGCGATAGGCACGCGGAAAGGCGAGCAGCTGGCGTAGTTCAGGCCGAGTTTCGCGCAGAATTTCACGCTCGAAGGCTCACCGCCGTGCTCACCGCAGATACCTGTGCGGATGTCGGGGCGGACGGAACGACCCTTTTCTACGGCCATCTTCACGAGTTGTCCGACACCGTTCTGGTCGAGCACCTGGAACGGGTCAACCTTCAGAATCTTCTTCTCGAGATAGACGGGCAGGAACGAAGCGATGTCGTCGCGCGAGTAGCCGTAGGTCATCTGCGTCAAGTCGTTGGTACCGAACGAGAAGTACTCGGCAGCCTTGGCAATCTTGTCGGCGGTCAGGGCAGCACGCGGAATCTCAATCATCGTACCGATTTCAAACTTGATTTCAGTGCCATACTCCTCGAAGACTTCCTTCGCAGCCTTTTCGATGACCGACTTCTGCTGCTCGAGTTCGTGGAGCGTACCAATCAGCGGCACCATGATTTCGGGCTGCGGGTCTTTGCCTTCCTTCTTCAGTTCGCAAGCGGCGCTCAAGATGGCGCGTGTCTGCATCGCAGTGATTTCGGGGAAGGTGATACCCAGACGGCAACCACGGTGACCGAGCATCGGGTTGTTCTCGGCGAGAGAATCAACGCGGCGCTTGATGGTTTCGACGCTCACGCCCATTTCCTTGGCCATCGTTTCCTGACCGGCAATGTCGTGGGGAACGATCTCGTGGAGGGGTGGGTCGAGCAGACGAATGTTCACAGGCAGACCGTCCATTGCCTCGAGGATGCCCTTGAAGTCGGCCTTCTGATAGGGCAGCAACTTGGCGAGTGCCTTTTCGCGACCCTGAGCGTCCTCGGCCAGAATCATCTCGCGCATGGCGATAATTTTCTGATCGTCGAAGAACATGTGCTCGGTACGGGTCAGACCGATACCCTTGGCACCAAATTGACGAGCCATTTTCGCGTCTTTCGGCGTGTCGGCATTCGTGCGGACCTGCAATTTCGAATATTTGTCGCAGAGCGCCATGAGCTCCTGGAAATCGTTGCTCAGCTCAGCGGCCTTCGTCGGCACTTCACCGGCATAAACCTGACCAGTCGTACCGTTCAGCGAGAGGTAATCGCCTTCTTTATAGACAACGCCATCGACTTCAAGCGTCTTCTTGTGGTAGTCGATGTTCAAAGCACCCACACCGCTCACGCAGCACTTACCCATACCACGGGCCACAACAGCAGCGTGCGAAGTCATACCACCGCGGGCGGTCAGGATGCCTTCTGCGGCAGCCATACCAGCGAGGTCTTCAGGCGATGTTTCGATGCGGACGAGCAGCACTTTCTTGCCGTCTTCGTGCCAAGTCTTGGCATCGTCGGCATGGAAGACAATCTGACCGCAGGCAGCACCCGGGCTGGCGGGCAGACCCTGTGCGATGGTTTTGGCTTGCGTCAGAGCCTTCTTGTCGAAAATCGGGTGGAGAAGTTCGTCGAGTTTGTTGGGCTCGCAGCGCATGATGGCTGTCTTCTCGTCGATTTTGCCTTCGTGGAGCAGGTCGATGGCGATTTTCACCATGGCGGCACCCGTGCGCTTACCGTTACGGGTCTGGAGGAACCAAAGTTTGCCTTCCTGGACGGTGAATTCCATGTCCTGCATATCGCGATAATGCTCTTCAAGCTTGTTCTGAATGGCGTCGAGCTCAGCATAGATTTCGGGCATCGCCTCTTCCATCGAAGGATATTTGGCGACACGCTCCGACTCGCTGATACCGGCACGCTCGGCCCACTGCTGTGAACCGACTTTCGTGATTTGCTGCGGTGTGCGAATACCTGCCACAACGTCTTCACCCTGTGCATTCACGAGGTATTCACCATTGAAAATATTCTCACCGTTGGCGGCGTCGCGGCTGAAGCAGACACCCGTTGCCGACGTGTCGCCCATGTTGCCGAACACCATTGCCATGACGCTCACGGCCGTTCCCCACTCGTCGGGGATTCCTTCCATCTTGCGATAGAGGATGGCGCGCTCGTTCATCCACGAGCGGAAAACGGCGCAGATAGCACCCCAAAGCTGCTCAATCGGGTCGTTCGGGAAGTCGTTGCCCGTGCGCTCCTTGATGGCAGCCTTGAACAGCTTCACCAATTTCTTCAAATCATCGACGGAGAGGTCTTTGTCGAGCACCACTCCACTCTCTTTCTTCACCTGTTCGATGATTTCCTCGAACGGGTCGATGTCTTCCTTGTTCACGGGCTTCATTTCGAGCACCACGTCGCCGTACATCTGCACGAAACGACGATACGAATCGTAAACGAAGCGAGGATTTTGCGTCTTGGCAACCATTCCTTCGGCCACTTCGTCGTTCAGACCGAGGTTCAGAATGGTGTCCATCATACCAGGCATCGAAGCGCGAGCACCCGAACGAACGCTCACCAGCAGCGGGTTTTCCTTGTCGCCAAACTTCGAATTCATCAAGCCCTCGATGTGCTTCACAGCGGCCATCACCTCGTCGTTGAGCATCTCAACGATTTTCTCCTGACCCACCTCGTAATATTCATTACAACAGTCGGTTGTAATCGTGAAGCCCGGAGGCACTGGAACGCCAATCAGGTTCATTTCGGCAAGATTCGCTCCCTTGCCACCAAGTTCATTACGCATTTTTGCGTTACCTTCGGCCTTTCCGTTTCCGAAAGTATAAACTCTCTTTACACTCATGTTAATTTTTAATTATTAAAGGTATGAAATTAGTATAAAATTACAATTTCTCTCGAAAAGTTGCGCAAAAGTACTACATTTTGTGCAATTCTCCAAAGAAAAATGTAAATATTTAATAAAATTTTGCACTAAATACCCCAAAATGTGCATTTTTGGCTATTTTTTTCGTTGTCTGACGGCTTCATACAGCAAAATTGCCGCCGAAACCGACACATTCAACGAGTCGAGCCTGCCGAGCATCGGGATTCGGATGTGCGCGTCGGCGGCGAGGCGCCACTGCTGCGTCAGTCCGGTCGATTCGGTTCCCATCACGATGGCGATGCCGCGCCGCATGTCGGTTTCGTAGTAAAGGCTCGAATCTTGGAGTTGCGCCGTTAGAATTTGGATGTTTTTCGACTTCAGAAAATCGATGCAAGCCGACGAATCGCAGGCGACAACGGGAACGGTGAAAACGGCACCGATGCTGGCGCGAATCAGGTTCGGGTTGTAGAGGTCGGTCAGCGGGTCGCAAACGATGACAGCATCGGCCTTCGCAGCGTCCGCCGAGCGCAGCACAGCACCCAAATTTCCAGGTTTTTCGACACTTTCAAGCACGATAATCAACGGCGTTTCGCCCAGTTCGAGGTCGTCAAGACTCCGCTCTCGGCATTTCACCACCGCCACAACGCCTTCCGTGCTACCACGATAGGCGATGTGCTCATAAACCTTCGGCGAAACCGTGTAAACGGCGGCATTTTTCACGTCGAAATCGCCCGTGAAAAGTTCTTTGCAGACAAACAAACTCTCGACCTCGAAACCGGCCTCAACGCAGTGCTGCAATTCGCGCTGTCCTTCGACGACGAACACGCCACGACTCCGCCGCTCGGCCGATTTCTTCTGCAGGGCCGTCAGCAACTTGATTTTCGGATTCTGAATGCTGGAAATATCGTTTTCTACCATTTTTATATTGGAAATTTCGCAAAATTGAACTTTAATAAACCTTCAAACGGTCGCCAACTTTGATTTGGTAATCGGGTTCGAGGCGATTTTTCTTATACAACGACTTCAGCCGAATGCCGTATTTCTGGGCGATGGAGTACATACTTTCGCCCCGCTGGACAACATGGAACTTATTTTTAAAGGCTTTGTCGGCGCGTTTCTGCTTCTTTTTCAGATAGACAATGTCGCCCTCGCTGAGCGTTTCGCGTCGATCGCGCTCGTTGTACTTGGCGAGTTTTCGGTAGGAAAGCCCGACTTCGTCGGCAATCGACTTGAACGTGTCGCCTCGTCGTGCCACGACATAAAGATTCTTGTTGTAGATGCGGATGATGTGCTGGTCAGCCGGCGAAACAACAGGCTGATGGTGCTTCGAACCGGGCACGTCGTACTGGTGAAGCTGATAGAGTTCGATGAGTTGAATCAGCTTCTGCGCATACTGCGGATTCGTCGCATAGCCACATTCCTTCAGACCGTAAGCCCAACTTTTATAATCGGTTCGAGGCAACTGAAACAGGCGCTTGTAGCGTGCCGAGGTCGCCAAAAACTTGCTGTGGTCCTCGAAACTTTCCTTCGCCGAGTTGTAGGCCCGAAAACACTCCTGCGTCTCATCGTCGTCGTGATAGACGGAGCGCCCCGACCACCCGTGACACTTGATGCCGAAATGGTTGTTGCCCTTCCGACAAAGTTCGCTCTGCCCCGCACCACTTTCGAGAATTCCCTGCGCCAGCGTGATGCTCGCCGGAATGTTGTAACGCTTCATCTCTTCGATGGCGATGTCCTTGTATCGTTGAACATATTCTTGATAATGTCGAACGACTTTCTGGGCATTGACCGTGAGCGCGCAAAAGACAAATACGATGATAGTAATCAGAATTTTTCTCATTTTCAGTTCTATTTTTTTCATTCCAAACAGCAAAATGGGGTGGAATTTTGTACAAAAGTATATAAAATTCTAAAAAAACACAAAAAACGTTTGTATTTTTAAGAATAATTAGTATATTTGCAGAAAAAATAAAAGATAATATGACAGAAGCGAAAGATTTGATTATTTCCATTGGTACAAATGTTGATCAGAGTATCAATATGTTTATGGGCAAACAGCGCCTTGAGGAGTTGTTCCACAACATCCAGTACAGTTCTGAAATTTGGTCAGCCCCCATCGACCTGCCCGAGTCCGACCGATTCCTGAATTGTCTGGCGAAAGTCCGCACGGTGCACGGTTTTAAACAGGTTCATCAGGCGTTGAAGCAAATTGTGCGCAAGTGCGGCGTGAGTCAGGCGATGAAGCACGCCGGAACGGTCAAGTTGGACCTCGACATCCTGAAATACGGCGACGAACGGATGCACGAGGCCGATTGGGAACGTCCGCACATCAAACTTCTGATGAATGAATTGAACGTGGAGTAAGGCAATGAAAACGACGGTTGGCACGGCGAAAAATTGGTGGAAACTGACATTTCTACTCCTATTTTTATTCGCGCACGCGCGCGTAAAAGCTCAGGAGTTTAACGATTTTTTCGAAAATCGAACGCTGCGAATCGACTACACTTTCTCAGGCGACGCGACGCATCAGGTCATCGCCTTAGACCAACTCAACGTTGCGCCCGGATGGTTCGGAAAGCGCACCAGACTCGCCGAATTGCCTGTCGAGGGCAACGGACAAATCGCCGTGCGCAGTCGGAAAACGGGCGAAATCGTCTATCGCATCTCGTTTTCGACGCTTTTCCAAGAATGGCAGTCGTATCCCGAAGCAGAGAAAACGTGGCGGTCGTTTGAAAACGTTTTTCTCATTCCGATGCCGCTCGACACGGTCGATGTGACGGTCAGTTTATTCAACAACCGACGCGAAATCACCTCGACGATGACCCACGAAGTGGTTCCGACCGACATTCTCATCCGACGCATAGGCGAACGCGACGTCACACCTTACACCGTCGTGCAAAATGCTGCTGACAAGTCGCGCTGCATCCATATCGCTTTTGTCGCAGAAGGCTATCAGCAGTCGGAAATGGACACGTTTCTCAACGACGTGAACATCGCCGTCGAAGCCATTTTCGCCCACGAACCTTTCCAATCGCTGCGCGACCGCTTCCAGATTGTCGCCGTGCAAGTTCCGTCGCAGGAAAGTGGCACGAGCGAACCCCACAACGGCATCTGGAAAAACACCGCGCTCCACTCGCAT
Source organism: Prevotella sp. (assembly GCA_017412145.1). GTDB lineage: Bacteria > Bacteroidota > Bacteroidia > Bacteroidales > Bacteroidaceae > Prevotella. Next base: position 8,880 of record JAFPYO010000024.1, read on the forward strand.
TTCGACACGTTCTACAGCCAGCGCTACCTCACCACGCTCCACCTCAAAGATATGCACGACCTGCTTGCTGGCATCCCCTACGAGCACATCATCGTACTTGTGAACACCGATGAATACGGCGGTGGCGGCATTTTGAACTCCTACAACCTCTCAATGACCCACCATCCGAGGTTCCGTCCCGTCGTCGTTCACGAATTTGGACACAGTTTCGCGGGTTTGGCCGACGAATATGCCTACGAAACGGAGGAAATTCCGATGTATCCGCACGACATCGAGCCGTGGGAGCCCAACATCACGACACTAGCTGATTTCTCGCAGAAATGGCAGTCGATGCTCGACCCAAAAGCACCCGTCCCCACCCCACTCGACTATGGAAAAATCGGCGTTTACGAAGGTGCAGGCTACAGCACAAAGGGTGTCTATCGCGCCTTCCCCGACTGTCGTATGCGCACCACCGAGCACCCTGAATTTTGCGAAGTGTGTCGTCAATCTATCCGAAAACTCATCGATTTCTACACGAAATAGCATGAAAAAGGCTTTTTTCGTCATTACCGCCGCGTTTTTCCTGACAGCGATGCTGTCGATGCGACCCGTCGCCGACGAGAAAGAAAGCGATTCGGAACTGCTCGGGAAGGCCATCGACTATTTCCAAAGCGGAAAATTCCACGAGGCACTGCTCATTTTCGACAAACTCGACCGCCGCTACAAACTCAATCCACGTCTTCGCGCTTTCATCGCCGTTTGCCACTACTACGATTGGAACGACGAACAGACCTGCGAATACCTCGACTCGCTCATTCCGCAACTCGAGCCCTTCGCGCCCCACGAGCGTTCGATTTACTACTACATCAACGCCGAGAGCCACTTCAACCTCAAGCAATACGAGCAGGCAATTCCCTATTACGAACAGGCGCTCAACGTCTGCTACGACAATGAAAAATCCGACGCATTCTATCGTATGGGCTACTGCTATCTGTTCAACAACGACACCGTCACCGCAGCCGAGTATTTCCAGGCCGCTCTCGACTATTACCAGCGTTTCCGCAACACCACAGCCGACCAACCGCGCATCGCACAGATTCAAAAGATGATTTTAAATATGCGCGACACGCTCCGTAGCCGTATCATCAACGACATTGACTTGAGCGACATTTTCGAGCATCAAATCATTGTCGAGGATACGATTGAATAGAATTTCGACTAAAATTTCTCTTCGAACTGATAATATTTTTCGATGTAGTTCACGTAGGCTTTCAAGCAAAGTTTTGTGCCTCCGGGTGTTGGGAAGTGACCCGTGAAATACCAGTCGCCACGATGGTCGGGAACGGCATTGTGCAAACCTTCAATCGACTGATAAACGAGTTCGATGGGCGTTTCCATCTCCTCTGGGCGCAGCATTTCCACAATCTTTTCGTTGATTTCCTCGACCGTGAAGGGTTCGTAGATGTTTCGGACACAATTCACCATCGCGCTCGTCGGCTTTTTCAGTTCCTCAAGACATTGACGATAGGTGTTGTCGATGATTTCGTGATGTCCCTGCTCCTTCAGCAGTTCGATGGCGGCGCGAAAAGCGCAAAACTCCTCCAAACGGGGCATGTCGATGCCGTAATAGTCGGGGTAGCGAACCTGCGGCGCACTGCTCACCATCACGATTTTCTTCGGATGCAGGCGGTCGAGGATGCGGAAAATGCTCTCTTTCAGCGTCGTTCCGCGCACAATGCTGTCGTCAATGACGACGAGGTTGTCCTGACCGGCGCGAATGCTCTCGTAGGTGATGTCATAGACGTGCGAGGCAAGGTCGTTGCGCGAATTGTCCTCGGTGATGAAAGTGCGGAGTTTGATGTCTTTCCAAACGACTTTCTCGGAACGAACGCGCTCGTCGAAACCATCGACCATTCCGTAGAAAGCGACCTCGGCGGTGTTCGGAATGAAGGAAAAAACGGTATTTTTCGTGTCGCCGTCGATGGCCTTGAGCACGGGCTGCACGAGTTGTTCGCCGAGGCGTTTGCGCTCTTTGTAGATGTCGCGGTCGTTGCCACGACTGAAATAGATTCGCTCGAAAGAACAGGCGGAATTGCCTTTCTGCGGCAGGATTCGCTCGATGCTGCACGCTCCATTGCGCTTCACAATGAGCGCCGTGCCGGGTTCAAGTTCCTTGATATCGTCGCATTCGAGGTCGAAAGTCGTCTGCAAAACAGGCCGCTCACTGGCCAAAACCGCAATTTCGTCGTTCATGTAATAAAACGCGGGACGGATGCCCCACGGGTCGCGCATCGAAAACATCTCCCCCGAGCCCGTCATTCCGCAGACGACATAACCACCGTCGTAGTTGGCCATCGTGGTTTTCAAGACATTGCTCATCTTCACGTGGTCTTCGATGTAGCGAGTGATGTCGGTATTTTCGAGTTCCATCGCATGCGCCGCAATGAAATTCCTTTCGACTTCGCGGTCGAGGCGGTGTCCCATCAGTTCGAGCATGATATAAGAGTCGCTGTAGATTCGCGGACATTGCCCTTGTCGGGTGAGTTTCTCGAAAATCTCGTCGATGTTGGTCATATTGAAATTGCCACACAGACAAAGATTTTTCGCCTTCCAATTGTTGCGTCGCAGGAAGGGATGGACGTAGGAAAGCCCGCTCTTTCCCGTCGTGGAATAGCGCAGATGCCCCATATAAAGTTCGCCACGGAACTGGCTCGTGTCCTTGGCGAAAATCTGGCCGATGGCATCTTTGCCCTCGGCTCGCTCGCGGAACATATACTCGTGGCCGGGCTCGGTGTCGAGTTTCACACACGCGATGCCAGCACCTTCCTGACCTCGGTTGTGCTCCTTCTCCATCATCAGATAGAGTTTGTTCAGGCCGTATCGCCACGTGCCGTACTTCTGTTCGTAATACTCAATGGGTTTCAGCAGGCGAATCATCGCCACGCCACATTCGTGTTTCAACTGCTCCATCCGATTCGGGTCTGTTTTATCGATTGATATAATAAAAAAAGAAGAATGAGCAGGGCGCCTGTCGTCATTCTTCTTTTCTGTTGCGCGATTTATTTGTTTAAGATACTCACCAGCAGCGTCGCCATCGAGGTGATAATTCCGATGAAGGAGAACCACATGCTCGTAGATTGACCGAGCACGGCGTTCTTCTGCTTGATGCGGTTGGGCTCGACGTAGATAATATCGTTCTGCTGCAGATAATAGTAAGGCGAGTTGAAGATATTGGCATCGTTGATGTTCAAGCGCACGTGGTGCTTCTGACCTGTGGCATCCTGACGAATCAGCAAGATGTTGTCGCGCTTACCGTAGATTCCGAGGTCGCCGCACTGTGCGATACACTCGATAATGCTCATCTGCTCATTGTTCACGGGAACGACTCTCGTACCGATTTCACCAATCACCACCACGCGGAAACTCTGGAGACGAACCGTCACAATCGGGTTCTCGTTCTCCGACAAGTCCATCTTCACTTTATCCTGAAGAAGTTTCTCGCACTCTCTCATCGTCAGTCCACCTACGCGGATGCGACCGATGCGCGGGAAGTTGATGGTACCGTCGTTATCGACCAGATAGCCAATCATCGAACCGCCAGCACCAGAAATATTTCCCGATGTGTTCATCGTATTGCTCATCGTCAAGTTGAAGTGGCTGACTGCTTTCGGATCGCTAACACCGCTCACAGTAATCAAGAGCTGGTCTTTCGGCATGATACGCGCATCGTAAAGTCCTTTCGATGCAGCCAAACTAATTTCGTCAATGTTTTGGAAATAAGTGACTTTCCTACTTCCCGTACAACTGCCCAAGAGCAGAATCATTGTCATGGCGACAATGGAAATCGATAATTTTTTCATATTAAAGTTTCAATTTTACACGTTTTTTAATGAATTTCGCTGCAAAATTACGAAATTATTTAGAAGAAAAAAAGCAAAATCATAAAAAAATGATAAAGTTGATAGAAAAATGACATTCTTATCGCCATAATACCGAAAAAAATATTACCTTTGCAAAAAATAATGAAGATGTTACAACGAAAAATTCTCCTCCTCTATACTGGCGGAACGATTGGAATGGATCGGAATCCGCAGACGGGTGCTTTGGAGCCGCTCGATTTTAATAATCTTGTGGCGAATATGCCCGAAATGGAGCAAATCGGGACGGCCATCGATGTCTATCAGTTCGACAAGCCGATTGACTCGAGCGACATGCGACCCGATACGTGGGCGAAACTCGTGCGCATCATCGATTCGCGCTACGAGCAGTACGACGGTTTTGTGATTCTGCATGGCACCGACACGATGGCCTACACCGCTTCGGCGCTGTCGTTTATGCTTGAAAACCTGACGAAACCAGTCGTACTTACGGGTTCGCAACTGCCCATCGTGCAACTGCGCACCGACGGCAAGGAAAATCTCGTCACGAGCATCGAAATCGCTTCGGCCTATAAGCCCGACGGAACGCCCGTCGTACCCGAAGTCTGCATCTATTTCAGCGGAAAACTGCTGCGCGGAAACCGCTCGACGAAGCAGAATGCCGATGGTTTCAACGCTTTCGACTCGTTCAACTATCCGCACCTCTGCGACGCCGGCGTGAACATCACGTTCCACCCGCACCACATTCTGACACCCGACTTCACGAAGCCGATGTCGCCCCACTACGAGATGGATACGCAGGTGATGGTGCTGTCGCTCTTCCCAGGCATCGAGGAGAAACTCGTGCGCCATGCGCTCAAAGCTGAAGGACTTCGCGCCGTGGTCATGCGGAGTTTCGGAAGCGGCAACGCACCGCAGCAACCGTGGCTCATCGAAACGCTGAAACAAGCCACCGAGCGCGGCATCGTTATCATCAACATCAGCCAATGTGTCGAGGGATTCGTGGCGATGGAACGCTACGACACGGGCTACCAACTGAAGGACGCAGGCGTCATCAGCGGTCGAGACAGCACGGTCGAGGCAGCCGTCACAAAACTCATGCACCTGCTGGCGCGCTACGACGACCCTCAACGCATCCACCGACTGATGAGCGAGTCCATCGCAGGCGAAATCACTGTCTGAAAATCCCCATTTGACGGGCTTTCGAGCCTCAAAAATGTCGATATATATTCAAAAAATAAATCAAAATCAATAAAAAATTAAATCAAAATGAAAGAATTAAAAGGAACAAAAACCGAACGCAACCTGATGGATGCATTCGCTGGCGAGTCGATGGCTCGCAACAAGTACACGTATTTCGCTTCGAAGGCCAAGAAAGAAGGCTACGAGCAGATTGCAGCCCTCTTCGAGGAGACTGCCCAGAACGAAAAAGAGCACGCAAAACTGTGGTTTAAGTTGCTCGAGGGCGGTGGCATCAAATCGACGATGGACAACCTGAAGGCCGCTGCTGAAGGCGAAAACTACGAGTGGACTGACATGTACGACCGTATGGCAAAGGAAGCCGACGAAGAGGGCTTCCCCGAAATCGCTGCGAAGATGCGCGGCGTGGCTGCCATCGAGAAGGAGCACGAGGAGCGCTACCTCCGCCTGTTGCAAAACATCAAGGAAGGCATCGTCTTCTCACGCGACGGCGAAACCATCTGGAAATGCCGCAACTGCGGACATATCGTCGTCGGCAAGAAAGCCCCGAAGATTTGTCCCGTCTGCGACCATCCGCAGGCATTCTTCGAGTTGAAAGCCGAGAATTATTAAGATTTTCGAGCTAAAAATCGAATGTGAAGTAACTACCGAGAAAGCTCTTTGAGAATCTCGCTCATTTTTTGAACTGTGCTTACACGCGTGGGAACAAGCGGTAGGCGCAGTTCATTTTCGATGAATCCCATCTCGTGGAGCAGCGCTTTCACACCGGCAGGATTGCCATCGACGAAAAGCAAGCTGTAGAGTTCGGTGAAACGATGGTGGATGCGACGGGCAGGCTCGTATTCGCCCCTAAATTCATAGCGAATCATCCGCGAAAACTCCTTTGGCAGCGCATTTCCAATAACCGAAATCACGCCTGCGGCACCACTGGCAATCATCGGGAACGTGAGGGCGTCGTCGCCGCTGATCACGTCGAAGCCTTCGGGCTTGTTCTTGATGATTTCATCCACCTGCTCAAGCCATCGTCCGGCCTCTTTCACGGCCACAATGTTCTCACAGTCGTTAGCCAGACGAATCGTCGTTTCCGCCTTCAGGTTTACGCCCGTGCGACCGGGTACGTTGTAGAGCACGACGGGCAGCGGCGAAGCCTCGGCTATGGCGCGGTAATGCTGATAAAGACCTTCTTGCGAAGGTTTGTTGTAATACGGACACACGCTCAAAATGCCGTCGATGCCCTGCCAGTCGCCCGTTTTCAACTCTTCGACGATGGCTGCCGTGCAGTTGCCACCGCATCCCATCAGGATGGGGACGCGACCAGCGACTTTCGCTACGACAAAATCCTTGATTAGCCATTTTTCTTCTTTCGTCAGACACGGCGATTCGCTCGTCGTGCCCAAAATAGCCAGGAAATCCGTACCGTTTTCAAGTTGATACTCAATGAGGCGTCCGAGAGCATCGAAATCGATGCTTCCGTCGGCGTGGAAAGGGGTGACGAGGGCAACGCCCAAACCCTTGAAAATATTTGCTGCCATAATTCGCTATTGATTTTTGTGCTGCAAAGGTACAAAAAATATCGGAAACTATCAGAAAAAAGTGGAAATATCTTTCAATATTTCACTTCGACCAGAAAAAGGGCGTGCGCTGGCATACTCTCGCCGGCGGCACTGCGGCTGTGGGTCGAGACGATTTGTTGAAATTCTTCAAGCGTAATACGACCGCGACCAACTTCGACGAGCGTGCCGACGACGGCGCGAACCATATTGCGAAGAAAACGGTTGGCTGTGATTTCAAAACGCCACGAATCGTTGGAAAGTTGATACCAACGAGCGTGGGTGAGCGTGCAGAGGGTCGTTTTCACGTCGGCTCCGGCCTTGCAAAACGACGCGAAATCCGTCTGCGTGAGCAACCACTCGGCGGCTTCGTTCATCGCCTCGAAGTCGAGCGGATAGTGCATTTCGCACGAATAATTGCTCAAAAATGGGTCTTTGCGCGTGTGTATATAATAGTGGTACGTGCGCGAAGTGGCGCTGAATCGGGCGTGCAGGTCGGAAGCGACTGGCTCGACGCTTTGCACAGCGATGTCGCGTGGAAGAAGGCGATTCAAACGATAGACAAGTTGCTGACAATCAATCATTTGCCCATCTATCAAATCGGAAGCCGGAAGAGAATCTTCAGAAAATTCATAATCGAAATGCACTACCATTTTTCGGGCGTGGACACCGGCATCGGTGCGCCCTGCGCCAACGGTTTCGACAGACTGGCGTAACAGCGTGGAGAGCGCCTGACGCAGGCGCTCTTCCACTGACATTCCATTCGGCTGAATCTGCCAGCCGTGGTAGTTCGTTCCGTCGTAGGAAAGCGTGATGAAATATCGTTGCACGCTCATCGTTTACTTGTTCTGATCGGCATTCTGACGCATTTTCTTGCGGTCGCCCGGCTTACGATTGCCCTGCGGACGGTGGTTTCCCGGTTTGCGGTCGCCTGGCTTCACCACGCGCTGGAAAGCATTGCGGTGGAACTTTTCCTCGGCCTTGATAACCTTGAGCACCTTGCTGGCAGGCAGCACTTTCAGGAATTTCGCGTGATAATCCTTCTGAATTTCCTTCATTTCGAGGTCGTTCTTGTCCATTTTCTCGATGGCCTCGCGACATTTCTTATCGTCGCTGGTGTCAACGTGGTGGAACTTGCGCATTTCCTCGAAATAACCGCGCTGCTTGCTGCGCATCTCGCGATAGAGCGGGAAAAATGCCGTTGCTTCCTGCTGCGAAAGGTCGGCATGCTTCGTAATGAACTGCTCGAGTTGGGTTTCAAACTTGGCAGGGTCGAATTTCTGCCGTTTCTCATTCTCGGTTTGATTCTGAGCGGTCATCGAAAGCGTTCCGACGACCATCAGAATCGTTAAAAACATCTTTTTCATCATTTAAATCCTTTCTTTTTGACTGACTCAATCGTCCATCGCGCAGGCATAATAAATGTCGCTGACATCCATCATCGCGAAATCGACCATATCGTCAAAATCATCGTTAAAATTGGTATTTTGCGACGGCATTGCAGCAAAAGAATTTGCTTCTTCCGTCGAGTTTCCGAGTGAATTTCCGAGGTAGAAAATCATTCCACCCAAACAAGCGGCTACGGCCAATCCAGCCGCCCATTTCCAAGGTTTCCGCGCATTCAACTTGACCACTTTCGCACCCTCTTCAGGTAGCTTCGCCATCATTTCGTCGGCAAAATGCTCAAAATAGTCGGCAGGCACCTTGAACGGCTGCTCTTTGCCAAATATTTCCTGTATAAAAGTATCTTCGCTCATAGGATTTTTGTTTTTTCTGAGTATATGACGAAAGTCTTTGGAAAAAGTTTAATCGAAATTTGAATTTTTCCCATTCAAAACGTTGAAATTTTACTAAAAATACAAAAATAGCCTATAAATTGGGGGCTGAGAGGATGTTTTCCTTTGTCATTTTCGGGAAAAAAGTTAATTTTGCAGGCAAAAATAACACAAAAACGTATGAAAAAATATCTGATTCCACTCATTTTGCTCTGCCTCGCACTGATTGGCGGTCTGGTCTGGCTCTATTTAGACTGGGAGAAACAAAAAAAGGAAAACATCGAAATGCAGGAGTTGGCCGAACTCAACAAGCAGGAAATGGAGAACGAATATGAGAAGTTCGCCTTGCAGTACAGCGAGATGAAAACGCAAATCAACAACGATTCGATTGTGGCGCAACTCTCGGCTGAACAGGAAAAGACACAGCGACTGCTGGCTGAACTACGGCAGGTGAAAGCGAGCAATGCACGCGAAATCACGCGACTGAAAAAGGAATTGGCGACGGTTCGTGCCGTGTTGCGGTCGTATGTCATAGAAATCGACTCGCTGAACCGACTCAACCAGAATCTTCAAGAGGAAAACACGCGTGTGAAGGCGCAATATCAGGAAGCGACGCAGCAAATCGAGGGTTTGAACACCGAAAAGCAGTCGCTGTCGGAGAAAGTTGCCATCGCAGCGCAGTTGGATGCCATCGGCATCACGATGCAGGGCAAGGACAAGCGCGGTAAAAACACCGAAAAGGCCGATAAATGCAAGACGATTGCGGTGACTTTCGCACTCGCGAAGAACGTGACGGCCTCGAACGGAATGAAGACGGTTTACGTGCGGATTACCTCGCCGACAGGTTCGCTGCTGGGCAATGCAGGTTCGTTCAACTACGAAAACAAAACGCTGCAATGCTCGATGAAGAAAGCCGTCGAGTACGGCGGTCAGGAAACGCCCGTGACGCTGTTCTGGAACGTCGATCAGGCACTTGTCGGCGGCACTTATCAGGTGAGCATCTTCGCCGACGGCAACATGATTGGGTCGAGAAGTTTTTCACTGAAATGACATCTGGAGTTAAGGAAAATCTAATTGATATGAAAAAAGTTTTAACGCTATTCATGCTGACGGCAACGCTTTCGGCATCGGCACAACAGGTGCTGACGCTCGAACGATGTCGGGAGTTGGCTTTGGCCAACAACAAGCAACTCGGCGTGGCTCGTGTGAAGCAGGAAATGGCTGCAAACACGCGGAAAGCCGTCCGCACGAAGTATCTGCCGAAGGTCGATGCCGTGGCCGGTTACGAGTTTTTCAGCCGTGAGATTTCGCTGTTGAACAACGACCAGAAAACGACTTTGGCCAACCTCGGAACGACGGCAGTGACGGGTTTGAGCGGAAACATTTCGACGGTCGTCACGGCCTTGGTGCAACAGGGAATGATTTCGCCCGAAATGGCGCAAAAAATTGGCGACATGGTGAACCTTTTTGGGCCGCAGGCAGCGCAGATGGGCAATCAGTTGGGACAGAGAGTCAACGATGCCTTTAGAACCGACACGCGAAACATGTTTGCCGCCTCGGTGATGCTGCGACAGCCGATTTTCATGGGCGGAGCCATCACTGCAGCCAACCGCATGGCCGAGATTGGCGAGCAATTCGTGGCCAACGAGGAGCAAAACATGGTGGAAACGACGCTGAAAAACATTGACGACGTGTATTGGACGGTGGTTTCGCTGCGTCAGAAGCAGAAATTGGCCAACAGCTACCGCGACCTCGTGCAACAACTCAACGACGATGTCCACAAGATGATTGACGAGGGCATTGCCACTCGCGCAACGGGTTTGCAGGTCGATGTGAGGGTGAATGAAGCCGATATGCAGGTGACGCAGGTCGAAAACGGACTCACGCTGGCGAAAATGCTGCTCTGTCAGCTCTGCGGACTGCCGCTGACTGGCGAAATTGAACTGGCCGACGAAGGCAAAGACGTGCTACCCTACTCGCCCGACGTGGAAGATGTCGGCAACGAGGAGGCTTTTGAGAATCGCCCCGAACTGAAAATGCTGAAAAACGCTGTGGAACTGAGCGAACAAAGCACGAAATTAGTTCGGGCCGCCTATCTGCCGCAGGTCGCGCTAACGGGCGGTTATCTGCTGTCGAATCCGAATGTCTATAACGGTTTCGAGCGGAAATTTGCGGGCGTTTGGAACGTCGGCGTGCTGGTTCGTGTGCCCGTTTGGAATTGGTTCGAGGGTACTTACAAAATTCGTGCTTCAAAAGCCGCAACGACGATTGCAACCATCGAAATGGAAGATGCACGCGAAAAAATCGAACTGCAACTCGAACAGTGTCGCTTCAAACTGAAAGAGGCTGGAAAACGGCTGCAAATGGCGACGAAAAACCTGTCGAGTGCCGACGAAAACCTGCGCTGCGCCAACGTGGGATTTAGCGAGGGCGTGATGGAGGCGACCGATGTGATGGCGGCTCAAACGGCTTGGCAACAGGCACAAAGTCAGAAAATCGACGCCGAAGTCGAGGTGAAACTGGCGCAAGTGGCACTTCGGAAGGCATTGGGAACGCTGAAGTAGTTTATCAGTGTGGAGTGTGGAGTGTAGAGTGTAGAGTGTACAGTAAAAATAATTCAAAATTCATAATCGGCGTAGCCGACAAGTCAAAATTCAACCATCAAAATTCAAAAATATAAAAATTATGTCATCAAAAACCCAACAAAATAACAATATTCTGCTCGCTATCCTGGGCTTTGTCACCGTGGTCGTCATCGTCGGTCTGATTGGATTCTTCCTGCTCGACCGCGACCCTGAATTCATTCAAGGTGAAGTGGAGGTGAGCGAGTATCGAGTTTCATCGAAAGTGCCCGGTCGTATTCTCGAACTGCGCGTGAAAGAAGGCGACTACGTTCACGTGGGCGACACGCTCGCCATTCTCGATGCACCCGAAGTGCGGGCCAAAAAGACGCAGGCACAGAGCGCCGAAGACGCTGCCGCCGCGATGAGCGATATGGCGAGGGCTGGTGCGCGTCAAGAGCAGGTGAGCGGAGCCTATCAACTGTGGCAGCAGGCGAAAGCAGGCTTGGAAATCGCCCAAAAGACCTACGAGCGCGTGCAACGGCTCTACGACGAGGGCGTGATGACAGCACAGAAGCGCGACGAGGCTCTTGCAAACTACAAAGCGTTGCAAGCACAGGAGAAAGCCGCGAAAAGCCAGTACGACATGGCGATGAACGGTGCTCGGCAGCAAGAAAAACGCGCTGCACAGGCTCAGGTGACGCGGGCTCGCGGTGCGGTGCAGGAAGTGCAGAGTTACCTGCGCGAAACGGTGCAGATTTCCAATGTCGAAGGCGAGGTTTCGAGCATCTATCCGAGGGTTGGCGAACTCGTCGGCACGGGCTCTCCCATCATGTCGATTTCGGTGATGAGCGACCTCTGGGGCGTTTTCAGCGTGCGCGAAGACAAGTTGAACGGCCTGAAAATCGGCGACACATTCACGGCATTCGTTCCGGCCTTCAACAAAGAGTTGAAAATGAAGGTTTTCTACATCAAGGACGAGGGTTCTTTCGCCGTCTGGAAAGCAACGAAGGCCAACGGACAATACGATTTGAAGACGTTTGAAGTAAAGGCTCGCCCCGAGGAGGTTTTCGAGGGTCTGAGACCTGGAATGTCGTTGGTTATTAAGGAGTAAGGTGTGAAGTGTGAAGTGTGGAGTGTGAAGGGATGATACCGAAAAGAATCTTGAAAATCGCCCTGCGTGAATGTGGAATTTTACGCAAGAATCTGGTGTATTTGTTCTGCATGGTGTTCTTTCCGATTCTCGTCACCGTGTTTTTCACGACGATGATGAGCGACGGCCTGCCGACGAAGATGCCTGTCGGCGTGGTTGATAACGACAACACATCGACCTCGCGGGCCATCGTCAGAAAACTCGATTCGTTTCAGGCGAGCCATGTCGTGGAGCACTACCCCAACATCAATGAGGCGAGAAAAGCCATTCAACGAAACAAAATCTACGCTTTTCTTTATATTCCAAAAGGCACAACCGACGGCTTGCTCTCGGCCAGACAGCCCAAAATCTCGTTCTACTACAGCCAAACGTCGCTCGTAGCAGGCGCCCTACTCTATCGAGACCTGAAAACAGTGTCGATGCTCGGTTCGGCAGCCGTCGGACAAAGCACCATGCGTGCAAAAGGCTATACAGACGGGCAAATCAAGACGTTTCTCCAGCCCATCGTCATCGACCTCCACATGATTGGAAACCCGTGGGCAAGTTACAACTACTACCTCTCGACGATGATTATTCCGGGCATTCTGATGCTGTTTATGTTTCTCATCACAGCCTATTCACTCGGCACGGAAATCAAGTTCGGCACCGCGAAGGAATGGATGGCAATGGCCAACAACAACATTCTCGTGGCTCTCACGGGCAAGTTGCTGCCACAATTCCTCATCTTCCTGACCATCTTCTACTCCTTCATGTACTACTTGTTCGGAATCTTGCATTTCCCCCATCCGGGCGGCATCGTCATGATTCTTGTACTGGGTTTGCTGACGGTTTTGGCAAGCATCGGATTCGGCATTTTCGCTTTCGGACTGATGCCCTCGCTACGCATGTCGTTGAGCGTTTGTTCGCTGTGGGCAGTGCTCGGATTCTCGATGAGCGGAGCCACGTTCCCCATTTTCGCCATGCACCATTCCATCGAGGCTCTGGCGCAACTGTTTCCGCTGCGCCACTATTATATGATTTATCAAATCTGCATCTTCAACGGCTATACGTTTGTCGATGCGTGGTTCAACATCATGGCACTGCTGATTTTCATGGCGTTGCCGTTCTTTGTCGTCAATAAGATTCGGAAGGCGATGCTGGAGTATGAATATATTCCTTAGTAGAAGAAAGTTAAGGAGTTTGGAAGAATGAAAGAAAAACTATACAACAGAATACGCGAAGGTGTGAAGGACATGTGCTACATCTGGGCAAGAGAGATGCGGCAGACCGTCACCGACCAGGGAGTGCTCATTCTCTTCCTCCTCGTGCCGCTGATTTATCCGCTGTTCTATTCGTGGATTTATACCAACGAAGTGGTGCGCGACGTGCCGGTGGCGATTGTCGATTTGTCGCACAGCCACCAGAGCCGCCAATTTATCCGCGAATTCGACGCTTCGCCCAATACGAAGGCGGCCTACTACTGCAATTCGATTGATGAAGCACAAGAATTGGTCGGAAAACAAGTCGTTCACGGCTTTCTTTACTTCCCGCCCGACTTCCAAGTCCTCACCAATCGGATGGAACAGGCCAATGTGAGCGTCTTCTGCGACATGTCGCTCATGCTGACCTACAAAGCGATTTACCAAACGGCACAGGCCGTGGCCTCCGACATGAACACGAAACTGCAAATCAACCAGTCGGGAAATCACACCGCACGCGAAGACGAAATCACGTCGCAACCACTCGCGTTCGACGAAGTACCCGTGTTCAACCCCACTGGCGGCTATGGATCGTCGCTCATTCCGTGCGTGCTGATTCTCGTCATTCAACAGACATTGCTGCTCGGCATCGGACTCGTCGCAGGAACGACCCGCGAATCGAATCCTTATCATGACCTCGTGCCGATTTCGCGCCACTACAACGGCGTCTTCCGCATCGTTGGGGGCAAATCGCTCGCCTATTTCATGATTTACGCCATCGTGGCAACCTATCTCACCGTCATCGTTCCCCGACTGTTCAACTTCACGACGCTTCTGTCGCCGGGCTCGCTTTTCGCCCTGCTCCTGCCGTTTATCCTTTCATGCATTTTCTTCGGCATGATGCTTTCGTGCATTGTGCGCTATCGTGAAAATGTCATGCTACTCGTCGTATTCACCTCCGTGCCATTCCTCTTTTTCGCTGGTTTTTCGTGGCCGGAAACCAATATGCCGGGCGTTTGGCGCGGCATCGCAACCCTCATTCCATCGACTTTCGGCATTCGCGGATTCGTCCGACTCAACACCATGGGCGCAACGCTCGACGACATTCGTTTTGAATATCAGGCACTTTGGATTCAAACCGCCGTCTATTTCATGGTGACTTGCTTGGTCTATCGCTTTCAGGTCATTTCCGCTCGTCGTCATGCCTTCGAACAATTAAAAAACAAATCAAAATCGTAATATTTTATGAAAAAACTAACAAAAATCCTAACTCTCGCACTGACCATGACCGTTTCAACGGCTGCACAGGCGCAAAACATTCAGTTGCACTACGATTTCGGACGCAACATCTATCCCAACGAAGAAAGCGATCGCCAAAAAGTAACCATGACCATCGAGCATTTCAAGGCCGATAAATGGGGTTCGTGGTTCTACTTCGTCGATATTGATTTCAGCCGGAAATTCACCGAAGGTGCCTACACAGAGATTTCTCGCGAGTTCAATCTTGGGAAAAATTCGCCTTTCGCCGCTCACATCGAATACGACGGCGGACTGAACCGTGGCGGCAGTTTTCAGCAGGCAGCCCTCGTCGGTGCGGCCTACAACGGGCACAACGCCGACTTCTCGACCACTTTTTCGGTGCAACTGCTCTACAAAAGATTTTTCAAAAGCTTCCACCACACCAACGCCTACCACAGTGCACAACTCACGGGCGTGTGGGGCACGACTTTCGCCAACAAAAAATGCACGTTTTCGGGTTTCATCGACCTCTGGCGAGGCGAAAAAGCCAATGGACACGGTCAGTTGGTGATGATTACCGAGCCGCAGTTCTGGTACAAACTCACTGAGAATCTCAACATCGGAACGGAAATCGAAATCAGCAACAATTTCATCTATAACACCTACAACGACAAGACTTTCTTCGTCAATCCGACGGTGGGTGTCAAGTGGGAATTTTAAGATTTAATGGGTCTTCACAATCGTCGTTTTCGGTTGCGTGGCATTGCGACGACGCACTACCGTGACGACGCTTTGTGCCAGTGACAGGAAAATCTGTCCAGAAATTGTTTCAGCGGCGAGAGCGGTCGGTGTACCGTTGTCGCCGTTGTCGCAAATGCTCTGAACGATGGGAATCTGCGCCAAAAGCGGCACACCCATTTCCTCGGCAAGTCGCTTGCAACCCTCTTTTCCGAAAATGTAATAGCGATTTTCGGGCAGTTCGGCGGGTGTAAACCACGCCATATTTTCAATCAGTCCCAAAATCGGCACGTTCACCTTCTCGTTTCCGTACATGTCAATGCCTTTCCGGGCATCGGCCAAAGCCACTTGCTGCGGTGTGGAAACGATGAGCGCACCCGTGATGGCGAGTGTTTGCAACAGCGTCAGATGGATGTCGGACGTGCCCGGCGGCGTGTCGAGAATCAGGTAGTCGAGCGCACCCCAGTCGGCATCGGCAATCAGCTGCTTCAACGCGCCCGTCGCCATACCGCCGCGCCAAAGCGTCGCCGTCTGCGCATCAACGAAAAAGCCAATCGAAAGGAGTTTCACGCCATATTGTTCGACGGGAACAATCAAATTCCGATCATTTTTTTCGACAAGATAAGGCCGAACATCTTCCACACCGAACATTTTCGTCATCGACGGACCGAAAATGTCGCAATCGAGCAGTCCGACGCGATAACCCAGCCGTGCCAGCGCGATGGCGAGGTTCGCCGAAACCGTCGATTTGCCTACCCCCCCCTTGCCCGAACTCACGGCAATGATGTTCTCGACTTCGGGCAGCAGTTTTTCTACCGTCGGACGCGGTGCCGACTTGAATTCCGTCGCGATTTCCACCTCGACGTCCTTACCGCAATGGTATTTGATGGCGGCCTCGGTGGCCTTCACCGTCGATTTCAAGAACGGGTCGGTTTCGCGTGGAAAAATCAGCGTCACGCCAACCATCCAAACACCACGCTCGCGGTCGAAACCTACCGTCGGCGTGTCTGCCACCATCTCGCTCTCGACGAGGTTTTTCTTCGTGCCGGCATACGTCACTGTCGCCAGCGCTTCCATCACTTTTTTCGGGTATAATTCGTTCATAGATACGATTTTTCGTTGATTTTGATGGCAAAGGTACTACTAAGTGGGCGAAAAACAAAAAAATACCTCGGAAAAGTTTGCTGATTGGCATAAAATGCCTAACTTTGCGATGATCTCATTCTTTATTTTAACAAATATGTTCAAGCGAATCGGGCTATTTTTGGTGCTTTTATGGCATTTTTTCGCGTCGATGGCGGACGATGGCTTCGCCTATCGCGGTCTTATGATTGACTGTTCGCGCCATTTTTGGCCGAAGGAGTTTCTCATGAAACAAATCGACGCGATGGCGATGCTTCGGATGAACAAACTCCACTTGCACCTGACCGACGCTGGCGGCTGGCGGCTCGAAATCAAGGCTTTTCCGCGACTGACCTCGCACGCGGCGTGGCGCACGGAAGAAAATTGGACGAAATGGTGGACACAGGGCGACCGACGCTATTGCACGGCGGAGACCGAGGGTGCCTATGGTGGTTTTTACACGCAAAACGACATGGCGGAAATCGTCGAATATGCTTTGAACAAAGGCATCGACGTGATTCCCGAAATCGAAATGCCTGGCCACAGCGAGGAGGTGCTTTACGCCTATCCCGAACTGGCTTGTACAGGCGAGGAATACGGCTGTTCCGATTTTTGCATCGGCAACGAGGCCACTTTCGACTTCATCGAGCGCGTGCTCGACGAGGTTCTGCAACTTTTTCCCTCGAAACTGATTCACATCGGCGGCGACGAGGCTGGTCGGCAAAAATGGGCTCAATGTCCGCGCTGTCAAGCACTGATGAAGGCCGAAAATCTGCAAACGACCGCCGAATTGCAGGCGTGGTTCACGAGGCGCGTCGGCAAATATCTTGAAAGCAAAGGCCGTCGGTTGATGGGGTGGGACGAAATCATGGAAGGCATCGACGCGAACGATGTTCCCAACTATGTCGTCATGGCGTGGCGCGGCGTGGAACGTGCAGAGGAAGCGGCTCAGCGTGGTTTCGATGTAGTGCTCACGCCCAGTCCGCAGTATTATTTGGACTATTATCAGGATGCGCCGGAGTCGCAGCCGTTAGCGATGGGCGACTATTCACCGTTGGAGCGGGTTTGGGCGTTTTCGTCGTGGGTCGAGTGCTTGTCAGAAAGTCCGATTGGCGGTCGAATCCTCGGCGTTCAAGGCAATCTTTGGACGGAAATGGTTGCCACGCCCGAACACGCCGAATACATGATTTATCCTCGGCTGATGGCCATTGCAGAGGCAGGTTTAAAGCGTTTTCCCAATAAGAATTTACAAGATGACGATGGAAATTTCTTAGATTGCGAAGAATTGTTTACAAATTTTTATAGAAGGGCGATTGCGTTTTGCGACACGTTGCGGTCGATGGGCTACGCGCCGTTTGATTTGAGAAATGAAATTGGACAACGAGGCGAGGCTCATCAGCAAGTGCAGCACGAAGCCATCGGCAAGCCCGTTCGTTATCTGCAACCTTATTTCGAGAAGTATCGCGGCGGCGGTGAAACCACGCTGACCGACGGTTTGCAGGGTGGTTGGAGCTACAACGACGGTCGTTGGCAGGGCTTTATCAGTCGTGAGCGGCTTGATGTCGTCATTGATATGCAGCAAATAGTTCCATTGCGCGATGTCAGTGTTTACTTCATGCAGTTTACGGGACCTGAAATCTACGCTCCGACGGAATTCATTGTCAGCATTTCCAACGACGGAGAGCATTTTTCAGAACTTTCGCATCAGTTTTTTTCTGTCGATCTTTCTAAACCCTATACCATCCAAAAATTAACTTGGGAAGGCTCGTCAATAGGTCGTTTCATCCGCATTCAGGCACGTTCTGGCGAGCACGGCGGCTGGATTTTCACCGACGAAATCGTCGTCAATGCCATTTCAAGTTCTAATTCAAAGAAATAAAAGAAAAAAATCCTCAAAATCCATCATGGTTTCTTTTTTATTTCGTAATTTTGCACAAAAATCCTATGCGAAATATCTTTAGACTTCTTTTTCTTACCATCGCGTTCTTTGCAGCCCAGCGCGCTGTCGGAGCCAATGTCGTGTGGTTCGACGGCCACAACCACGTCAGTTACATCACCCACCAATCTCATTCGCCTCTCGTGAAAATCGCCCTTGACTTGTTTGCTGAAGACATGAAGGCTGTCACAGGACATCGGGCGGTGGAAAACCATAAAGGAAAAATTGAGATTATCGAACTTAACTCGTTGAGCAACAAAGAGTTCAAGAAAATTCAAAAAAGAAAACTACCCTATCAGAAAGTCATTGCAAAGCCCGAAGCGTTCTACATTGGCGTTCACGACGGACGCTTGATTGTCATGGGCGACGATGCACGCGGAACAGCCTACGGCATCATGGAACTCTCGCGCATGGCGGGCGTTTCGCCGTGGATTTGGTGGGGCGATGTCGTTCCTGAACAACGCAAACGCCTTGAAACCGACGAGAATTTCTCAATGCTGCAACGTCCTTCGGTGGCGGCTCGAGGCGTCGCCATCACGGGTGAAGAGTGGTTCCTACTCAATCACAATCATACCCAGAAACTATTCGAACTGCTGTTGCGACTCCGAGCCAACACCATCTACCAGCCTCCAATGCAGAAAAAAACGACTGCTTTTGCCAAAGAATGTCGGAAAAAGGCCGAATCGTTCGCCTTTTCCATCGATTCAAGACCAAAAAATTCGATATTTTTATGGGAGGACGACAGTCAATGGATCACGACGACACAACCCGGAATGATTCTCCATAAAGCCCAAAATTCCGCCCATCAAAACATGTGGATTGCCTCTGTGCAAAACCCCAAAACAGCCATTTATCAACTATCGCTCTTCCTTGATATGGCGTGGAACAAAGACGCAGTGACAGCCAAAAACCTCGAATATCACCTCGAATCTTGGCTCAAACAGCAGTTCGGAAAAGAAGCTGGCCACAAATTACTGCCCGTGATGCGAAAATTCTATGAACTCACCGCCGTTCAAAAACCCGAACTGACGGGTCGCGACCTCTTCAGCGCCCACTCTTTCGGCAATGAACTGGAGCGTTATCTCGGCGAATATACCCTACTCCAACGGCTGACCGAAAACATCAAAAAAATGGTTCGCCCTGAACTTCACGATGCCTATTTCGCCATCATCGGATACCCCATTCAAACAGCCGCAGCCATCGCTGTGAAGCAACTCGAAGCACAAGAGTCGCGCCATATAGCCCGAAAAGAATCCTTCCATCACGACAGCGAAGCCCTTAGTTCCGCCGCTCGCAGCATCAAGGCATGGCGAAAAATCAAAGAACTCACACAACATTACAACGGAATGGCTGGCGGTAAGTGGAAACGGCTTCTTCCTGCGTCAATAGGTCAATTGGCAGGCTTCTCCGTACCGTCAATTCCCGACATTCTTAGTGAAGACGAAATCAAGCAGTACGGCGACGAAGAAGACTACGAAATTCAAATCAATTCAAGAGATTGCATCGCAAATAATGCAGCCGACTATTCCTCTGCGACAGAAAATTCGAAAATTATTCCGATGCTCGGATGCTCCATGCGAGCCGTCTTTCTTCCGATAGGCGAATCGCTCAACTATCAATTCCGTGTTGAAAAATACGGAAAATTCATCCTTCGCATTTCCAACGTCCCATTCGACTCGAAAACACCTCTTTTCACCGTGTCTATCGACGAAGGAGAAAAGAAAATCTATACCGAAAACGATGCCGTCATCTCACTTGGAATGGGCACTCACACCCTCACCATCGAGTCGCTCAGCAACGAACTCATCCTCGACCAATGGATGCTCGACAACGACCCGAAACGCCCATTCTATCGTTTTCCATTGTAAAAGGAATTGTCTTACTCCCCAACTCCTTATTCCTCTACTCTATCCCCCACAAAAAAAGAGAGCCCGCGTCGTATGACGCAGGCTCCTCGTAAAAAAAGGGGCATCCACCTACTCTCCCGCATTGTCGCGCAGTACCATCGGCGCAGGCGGGCTTAACTGCTCTGTTCGGAATGGGAAGAGGTGGGACACCGCCGCAATAGACACCCGCAATGTGATGTAGACATACCTG
>JAFPYO010000025.1:0-120984 GCA_017412145.1 Prevotella sp.
CAAAGGGTGTAAAACGCTTACTTTTTTCGCCACAATATATTGAGCATAAAATATCAACATTTAACGAAATATTCAACCGAATGAAAGAACAAAAGAACTTATCCTATAGTTTAAGAAAGGTGGCACATCCCTTCAAAAGCAGCTTAAACTCTATGTTTTTGCCGATTTTGAGCCTACCTGGGGCTTTTGTCACCTTAACAAACGTTAATTATGTTAAAAATGCGATTTTTGAAAATTATTTTGAGCAGTTTTCGCACTTTTCTACCGTTTAACACCTAACTATCTGATAATCAACGATGTTTATTTCCTGCATCGAACATTTTGGTATTTTCGGACATTTTTTGCAAAAACATTTGCGTAACTAAAAAAAACAGCTACTTTCGACCGTAAAACGCTTACTTTTTCGCCTCAATATATTGAGCATAAAATATCAACATTTAACGAAACAATCAACCAAATGAAAGAACGAAAGACCATTATAATAGCTCTTGTTTATTTAATATTTCCATATACTTATCGTAGGAAATATGCCTACCTCCCATAGATTTGAGGTGAGGCGTCTCGAATTGGCAATCAATAAAGTGGCCGCCCATGCTATCAAGAAACTTTGCCAAAGAAATCAGTGCTAACTTGGAGGCATTTGGTGCTAACGAGAACATACTTTCTCCAAAGAACGCTTTTCGGATGGCAACTCCATATAAGCCTCCAACGAGTTTAACTTCTTTTTTTACGGGTGAAATATGCTGGAGTTCCCATACTTCAACACTCGCGGCATAGCCTTGGCTATGCAGTTCCGTATATGCCTTTATAATATCTGGCCCAAGCCATGCCCCATTTTCCTGATGGCGATGATCCACGGAGGCACAACCACGTATGACGCCATCAAAATATTGGTTCATCGTCACGACGTACTTGTTTTGGTTCATCAACTGCTTCATCGAATGACTGATATGTATCTCTTTGGGAAATATGACGAACCTGTCTAAAGGGCAATACCAATGCGGCTCTCTTAGGTTTCTGAAAGAAAACCACGGAAAAAAGCCGTTGCTGTAGGCTAACAGCAGGCGATTTACAGACAAATCGCCGCCTATCGCAACGAGTCCATCTTCTTCTCCCGAATGTGGGTCTGGAAACCACAATTCTTCATCCAATCGATAAACAGCCATCTTTCATGTCAACCGTTATGTTGCCACCGTTCTTCAGACTTCCAAATAATATTTCCCGCATCAGCAATGGCTTCAGTTTTTGTGAGATGACTCGATCCATCTCACGTGCTCCGTATTCTGCCGTGAAACCTTCTTTCAAAAGATAATCGAAAGCGTCGGTGGAAAGTGTCATTTTCACGTTTTTGGCATCCAATTTCGCATCGAGTTTCCTCAGTTTCTTTTGCAGAATCAGAGTGGCCATTGGCTGATCCATATCATGGAAGACCACAGCACATGACAATCGATTCAGAAATTCTGGTTTGAACGTTTTTTTGACCTGTTTCATCATGGCATCGCCACGACTAACATGACCATTGAATCCGACAGAAGCCTGTGATGCAAACTGTGCTCCTGCATTTGAGGTCATGATCAGCACTACATTTCTGAAATCAGCATGTCGTCCCTTATTGTCCGTTAGTCTGGCATAGTCCATCACCTGGAGCAGAATGTTGTAGATATCCTGATGTGCTTTCTCTATCTCGTCAAGAAGCAATACACAATAGGGATTTTTCCTTATGGCATCTGTCAGCAAACCGCCATCTTCATAGCCTACATATCCTGCAGGTGAACCTATCAGTTTTGCGACTGCATGCTTTTCTGTATATTCACTCATGTCGAAACGTATCAGTGCGATACCCAATTCTTTTGCCAACACTCGTGCCACCTCTGTCTTACCCACTCCCGTAGGGCCAACAAACAGCAGGGATGCCAATGGCTTATTGTCATCCAAAAGTCCTGCCCGTGACATCTGCACGGACTCAACCACTTGACGAATGGCTTCATCTTGTCCGTAAATCTGAGAAAGCATCCGATTGGCAAGACTTTCTAATTGTTGATAATCTTCGTCTTCTGCTTCAGACAGGGCTTCAACCTTACAGGTCTTTGATAAGACATCAGCAATTTCTTTTTTCCCAATCATCTTGACATTGTCATCGATTTCCATCGCAGCACCAGCCTCGTCGATGAGATCGATGGCCTTATCGGGCAGGAAACGGTCATTGATATGCTTGGTACTTGCTTCAACAGCGAAAGATATAGCATCGTCGGCATACTCCACTCCATGAAACTCCTCATAACGTGGTTTCAACTGCCTAATGATATTTTTCGCCTCATCAACAGAGGGTTCAAGTATGTCAATTTGCTGAAAACGCCGTATGAGTCCCTTGGAACGGGAGAAATGGCGATTGTATTCTTCGTAGGTCGTAGAGCCAATGAATCGTATCTTTCCTGATTCAAGATAGGGTTTGAGCATGTTAGAAGCGTCCATGGCGCCCTCCCCCGTTGCTCCTGCACCTACAAGCGTGTGAATTTCGTCAATATAGACGATGTTGTTCTCACTTTCCTCTTGAATACCATCCATGATTTGTTTGATTCGATTTTCGAAGTCACCACGATATTGAGTGCCAGCCAACAAAGTACCCATATCCAACTGATAGATCTTGCTTCCATTCAGCCTTTTGGGAACATTGTTTTCTTCTATCAGTCTGGCCAAGCCCCATACGAGGGCCGTTTTTCCAACACCTGGCTCACCGACGTGCAGCGGATTGTTTTTATCACGGCGACAGAGCACCTGAATCGTGCGTTTTAGTTCAAGTTCTCTACCAATAAGGGGATTATACCTCTTATAATGCTCATTCATGCACGTTACCAACTTTCTCCATGCTGCCGAGCCATCTTTTTTTTCTTTAGGACTTTGTAAATGGTCATCAAATTCATAGAAGTTAATCAATTGACTCATGAAATTTGGTTCCTTATGATAAAGACTATCCTTCAAGAGAAATGCTGCCCACGATTCCTCCAGATGAAGAATTCCACCAACCAAATGCGGAATGTCAATCGACTCGGCACTGCTCATCGCCACTTCCTGAACAGCGAATTCTATGACTTGGCCCATCTGGGCAGATATTTCTGGTTCATATTCAATGCTTTCTGGAATAGAATCGACTTGATTGAGGAAGGCTTCGACACGTTCTGATAGTACCTGTGGAGTATAAAAAATATTCAATGCGGCATTGAAGTTGTCATCTTCTATCAACACCGCAAGCAGATGCTCAGGCATGATAAACTCATGTCGATAGCCCTTACAACATTCTAACGCATAGTTCAGAATACGTGAAGCTCTTTCCGTTTGCTTGATTTCTGCCATGTTATTGATTGTCTTCAGGTTCAACGGTAATACGCAACGGATAGCCATTTTCACGAGCCATATTCGTGGCTTTCTGGGCTTTCGACACTGCAATATCGTAGGTGTAGATGCCAACAACCGCCTTGTTTGAATGATGCACTTGCAACATCAGTGCGAGGGCATTTTCTTCGCTAAAGAAAAAGACTTCTTTAAGTAACATGACAACGAAATCCATCGTGGTAAAGTCATCATTGTGAATGACAACCTGATAACGATGTGGTTCACGCAAATCGGTTCTCTCTCGCTCTCGAATATGGGATTGTTCTTGTGGCATATTTAAATGATTTGGGGGAATCACTCAATCACTCCACACCAGCCTCCATTGCGAACGAGGTGCAGACGGAGTTTGGTTTTAGGTGTCACGTCTTGTTCCGCACGCTTGTAATCAACAGCGATGCGGTGGGCGTTCCGACCGTCTTGGAAGTAAGTGAGATGGCCGTTTTTGCCGAGAAAATCGAGGGAGATGTCAATATCCTGGGCTTTATTGCCCGTGATGGCACCGATGAACCACTTGCCACCCTTGCGCTTTGCCACGACATAATAGTCGCCGGCTTTGGCAGCAAGAACACGGGTCTCGTCCCAAGTAGTGGGCACGGAGGCGATGTAACGGGTACATTCATCTTCTCGGAGATAGCGCGAAGGACTATCGGCCAGCATCTGCAAACCGCTCTCGAAGCAGACGTACAGAGCCATCTGATAGGCACGCGTACCGGCTCCCATGGGAAGAGAGCCTGTGCCAAGATTGTCCTCTGGCTGGGCATTGTGCATGGCTCCCGGGGTGAAATCCATTGCACCCACGACATTACGAATGAAGGGTAGCCAGATGCTGTTTTCGGGCGTGCAACCGCCACATTGTTCAAGGCCGCGAACACCTTCATAACTGATGAGGTTGGGCAACCGTTGTTCCAATCCGGCAGGCTTGAACGCCCCGTGATAGTCGATCAGAAGCTTGTTTTTAGCACATTCGCGAGCCACTCGTTCGTAGAAATTCACCATCCACTGGTCGCTGTGGTCCATGAAGTCAACCTTCAAACCCTTCACACCCATCTTGGCATAGTACGGAATGAGGTCCATGTTGCGCTCCACCGTGAGCCACGACAGCCAAAGCACGATGCCGACATTCTTCTTCGCACCATACTCGACCAATTCCTTGACATCAATCTCGTCGCGAGTCGTAAAAGGGTCTTCGACGCGTTTGTTCCAGCCTTCGTCGAGCAAAACATATTCCACACCGTACTTCGATGCGCAGTCGATGATGTACTTGTAAGTATCGTTGTTGATGCCCGTCTCGAAGTCCACGCCCCAGACGGTCCAATGATTCCACCAGTCCCAGTTGACTTGTCCGGGCTTGATCCATGACGTATCGTCGATTTCGCATTTGCCACCGAGAATGACCTCCATCTGGTTTTCGGCAATCGTGACATCGTCGCCAATGACGGCGAAACGCCAAGGAAGTGTGCGCTGACCGTCGGTGCGAGCAATGAAATCGTTCTCTTTCGTGATGGTCCAACTGCGATCGCCACGCGGTTTCCACGCTTCGGGCGACTTCGGGAAGGTCGATGTGAAGCCGTTGCCGTCGGTTGGCTGGAGGAAGAGGTGGGGATAGTCGCGCACATCGCTTTCCGAGATGAGCACCAGCGTTCCCTGGGGGCTCTCGAGAAGGATGGGCAGATAGGTCATCGCGTCGCCAGCCTTGTAATCGGCTGTGGAAACGTGCGTGTATGGATTTTCATAGTTCGTGGTGAAACTGCTCGTTTTCGAGACGTGAGCCGTGAAGACATCGGGCAGGTTCAGCGTCACACCTTCGTCCACGACATCGACTTTTCCTTTACCTTTGTTGATGCCGAAACGATAGGCTACGCCGTTATCATAGGCTCGAAAATCAACCGTTATGCCACCCTTGAACGTGAGTCGCAACTGGTTGGCTTTGTTGGGCACTTCCGCGAATTTCAGAGGCACAACAGGCCGAATCGTTTCATCAATTTTGATGCGTTGGGTGCTTTTCAACTTGGGTTTTGTGCCAAACACTTCCTTGCCGATTTGAAGTGAGAGCGGACAATCCTTCAGAATCGGTTCGCTACCATAGAAAGCGCTATAGGTGAGCCGTTCTCCGACAGCCACTTCGATGCGAACTTTTCCGTCGGGCGAAGTTAAGGTTTCCACTCGTTGGGCACTCACTCGGAGGACTGCTGGCAACATGATGACCAACAGCAACAGGATTCGTCTTTTTACGCCTCCTTCGTTGATTTTCACCTTTTTCATCATTGTATTTGTTTGAATCCGTTAAAATTGCGAGATTATTTCACCACGATTTTCCGTCCGTTGCTGATGTAGATGCCTTTTTGGCGTGCCATCGTCGGACGCCCCTGCAAGTCGAAGACTTTGTGGTTCAAATTTGTGGGAAAAGGCTCTACGACCTCGATTCCCGTTGTGCTACACGGCTCGAGAAACCAGCAATATTGGGCATCGGGAAACGATTCGGCATCGGGCGCGCCGAGTTTCACGCCGTACCAACAATGATTGTAACTGGAAGTGTTGTCGTAGTTGGTGGCGCGAATGGCGTAAAGTCCGGTTTTCTTATTCAGATAAATCGGATGAAGCGACGAAGTATTCACCACGCTATACTTGATGAAGCGGTTTTTGATACCAAAACCGAAGTCTTTGTTCTCCAAAAAATAGACGCGACCCTCTTTTTCCCATGCCTTGATGGAATTATACATCGGATAGTCGGCGGCATTGTAGCCCGTCACCTTCCACACCGCACCAGTGGCCTCGGAATCGCTGGTCAGGGCGACGTCGCGCGTGGTTTCCGACTTCTGTTGCAGATAGAGTTTTCCACCGTCGGTGTCGTGGCGGATGAAGTAGTTGCCATCGGCTAAATCGTCGTAGCGCGGGGAGAGGTAGCGAAAGGAATAGCGCGCGCCCTCCGTCGTCGCGAAGCTGATTTCGTCGGCGGAAATAGTTTCAAATTCGACAGGATTGCCGCTTTCGTCGGTCAGCGTGAAGGCGATGGCGATGTTCGGATACTTCACAACGGCCTTTTTACCGGCGTAGGAAATGATGTTGAAACTCTCGGCCTTGCCGTCTTTCCACGTAATATCGACCTCGAAATTGCCAACGGCACGCAGACCACGCACCTCACCATCTTTCCAGACCGCAGGCAGTGCCGGCAGAATCATCAGTTTCTCGGTGTGGCTTTGCAGCAGCATTTCGGCCATACCTGCACACGCGCCGAAGTTTCCGTCGATTTGGAAGGGTGGATGGGCATCCCAGAGGTTTTCATAGATACCGCCGCCGCCCGTCGTGAGTTTCAGGGCATTGGTGATAATCGTGTGACAGCCTTCGGGATTGGCGATTCGAGCGTTCAGGTTGATTTTCCAACCCATCGACCAACCCGTGCTACCGTAGCCGCGCGTCAGAATCGACTGTCGTGCCGCTGCATAGATGACGGGGTCGATGTCCTCGGCGATTTGGTTGCCGGGATAGACACCCATCAGGTGCGACATATGGCGGTGCGATTTGTAAGCCTGCGTGGCCTGCGACGTATATTTCCATTCGCGCAGCAGCGTCAGACCATCGACGACCTCGGTCGCCGTGCCCTTGTCGAGTTTAGCGAACTTATTTCTGAGGTTCGTCAAGAAAGAATTGACATTCGAGGGCAGTCCGTCGATGTTGCTGGCAACGAGTTCGTCCCAAGCCAACAGCGTGCTGTTGAACAAGTCCCAAACGAGTTGCTGCGAGTGGGCGGTGGCGTTCTCTGAGCCGGGTCCGTGCTCGGGCGACCACTCACGCGGACATTCGTAGGTGCCGTCTTTGGCCAAAACGAGGCGTTCCAACCAATATTCGCAGCAAGTTTTCATCGTCGGCCACGCCTTTTCGAGCAAGAATTTCGTGTCGAGCGTGTAGCGATAGTGCTGCCAGAGGTGCATACAATACCACGCATTCGCCACGGTGTAGTTCTGCATAAAGTTCGAGCCTGCGCCGTAGATGTTGTTTTCGGTCGTCAGCGTCCAGCCCTTCGTCTGTCCGGCGATGTTCTTCGCATTTCTGCGCCACTGAGGACGTTCGCAAGCCTCGCGATAGATGTATTCCGTGAAGCAATCGTGAAGTTCGCTCAGGTTCGTCACTTCGGCGGGCCAGTAGTTCATCTGCACGTTGATGTTCGAGTGAATATCAGCGTTCCATGGCGGTGTATTGCTGTTGTTCCAGATGCCTTGCAGATTGCTGGGCAGCATCACGCCGCGACTGCTCGCAATGAGCAGATAGCGACCGTAGGCAAAATAGATTTCCTCGAGCAGCAGGTTGTTGGCCTGATTGCTGGCAAATGCGCTGATGAGGTTCGGTGTCGGCGTCGTGTTCGAAGCCGTCGAGAGCGTCAGCGAGCAGCGGTCGTAGAGCGATTTATAATCGGTTTCGTGAGCCTTGGCAATGGCCTCGTAGCCCTTGTTGGCCGCTGCTTTCACGCAATTTTCGACATTCGCGGGCAGAAGTGCCGCATTGTAGATGTATTCGTCGTTGCTCGGGTCGAAATTCGTCATTCCACGCAGGAAAACAGTCATTTCGTCGGCTCCCGTCACCGTGATGCCATCGGCCGAGGCCGTGACGCTACCGCCTGTGGTCACCACGCGAACCTGGCAATAATAGCTTTCGGGTTGCACCGAGCCAATCGAGCTTGTACGCGAAACCGTGCCGCTGAACGTGCCAACGCCCGTCGTTCCGTCCATCGTGTAAGAAGGTGTCACGCCATTCTGGTTGAAAAGAATCAGCGAAGTGTTGATTTTTCCGATCTGCGACGCCTTGTAGCGCACGGCCACCACGTCGTCGGGATAGGAAGCGATGTATTCGCGCTCGTACTGCACGCCGCCCGAAGTGTAGGCCACGCCGGCCTTCGCCTCATCGAGGTCGAGCCAACGACGATAGTTGGTCGAAGCGGCTGCGTTGGTGGTCGTAATATAAAGATGACCGAAATTCAGGTACGAACCATAGGAACCATTGCCCACGATGCCGTTCAAATGGCCTTTCCACAGCGTTTTGTCGTTGAATTGGATGTCGTCGCGACGCACACCGCCGAGAATCGTACAACCAAACTGACCGTTACCAATCGGCAGCGACGAGGTCATCCAGTTCGTTCCGGGCTTCGTGTACCACAGCGTATGCTTGTTCGTCGGCTTCCACGTCGATGTACCCGTAATGCTCACTTCCGGCACATCGGCAGGCTTCGAGTCGGGGAATTTCATATCGGCCTCGGCAATGAATTTCAGCGGATTGTTCGGGTCGCCCTTCGACCAGCAGCCGATTTCGCGCCCGGCACCGTAGCCGCCGTTTTGGTTCAGATACGTCTTTCCCTCCGACTGCGACATCTGATCTACGTAAATCTCATAGCCTTCAAACTCGCTGCTCGTCGTCGTCACGATTTTGAACGACGAGAAATAGTCGGATCCCGCAGGCGGTGTGGCTTGCGTATAAAAACGGCTCGACGAGAGTACGCCTGAAGTGTAGTTGTAGTACAACACCTGTCCGCCTTTCGAGGTGAACTTGTAGCGGCTGCCGTCGGCGGTCACCTTCCAGAGCTGCGTCTGCTTCTTGCTCTTCGAGGCATCGGCAGTCACGATTTTCTGCCCCTCGCCCTGAACCGTGAGTACGCACATACCGCGCTGCATCTGGATGAAATACCAATATTCTTCCGTGTTGGTGCTCACTTTGGGGAACACCACGTCTGCCGTTGCCGTCATTGCGCACAACAGGCAGAGCATCGTCATTGTAAAAAACTTCTTCATATTACTGTAGTTTGATTTTATTATCCTTGAATTGGGTTTCAAAGGCGGTTTTTCCGCTTTCAGCCGACAAAATTACGAAATAATTCCGAAAAAACTGCGAGTTTCTTCGGAATTTATAATTTTTTGAACTTTCAAACCTCAATCACCTGCCCATCGTATGCAAAACGAATGTCGTCGGGCAGGCGGCGGTTGGCATCGTCGTGGAAGCCGATGTTGTGGGTAAGGTGGATGAGGAACGTGCGCTCGGCACCGACGCTGCGGGCGAAATCGATGGCGTCATCGACGAGCATGTGGGAATGGTGCTCGCGCTCGAAGCGCAGGGCATTGACGACGAGCGTTTTCACACCTGCGAAACGGGCTCGGCTCTCGTCGGAAATCGATTTCATATCGGTGATATAGGCGAAATCGCCGAAACGATAGGCCAGAATCGGCATTTTTCCGTGCATCACCTCGATGGCCTGCCACTCGATGTCGCCAATTTTCTCGGTCTGACCGGGCTCGACGGCGTGCAAATTGAGACGCGGAACGCCCGGATAGAGTTTTTCGGTGAAGCAATATGGCATCGTGACGCGCAGGGCGGCAGCCGTCGAGGGGTTGGCATAGACGTTGATGTCGCCAAAAACGCAAAAACCGCGCAGGTCGTCCATTCCGGCCACGTGGTCGTAGTGGATGTGGGTGAGCAGCACGCCGTCGATTTTCCGAAACGGCAACGGCATCAGTTGCATCCGAATGTCGGGGCCGCAGTCGATGAGCAGGCGCGTCGTGTCGGTCTCCAACAGTCCCACGCAACGGAAACGGCGGTCGCGAGGGTCGCCACTCCGACAAACTTCACACTGACAGCCCAAAACGGGTACGCCCGACGAAGTTCCTGTGCCTAAAAACGTAAATTTCATCACTCCCTACTACTCTACTCCTTACTCCCCATCTCCTCAAATAACATTCACCTCCGGCTTGATTTCAATGCCGAATTTCTGCTTCACATCGTGCTGAATCTGCCGACAAAGATCGAGAATTTCCTGACCTGTCGCGCCACCGAGGTTTACAAGCACGAGCGCCTGCTTTTCATACACGCCGACGCGCCCTTGCGAGCGTCCCTTCCAACCGCATTGTTCAATGAGCCAGCCGGCCGGAATTTTCACGCGCTCGGCATCGACTTCGTAGTGCGGCATTCCAGGGTATTTCGCTGCCAATTCGCGGTATTTCTCGACGGAAACCATCGGATTCACGAAAAAACTGCCGCCGTTGCCGAGGATTTTCGGGTCGGGAAGTTTTTCTCGACGAATGTCGATAATCGCCCGACGGACATCGGAAGCCCCCACCAAACCTTCTCCCGTAGCGGAGGCTTCTGGGGTGAGGCTTTGCCTCAAATTCCCATAATCGAGTTGCGGCACAAACTCCTTCGAAAGCCGATAAATGACGTGGGTGATGGCATAACGCCCCCGCCAATCTTGCTTGAAACGGCTTTGGCGATAGCCGTAGCCGATTTCGTCGTTTTCGAAAGCGACACGACGACCCGTCGCGATTTCCACCGCCTCGACACACTCGATGATGTCTTTCGCTTCCACGCCGTAGGCACCAATGTTTTGCACGGCACTCGCGCCGACTTCGCCCGGAATGAGCGAGAGGTTTTCGGCTCCGTACCAGCCATTTTCGACGCAAAAAGCCACGAAATCGTCCCACGTTTCGCCGCTTCCAGCCCTCACGAGCACCGAGTCGCCCTCGTCGGCAACCTTTTCGATGCCTTTGATGGCCGAATGGAGCACCGTGCCGTCGAAATTGTCGGTGAACAGCAGGTTGCTGCCACCGCCCATCACCAACAGCGGCTGGTCGTCATCGCTGAGTCGTTCGCAAATCATCAGCAATTCGCTGACGGTAGAAAATTCGATGAACCGCCGACACTTCACGTCGATTCCGAACGTATTATGGTCTAATAAGTTATAGTTTCTTAAATCTTTCATTCTCAATTGACTATATTTGCTTCAATCAACTTTTACTTTAAAGAAAAATAGGGGCCTCTATTCCGAAAATTTCACCAACTTCCAATGCTCATTTTTCCGTTTGAAAGTCATCGAAGTGTTCAGTCCGTTGGCCACGCCGCGCACCACCATCACCTTCTGGTTTTCGTCGCGAAGCGCCTGCCCATAGTTCACATTATATATAATGTTCTCGGGAATCAGAGCCGGCTTGAAAAACGGCCATTGTTCGCGTGTGATGGCTCCCGTCACGTCGGAAAATTCCTCGTCGGAATCGGGCACCGTCATCAGCACAAATTCGTCGAGACTCTGCGTCTGGAAGGCCGTGTCGGTGGCGAAATGCTGATAGAAATGCAGGAAGTCGCCGCAGGGATGCTCGCTCAACCGCGTGTGCGCCACCGATGTGAGCCGCCATTCGCCGTCGATTCGGTCGAAAACGTACTGTTTCACGAGGTTTTCGTTCATATACAGTTTTTCAACTTCCGCGTGGTCGAGCGTCGATTTTTTCGAGAGAGAATCCTGTTCTTCATCGTCCAAAAGCAGCGTGTAATAACCTTCAGACATAAAGAAATGACTGTAGTGCCACTGCTTTCGTTCGAGCATCTTCGTCGCGCCATCTTCGTGAATTGGCAACGGGAACTCGATTCGGCTCATCTGCATGTGGCGGTTGCCTGCGAAATTGAAGAAAAAATCGTCAAAGAGTTCATCGACGGCTTTCGGTAGCGGCGCGTCCTCAACAATGTCCGTTATGGTATCGGCAGGTAGCGAGTCGGTCGTCAGGGAATCGGCCTCGACCTCTTCCTCAACCGCCACGCTCTTTTTCTCCGTACAGCCCACCACGCAGAGCATCGCCAGCAGTCCAACCGCCAGCAGTGCCGTCGCAGTGTTTATCTTCCCATTTCTAAGCCTCATGCAAGATTAGTCAGTGTTTTCTATACATTTCTCCACTGCAAAATTACGAAAACTTTGGGAACTGCCAAAAAAAAACTAAAAAAAATCCAAGTAGGCGCGTGTTTCAAAGAAAAATGACTAACTTTGCAGGTCGAAAAAAGAAAAATCAAGAAAAATGTTACAGAAAATAGAAGCACTGCTGAAGGAAATCAGCGGACTGACGGCAACAAGTGCCGAGGAAATTGAACAACTGCGTCTGAAATACCTCAGCCGAAAGGGCGAAATCAACGCGCTGATGGCGGATTTCCGCAATGTGGCTGCCGATGAGAAGAAGGTGGTTGGAGTGAAAATCAACGAGTTGAAACAGTTGGCTTTCGACCATATCAACGCGCTCAAGGAGCAACTGGAGAGTGGCGGCGACGAGGCCGACGACATCGACCTGACGCGCACGCCCTACCCGATTCGACTGGGTACGCGCCATCCGCTGACCATCGTCAAGAACGAGATTATCGACATTTTCCAGCGCATGGGCTTCACGCTGGCCGAAGGGCCTGAAATCGACGACGATTTGCACGTCTTTACAAAGCTGAACTTCGCCGCCGACCACCCTGCCCGCGACATGCAGGACACATTTTTCATCGAAACCAACCCCGACGACGTGGCGAAGAACGTCATTCTGCGCTCGCACACGTCGAACGACCAAGCGCACTACATGGAGACGCACCAGCCGCCGATTCGGGTGATTTGCCCGGGTCGCGTCTATCGCAACGAGGCCATTTCCGCCCGTGCCCACTGCTTTTTCCATCAGGTCGAGGGTCTTTACATCGACAAAAACGTCTCGTTCACCGATTTGAAGCAGGTGTTGCTGTCGTTTGCCCGCGAAATGTTCGGCGCCGACACGAAAATCCGCCTGCGTCCGTCGTATTTCCCCTTCACCGAGCCGAGTGCCGAGATGGACATTTCGTGCCACATCTGCGGCGGCAAGGGCTGCGGCTTCTGCAAACACACGGGCTGGGTCGAGATTCTGGGCTGTGGCATGGTCGATCCGAACGTGCTCGAGGCTTGTGGAATCGACAGCAGCGTATATACGGGCTATGCCTTCGGAATGGGTGTGGAGCGCATCACGAACCTGAAATATCGCGTGGCAGACCTGCGAATGTTTTCGGAGAACGATACACGATTCTTGCGCGAATTTGAAGCGGCGAATTGAATTTAAGGGGAGTGAAACGGCTTTTTTATATCATCGTTTTCGGACTTTTGACTGTCGCGATTTCGGCGTTCGCAGAAGAAACCGACTCGCTGGCGAATCACTCGAAAGTGCCTTTCTCACGACATTTCGGTTATACGCTGAGCGTTTCGCCGGGTCGCGTCATCGTGATGGATGAATGGCAGAAAAAATGGCAAAAAAACACGAAGACCATCGCGTTTGCCATCGAAGCGAACTACGCTGCCTTGCCGCAAGACAACGACGATTTTGCCATCGATTACAATTATCCAACGCTGGATTTCGGCCTGAAATTCAACCTGAACGATGTGACGATGCACCGCTCGCCCGACGAGGCTTGGGGAATGGCCAAAGAGGTTGATTACGACTCGAAACTGGGCAACATCGCCACGCTTTACGCCACTTTCACCCGTCCGATTTACCGAAACAACCGTTGGATGTTCGATTATACGCTCGGAACGGGCATCGGCTACGGCAAACACAAATACAGCCGTGGCAACAACATCGACAACGAACTGACGGGCTCGCGCTTCCTCATTTATTTCACGGGCGGCCTGCACGCCACCTATCGCTTCGCCGACGACTGGGGAATGATGGGCGGCGTTGAGTTCTACCACCACAGCAACGGTGCGCTGAACCGTCCGAACAAGGGTGTGAACATCGTCGGGCCAGTCGTGGGACTGCGCTATATGCCGTATTGGAAGGAAATCAGGAGTGAAGGAGTGAAGGAGTTGGGGAGTAAGGAGGCATTTCAGAAGCGGTTTTACGCCAATTTCACGTTGGGTGTGGGTGGAAAAACACTGAACGAAGACTGGCAACTGACGCAATTCCAAACGCCGCCCGATTCGCCCGACTATCGCACGGGACGCTTCCGTTTCTATATGGCCTATTCCGCGCAGGCCGACATTATGTATCGCTATGCCCGCCGTTGGGCATCGGGCATCGGAGCCGACCTCTTCTACGGCACCTACGCCGACCGCGTCCGCGACATCGAAACCATTCAAAATTCAACATTCAAAATTCAACATTCAAAAGTTTCCCCTTGGTCCTTCGGCCTCGCCCTGAAGCATCAAGTCTATTACCACAACCTTTCCGTCGCCATGTCGCTCGGCTACTACCTCTATCGCCAGATGGGTCGGAACGCGAAGGAAATCGAACAGCCCTACTACGAGCGCATCGGCATCCACTACACCATTCCGTCGCTTCGCAACCTCACCGTCGGCTTCAACATCAAGGCACACCTCACGAAAGCCGACCTCACCGAACTCGTTGTCAGTTATCCCGTCGATTTATAGAATCTTTTTTGTTTAGGCTCGTTAAAGCGAGGGGCGAAATTGTTAAATAGGAATAAAGAAGCGTGACAAATTGGCAGATTAACAATTTTTGCACCTAAATTTGCATCCCGAAAATAAACGATGGCGGAAAAAATCCGTCAATTCAGTTGGATTTCGGAAGAAAAATCGATTTCAGAAGAAAAATGTTGAACTTTTAATACGAAAAGACAATGAAAAAGTATCAGAAATTGTTGCTGAGCGCCATGTGCGTGGTCGCACTGGGGCTCTCCGCCGGAACATTCATCAAAGTGAATGCCGCAAGCGGCCCTGTGGTCGCAGTTGCAGGACAACCCGTCGATTTGACCTATGCAGCCGACAAGGCGTTGCCCGCCGTAGTGCATATTAAATATGTGCAAAACTCGAAGACGCAAACCGTCAGAATGCAAAGCAATCCGTTTGAAGACTTCTTCAACGACCCGTTCGGATTCTTCGGAACACCGCAGGGCGGCACGCGCGAGCGCCAGATTCAGACCCCGAAGCGCACGGCTACGGGTTCGGGCGTGATTATTTCGTCCGACGGCTACATCGTCACGAACAACCACGTCGTGGCCGATGCCGACGAACTCACCGTGACGCTCAACGACAATCGCGAATTCTCGGCCCGCATCATCGGCACTGACCAGACGACCGACCTCGCCCTCATCAAAATCGACGGCAAGAGCCTGCCCGCCATCGCCATCGCCAACAGCGACGACCTGAAAGTGGGCGAATGGGTGCTGGCAGTCGGCAATCCGCTCGGACTGAACAACACGGTGACGGCTGGAATCGTGTCGGCAAAGGCTCGCTCGATTGGTGCCAACGGCGTGGAGTCGTTCATCCAGACCGATGCCGCCATCAACCAAGGCAACTCGGGCGGTGCACTTGTCAATACACGCGGCGAACTCGTCGGCATCAACGCCATGCTGGCATCGCCCACGGGCTCGAACATCGGCTACGGATTCGCCATCCCCACGACGATTATGAACAAAGTCGTGGCCGACATCAAGGAATATGGCACCGTGCAGCGTGCGCTGCTCGGCATTCAGGGCGGCGACGTGCTGAACTACATCAACAGCGAGAAAGAGAAAGACAACGAAGTCGATTTAGGCACAAATGAAGGCGTTTATGTCGCGAAAGTCGAGACCGACGGCGCAGGTGCCGATGCCGGACTCGAAAAGGGCGACGTCATCACCCACATCGACGGCAAGAAGGTCACGAAGATGAGCGAAATGCAGGAGATTATGTACAACAAGCGCCCGGGCGACAAGGTTTCCATCACCTATCTCCACAACAAGAAGAAAGTGACGAAAACTGTGACGCTGAAGAACGCGCAGGGCAACACGAAGGTTGTGAAACAGGCCGATATGGACGTGCTCGGAGCCGACGTGCGCCCCATCACCTCGCAGCAGAAAGAACAGCTCAACATCAGCTACGGACTGGAGGTCATCAAGGTGAACAACGGTAAACTGAAAGACACCGGCATCACCAAGGGATTCATCATCCAAAAAGTGAACGACGAGGCGATGAAGTCGGTTGAAGACCTGCAAAAAACCGTCAAGGAAACTTCGACTAGCAAAGAGCCCGTGCTGGTGATTCGCGGCCTCTATCCGACTGGCAAGAAGGCTTACTTCGTGGTCGATCTCGAAAATTAAAACCGAATTTCTAAGAGCAAAAAAGTGGGAATAGCAATTATTTCCACTTTTCTTCGTTTTTTTCGCAAAAAAAGCGTAATTTTGCAACTTAAAAACTGAAAAGAATATGAGACAACTGAAAATCAACAAGCAAATCACGAACCGAGAGAGTGCGTCGCTCGAAAAATACCTTCAAGAAATCGGACACGAGGAATTGCTCTCGCCCGAGGAGGAGGTGGAGTTGGCGCAGCGCATTCACAAGGGCGACCGCGACGCGCTGGAACGCCTGACGAAAGCCAATCTGCGGTTTGTCGTTTCAGTTGCCAAGCAATACCAAAACCAAGGGCTGAGCCTCGCCGACCTCATCAACGAAGGGAATGTCGGGCTCATCAAAGCTGCCGAGAAATTCGACGAGACACGCGGTTTTAAGTTCATTTCCTATGCCGTGTGGTGGATTCGGCAGTCGATTATGCAAGCCATCGCCGAACAGAGCCGATTGGTGAAATTGCCGCTGAATCAGGTGAATTCGGTGAATAAAATCAACAAAATGCTCAGCAAGTTCGAACAGGAGAACGAACGGCGACCGAGCATCGACGAAATCGCCGAGAACATCGACTTGGACGAGGAGAAAATCGCCGAAGCCATCAGAAATGCGAGCCGCCACGTGTCGATGGACGCGCCGTTCTCGAATGGCGACGAAAACAGCCTGCTCGACGTGATGCCCAACGCCGACGCACCACTGGCCGACAATCTGGTGGAAATGGAGTCGTTGCGCGACGAAATCGCTGCGGCACTCAAGACGCTGAACGAGCGCGAGCGCAAGGTTTTGGAGGCATTCTACGGCATCGGACAACCCGAAATGACGCTCGACGAAATCGGCAGAAGTTTGGGGCTGACCCGCGAGCGCGTGCGGCAAATTCGCCAGAAAGCGATTCGCCAACTGCGGAAAAACACGAAAAACAAAGCGCTGAAAGCGTATCTTGGACGGTGATTTTCGTGGAGTGTGGAGTGTGAAGTGAAAAGTGAATAAAAATAATATGACAAAAATGACAAAAAATCTACTGGCAGCACTGCTGCTGACGGCGGCGACAATGCTTCCGAGCGAGGCGTTCGGCATCAACAGACCGACGAAAGTCTATATGTTCGGATTCGCCACGTCGTTTAACGATTCGACGGTGTATCTCACTGATATTCAACAAGTTGATACGGCTTGGATTGACACCAGAACCGATTTCATCTATGGTCGTCAAGACTTCTCGTATCAGTTTGCCGAGCATCTTCGCAGCGACGAGAATCCGTATCCGACAGCCCTCGTCATCTTCGCCGAGAAGCGTAAGGACATCGAGAAAAAATACCTGAAACTTAGGAAGCGCTACACCACGGCGAAAAAAGGTCGTTTCACGCTCAAAAACATCGACGTGAACACCTTCCGATTCAAAAGTGTCAAGCCCGACAAGCCCGAAGAAACTTACACGAAGAAACAGTTGAAGGAGGCCATCAAAAAAGAGAAAAACGAGCTTAAACAGAAGCAAAAAGAAGCAAAAAAACTGTTGAAAGCCGACCAAAAAGCCAAGAAAGAAGCCACGAAAAAGGCAATGGCCGAGGCCAAACAACGGGCAAAAGAACTTAAAAACAAAAAGTAATGAGCATCAACGATTTCCGCGTGGCCGAGCACGACATCCGAATCATCTTCAAAGACTCGGACAAGAACGGAATGCACCTGCTGCCGTCGTTTGAGCCGTTTCGCGCCAAGAACGACGGGCAGAATCTCTTCTTCCACCTGACCATCGACGACACGCTGCGCCCCATTCCCAAGGCACAGCGCGAGCGCATCCGCACCTTCGACACGGGCAATGGCGACACGGTGGTCGATCAGACGGCCGACGGCGGCTATCAGTACATCATCAAAGACCTGCGCGGCCACGAATGTTGCCTGCTCATCGCCAACAAAGACTTCAGCGAATGCCATTGCGCCCTTAACGGCTCGTACAATATGCGGAAATTCGGCCTCAACAACGCGCTGATGCTGATTTTCGCCTTCGCTGGCAGCCAACAAGACACGCTGCTCATCCACGCCTCGCTCGTCAGACAAAACGGCTACGGCTATCCCTTCATCGCCAAAAGCGGAACGGGAAAAAGCACACAAGTGAGTATGTGGCTGCGCCATATTCCAGGCTGCGACCTGATGAACGACGACAACCCGATTATTCGCATCATCGACGGCGAAGCCTATATTTTCGGCGGTCCGTGGAGCGGAAAAACGCCCTGCTACCGCAATGTGAAGGCCAAACTTGGTGCCATCACGCGCATCGACCGAGCCGAAGAAAACAGCATTGAAAAACTGCCGCCTGTCGAAGCCTTTGCCTCGTTCCTGCCGTCGTGTTCAACGATGAAATGGGACGAAGACATTTTTGAGCGCATCTGCGACACGGTGACGCGCATCATCGAACTGACACCGATTTACACACTGCACTGCCTACCCAACAAAGAAGCCGCCATCCTATGCAACAAAGCCATCTCAAGGTAAGGGAAATCAAGTTGTCGAACGCCGAATTTCTGCCAGAAATCGTGAAACTGATGGACGAGGGTCACACCGTGACGCTTCGCCTGCGCGGTTTCAGTATGCGCCCGTTTCTCGAGGACAATCGCGACAAGGCACTGATGACAAAGGCGACGAATCCGAAGGTGGGCGACCCTGTGTTGGCGGAAGTCGATCCGAAACATTTCGTGCTGCACCGCATCATCGCCATCGACGGCGACCACGTGACACTGCGCGGCGACGGCAATCTGGGCGATGAACATTGCACACTCGCCGACGTGAAAGGCGCGGTCATCGGCTTCTATCGCAAGGGGCGCACGACGCTCGACCGCACCGACGGCTGGAAATGGCGCACGTATTCGTACTTCTGGATGCGACTCTACCCTGTTCGCCGCTATTTGCTGGCATTTTATCGCAGAATTTGGCTGAAACTTTTCCAGAAAAAGTGAATAATAAATTCGTCACTCAAAATTCAACATCGGCGCAGCCGACAATTCAAAATTCAACCGTCAAAATTCAAAATTCAACAATATGAAAGCAAAAAAAGGTTTTAATCTGAGAAACGTCTGCGGCGAACAAATCATCGTGGCAGAAGGTAAGGAAAACATCGACTTTTCCAACATTATCAGTATGAATGAGAGTTCGGCCTACCTGTGGAAAAACGTGCAGCAACTGCCCGAGTTCAACTGCGAAAAGTTGGCTGAATTGCTCACCGAACAATATGAAATCGACTTCGAAACGGCCTTGGAAGATGCAAAAACGCTGTCGCAACAGTGGCTTGAGGCTGGAATTATCGAAGCGTAGTTTTTAGCATTAAAAAGTTCGGAAATCAGATTTCGCGACGGACCAAATCGTCCATCAACAACATTTCCGTCCGTCCGATTCCGTGGGCTTGTAGCAGTTCCGCGTCGCTCTTGAAATCGTTCACGAGCGCGTGGTTTTGCGCCTGTTTCCCAAGCAACTTCAGATAACGGCGAAACAGCCCGACCGCCGCCGCCACATCGTTGCCAAACCACTTGCAATAGCCTGCATTGAGGCAGTCGGCAGCGGTGTTTTCCGCGTCTGAAACGAGCGAGTCGTAGAGTTTGTCGGCCTGTTCGAGCGAACCCTGCACGAGCAATCCCCAAGCCAGCGCACGACAGACATTTTTGTCGTCGGGACGCTCGTAATAGTGCTTGTAGAGGCGCTGCACGGCCTCCTCGGCCTGTCCGTTGTGAATCTTCGCGATGCAGGCATTCAAATCGTATGGCGCATTTTCGGGGTTCAGCGTCAGCAGTTTCTCGTAATACTGCGTGGCGGTCGCGTAATCGCCGCAGTTGAAACTCGCCCGCGCCATTCCGTGCATCGCACGCTCGTCGTCGGGCATTTTGTCCAAAACACGGGCGAAGAGTTGCTGTGCATCGCGGTAATTTCCACGTCGAAGAGCCAGCGAAGCCTCAATCATCTGCTGTTCGGAGCTGTCGCTGTCGAAATTGTGAAGCACTCGCATCAACGCGTCGTATTGCTTCTTTTTCAACAGAAAACGCTCCAACGAAATCGCTTGAGTCGCCAAAGCCGATTGGCTGAAAATCGGATTCGTGAAGAAGAAAAATTCGGGTGATTTTTCGTAGTCGAAAGGCGACTGGAAATCGTTTTTCTGCGGAAAAAGTCGGAAAAAACGATACAAATCCTGCAAATACATTCGTCGGATATAGGCCGCCGACCGCGTTTCCACCTCTTCCATCGTCGGACCGAGCGCGTCCTCGTTGTTGAGCAGTTCACGCATATTTTCGGGCAGTCGGTCGAGCACCGACGACATCGCCAGCGCAAACGAATATTTATCGGAATCGCAGAAAGGTCCTCTATCCAACAAAAGTTGCAAGAATCGGCTGTTTTTCAGCTTTTCAGCCACTTGTCGCAGGCCTGGATGCTCCACGTTGAAGGGCATCAACCAGTTGCTCGTCGTGTAGAAAAACGAAAAACGCTTCATCTGCGAAAATCCGCCGAAATAGATGTCGGAACCGCTGCGTTGCATATCCATCATCCGCTGAATCGTCTGTTCGAGTTCCTCCATTTTCTCGTCGTCGGCGTCGGGGTTGAGAATGTCTTGCAAGGCGTCTTCCTCGACCTCCTCGATGCCAAACCGCGTGATGCGAATGTTCTGGTTCTTGATGATTGTCGGCATAATGTCGCGCCGGATGGTTTCGTGGTCGCGGTCGGCATCCATACACAGGAAAATCTGCTTTTGCAGTTCCAAAAGTTCGCGACGCGTCGGTTCGTCGGCGCAAAGTTGCTCGACGAGTGGGTCGTATTCGGGAAAAATCTTGTTGAAATCCTTGTCGGGAAGGGCAAACGCAAGACCCACCAACGCCCGTTGGCGACGAATTTCATCGGTGGCACGGCGATAGACCTCAAAGAGCATTTCGAGTTTCGCGATGTCGGCCACAGCCATCGCCGAGAGCATCACGGCACTGATGAGCAGCGCCGCGTCGCCATTGTCAATGGTCGGCGAGAGCAGCAGTTCGGTGTAAAACGATTTTTTGCCCGAACTCCATTGGCGCGACGACAAAAGGGCGTTGAAAAGCGTGTCCAACTGCTTCAGATGCTCGTCGTGAAGGGTTTGTAGGCGCGATTCGGCCTGTTCTTCAGGTTCGAGCGATAGCATCGCGAGGTTTTGCACATAACCTTCGAGCATCTGGCGCACGGTGTCGTAGTCGTCGGTCAGGTCGGGATGGTTCTTCGCGGCAGTGCCGAAAGTGGCGTTCGTGGCTTGCAATTCAGCCAGTTCAAAGTCACCGAGCAGGTCGGCCATACGGCGCAAAAGCGAGCGATAGACCTCCTCGCGCTGGTCGTCGCGATAGCCGTGCAACATAAAGTCGCACATTCGCTGATAGTCCGACTCCAGATTTTCCAACCGTTGCCGCAGCGCACCGCTCACGACGAAAGGATTTTCGACGAGAACGGCTCGCAAACGACGAATGGCAGCACCCACGTTGCTTTCGACGATGATTTTTCTTCTGATTTTATTGATTTCCGACATTTTTTACTTTTTCACCTTTTGACCTTTTCACTTTTTCAACCATTTCCTCGCTTCTTCCACATCCTTCTCACGTGGGGCGGCAGCACGCGGAAACTTCAATTTCGGCAATGCTCGGACAGTCGCCGAGGTCACTCCGCAATATTTTTCGACAATATCGCCGTACTGCCCTACTCCACGCCCATTGAGCGAGTCGCAAGCCACGTTGTAAACCTTCAGGAAAGCGTCGATTTGCGTCTTGATGCGGCGGTCTTTCATCGCCTTTTCGCGAAACGCCACCACGCCCAAGCGCAGGTCGGTCGAGTCCGATTTCCAAATGACCGAATGTTTCAGTTGTCGAGCAGCCGTGGCTTGCGGTTCGGGCAGCCACAGCGCGTCCATTTCGTTGTTTTTGAGCATTTGCAGTCGCAGCGCGATGTCGTTGATTTGCACACGATAGACCGTCGCCGTCGTTTTCACGCCTTTCAGGGCGCGGTCGGTCAGCAGGTCGGTTGCCGAGAAGCGCGTCATTGCCACCATTTTGTCGCCCAACTGCCGCGTTTCCTTCAAGCGCGCCGTGCGGTTCGCCACGAGTTGCCACGCCGTGTTGGTCGCCGCTACGTAGTTCAGTGCCGTGCCGCGGTTGCGCATCCGTTCCGCCCGCACAAGGTCGGTGATGGCACCCTCGACGCTACCGCCCACGAGTGCCGTATCGACGTCCATTTGCGCTTTGAACGGTCGCAGTCGCACGTCGATTTTCAGCGAGTCGAACCATCCGCGCTCCGCCGCCACGAACATCGGCAGACAGTCGAGCGTCGGCAGCACCGCCACCTTCAACGCCAACGAGTCTTGTCGTCGCTGTTCAGCGCGTTCTGCCCGCGTGATTCGTCGCTTTTCCTCGTAGGATTGGCCGCACGACATCAGCCATAAAAGCGCGAAAAAAAGTCCAAAAATTTTCTTCATCACTGCAAAAATTCGAAATTCTTGACTGCAAAGTTACGAAATTTTTCTGGGCAAGCGTGTGTCGAGTCAGTTTTTTTTCGTATCTTTGCCCTGAAAATTTGATTTTTATGGTGAAAAAAGACAAGACTATGTTCGTCTGCGAGAATTGCGGACAAGAATCGCCGAAATGGGTTGGCAAATGTCCCGCTTGCGGCCAGTGGAACACATTCAAGGAAATCAAGGTGAGCAACGACGCTGGCACGATGGCGGCTCGCTCAGCAGCGCAGTCGGTACGGGCTGGTGGCATCAGCGCGAGTAAAAACCATCCGCAGTTGCTGCGCGACATCTCTGCGAAGGACGAACCGCGATTTTCGACGGGCGACAGCGAACTCGACCGCGTTTTGGGCGGTGGACTCGTGCCGGGAAGCATCGTGTTGCTCGGTGGTGAGCCAGGAATCGGAAAAAGTACGCTCACGCTTCAAACCATTCTCGGAATGAACGACCGAAAAGTGCTCTACGTGAGTGGCGAGGAAAGCGCCCATCAGTTGAAAATGCGGGCAGAGCGACTCGGCAACACCCAAAGTCCAACACCCAACACCTTATTGATTCTCACGGAAACCTCGCTTGAAACCATTTTCGAGCATATTAAAGAGGTGCAGCCCGAACTCGTCGTCATCGACTCGATTCAGACCATCGCCACCGAAACCGCCGACAGTTCCGCCGGTAGCATCGTGCAGGTACGCGAATGTGCCTCTGCCCTCCTCCGTTTCGCGAAATCGAGCGGCGTACCCGTCATTCTCATCGGCCACATCAACAAAGAAGGGTCGCTTGCAGGCCCGAAAATCCTTGAGCACATTGTCGATACGGTCATCCAGTTCGAGGGCGACCAGCAACATCTCTACCGCATTCTCCGCGCCACGAAAAACCGCTTCGGCTCCACCAGCGAACTCGGCATCTACGAAATGCGACACGACGGTCTGCGACAGGTTTCGAACCCC
The DNA here is from genome assembly GCA_017412145.1 of Prevotella sp. Lineage (GTDB taxonomy): Bacteria > Bacteroidota > Bacteroidia > Bacteroidales > Bacteroidaceae > Prevotella. The sequence continues at coordinate 23,675 of JAFPYO010000025.1, forward strand.
TCGGAACTGCTCCTGAACAGCGACCACGAGGGACTTTCAGGCGTGGCCATCAGTGCCGCCGTAGAGGGTGTGCGCCCGTTCCTGCTGGAAACGCAGGCGCTCGTATCGTCGGCAGCCTACGGCACGCCGCAACGCTCGGCCACAGGCTTCGACCAGCGTCGCCTGAACATGCTTTTGGCCGTGTTGGAGAAGCGCGTCGGCTTCAAACTGATGCAAAAAGACGTGTTTTTGAACATTGCCGGAGGCCTTCGCGTCACCGACATGGCGATGGATTTGAGCGTCATCGCCGCCGTGCTGTCGTCGAATGTCGATACGCCCATCGAACAGGGTTGGTGCATGGCTGGCGAGGTTGGACTCTCCGGCGAGGTGCGCCCCGTGGCCCGCATCGAACAAAGAATCGGCGAAGCCGAGAAACTGGGCTTCACCGATATCATCATTCCCCGCCAAAACATGCAGGGATTAGACACTCAAAAATTCACGATTAAACTTCATCCCGTGCGCAAGGTCGAGGAGGCTCTGCGATTGCTTTTCGGCTAAGCCCTACAACCCTTCCGCCAACTTCAACCACGCAGCACTCGACGCATCGGACGGCATTCGCCAATCGCCACGCGGCGAGAGGCTGACGCTACCGACCTTCGGCCCGTCGGGCAGGCAGGAACGCTTGAACTGCTGAGAGAAGAAGCGACGCAAAAAGACTTTCAGCCACTTTTTGATGGTTTCGTCGTCGTAGCGACCCACGCGGTCGTCGTGTCCGTCGAAAGCACTGCCTGCCAAGAGGAAGAGTTTGAGCGGACTGTAGCCCGAGCGCAGGAAGTGGAAGAGGAAGAAGTCGTGAAGTTCGTAGGGACCGATGATGTCTTCCGTCTTCTGCTGAATCGCATCGCCCTGATTGGCGGTCAGTTCGGGGCTGACGGGCGTTTCGAGAATGTCCATCAGCGTCGGGTTGTCCTTTCCGAGATGGCGAATTAGGCAGCGAATCAGCGTTTTCGGCACACTGGCATTGACGCTGTACATCGACATATGGTCGCCGTTGTAGGTACACCACCCGAGCGCGAGTTCCGAGAGGTCGCCCGTGCCGATGACCATTCCACCGACTTGGTTGGCCACGTCCATCAGAATCTGCGTGCGCTCGCGAGCCTGCGCGTTCTCAAACGTGCTGTCTTGGGTCGTGCCGTCGTGTCCGATGTCCTCGAAATGCTGGCGGACGGCCTTGGAAATGTTGATTTCGCGAGCAGTGACACCCAGTTGCTCCATCAGTGCGACGGCATTGCGGTGGGTGCGGTCGGTGGTGCCGAAGCCGGGCATTGTAATGGCGATGATGTTCTTGCGGTCGAGGCCGAGTTTGTCGAATGCACGGACGCTGACGAGCAGGGCCAACGTCGAATCGAGGCCGCCGCTGACACCGATGACCACGCTTTTCGTGTTCGTATGGTCGAGTCGCTTCACCAGTCCCATCGACTGAATCGTCAGAATCTCCTCGAAACTCTCGGCTGCGTCGTTGCCTCTCGGAATGAAAGGCAGCGGATTGAAATGGCGTTCGAGCACGAAGTCGCGGGGCGCGTTGGAACGACAATCGGTAATGGTGACGGTGGTTTCGTTGTTCTGGATGTCGAATTTCAGGTTGCGCTGCGCATTCACGTAGGTCGAGTTCGTGCGCCGCTCAGAGCGGAGCCGTTCGATGTCGATTTGCGCCATCTGCATGTGGCTTTCCATCTGGAAACGCTCGGCTTTCGCCAGAATTTTTCCGTTTTCGATGATGATGGCATTGCCGCCAAACACCACGTCCTGTGTCGATTCGCCGAAACCACTTCCGCTATAGACATAGCCCGTGATGATGCGCGCACTCTGCTGCGAGAGCAGCGAAAGCAGGTATTTATGCTTACCGATGAGCACGTCGCTGGCCGAAAGGTTGAAAATGAGGTCGGCACCTGCCAGTCCGAGTTGGTTGCTCGGCGGAACGGGTGCCCAGACATCCTCGCAGATTTCCACGCCGAACAGCACGCCGTCGCAGGTGCGGAACAACTGCGGGTCGGGACTGACGGTGATGAGGTTGCCTGCGAAACGGATTTCCGTCGGACGAAGGTCTTGCGACGAGGCGAACCAGCGTTTTTCGTAGAATTCGCCGTAGTTCGGCAGGTAGGTTTTTGGCACGATGCCAAGCAACTGACCGTGTTGAATGACGGCGGCGCAGTTCAGCAGCAAGTCGCCGACGATGACGGGCAATCCGACAATCGAGATGATGTCGAGTTGGCGAGTCGTGTCAAGCAGACTGACGATGCCCGCCTCCGATGCGTCGATGAGTACGCTCTGCGTAAAGAGGTCTTGACAGGTGTAACCCGTCAGCGAAAGTTCGGGAAACACGATGATTTCCACGCCTTTTTCATCGGCCTCGGCGATGAGCGTCTTGATTTGCTCCACGTTATAGGCCACGTCGCCGACTTTCAGCGTCGGCACAGCCGCAGCCACTTTGATAAAACCGTATTTCATCTTTATCCTCCGAAGTTATCGTAAAGTATCGATTCGGGCTCTACACCAAGCGAGTCGAGCATCTGCACGACGGCATTCGACATCGGGCCAGGGCCGCACATGTAGTATTCGACATCCTCGGGTGCCTCGTGGTCCTTCAGATAGGTTTCGAGCATCACCTGATGGACGAATCCCGGTGTGTATTTCACGCCTGCGGCATCGGCGGCAGGGTCGGGACGGTCGAGTGCGAGGTGGAAGTGGAAATTGGAATATTCCTTCTCCAGATTGAGGAAGTCGTCGAGATAGAAGACTTCGTTCAGCGCGCGGGCACCGTAGAAATAGTGCATTTCGCGGTCGGTGGTCTTCAGCGTCTTGGTCATGTGCATAATCTGGGCGCGAAGCGGAGCCATACCGGCGCCACCGCCGACCCAAATCATCTCTTTCTTCGAGTCGAAATGCGGGTGGAAGTCGCCGAACGGACCGCTCATCGTCACTTTGTCGCCAGGTTTCAGCGAGAAGATATACGACGAGGCAATACCCGGATTCACCTCCATAAAACCACTCTTGTCGGCTTTCATCGGCGGTGTGGCAATGCGCACGGTGAGCATGAACACGTCGCCCTCGGCCGGATAGTTGGCCATCGAATAGGCGCGAATCGTGGGTTCGGGGTTCTTGCACTTCAGCGGGAACAAACCGAACTTTTCCCATGCCGGCAGGTATTCGTCGCCAATGAGCGACTTGTCGAAATCCTTGTCGTAGTCGATGCAGTCGAAGGCCGGAATCTTGATTTGCGCGTAGGAACCCGGCAGGAAGTCCATGTGCTCGCCCGCAGGCAGTTGCACCTTGAATTCCTTGATGAACGTAGCCACGTTTTTGTTGCTGATGACCGTACATTCGTACTCCTTCACACCGAGAATCGACTCATCGACATGGATTTTCAGGTCTCCCTTCACCTTGCACTGGCAACCGAGTCGCCAGCCAGCCTTGATTTCCTTGCGACTGAAATGGGGCTTTTCAGAGTCGAGAATCTCGCCGCCACCCTCCAAAACCTGCACCTTGCACTGTCCGCACGAGGCTTTTCCGCCGCAGGCCGAGGGCAGGAACACGCCGTTTTCGTTGAGCGTGGTCATCACCGACGAGCCTTGCGGCACGTTGATGACGCGGTCGCCATTGATTTCAATATTCACGTTTCCGCTCGGCGAGAGATATTTTTTCGCGATGAGCAGAATGGTTACAAGCAGAAGAATTGTAACTAAAAAAACGATGATGCTATATGCTATAAACTGTGCCATCTGAATTTACAATTTGACGATTTTACAATTTAGATATTGAGACCTGAGAAACACATCATTGCCATCGCCATCAGGCCAACAGTAATAAAGACGATGCCGAGTCCCTGAAGCGGTTTGGGCACGTCGCTGTACTGCATTTTCTCGCGAATCGCACCGAGCGCAACAATGGCGAGCGTCCAGCCGATGCCCGAGCCGAAGCCATAGACGATGGCGTCCCAAATCGAGGTAATCGCCTGCGAGTTCGACGGATCCATCAGAATGCGCTGCTGCATGAAGAGCGACGCACCCATGATGGCGCAGTTCACGGCGATGAGCGGCAGGAAAATACCGAGTGCGGCGTAGAGTGAGGGCGAGTATTTCTCGACCGTCATCTCGACGAGTTGCACCATGCCGGCAATCACGGCGATGAAGAGTATGAACGACAGGTACGACAAATCGACTCCTTCAACCAGACAGCCATCGCCCAGCACCTTGGTTTGCAACAGATAGTTCACGGGAACGGTCACGGTGAGCACGAATGTCACGGCGAGGCCGAGGCCCAGCGAGGTTTTCACGGTCTTCGACACGGCAAGGTAGGAACACATGCCCAGGAAGAAGGCGAAAATCATATTGTCCACGAAAATGGACCTGAACAACAAACTAATAGAATGTTCCATAATTTTTTCTTTTTTTGTAGTTATGTAGTTAAGAAGTTATCGCTACGCTCGTCCTTCGGACAGTAGTTAAGCCATTACTCTTTTCCCTTATGTCAGCCACCAGAACATTCGGCTTAACTTCTTAACTTCTCTAACTTCCCTAACTTCTCATTTTTCTTTATAAAAGTAAGCACGATGTACCCAAATCACACAACCGACGAGAATCAGCGCCATGGCAGGCATCGTCATCATACCGTTGTTGGCGTAGCCGAAGTCGTAGAAACTCTGCGGCAGAATCTGGAAGCCTAGCAGCGAGCCACGTCCGAAGAATTCGCGGGCTCCACCGACAATGACGAGAATCATCGCGTAGCCGAGTCCGTTGCCCACACCGTCGAGGAACGACGGCCAGGGCTTGTTCTGCATGGCGAAAGCCTCCAATCGACCCATCAGAATACAGTTGGTGATGATCAGACCGACATAGACCGAGAGTTCCACGCTCACGTCGTAGGCGAAGGCCTTGAGAATCTGCGAAACGATGGTCACGAGAGCAGCCACAACGACCAGTTGCACCACGATGCGGATGCGGTTGGGAATGGTGTTGCGGATCACAGAGATAATCACGTTGGCAAAGGCGGTGATTACCGTCACGGCGAGTCCCATCACGATGGCAGGCTTCAACTGCGCAGTGACGGCGAGTGCCGAGCAGATGCCCAATACTTGTCCGAGTATCGGGTGGTCGAGGTTCAGCGGATTGGTGAAAACCTCTTTATTTTGTTTACTGAAAAGTGCCATTTCAATTTACTATTTGACGATTTACAATTTTACAATTTTGATTACTTGAGCGATTCGATATAGGATTTCAATCCGTCGCGAAGCATCGCGCTCACACCGTCGGAAGTCAGCGTGGCACCAGTGACGCAATCGACCTCAGAGGCAGGATTTTCCACCTTTTTCACTACGCCGATGGCCAACTGACCGTCGTCTGAGTAGATTTTCTTGCCCTGAAACTTCTCTTGCCAAGCCTGCGAGTCCTTGATTTCGGAACCCAAACCTGCCGTTTCGCTTTCGTGGTTGAAATAAGCACCGTAGATGGTGTTCAAATCGTCATCGACTGACACGTAAGCCGAAATTCCACCCCAAAGTCCCATGCCTTTCAACGGAAAAACGTATTTTTTCTGTCCGTCAATCTCACAAATATAATAAACTTGTTCGCCAGTCTTCTCTTCCGACTTCACCACCTCGCCATACTTGGCTTCGGCCTCAGCACCGTCGAGTCCGCGGATGTTGAGCGAATAGAGAATCTGCTTCTTCTTGTCGAGAGCCACGTTAGCGTCCTGCATCGGCTTCAACGCCTGATAGACGAAAGCCAACAGGAAGGCCACGACGACCACGAGTATCGCACTATATATAATAATGTACGAGTTGCTGTTTGTGTTCAGTTTCATTTTGTACCTCCTCTCTTGATTCGTTTCGAAATGCTCCGCTCGACAATGAAGTGGTCGATCATCGGGGCACACATATTTCCGAAGAAGATGGCGAGCATCATTCCCTCGGGATAGCCGCCATTCATCACGCGAATGATGATGGCGAGTGCTCCGATGAGGAAGCCGTAGATGTACTTACCTGTCTCGGTGCGGCACGACGTCACGGGGTCGGTCGCCATAAACACGGCACCGAAGGCGAAGCCGCCCAACATCAGGTGCCAGTGGAACGGAAGCGGTGTCTTGCCCATCGAATGGAAAAGCAAAGCCATCAGTCCACCGCCGACGAAGACGCTCAACATCGTACGCCACGAGGCGATGCCTGTCCAAAGCAGCAGAATCGCGCCCAAAGCGATGGCGATGACGCTTGTTTCGCCAATCGAGCCCGGAATGAAGCCGAAAATCATATCGGCGATGCTGTAACTGGCCTCTCCCGTCGTTCCAAGGTGCTCAATGCTGGCGCTGGAAAGCGGCGTGGCAGCCGTGAAACCGTCGGGAAGCGTGTTGCCGAGGCCGAAAATCGAGTTTTGCGCCACCCAAATCGTGTCGCCCGTCATTTTCGAGGGATACGAGAAGAACAGGAACATTCGCGCTGCAATCGCAGGGTTAAAAATATTCATACCCGTTCCGCCAAAAATTTCCTTGCAGATTATCACCGAGAAGGCGCAAGCCAAAGCCAGCATCCACAGCGGACAGCCAATCGGCACAATCAGCGGAATCAAAATACCGCTGACGAGGTAGCCTTCCTGGATTTCCTCGCCTTTCCACTGCGCCCAGATGAACTCGATACCGAGTCCGACGATGTAACTGACGAGAATTTTGGGCAGAACAGCCAAGAAACCGAAGCCGAAAATCTCCCAGAAACTCGCTGTTTCGAGTGTTCCGGCAAAGAGATAGTTCTGATAACCAACGTTATACATACCGAACAGCATCGCGGGCATCAGCGCAATGACCACCATCGACATAATGCGCTTCGAATCGATGGCATCGTGGATGTGGACACCGCTCTTGGCCGTCGTGTCGGGCACGAACAGGAAGGTCTCGAAGCCGTCGAAAACGCTGCGCAGAGCGTGCAGCCGACCGCCTTCCTCGAAGTTCGGTTTGATTTTATCCAAATAATTTCTTAATGCTTTCATTTTTTATTGAACATTGAATATTGAACATTGAACATTAAGCATTCTCTTTTCTGAGTATATTCAGTCCCTCGCGCACGATTTTCTGCAATTCGAGTTTCGACGAATCGACGAACTCGGCCAGCGCGAAGTCTTCGGGGCTCACTTCGTAGATGCCCAACTGCTCCTGACGGTCGATGTCGCCTGCGATAATCGCCTTGATGAGATACTCGCCGTAGATGTCCATCGGCAACACGCGGTCGTATTCGCCACTCATGATGATATGGCGCTCGCCGCCCTTCACGCGGGCATCCAAACGATACTTTTTCTTCGGGAAAAGCCATGAGAAGTAGCTGCGACTCGTCGAGAACTGGTCGAATCGCGGCAAAATCCAACCGAGCATCTCGGCTGCGTCGTCGCCTTCGGGAATCACGCTCACCACCGACGTGTGAGCGCCGAGATAGCCGTCCATCGTGTCGCGGCTGCCCGTCAGCGGATTTCCATTGATGATACGGACATTCTTGCCCTCGTCAATCTGGCCGTCGAGAATCGCCTTGAGCGGCGTTCCGACGAGTGCATCGACGTAGGCCGGCGTTTTCACTTCGCTGCCGGCAACGGCGACGGTGCGCGTCAAATCGACACGACCTTCGTTGAACAGCCGACCGAAGAAAATCACTGCCGTCGGCTCAACCATCCAAACGATTTCGCCCTTGTTCACGGGGTCGAGGTGGTTCACCTGCACACCCACGTTGCCTGCCGGACACGGACCGTCGAACACGTTGACTTCGACATCTTTCGCATTCAGCAGCGCGTCGGCGGTCTGCTTTGCCCCCACACCGAGATAGGTCTTCGCCATCTTCGACAATGCCGTCAAGCCCGTCTGCCAATCGTTTTCCTGACCTGCCAGTTCAAACTCGAAGTCGCCGGCCAACGGCTTGTCGCGCAGTGCCGAGACGAAAATCGCCTTCGGCGTGTCCGACGGATTCGCCACCACAGCGTAGGGCAACTGGTTGATGTAGCCGAACAGTCCGGCCTCCAACAACGCATTCTTCACGTCCTCGCCCGAAAGCGAAGCCACGTCTTTCGTGCCGAACGCCGCAAACTCCTGTTGCTCGTCGGCCTTCACCTTCACGCAAAGCACCTTTCGACGCTCACCGCGCTCCACTGCCGTCACCACCCCACTCACGGGCGAAGCAAACTTCACCTCGGGGCAGTTTTTATCGACAAAAAGCGCCTCGCCAGCCTTGACACGGTCGTTTTCGCGCACGACAAGCTTCGGCGTGATGCCCGTGAAGTCGTCGGGAACGAGCGCAAACTCGCCGCTCTTCCTGATGCTCAACTTCCGCTTCTCGGCCTTGCCTTCCAACTGAATGTCCAAGCCTTTGCGTAACTTAATAACTTTTTTCATAAGTCGATTTTGATATTGTTGATGTTTAATTTTCCGTCTTTTCGTGTTGATTTTTCCGTGTTTTTTGCTCCAAAATCCATTCGTTTTTCATGGATTTGGAAATCGATTGCAAAGGTAACAATTTTCCTTGAGAAAAGAGAAAAAAACATAAAAATTCTGACTTAATTCATTTTTCGCAAGCGAAACGTTAAGGAAACAAACCCCGAAGGGGTGATAAAAATACAGGCAGGGGTGAGCGAAGCTTCACCCCTGCCTGTAGTCTCGTCGTCCCTTCGGGACTCACTCCACACTTCACACTCCTCACTTCACGATTTTTCTTCTTTTATGGATATAAAGTCCCTTCTTCGTCGGCTCACCGCTCAACTTCACGCCATCAATGGAATAATAACTGTCATTTGTCATTTTTCCATTGTCATTGAGCGAAGCGTCAATTCCTGTCGGAACTTCTCCTGTATATTCCTGCCAACCATTGGTAGTTTTGCAATACACCGTCCAGCCTTTTGCATTTGCCGCCTCTACGTGCTCCGCTGTGCAGACGTTCTGTTCGTTCTCGTCGGTGAAGTCCAAAGCATAGAGTGCGCCTTTTCGCGGATTGGTTTCCTCTGTGAGCATCAAACCTTTCGCCTCGTTTCCGCTCAGGTCGGGCAAGGCACCAATAAGCGAAGTCATAGCCTTGTCAGAAATCTGGTTTATCTGACAATAGATTGTTGTCAGAGCAGTGAAATATTCGATGCCAGAGAGGTCTGTGATTTTTCCGTCTGAAACATCAAGTTTTATCGTCGCAACAATGAGACCTTCGTTGATTTCACTGCCCTCGGCAAGCCCTAATTCCTTTGCAATCGCATTGCGGAAGTTGTCATCGGGGAAGTTTTCTTCATCCAAAAGAATTGCCTCGTCGCTGCCCTCGTATTCAACGTAGCCAATCCAGTTTATTCCATCATAATTATAATCATACACCGTCCAGCCCTTTTCTTTGGCAATTACCACCTGTGCCTTTGTGCAAACGTTTCCTTCGTTCGTGTCTTTCGTGTTAATGACATGGAATTCACCATTTTCCACCGTCGGCAGACTTCCTACGAGTGCATCCATCGCCTCGCCCTTGATTTGGTTGCCGTAGCACTCCAACCCTCTCAGCGCGGTGCATCCCGACACATTGAGTGAAGTCAGTTGGTTGCCGCTGCAGTACAACACACCCAGTGCGGTGCATCCCGACACGTCAAGCGAGGTCAGATGGTTGTCGTAGTAGACCAAATCTTCCAGCGCGGTGCATCCCGACGCGTCTAAAGAGGCCAGCCAGTTGCTGTGGCAGGACAACGATGTCAGCGCGGTACACCCCGACACGTCTAAAGAGGTCAGTTGGTTGTGGTGGCACTCCAACCGTGTCAGTGCGTTGCATCCGGACACATTGAGCGAGGTCAATTGGTTTTCGCGGCAGTCCAAATCTTCCAGCGCGGTGCATCCCGAAACATCGAGCGAGGACAGTTGGTTGCCGCTGCAGTACAACACACCCAGTGCGGTGTTCTTCGACACGTCTAAAGAGGACAGTTGGTTGCCGCTGCAGTACAAATCCCACAGCGCGGTATTTTTCGACACATCGAGCGAGGACAGTTGGTTGCCGCCGCAGTACAAATCCCACAGCGCGGTGTTCTTCGACACATCCAAAGAAGTCAGCTGGTTGCCGGAGCAGCTCAAACTTGTCAGCGCGGTGTTCTTCGACACATCAAGCGAGGTCAGCTGGTTGCCGCTGCAGTCCAAACGTGTCAGTTCGATAAGATGTTCAATACCTGTTAAGTCACTAACATTTTTGTTGTATAGATTCAAATAATTATAATCACCACCAAAAATGCTATAATTTCGTCCATCGCGGAAGTTACCTTTACTATCATAATAACCATTGTTGTAGAGTATATCGCCCTCATGTAATTCTCTTATTAAGCGATATACTCCATACTCATCGTAACCGTATATGGAGACTTGTTCCATAAGTGCAGCACGAAAATTCGGGTCAGGAAAGTTCGTTTCGTCAAATATCACCTGCGCATTTGCAATCGTCACCATGGCCACGAGGGCAAAAAGTAGTGTAAAAAATCTTTTTTTCATAAAGTTTGTTGTTTAATAGTTATTGCATATTGTTTATTGTCTGTTGAGTCCAAAAACGGTTCGAGTGGAGACAATAAAAAAACGTGGACTCATTACTTCGTCTACGCTTCCTCCAGGTATCGCCAAACACCATGCAACCATATCCGAGTAAAAGCCCACGCCATTGCTGACGTGAGCATCCGAGCTTTTTACTCTTGGTCGCTTTCTTGATATTTTTTGGCGAAATTCGGAGAAAGCAAGAACTAAAGCGGACGCTTCTTATCTATATGTCTTTTTGCTTTGTTTTATGTCATAGGCAATCTATTTAGTTGAGAATTGATAGTTGATAGTTGAGAATTATGATTGGTTGTTGATCTTATTCAAATACAATGTTTTGTTCGTTAAAAAATTCGCGAGGAGTCACAACAGCGCTGTCGCCGAAATCAAAGTCTTTCTTGTTGCGAGTGATGATGTAGTCGGCTTTTGCTTCGACGGCTGAAAGATATTGCATTTCATCCTCGAAATCGTCGCTGCGATGTTGCAAACAACGGTCGATGATGGTTGCTCCCATCGGTGTGATGGTCAGTAACGGGCGAATGCCGTCGAGCGCGTCATATATTTCTTGCAAGTCGTAATGCAGCCGCCTCAGAATATAAATCGTATTGATGATAGTGAGGTCTGACACCATCAGTTCTATTTCGCCGTTGTCTGCCAACTGAAACAGGGCGATGGCATCTTCGGCAAACGGCTGGCGGGCAGCCAGAAAGTCGATGAGAATATTCGTGTCAATAAAAACTTTCATCCTTTGTTATATTTTTCCTCCAACGAGTCTGTTTTCAGGGCTTTGTAGTCGATGTTTGCCGGCACGGTGAATCGTCCTGACATACGGCGGATATGGCTGGAGATTTGAACTTTACGCGGAACTGCCGTATGAACCTCACGACGATTTCTCACGTGCAACGCTAATCGGCGCACGTATTTCGAGACATATTCGAGTGTTTCTATTCCCAACACATTCAAATCTTCATTGATGGAAGTCTTTAATTCGATGGCTGTCATTTTTTCTCCTTTTTTTATTCGTCGGTGCAAAGATACGAATATTTTTTGAAAAAAGAAAAAATCCTTTTAATTTTTGGTTTTTCGTTCACTTAATAGTATCTTTGCAGACGATTTGAAAAAAGTGAGGAAAATCTCCAACATCGCGCTGTGGACGGTCATCGGACTGCTCATCGCGGTGGTTGTACTGTTGCGCGTGCCGACGGTACAGCATTTTATTGGCTCGAAAACGGCGGACGCGCTGTCGGAAAAACTGGGCACGGAAGTGAGCGTGGGGCGCGTGGATTTGGGCTTTTTGAACCGAATCACCATCGACGACGTGAACATTCGCGACCAACAGGGCGAACCACTGCTGAAAGCGTCGCGACTGTCGGCAAAAATCGACTATCTGGCGCTGCTGAAAGGGAAAATCGTGGTGACGTCGGCGCAGTTGTTCGGCATGAACGCGAACCTCTACCAACAAACGGCGGACGCGCCACACAATTTCCAGTTCGCCCTCGACTCGCTGGCCTCGAAAGAGCCGTCGGACGACTCACCGCTCGACCTTTGCATCCACTCGCTCATCGTTCGACGCGGCAGCGTGGCGTACCACAAACGCTACGTGGCACCCGTTTCGGGCGAATTTTCACCTGCCCACATCGAGGTGAGCGACATCAGTGCACACGCGATTCTGAACGCGCTCAAAGACGACTCGCTGAATGTGAACCTAAAAAAACTGACATTCAACGAAAAATCGGGCTTGCGCGTCAAGAATTTAAGCCTTAAAACCATTGCCAACCGCGAGGCGGCGCAACTCAGCGATTTCGCCTTGACGACAGCGGAAAGTGACGTGAAAATCAGCGAACTGAATGCCACCTATCAACATCGGAACGACACGCTCGACCTCGCTTCTCTTCAATTTAACGGAAAACTTGAACCATCGCGCATAACTCTCTGGGAATTAGAACCTTTTACACGTTTCGGACACGATATTCAAACACCATTTCTCGTAACTTCTTCGTTCAGTGGAACGGCCTCATCGGTCAAGGTGAACAGCCTCGACATTCGTTCTTCTGACAACCAATTTTTGTTCTCGGGAAACGGCTCTTTTTCGTCGAAATCGGGGCAGACGCAATGGCTTGCCGACGTCCATCGTTTGAACGCCAGCGAGCAGAGTGTCAAGACACTCACGAAAGGCATCGAACTGCCCGAGGAAGTGCATCGATTAGGAAATATTTCGTTTGAGGGAAAGGCTGGCGGAACGGCGCAAAACCTCACGGCGACAGGCTCGCTGCAGACCGACGCAGGCAACGCGAAGTTGAATTTCGTGAAAAACGGGCGGAATTTCAATGGAAATCTGGAAAGCGACGGCTTGAACCTGCAACGCATCCTCGACAACGACGAACTCGGCGAACTGGCGACGCACATCGCCGTCGATGGGCAACTTCCAACGGGAACTTCGCCCCTCGCGCTCAAGGCGAAAGGCACGGTTTCGCGCTTCGATTTCAAGAATTATTCGTACAAAAACATCGAACTCGACGGCAACTTCCAAAACGGCATTTTCGATGGAAAAATCGACGTCGATGACCCCAACGCACAACTTTCTGCCGTGGGAAAAATCGCGACGAAGAATTTCGTGGCTGACCTCAACGCCAAGGTCCGCCAACTCAAGCCGTCGGCACTCCATCTGAGCGACGATTGGGGCGACGCGAACTTCCAGTTCGACCTGTCGGCCAACATCGCCGGAAAACAACTTAACAACGCCGTCGGGGAGGTCAATATCGAGAATTTTGAAATGGTGTCGAGCGACCGCCAATTTGCTTTCGACAGGCTGAATCTGAGTGCCACGAACACCCACGACGGCCACAATTTGAGCCTCGAGAGCGATTTTGCCGATGTCAAGGTCGAAGGACAATACGACTACCAGACGCTCGCCCAAAGTTTCACGAACCTTGTGAGCAGTAAACTCCCGACCTTGCCCGGACTGCCGAAATATAGCCCATCGACCCGCAACAATTTCCGCATCAGCGCAAACATCACCGACAGCGAATGGCTTGACGACCTCTTCGGAATTCCGCTCACACTGCGCCAACCGATGCGCGTGGAGGGAATCATCGACGACCGCAACCACCAGCTCGACCTCGAAGCCCGTCTGCCCCACTTCATCTACAACGACAGCGAGTATCGCGATGCCATTTTGAACATCACCACCCCCGACGACACACTGCGCACACACGCCGCCATCAGTCGTATTTCCGACAATGGAAACCAGTTGCGCCTGACACTCGAAGCCGACGCCGCCGACAACCACCTCGTCACCGCGCTCCACTTCGAAAACGACGCCCTCCACACGATGAAAGGCGTGCTCAACGCCGACGCGCAATTCTTCCGAACAGCCGAGGGAAAAGATGCCGCACACGTCGATATCCACTCGTCAGACATCACGATTGGCAACACAGTGTGGACAGTCGAGCCGGGCACGATTGTCTATAGCAAAAACGACCTCACCATCGACCATTTGGCCATTTCCAACGACCGCCAGCACCTCATCATCGACGGTCGGGGCAGTGAAAATGCTGCCGATTCGCTCATCGCCGAGTTGCAAGACATCGATGTAGAGTACATTCTCGACCTGGTCGATTTCGATGCCGTGAAATTCAGCGGAAAGGCGACGGGAAAAGCCTTTGTCACCCATCTTTTCGGAACACCCGAGGCCGCTGCGAAACTCGACGTGGCCGAATTCCGCTTTGAAGACGGACGAATGGGAACGCTCAGCGCAACCGCCCGACTCAACAACGAGGCGAAGCAAATCGACATCAACGCCATCGCTAACGACACGATTGCCCCACAAGCGCCAAACGTCCTGCAAATGGGAATGTTCCCCGTGAATACGCTTGTCAACGGCTATGTTTCGCCACAGCGCAACGAACTCGAACTTTTTATCAGGCCGAACAAGGCTCGCGGCGAATTTCTCGAGAGTTTTTGCGGCAGTTTTATGCGCGATGTCGATTTACAAGTGACTGGAAATCTGCGACTTTACGGTGCGCTCGACGACCTCAACCTCACGGGCGGAGTGGCTGCAAGCGGGTCGGTCGGCATCAAGTCGCTCAACACGACCTATACCCTGCGAAATGCCGCCGTTTCGCTCATTCCCGACGAAATTCTATTCCGCAACGACACGATTTTCGACGCACACGGCCACATCGGCATCGTCAATGGTGCGCTCCACCACAAAAGTCTGACGAATCTGAGTTACGATTTCGACATCGAGGCGCAGGAATTGCTCGCCTACGACTTCCGCGATTTTGGCAGCGACACCTTCTGCGGAACGGTCTATGGCACGGGCAACTGCACGATTCGCGGACGCGATGGCGAGGTGGTCATCGATGTCGATGTGACGCCCGACGAAGGCTCGGAAATCCGCTACAATGCCTCATCGCCCGATGCAATTAGTTCGGGAGAATTTGTCACGTGGAGAGAACGTTCAGAAGTCCAACTTCAGAGCCTCATCACCCAACACCCAACACCCAACACCCAAGAAGAAGTGCCCGAACAGAGCACCGACATTCGCCTGAATTTCCTCATCAACGCGAATCCTAGGGCCACGCTGAAGGTGATTATGGACGCGGCGACGGGCGACTACATTGCGCTCAACGGCGACGGCGTGATTCGTGCGACCTACTACAACAAGGGCTCTTTCGATATGTTCGGCAACTACAACGTCGATCACGGCATCTACAAACTCACCATCCAGAACGTCATTAAGAAAGATTTTCAGTTCACGCAGGGTGGCAGCATCGTCTTCGGTGGCGACCCCTACAATGCCGCACTCAACCTGCAAGCCCTCTACACCGTCGTCGGCGTGCCACTGTCCGACCTGCAACTCGGCAAGTCGTTCACCTCGAACAACATCCGCGTGAATTGTCTGATGAACATCACGGGCACGCCCAACCAGCCGCGCGTCGATTTCGCCCTCGATATGCCGACCGTCGGAACCGATGCGAAGCAGATGATTTTCAACGTCATCAATTCCGAGGAGGAAATGAACCAGCAGGTGCTCTACCTGCTCGCTGTCGGACGCTTCTACAACCAAGGCACCAACAATGCCTCGACCGACGGAACCGAACAGCAGAGCCAGACCTCGCTCGCGATGCAGAGTCTGCTCAGTGGCACCATCTCACAGCAACTCAACAACGTGCTTTCGAGCCTCGTCAAGAACCGAAATTGGAACTTCGGAGCCAACATTTCGACGGGCGACCAAGGCTTTTATAATGCTGAGTACGAGGGACTTCTCTCGGGTCGATTGCTCAACAACCGCCTGCTCATCAACGGCGAGTTCGGCTATCGCGACAACCCCAACGCCACCACCTCGTTCATCGGCGATTTCGACCTGCAATACCTACTCCGTCCGAGTGGAAACCTCGCCATCAAGGTCTATAACCAGACCAACGACCGCTATTTCACCCGAAATTCGCTCAACACGCAAGGCGTCGGCATCATTTGGCGAAAGGATTTCAGCGGTCTGCGCGACCTTTTCGGCCTTCCTGCCAAGAAAGAAAAGCCCGTCGAGGAAGAAAAATCGCCTTCCGAACCCGAAAACGAACCCAACGACACCACAAACGTCCAGCCAATCGACATTTTGGAGCCGTAAATCTTAAATTTTATTAAATCGACCATTTCCACACCTTAATTATAATATTATGTGAAAAAAATTTCGTAATTTTGCAGCCGTTTTCAATAAACATAAAGTCTAACTTTATCAATTACAAACTTTTTTATTTAATTAAATTTATGTCAAATCTAAAAAACATCGAACCGCTGCAGGACTTCAACTGGGAAGAATTTGAGCAGGGTTCAGCAGTCGGCGCAAGCCGCGAAGAGCTTCAAAACGCTTACGACGAAACCCTCAACAAGGTGGCCGACCACCAAGTCGTTGATGGCACTGTGACCCACATCGACAAGAAGGAAGTAATCGTGAACATTGGTTACAAGAGCGACGGAATCATCTCCGCCTCGGAATTCCGCTACAACCCCGATTTGAAAGTCGGCGACAAGGTGGAAGTTTATGTTGAAACCGCTGAGGACAAGAAAGGTCAGCTGGTGCTTTCGCACAAGAAGGCACGCCTCTCGAAGAGCTGGGATCGTGTGAACGAGGCTCTCGAGAAGGAAGAAATCGTCACGGGTTACATCAAGTGCCGCACGAAGGGCGGTATGATTGTCGATGTGTTTGGCATCGAGGCATTCCTGCCCGGCAGCCAGATCGACGTTCACCCCATCCGCGACTACGACGTGTTCGTGGGCAAGACGATGGAGTTCAAGATTGTGAAAATCAATCAGGAGTTCCGCAACGTGGTTGTCTCTCACAAGGCACTCATCGAGGCCGAGTTGGAGGCTCAGAAGAAGGAAATCATCTCGAAACTCGAGAAAGGTCAGATTCTCGAAGGTACGGTCAAGAATATCACCACCTACGGCGTATTCGTCGATTTGGGTGGCGTAGATGGACTCATCCACATCACCGACCTCAGCTGGGGCCGCGTCAGCGATCCGCACGAAGTCGTTGCCCTCGACCAGAAGATCAACGTCGTGATCCTTGACTTCGACGACGAGAAGCGCCGCATCGCCCTCGGTCTGAAGCAACTCACGCCGCATCCTTGGGATGCTCTCGACAGCGAACTGAAGGTGGGCGACCACGTGAAGGGCAAGGTTGTCGTGATTGCCGACTACGGTGCATTCGTCGAGATTGCCCCGGGCGTCGAAGGTCTGATTCACGTCAGCGAAATGTCGTGGAGCCAGCACCTGCGTTCGGCACAGGAATTCCTGCACGTCGGCGACGAGGTGGAGGCTGTCATTCTGACGCTCGACCGCGAGGAGCGCAAAATGTCGCTCGGCATCAAGCAACTCAAGGAAGATCCGTGGGAAGCCATCGAGAACAAGTATCCCGTTGGTTCGAAGCACACGGCGAAGGTCCGCAACTTCACGAACTTCGGTATTTTCGTCGAACTCGAAGAAGGTGTCGATGGTCTGATTCACATCAGCGACCTGTCGTGGACGAAGAAAGTGAAGCACCCCAGCGAATTCACGCAGCAAGGTGCCGAAATCGAGGTTGTCGTGCTCGAAATCGACAAGGAAAACCGTCGTCTCTCGCTCGGCCACAAGCAGCTTGAGGACAATCCTTGGGACACCTACGAGACGCTCTACACCCCGGGCAGCGTCCACACGGGCAAAATCACCGAAATGATGGACAAGGGTGCCGTCATCACGCTGAACGAAGGCGGCGAAGGCTTTGCCACGCCGAAGCACCTCGTGAAAGCCGACGGTTCGCAGGCTCAGGCAGGCGAAGAACTCGAGTTCAAAGTCATTGAGTTCGTCAAGGAGACGAAGCGCATCATCCTTTCGCACAGCCGCACATTCGAGGAGGCAAAAGAAGAGCCGAAGAAGGCCGCTCCGAAGAAGGCTGCACCGAAGAAAGACGCTGCTCCCGCCATCCAGAACGTAGCCGCCAGCACCACGCTCGGCGACCTCGACGCACTGGCCGAACTGAAAGCGAAGATGGATCAGGAATAAAAATCCACAACGATTCGATAACGAAAATGGCTCGTTTTACAAAAAACGGGCCATTTTTTTGACCATTTTTTTGCACATATCGAAAAAACTTTGTAATTTTGCAGTCGGTATTTACACCAACAGCGTGTTTCTCCTCTTGAAACACCTTGTATCATTCACAATTTTCATATCAAAATACTTATGTATTACAAGGACGATTTAATGCAAAAAGATATCGCCGAATTGGCTGATATTGCCAAAGAAACTGGTGCCGACGCAAGCATCAGCGACAAAGAAACTTTGGTCTATGACATTCTGGAAAAACAAGCCAGCGCAGAGGCTGCCAAAAATCCACTCGGCGGCAAGAAAAAGCGCTCGCGCATCGTGAAAAAAGACACCGACCACGTTTATACCGTCAGCGGAAAAGAGGGCGAAAACCTCGACACGAAGAAGAAAAAGGCCAACGCCATCGAGCAAGTGCCGCTGTTCAAGGAAGACGCCCCCACCAGCCTCGAAAAAACGGAGGAACCTGACGACGAAACCACCGATTTTGAGGTTGAAAAACCGATGGACGACGCAACACCGTCGCTCGAGGAAATGGAGCAGGAACTGGCCGCCCTGTCGAAGCATAGAGGACGCAAATCGAAGAAAGAACTCGAACTGATTGCCGCCATCGAAGCCAAGAAAAAGGCACTGCAAAAAGACGACGACCAGAGAGTGAGATGGGAAGTCGTGGAAACGAGACCCGAAGACATCGAACCCTACGCGCCCGAGGCCGATTTGGCAACCTTGAAAACGAACGGAAACGATGGCGAGAACGAGAATCTGCTGGCACAGTTGCAGGCAAAAATCAATGCCCACAACGAAACGAACCAAGTCGGCGAAACCACCAATGAAGTGTGGGCAGGCGACCCGGGCGACGGCACCGATTTCATCACCGTTGTCGATATTCCCATCGAAGACCACGGCGCACTGCCGACCTACGACATTTTCGACAATCCGACGATTCGCGTGCAGCAGCCCGTTCAGCCGATGCAGCCGATGGTCAGTCAGCCGTCGGAAGGCTCGAATTTCAACTTCGACGACCTCATCAAAGCCAACGGCGTACTCGAAATTATGCCCGACGGCTATGGTTTCCTGCGTTCGAGCGACTACAACTACCTTTCGTCGCCCGACGACATCTACGTGGCCAACAACCTCGTGAAACGCTACGGCCTGAAGACTGGCGACGTGGTGCAATGCACCGTGCGACCGCCACGCGACGGCGAGAAATACTTCCCGCTGACCAACATCGAGAAAATCAATGGCCGCGTGCCCTCGGAAGTGCGCGACCGCATCCCCTTCGAGCATCTCACACCGCTCTTCCCCGAAGAAAAATACACGCTCTGCGGCGACCCGAAGACCACGAATCTCTCGACGCGCATCGTCGATCTCTTTGCGCCCATCGGAAAGGGTCAGCGTGCCCTCATCGTCGCCCAGCCCAAAACGGGTAAGACCATTCTGATGAAGGACATCGCCAACGCGATTGCCGCCAACCATCCCGAAGCCTACCTGATGATGCTGCTCATTGACGAGCGTCCCGAGGAAGTGACCGATATGGCTCGCACCGTCAAAGCCGAGGTCATCGCCTCGACCTTCGACGAGCCCGCCGAGCGTCACGTAAAAATCGCTGGGATCGTACTCGAAAAGGCCAAGCGAATGGTCGAATGTGGTCACGACGTTGTGATTTTCCTCGACTCCATCACGCGCCTCGCACGCGCCTACAACACGGTGGCTCCGGCCTCTGGAAAGGTGCTCACGGGCGGTGTCGATGCCAATGCACTGCAAAAACCGAAGCGATTCTTCGGTGCTGCCCGTAAAATCGAGGGTGGCGGCTCGCTGACCATCATCGCAACCGCCCTCATCGACACAGGTTCGAAGATGGACGAGGTGATTTTCGAGGAATTCAAGGGTACTGGCAATATGGAACTGCAACTCGACCGCTCGCTGTCGAACAAGCGCATTTTCCCGTCGGTCAATCTCGTGGCCTCGAGCACGCGCCGCGACGAACTCCTGCAAGACAAGACGACGCTCGACCGTATGTGGATTCTCCGCAAGTACATTGCCGATATGAACCCCGTCGAGGCGATGAATACCATCCACGAGCGGATGGAACGCACCCACGACAACGAGGAATTCCTGCTGTCGATGAACTCGTAAGCGAGAGCGAAAAATACACAAAAAACGAAAAGCCTTCCGAAGTGGAAGGCTTTTGTTTTGCGGTGCGTACGGGACTCGAACCCGTGACCTCCTGCGTGACAGGCAGGCATTCTAACCTACTGAACTAACGCACCATTTTTCTGATTGCGGGTGCAAAGGTAATGTAATTTTTTCTTTCCACCAAATTTTTACGACGTTTTTTTATCTTTTACCGCAACTTTTTACAAAATTTTCTGCAAAAAGACGGCTTCGCGGTAGTTTTCGCCGTCGAAAAGCCAGTCTGTGAGCCGCGATTTCTCCTCGAAACCAACCTGACGGAAAAGTTGCAGCGATTCGTGGTTTTTGGCATCGATAATGACGTAAACCTGGTGCAGATGCAGCGATTTTTTCGCATAGTCGAGCATTTTTTTGATGGCGGCCTTCCCGTAGCCCTGTCCGCGAAAGGCTTGTTTGATGACGATGCCCAACTCCGCCCGACGATGCTGTGGCTCAAAATTGACCAAATCAACGAGGCCAACGACCTGTTTTTCGGCATTCTCAACGACGAGGCGCAACTGACGGTCGGCATAGATGTCGGCCTGCTGACGGGCGATGTATTCGTGCAGCGCATAGCGCGAATACGGCACATTCGTCGCACCGACGTTCCAGATGTCACGATCGTTTTCGATGGCGTAGAGTTCGTCAAGGTCCTCGGGCTCCAAAGGTCGCAATTTCGTTGTCAATTCTGTCATTTCAGGATATTTTCTGCGGTGATGATCATATTGTTTTCGGGTAAGAATGTGCCGATTTTCACGTTATCAAGAGGCTTTTTCGAGAACGATTCGAGAATTTCCTCGAAGCGGTAGGCGCTCGTGTCGTAAACGGTATAAACAGGGCGATCCGTGGGTATTTCCAACGACAAATGACCGTCGGGAACGACCTCGAAATATTGTGCTTCAAGTCCTTTGTCTACGGCGATTTTCCGACATTTTTCGAGGTTTTCGGCAGTTGCGATGAAAAGGTAGAGCGGTTGTCGCGCCCGATGGTGATCGACGAAGCCTAGATAGCGCCGAAGTTTGCCCATTTGAATCTGAAGAAGCGTCGTGAAAGCCTTGCCGTAAATCGTAATTTGGATGGGCAGGCTCAGCAGCAGGCTCATCTGCGAATAGTGTTTACGGAAGAATATGAGCATCGCCTTATAAAAAACGTGGACGTAGCGGAACGACGATTTTTCGGTGCTCTCGCCCTTGTAATGCAGGATTTTCGCGGGCAGATACCAATTTTCATAGCCGCCTTTCAGCAAGCGATACGACAGGTCGATGTCCTCGCCGTACATAAAGAAATTTTCGTCCAAAAGGCCGATTTCGTCGAGTGCCTTGCGACGCAGCAGGCAATAGGCACCGCTGACAACCTCGATTCGGGCAGCCTCGTCCCACGACAGATAGCCCATGTAATATTGTCCGAAACGCCGATGCTGAGGGTATCGGGCGCAGAGTCCGACCATCTTGTAGAACGCCACCATCGGCGTGGGGAGTCCGCGTCGCGATTCGAGGGCATCGCTGCCATCGGTTTTCAGCATTCGCACACCCAAACCGCCAGCCTGCGGGCGTTCGTCCATAAAATCGAGGCTCTGGCGAATGGTCTGCTCGCCGACGAAAGTGTCGGGGTTCAGCAGCAGCACAAACTCGCTCTCGGTCTGGCGAATCGCGAGGTTGTTTGCCCGTGCAAAACCGAGATTTTGAGGACTCGCAATGACCTTGATTTCGGGGAATTTCTCACGCAAAAAGTCCACCGTTCCATCGTCAGAATGGTTATCGACAACGCAAACCTCGGCATCGATGCCGACAAGCGCACGCCGAAGCGAGAGCAGGCACTGGCAAAGATAGTCCTTCACCTTGTAGCTGACGATGACAACGGTGATTTTCTTCATGGTTCGACCTCGGTTTCGCAGCGTTTTTTACTCGGATAGACGAAAAACAGGCACAAAAACAAGATGACGGCCATGATGCCAAAAGAATTGTCGGCGAAAAGGTAGTAAAACAGCGTGTTGAGCATCATCGGGATGAGAAGCATGTCGAGTCGGATGGTTCCCCATTTGATGTGTGCTTCGTCGCCATGTTCGGCGATTTGCTGTTTGACCTTCTTGAATTTGAACAGCCTCAACGCCAGTGGAATCAGGCAAACGACGGCCAATTCCATCACCGTGAGAAAAACAAATTCCATTCCCTTGTCACCCTGCCATGCACCGACGGGCAACCAGTTCATTTCACCTGCGAGGGCGACTCCCAAAGTCAAGAGAATGCCCGTCGCAAACGCTGTCATGAGTATTTTCTGTACGCGATTCATTTTTTATGTTGAATTGTATAATTGTTGATTTGTTGAATGTTGATTTGTTGAATGTTGATTTGTTTAATTGATATTTCTCCTCCCCAGTCGGGGGGAGGTTGGGAGGGACTTTAATTGCTAAGCGGTGTCCGATTCAGAATCGAGCGTCCGAGCGTCACCTCGTCGGTGTATTCCAGTTCGTCGCCCACGCTGATGCCCCTTGCGATGACGCTCAGGCGCACACCCGTGTGAGCCAGTCGGCGCGAGATGTAGAAATTCGTCGTGTCGCCCTCCATCGTCGAACTCAGCGCGAGAATCACCTCGTCGATACCGCCCTGCTCCACCCTACTGACGAGCGAGTCGATTTCAAGGTCGGCAGGCCCCAGTCCATCCATCGGCGAAATGATGCCGCCGAGCACGTGGTAGAGGCCGTTGAACTGCTGCGTATTCTCCACCGCCATCACGTCCTGAATGTTCTCCACGACGCAAATCTGCGAGCCGTCGCGCCGTCGGTCGCTGCAAATCGGGCACACCTCGCCGTCGCTAATGTTGTGGCACACGCGACAGTATTTCACCTCGCGTTTCAGCCGCACAATCGCCTCGCCGAAGGCCTCCACGTCCGCCGTCTGCCGCCTCAACAGGTGCAACGACAGGCGCAACGCCGTTTTCCGCCCGATGCCTGGCAGTTTCGCAAATTCCGCTACCGCCCGCTCCAATAATGCCGATGGATATTGCTGTTCCATAGTCAAATTTTTGCAAAGGTACGATTTTTATTTTTAATGATGAAAAAATCGGTCATATTTTCAAATCATTTTTTAGAAACTCTTCCTCAACCACCAACTAAACCACCCGACGGCAACCATCAGCACGACGAAACCGACCGCGTAGGAAACCTCGGAAGAAAGGCCGAGGGCTTGTTTCGAGGCGAGGAGGAAAGTCGAGCAGACAAATGTCATGAACAGGGCGGGAATCAATGTTATCCAATAGAGTTTGCGGCTTTGTGCGAGATAGACCGTCAGCGTCCACAGCGTGAAGACGGAGAGGGTCTGGTTGCCCCATCCGAAATATTGCCAAATGATGTTGAAACCGTCGGGATTGTTCATCTGCCACAGCAACAGCAAGGTGGCGACAGCGAACAACGGGATGCAGACATACAAACGACGGCGCACCGACCGCTGGTCGAGGCCGATGAACTCGGCAACGATGAGGCGGGCTGAGCGTAATGCCGTGTCGCCACTGGTAATCGGGGCTGCCACCACGCCGAGCATCGCCAAAATGCCACTGAACACGCCCAGCCAATTCTCGCAAACGAGTCCGACGACGGTCGGCGCATTGAAGTATTGCACGAGTGTTTTTCCACCCTCGGCTTGGGCTTGAAACGCCGCTGCCACCTCGGGACTCACCACTTCCTGCCAACCGCCGTAGTAAAAGAAATACATCGAAACGGTCGCCCAGATGAGCGCAACAATGCCTTCGGTAATCATCGCGCCGTAGAAAATCGGTCGTCCCCACCGTTCCGACTTCATGCAACGCGCCATCAAAGGACTTTGCGTCGCGTGGAAACCGCTGATGGCTCCGCAGGCTATCGTGATGAAAAGGCAGGGAAAAATGGGGTTGTTCGCGATGAACGTGTCGTTGCCGAGCCATGCCGGATTCGGGTTCAGATTGGCGGCTGAGAGGTCGCTCCACAGTTCGGGAATCGTCGGTTGTTTCACCAAAAGACCAACGAACAGAGCCAATGCCATGAACAGCAACGAAAAAGCAAACAACGGATAGATTTTACCAATGATTTGGTCGATGGGAAGTATCGTGGCGATGATGTAATAGGCGAAAATCACGACGATCCACAGTTGTTTCGTGCCCCAGATGCTTTGCAAAATGATGGCTGGACTATAGACGAAAACCGCGCCAACCATCACAAGCATAAACACCGAAAACAGTAGCATGACGCGCTTCGTGTTCATTCCGAGAAAGTGGCCGACGAGTTCGGGCAGCCCTATTCCGCCATGACGAATCGAGAGCATTCCGCTCAGGTAGTCGTGGACGGCACCTGCGAAAATACAGCCGAAAACAATCCACAGATAGGCAATCGGACCATACCACGCTCCCATGATGGCACCGAAAATCGGCCCCGTTCCAGCAATGTTCAGAAACTGAATCATGAAAATTTTCCATCCGGGCAACGCGATGAAATCTACACCGTCGGCCTTGGTATAGGCAGGTGTCGGACGGTCGTCAGGGCCGAAAACTCGTTCCACGAATCGACCATAGACAAAGTAGCCGACCACCAGCGCACAAACAGTAATCAAGAATGAAATCATACGATTTTATTGAGTTTTCTGTGACAAATCGAGCATTTTTTCGAGGCTTTCGCCGATGATTTTCTTCGCCTCAGCGTCGGTTTCGACTTCGTAGGCAGCACGAACATCCTTCAAGAAGGTGAAATAGTGGATGTCGGCGATGTATTTCGCAGCGGCGGCACGAACTTTCGCGCTTCCATCGAAGAGTGCACCCTGAATCCAGCGTTTCGCATCCCACGACTGGTGTGCTTTCAGCCATTCGAGAGCCTCGATTTTCTCGTTTTCAGTGCCATACACGAGTTTTTTGAAGTAGTCGGCCTCGGTTTTCAGGTCGGCAACGGTCATCAGAATCTCGCGATTGACCAAATTCGGATTTGTCAGGTCTAAAGGATCCAAAAACGATTGATTTTCAACCATTTTCTGTAAAGAATCGTCGTCGTCAGCCGTTTGCGTCCAACGCACCATTCGCGCAATCATCCACATTTTTCCAGCGGTGGATTCGGGATGGGCAATCGACGAGAAAACTTTTCCTTTTCCGTAGCGATTCCCGATGAAGAAAGGTCGGTTGTTCGTCATATTCGACGGTGCCCCACCCTCTTCGTGCACATCGCTCAGCATCGTGGCAAATTCGACGTATTTCACGGAATCGTCGGGCGCAGCCACGAACACCGGACCCTCGTAATACATACAGTAAAGCGTGTCCAGATTGGCATATTCGCCAAAAATTTTCTTGCCCTCGTCCGTGAGCGAGAAGCCCACGATGCCGTGTCCACGATTGTCGTGCTCAATGTCGATGGCCTTTGCGCCGTTCATCGCCAGACACGAATATTCAGGCGTATTTGAAAAAAGGTAGGCTCCAGCACAAATGCCAACAGCACCGCCGCCCCGACGCACAAATTCCTGAATCCGACGGACATTCTCCTCGCCGAGGTTCTGATACTGCCGCGTTCCGCCACCGCCCGGCACCACAATGACGTCGAGAGAGTCCAACACGCCGGCGGCGATGTCGGCCGTCGTCACGTAGCGCACAGCCATGTCGCCATCGAGCGAACACGCCGCAAACGCCTCCCACACGCAAGTTTGCGCCCCGCCGTTACCATTGAAAACTCCCACGCGAATCTGCGGCATTGCGCCCTCGTTCGCCTTCTCGGATTGGTTGCACGACACCACGAACAAAGCCGTCATTGCCACGGCAACCATCATAAAACTGAATCGATTGTTTTTTTTCATTGCGATTATTTTTTTATGATTTTTCATTAGATTCTTTTGCTATGATAGAATCATCCATCACTTTCTCAAATCGGAACATTCCGTCGTTGTCTTCGCCGTGAGAATCGGAGTCGTGAGGGTCGGGATGATGGGCGTTGAAGAACTCGACGATGTGAAAGCCGCAACGATTGACATAGAAATGAATGTTGCGCTTCTCGAAATAGGGCGTATGGGTCTCCCAGACGCGGATTTCAGGATGCATCCGTTCCACCTCGCACCAAGCAGAATAACCGATGCCACGACTATGGACGTGGGGCGAGACGAACAGCAGTTGCAGTTCTCCCAATCGCCGTTCTTGGTCGATTCTCAACACGACTCCGCCGACTTTCTGACCGTCACAGACGATGCGATAAGCCTCGGCATTTGGCTCGTCGATGGAACGCTCAATGGTTTCGCGAGAGATGATTTCACCGTCTTCCTCGAAATGGTTGTCGCGCATTCCGAATTCCTCGGTGGCACCGTATCGAAAAGCCTCCTGATTATCGAGGATGAACTGCTGTCGGTCGGCTTCTTCAAGCGGCAGAAGCGTTATCTGGGTCGCTCTCATTTCTATCGTTTTTATTCTCCCTTCACCGCCTTCGGCGTCCAATTTTTAAAGAAACTCAGCACCTTTTTGGGGTCGTAGGTCTTACCCTCCTCCAAATAGCCGGAGTCTTGCAGGTGGAGCACTTTGCCAGTTTCATCGAGCACCACCATCACGGGGAAACCGAAACGGGCGGGATTGCCAAGTCGCTTCAGCAGTTCAGCGGTTTGCTCGGCCTTGCCTGCCTCCTTCGACTTGCGCGGATGGTAGTTCACGTGGATATAGACAAAATTCTGGGCGACGAGTTGGCTGATTTCCTCGTTGTTGGTGATGAAATCGGCGAAGCGCAAGCACCACGGACACCAATTTCCGCCCAACTGCACGATGACGAACTTCCCTTCGGACTTCGCCTGCAAAAGCGCCGCATCGATTTGCTCGAGCGGGTCGATTTGCTCGTTATACACTCTCTTCAGACCTTCCTGTGCGTTTGCCGTGAGCGCGAAAAGGGCGACAAACACGGCGATGATGATGTTTTTTCGCATGATTTTGTTCATTTTTTTCAAAAATAAAGATTTCTGCTGCAAAAATACGAATTTATCGGGAAAAAATCCAAAGTTTTTATTAAATTTGCAGAGAATTTTAAAATATTGAAGAATAATATGGAACATCGATTTTTCCTTTTTCTCGGAACAGCACTGCTTTCCGCAACCCTATCGCTGGCTCAGCCAACACCGATAGCACCCCTGCCAAGCGCAAGCCAAGTGGCATGGCAGCAGTTGGAAACCTACGCATTCATCCATTTCGGACCGAACACCTTCGGCGACCGCGAATGGGGCTATGGCGACGCACCGTTGGAATCGTTCAACCCGACGCGACTCGACTGTGAGCAGTGGGCGCGGGTGTGTAAAAAGGCGGGCATGAAGGGCATCATCCTCACGGCGAAGCACCACGACGGATTTTGCCTCTGGCCAACGAAATTCACCGACTACAGCGTGCGCAACACGCCCTACAAAGACGGCAAGGGCGACATCGTGGGTGAATTGGCGGCGGCTTGCCAGAAACACGGGTTGAAACTCGGTCTGTACCTCTCGCCGTGGGACCGCCACCAGGCTTTCTACGGCACACCGCTCTACGTGGAATATTTCTACGCGCAGTTGAACGAGTTGCTCACGCAATATGGCGAATTGTTCGAGGTTTGGTTCGACGGAGCCAACGGCGGCGACGGCTGGTATGGCGGAGCGCGTGAGACGCGGAAAATCGACCGCAGCACCTATTACAATTACTCGCGCGCGTGGAAAATGGTTGGAGAATTGCAGCCGAAGGCCGTGATTTTCAGCGACGGAGGCCCTGGATGCCGCTGGGTGGGCAACGAAAAAGGCTACGCCAACGCGACGAACTGGTCGTTCCTGCGCATCAAAGAAGTCTATCCGGGCTACGAGCGTTTCAAGGAATTGCAGAGCGGCCACGCCGACGGCGATGCGTGGGTGGCGGCCGAGTGCAACACGTCGATTCGTCCGGGATGGTTCTACCACGAGAGCGAGGACACGAAGGTGAAAAGCGTCGAGCATTTGGTCGATTTGTACTATCGCAGCGTCGGCCACAACGGCACTTTCCTACTGAATTTCCCGGTCGATAAAGAGGGTTTGATTCATCCGAACGACTCGGCCCACGCCGTCGATTTCCATCGTCAGATTTCAGAAGAATTGAAAACGAATCTGCTGAAAAATGTTTCCGTCAAGGCTTCAAACACGCGTGAAAAGGCCTTTTCCGTGAAAAATTTGACCGACGGAATTTTCGATACGTTTTGGGCGACGGAAGACGGTGTAACGACTGCCACGCTGGAAATTTCGTTGAAAAAATCGCAGAAAATCAACCGTTTGATGCTCGGCGAATACATTCCGCTGGGTCAGCGCGTGAAGAAATTCGCCATTGAGTATCAAGACGGCAAAAAATGGCTGCCGCTCAACGTCGGCGAGGCCACGACAACCATCGGCTACAAGCGATTGCTGCGCTTCAAACCCATCGCCACGAAACGCCTTCGAATCCGTTTCGAAGAAAGTCGCGGACCACTGTGTATCAACGAGTTAGGTGCTTTCTACGCTCCGAATGGCGCGAGCGAATATCTGGAACATTACGACAACGTGTTGGGTCATTAAAATTGTCTGAAAACGAACAAAAATGATGAGGAAAATTCTGCTAACATTGTTTGGCTGCTTGGCTTTCACAGCATTTGCAGCGAAGAAAAATACCGTTGTACTACCCTATCAAAACGCGGCTCTGCCCATCGAAGTACGACTGCGCGACCTGATGAGTCGGATGACGATGGAGGAAAAAATCGGGCAGTTGCGCTGCACGATGGCGTGGAATTATTATGAGATAAGGGAAGAAAAGGGAAGTGAAAGGGGAGTGAAAGGGAAGAGAAGGGTTCCTGTGCCGTCGGAATCGTTCAAAAAGGACATTGCCGAGGGGAAAATCGGAATGCTTTGGGCAACTTATCGCGCCGACCCGTGGACGCAGAAATCGCTCGAAAACGGTCTGACACCCGAATTGGCGGCGATGGCTGGAAATGCCCTGCAAAAATACGTCAAGGAGCACACACGACTGGGCATTCCGCTGTTTCTGGCCGAGGAAGCGCCACACGGACACATGGCCATCGGAACAACCGTTTTTCCGACAGGTTTGGGCATGGCTGCCACGTGGTCGCCTGAACTTTTGGAGCGTGCCGGCGAGGTCATCGGCAGGGAAATTCGCTTGCAGGGCGGCCATATCAGTTACGGTCCCGTGCTTGATTTGTCGCGCGATCCGCGTTGGTCGCGTGTCGAGGAATCCTTTGGCGAAGACCCCGTGCTCACGGGCGAACTCGGTGCCGCGATGGTGCGCGGACTGGGCGGTGGCGACCTCTCAAAACCCTATTCCACGCTCGCCACGCTGAAGCATTTCATCGCTTACGGCACCACCGAAGGCGGACAAAACGGCAACCAGACCGTGCTCGGCCCGATGGAACTTCACCAGCATTTCCTGCCGCCGTTTCGCAAGGCGATCGAGGCCGGTGCACTCTCGGTGATGACCAGTTACAATTCTTGCGACGGCATTCCCTGCACGAGCAACGAGTATCTGCTGACGGAGGTGCTTCGCAACCAGTGGAAATTCCGTGGTTTCGTGGTCAGCGACCTTTTTAGCATCGACGGAATCGCTGGAATGCGCGTCGCTCGCGACAATCGAGAGGCTGGCGCGATGGCGTTGAAAGCCGGTGTCGATGCCGACCTCGGAGCGAATGCGTATGGGAAGATTCAGAAGTTGTGGAGTGAAGGAGTGAAGGAATTAGGGAGTGATGAACTTCGGGATTTGGAACCATATATCGACCGCGCTTGCGAGCGAATTTTGCGACTGAAATTCGAGATGGGACTCTTTGAAAATCCTTATACCGACCCGAAAATCGCGAAACAAGAGGTGAGAACGACGGAAAACAAGAAAATTGCCCTCGATGTCGCCCGCGCCTCGATTACATTGTTGAAAAACGATGGAATTTTGCCCTTGAAAAATGCTTCGACGCAAAATTCGGGAATGAAAATTCTCGTCGTCGGACCGAATGCCGACAACCAATACAACCAACTTGGCGACTACACCGCCCCACAGGCCGACGACAACGTGACGACCGTGCTCGAAGGCATCCGCGAGAAGTTCTCATCACCCAACACCAACCACCTAACACCCAACACCCTCTACATCAAAGGCTGCGCGGTCCGCGACACCACTGAAAGCAACATCACTGAGGCCGTCAGAGCCGCCAAAAATGCCGACGTGGTCATCGCAGTGGTGGGCGGTTCGAGTGCCCGCGATTTCAAGACTTCGTACAAGGAAACCGGCGCTGCCACCACTGAATCGACGGGGTCGAACACCCGAATTTCCGATATGGATTGCGGCGAAGGCTTCGACCGCGCCACCCTTTCGCTGCTCGGCTATCAAAATCGCCTGCTTGAAGCACTGAAAAAAACGGGAAAACCACTCGTCGTCATCTACATCGAAGGCCGTCCGCTCGACAAATCGTGGGCTGCCGAACACGCCGATGCCCTGCTCACAGCCTACTACCCGGGTCAAGAGGGCGGAAAAGCCCTTGCCGACGTGCTTTTCGGCGACTACAACCCTGCCGGACGACTGCCCGTTTCCGTGCCTGCCAGCATCGGTCAACTGCCCGTCTATTACAACAAACGGGCCCCACTTCCGCACGATTATGTGGAAATGTCGGCCAAACCGCTCTACGCCTTCGGTTTCGGCCTGTCATACACCACTTTCAAGTACGAAAATCTGCAAATCGCGACAGGAACTAACATCAAAATCTCGTGCGACGTGACAAACACCGGTGATTACGATGGCGAGGAAGTTGTGCAACTCTACGTTCGCGACGAAATTGCCTCAGTGGTGCAGCCAGTGAAGCAACTCAAAGCCTTCCGTCGCGTGATGATTCCGAAGGGAGCGACCCGTCGCGTCGAATTTACGCTGACAAAGGCCGATTTGAGCATCATCGACGCCCAGATGCGCGAAAAATTCGAGGCAGGAACATTCAAAATCATGCTCGGAGCCGCGTCAGACGACATCCGCTTGCAGGAAATCGTCGCGTTCGGCCCGAAATAATTTGACAAACTGCACCCCAAAAAACAAAATATTTACTACTTTTGCAGAAAATTTTAAAGAATGAAGTTATGGTGAAACACGTGATTCTTTGGACATTGGATCCAAAATTATCGAAAGACATGATGCAAGAAGTGAAAATCGGCATCAAAGAAGGTTTGGAAGGACTCGTCGGCAAAGTGCCCGGTCTGATTGACGTGAAAGTCCACATCGACGGTCGTTTGGCGTCGTCGAATGCCGACGTGATGCTCGACAGTACACTCGAAAGCGAAGAAGCACTGCGGGCTTACGCGATGAACCCCGACCACGTGGCCGTAGCGGACAAGAAAGTTCGTCCCTACACCGTGCAACGAAGTTGTTTTGATTTTGAAGTGTAACAAAAAAGCCTCGCTGATTAGCGAGGCTTTTTGATTGAAAGAGGAATAAAATTACTTCTTATTCAGCGCAAGGTCAATCGCCACGGCGACACCGACGGTAGCACCCACCATCGGGTTGTTACCCATGCCGAGGAAGCCCATCATTTCAACGTGGGCGGGAACACTCGACGAACCGGCGAACTGAGCGTCGCTGTGCATACGACCCATCGTGTCGGTCATACCATAGGAAGCGGGACCGGCAGCCATGTTGTCGGGGTGCAGGGTACGGCCAGTACCGCCACCGGAAGCCACCGAGAAGTAGGGCTTGCCAGCCAGCGTGCGCTCCTTCTTGTACGTGCCAGCCACGGGATGCTGGAAGCGCGTCGGGTTCGTAGAGTTACCCGTGATGGAAACATCCACGTTCTCCTTCCACAGGATGGCCACACCCTCGCGAACATCGTCGGCACCGTAGCACTTCACCTTCAGGCGGCTCGGATTGTTGCCGTAGGGCACTTCCTTCACCACTTTCAGCTCGCCCGTAAAGTAGTCGAACTGTGTCTGCACATACGTAAAGCCATTGATGCGGCTGATGATTTGAGCAGCGTCCTTGCCCAGACCGTTCAGAATGACGCGAAGCGGCTTCTGGCGCACTTTGTTGGCCATCTCAGCGATTTTGATGGCACCCTCGGCGGCAGCGAAGCTCTCGTGGCCAGCCAAGAAGGCAAAGCACTCAGTCTCCTCGCGCAGCAGACGGGCAGCAAGATTGCCGTGGCCAATGCCCACCTTGCGGTCGTCGGCCACACTTCCCGGAATGCAGAATGCCTGCAAGCCAATTCCGATGGCCTCGGCAGCGTCGGCAGCAGTTTTCACGCCTTTCTTGATGGCGATGGCAGCGCCGCAGACGTATGCCCACTTGGCGTTCTCGAAGCAGATGCGCTGCGTGTCCTCACACATCTGATAGGGGTCAACCCCTGCGTTCTCACAAATTTCATTGGCCTCTTCAATACTGTTGATGCCATTCTCCTTCAGTGCCGCAAGAACTTGGTTGATACGGCGTTCCTGACTCTCAAAACTAACTTTTCTAATCATCGTCGTGTCCTCCTATTCTTTACGTGGGTCAATAGCTTTCACTGCACCCTGCTCCTCGGTCGTACGACCGTAAGATCCGGTGTTTTTCTTCATTGCCTCGTTGGCATCCATGCCGCCCTTGATGGCCTCCATCATCTTGCCGAGGTGCACGTACTCGTAGCCGCAGACCTCGTTGTTCTCGTCGAGGAACATCTTGGTGATGTAGCCTTCGGTGAGCTCCAGATAGCGCGTGCCCTTGGCAACGGTGCCATAGAGCGTACCCGTCTGCGAGCGCAGACCCTTGCCGAGGTCTTCCAAACCGGCGCCGATGGCCAGACCGCCCTCAGAGAAGGCACTCTGCGTGCGACCATAGACAATCTGCAGGAACAGCTCGCGCATGGCGGTGTTGATGGCGTCGCAAACGAGGTCGGTATTCAGTGCCTCGAGCAGCGTCTTTCCGGGCAGAATCTCGCTGGCCATAGCCGCCGAGTGAGTCATACCCGTGCAGCCGATGGTCTCCACGAGAGCCTCCTGAATGATGCCGTCCTTCACGTTGAGCGACAGCTTGCAGGCACCCTGCTGCGGTGCGCACCAGCCAATGCCGTGCGTGTATCCCGAAATGTCCTTAATCTCCTTTGCCTGAATCCATTTGCCCTCCTCGGGGATGGGTGCAGGCCCATGATAGGCGCCTTTGCAGACGCTGCACATGTTTTTTACTTCAGTTGAATAAATCATCTTAATACCTTTTTTTATAAGTGAAACATAAAATGAACTATAGTCCTCTTGCTTTGAGCAGACCCGATGCGTCGGGCGATTTCATGCCTGTGAAATCGGTGAACATTTCCATCTGGTCCTTCGTGTTGCCACGGCTCAGGATTTTGTCGCGGAAAGCCTGTCCGACTGCGGGGTCCAATGCTCCGTGCTTCTCGAAATAGTCGGCGATGTTCACGGCCAGAACCTCGGTCCAGAGGTAGCTGTAATAGCCTGCGGCATAGCCTCCACCCCAAACGTGGTTGAAGTACGAGGTCGAATAGCGCGGCGGAATCTGGTCGTTGAGCAAGCCGATTTCCTTCAATGCCTTGGTTTCAAAGCAGGGTGCTTGCTCGGCGGTGGGCACTTCGTCGGATTTGAGCATGTGCCAAGCAAGGTCGAGGCAGGTTGCCGCGAGGTTTTCACCCAACGAATAGGCCGAATGGAACTTGATGCTCGTCAGCATCTTTTCTTTCAGTTCGGCAGGCATCGGTGCACCGGTTTCGGTGTGCTTCGCATAATTTTCAAAGATTTCGGGAATCGTTGCGAACGACTCGTTGAACTGCGACGGCATTTCCACGAAATCGCGTGCCACAGCCGTTCCGCTGAGCGTGTTGTACTTGCAGTTCGACAACATTCCGTGCAGGGCGTGGCCGAACTCGTGGAAGAGCGTCTCCACCTCGTCCCAAGTGATGAGCGTGGGCTGTCCTTCGGGGGCTTTCGCGTAGTTGCAGACGTTGTAGATGACGGGCTTCTGGTTGCGCAGACCGCTTTGCTTTGCAAACGCACTCATCCACGCACCACCGCGCTTCGTCGGACGACGGAAATAGTCGTGGTAGAATAGTGCCATCGTCGTGCCGTCCTTGTCGATGACCTCATACACCTTCATGTCGGGATGATAAGTCGGAAGGTCTTTGCGCTCCTTGAAAGTCAGTCCGTAGGCGCGGTTGGCGGCGTAGAAAACACCGTTGATCACCACGCTGTCGATGTCGAAATACGGCTTGATTTCGTCGTCGGAAAGGTTGTATTTCTCCTGCTTCATCTTCGCCGAGTAATAAAAACGGTCGTAGGGCTGCAACTGAAAGTCGTTGCCCATCGTCTTGCGGGCGAAATTCTCAATTTCCCTCGTTTCGGCCTCAGCCTTCGGGGTGTATTCCTTGATGAGTTGTTTCAAGAAAGAATAGACGTTTTCGGGGGTTTTCGCCATCGTTTTCTCGAGCGAATAGGCGGCGTAGTTCTGATAACCCATCAGTTCGCCTGCCTCGGCGCGAAGTTTGGCGATTTCGGCCACAATGTCGAACGTGCTGAACTGGCGTGTGCCGTCGGCACGATGACGCGAAGCCTCATAGACGCGCTTGCGAAGGTTGCGGTTGTCGAGATTTGTCAGGATGGCCTGCTGCGTGGTGTTGCTGATGACAATGCAGTAAGGTGCCTTGCCACCACGACTTTCAGCGTCTTTCTTGCACTGCGCGATGTCGGCAGCGCTGAGTCCGGCGAGTTCCTTCTCGCTGTTCACCCAAACCATCGACGAGTTGGTGGCTTCGGGTAGCATATCGCCCCACTGCTGCTGCAATTCAGCGATGCGCAGGTTAATTTGCTTCATGCGTTCCTTCTTCTCGCCCGTGAGCAGCGCACCCGAGCGCACGAAACGCTTGTAAACGACCTCGGTCAGTTTCTTGTCCTCGCCCTTGAGTTTCTTGTATTTCTTGTCATAGACGTACTTGATGCGCTCGAAAAGTTTCTCGTTGAAATTGATTTCGTTGCTCAATTCGGTCAGCATCGGGGTCGATTTTCTCTCGGCCTCAGCGATGATGGGCGTTTTGTGGGCGCTCGTCAGTCCGTAGAGCACGTTGGTGACCTTGTCGAGCAACACACCGCTCTTTTCAAGTGCCAGAATCGTGTTTTCGAAGGTAGGTTTCTTCTTGTTGTTCACGATGTTGTTGATTTCCTCGCGATTTTGCTGAATCGCATACTCAATGGCCGGCAGATAGTCAGTTTCCTTGATTTTGCTGAAGTCGGGCGCGTCGAAAGTCAGTCCACTCGACTGCAACAGCGGATTTCCATCTGGTGCCCCACCCTCTGAAAGTGCGGCAAATGTCGGCATCATCATGGTTGTAAAAGCCAATGTCATGAATGTTTGTTTGTAGTTCATATTGTTAAAAATTTGAAGTTAATTCGATTTCGGGTCGATTTCCACTTGATTTTACTCGAAAATCACTTGAAAAACTCGGTGAAAACCTTCACGCTATAATGATGGTCGGCCACGCTGCCCGTTTCACGGCAACTGTGCATCGCGAGGATGGCATTGCCCATATCGACACCGCGAAGGGGAATCGACGAAGCGAGGATGTTGCCCAACGTGCTACCGCCAGCCACGTCGCTGTGGTTCACAAATCGCTGACAGGGCACGCCTGCCTTCTCGCACAAACTAGCGAAAATCGCGGCGGAAAGGGCGTCGCTGGCGTATTTCTGCGAGGCATTGAACTTGATAACCGGACCACCGCCGAGCACAGGATGGTTCGTCGGGTCGTATTTATCGCTGTAGTTCGGATGCCAAGCGTGGGCATTGTCGGCGGAAATCATAAACGCACGCTCGACGGCCTGATAGAAAGCCTCCTCCGTGCCACTCTGCGCCCATGCGATTCGCTTCAACATCGTCGCAAGGAACGGACTTCCGGCACCTTGTTTCGTCTGCGAACCCGTCTCCTCGTTGTCGAAAATGGCCAAAACCTTCGTCACATCGGACTTCGGCGACGCCAACAGCGCCTCCAGACCGGCAAAAGCCATCGAAAGGTCGTCGAGACGGCCCGAGGAAATGAATTCGTCGTGGATGCCGAAGGTGCAAGCTGGCTGCGTGTCGGCGAGATAGAGGTCGAAGTCGAGAATGTCTGCCTTCTTCACCTTCAACTCCTTGCAAATCAGGTTGATGAGCAGGTTTCCCTTCTCCATTTCGTCGGTGATGATGCCCAGAATCGGCAGCACATCTTTCTGTTTACTGAGTTTCACGCCGTCGTTCACCTGACGGTTGAAATGGATGGCGAGGTTGCTGATTTGCATCAGCGGACGCTTCACGTGGATGAGCTTCGTCACGGGATTCATCGCGTCCTTGCCCTTCAAAATGACACGACCGGCAACGGTCAGCGGACGGTCGAACCACGTGGACATAATCGGACCGCCATAGACCTCCGTGTTCAGTTTCACGAAGCCGCCCTCGCACTGCATCTCGGCATTCGGTTTGATGCGGAACGTCGGCGAGTCCGAGTGCGCACAAATCATGTGGAAACCAGCGTCGGCAAGCGTTTTCTTGCCGATTTCAAAGGCGAAAACCGCCGAGTCGTTCTTCGTGACGAACAATTTGTCGCCAGCCTTCACTTTACCGAGCGGTTTTTGCGCGTCAATTCGCTTGAAACCGGCCTTTTCCAACTCGTCAGCAAGGTTCTTCACCGCGAGGAAATTCACTGGCGAAGCATCCAAGAAATTCAATAAGCGTTTTGTCATATCCATATCGTTTTTTTTCGTCATTTTTCCGTCAAAAATCATTCGATTTCGTTTTTCCGTGCAAATTTACGAAATTTTTTGGGAATACACGCAGAATTTTCAAAAAATCATCGACTTTCTCCCAAAAAAATATGTATCTTTGCAGGCAAAATGAGGTTTTTATGCTCAAAATTCTGACATTTGACAATGCCGAAGCAAGGATTTTCGGTTTCGACGGCGGCACGGAGGTCGAGGAATTCCACCTCGTGCTGAGCGTCACGAATCCGATGCTGCCGTATCGCGAGCAACTGGAGGCGATTTTCTCGGCCTATAACGAGGCGAAAAACAGCCTGACAAGTGGTGCCGAGCCTGTTTTCAAGCGCTATTTCCTGAGCGATGCGAGCAACCAAATCGAACTGCTGACGACTCGCGAAACGGAATCGACCGACTGCGCCGTGAGCATCATTCAGCAGCCGCCACTCAACGGCACGAAGTTGGCTCTTTGGGTCTATCTGACGACGAACATAGAGCGGAAACGGCTTGAAAATGGGCTTTTCGAGGCGCGTCACGGAGCCTATCGCCATTTGTGGCTGGCCAATGCCTGCGACACGGCTGAAAATTCGGAAACGCAGACCAGAATTTTGCTTGAAAACTATGTCCAACACCTTGAAAACGAGGGCCTTTCACTTGCCGACAACTGCGTTCGCACGTGGTTTTTCGTGAACGAGGTCGATTTGAATTACGCGGGAGTAGTAAAAGCGCGAAACGAGGTTTTCGCCACGCAAAACCTCACCGACCAGACCCATTTCATCGCCAGCACGGGCATCGGAGGTCGTCAGGCCGACGCGCAGGTGCTCGCGCAGATGGACGCTTATGCCATCGACGGCATTCAGCAGGCACAAATCGGCTTTCTTTACGCGCCGACGCACCTGAATCGCACGAGCGACTACGGCGTGGCTTTCGAGCGCGGCACTTTTGTGGATTACGGCGACCGTCGCCACGTCTTCATTTCGGGCACGGCCAGCATAGACAACAAGGGCGAAATCGTGCATCACGGCGATGTTGTGGCGCAATGCCGTCGGATGTGGGAGAACGTGGAAGCATTGCTCGCCGAGGCCGATTGCAGTTTCGACGACGCGGCGCAAATGATTGTCTATCTGCGCGACCCTGCCGACTACGCAACCATCAAAAAACTTTTCGAGGAGCGTTTCCCCGAAAAGCCTTGGGTGATTGTCCACGGAAAGGTTTGCCGTCCAGGTTGGCTCATCGAAATGGAAATGATGGCAATTAAAGCTCAGAAAACCGAGTTTCCTGAGCTTTAATGGAATTAGAGAGTAAGGAGTTGAGCCTTACTTCGCGTAAGCCACCGACCGCGTTTCGCGAATCACGGTAATCTTCACCTGACCCGGATAAGTCATTTCAGTCTGGATTTTCGATGCGATTTGTCCGCTGAGTGCCTCGGTCTCGGCATCCGACATCTTGTCGGCACCGACAATGACGCGCAACTCGCGACCGGCCTGAATGGCATAGGTCTTCGTCACACCCGGATAACTCATGGCAATGGCCTCGAGGTCGTTCAGACGTTTGATGTAAGCCTCGACAATCTCGCGACGGGCACCCGGACGAGCACCACTGATGGCGTCGCACACCTGCACGATGGGCGCGAGAAGCGTCTGCATCTCCATTTCGTCGTGGTGGGCACCGATGGCATTGCAAATATCGGGTTTTTCCTTGTATTTCTCGGCGATTTTCGCGCCATAGAGGGCGTGCGGGTCGTCGGTGTCTTCGTCGGGCACCTTTCCGATGTCGTGCAACAGGCCGGCGCGTTTCGCCTTTTTCGGATTCAGACCGAGTTCAGCCGCCATCACAGCACAGAGGTTGGCCGTTTCACGGGCGTGTTGCAGCAGGTTCTGACCGTAGGACGAACGATATTTCATCTTTCCGACGATGCGAATCAGTTCGGGGTGCAGGCCGTGGACACCGAGGTCGATGGCCGTGCGCTTACCCGTCTCGACGATTTCGTTGTCGAGTTGTTTCTTGACTTTCGCCACCACTTCCTCGATGCGGGCGGGGTGGATGCGACCGTCGCTGACGAGTTGGTGGAGCGCCAGACGGCAGATTTCGCGGCGAATCGGGTCGAAAGCCGAGATAACGATGGCCTCGGGCGTATCATCGACGACGAGTTCCACACCGCAGGCGGCCTCCAGAGCGCGAATGTTGCGACCTTCACGACCAATGACGCGACCTTTGATGTCGTCGTTGTCGAGGTGGAACACCGACACGCTGTTCTCGATGGCCGTTTCCGTCGCCACGCGCTGAATCGTCTGAATCACGATTTTCTTCGCCTGTGCGTTGGCATTGAGTTTCGCCTCGTCAACGATTTCGTTGATGTAACTGGCGGCATCGGTTCGAGCCTCGTCCTTCAGGCTTTCAATCAGGCGGCTTTTGGCTTCGTCGGCACTCAGTCCCGACACTTCCTCGAGTTTCGCCCGCTCTTGGCTCTGCATCTTCTCGAGTTCTTCCTGCTTGATGGCGAGCAACTTCTTCTCGTTATCGATGCGCTGTTGGTTCTGCTCCACCTCCTGTTTGCGGCGACCGAGTTCTTCCTGACGCTGGTTCAGCGAGATTTCGCGCTGCTTCAGCTTGTTTTCGCTCTGCTGAATGCGCTGGTTGCGCTGCTGCACCTCTTTTTCGAGTTCGCTCTTCTTGTTGAGGAACTTCTCGCGCACCTCCAAGAGCTTTTTCTCCTTAATCACTTCAGCCTCCTTGTCGGCGGCTGCAATCATCTCATTATATTTTCCCTTCACTACGTAACGGAAAACAGCATAGCCGATAAATCCGCCTACTACGAGGCCGGCAACGACTGCAATTAGTATTGGTATCATTTGTATTTAAATAATGGTTTAATAATATTCTCAATCTTCATTCAGAGCATCTTCGATTTCTGAAGTTAACTTTTCGAGAATATCATTGTAGATACCTGTATCGTTGACATTCACCATCTTCTCATGGGCCAACGCAATGTCAAGCATCGCCGCATACAAGATTTCCTTCTCGGTCTTCCTTCCGCGAAGCATAGGAACGTAAAGGTTCATTGTATTGTTGATGAGTTTGGCCGCATTGCGATAGTATTCCTCCTCTTCGGGGAACACGTTTACCGCCATGACGGTGTCATACAGGTTCAACCGTATATTCAGTTTCTTGTTTTCTTCAGCCATCGCTCCGAATTTTTATTTCTCACTCAGTAGCGTTATACACTTATTGACGTCGCGAATGAGCTTGGCCAGCCGCTTCTGTGCTCCTTCGAGGTCGCGGTCGGAAATCTCAATCATCTTCGCCATCTTCAGACTCTCGTAGTCGCTTTTTGCTTGAGAGAGTTGCGCCTCAAGTTCCTTGATGCGCGCATTATGCTCGGCGACCTGCACGCGCAAACCTGCGTTCTCCTTCTTCATTTCCGTGAACTGGAGAATCAGCTGCCTCATACGGGTCGTAAAAAGCTTCAATGTTTTCTCGTTTTTCTCTTTTGCATCCATGCAACTACTCAATTTGCGTACAAAATTAGTCCATTTTCACGAATCCTGCAAATTTTCTTCGATTTTTTATGAATTTTCTTTGATATTTTTTCATTTACGAGGATTCATTCGAGTCATTCTTCAAGCCTTCTCGTCGGTCGGGCGCGGCTCTTTCTTGGCCAGCATCACCACGTTATAGACGAAATCAGTGACCCATTTCTGCGAGAATCCGAGCCGTTTGTTGTACTGGCGAATCGCCACGACGGTCTTCATCACGCCGGCATCGCTGTAGTCGTTCTTATTAAAGATGTCGGCCACAGTTTTCTCGGTCATCTGATAGATGGCAGCCTTGAAGAACGACGGCAGGCGCAACTTGAACTTCATCAGATTGCCCGTGAGCATCATCAGGTCCTGCGAAAAGCCTTGGAACTGAATCAGATAAACTTGCACGTCTTGCAGTTTCCGACAGTTCTTGCGGATGCTTTGGTCGATTTCCTTGAAAAATCCGTCATCCGTTTTGTAAATTTCTTTCATCATCTTCCGACACTGCGACTTCTCACCCACGCCGAGTTTGTTGTTCACCGTCGGCACGCGCAATGTCGTTTTAAAAGTCCGCAAGTCTGGAAACATCGATAAATTATTGATTCCCAGTTCAGAAGCTATTGCCGATTGAAAATATACTCTAACGAGCATCATGTAGTCTTCCATACCACCGGCTTTCTTCTCTTCGGACTTTTTTCCGAATAGTTTCGATAATATTCCCATGTCTCTTTTTTCAAAAATTTTTACGTTAAACAAAACTTTTTCTGTGCAAAATTACAACAATCTGAGCAATTGACAAAATAAATTTGAAAAAACCTTAGGATAAAAAAAACATAAATTTGAGCAACTTTTTTGCGAAAACTGCATTTACTTTGATGTTTTTTTCTTACCTTTGCACGGAATTTGCAAAAATTATGAAAGGAATTGTATTGGCAGGCGGCTCAGGAACCCGCCTCTACCCCATCACAAAGGGCATCAGCAAGCAGCTGATTCCGATTTTCGACAAGCCGATGATTTACTATCCCATCTCGGCTTTGATGAACGCGGGCATCCGCGAGATTCTCATCATCTCAACCCCGCACGACCTTCCGGGTTTCCGTCGTCTGTTGGGCGACGGCAGCGACTTCGGCGTGCGCTTTGAGTATGCCGAGCAACCCAGTCCCGACGGTCTGGCGCAGGCATTTATCATCGGCGAGAAGTTCATCGGCGACGATTGCGCCTGCCTCGTGCTCGGCGACAACATTTTCCACGGCGTCGGCTTCACCGAACTGCTCCGCCAGAGCGTCGTCGATGCCGAACAGCACGGAAAAGCGTCGGTTTTCGGCTATTACGTGAACGACCCCGAGCGCTACGGCGTGGCTGAAATCGACGACGAGGGCAACTGCCTCAGCATCGAGGAAAAACCGAAGGAGCCGAAATCGAACTATGCCGTGGTCGGCCTGTATTTCTACCCGAACAGCGTGGTGGAAATCGCCAAGAACATCAAGCCGAGTGCGCGTGGAGAACTGGAAATCACGACCGTCAATCAGGAATATCTGAAGCGTGGCGAACTGAAAGTTCGGAAGTTGCAGCGCGGTTTTGCGTGGCTCGACACCGGCACCCACGACAGTCTGAGCGAGGCCAGCACTTTCATCGAGGTCATCGAGAAGCGTCAGGGTCTGAAAATCGCCTGTCTCGAGGAAATCGCCCTGCTCAACGGCTGGATTACGCCGGAAAAACTCCGCGAAATCGCCCAACCGATGCAGAAGAATGCCTATGGGCAGTATCTTTTGCAACTCATTGGTGGTTGAAAACGATAATATTTGATTGAATCTGAAAATATAATAAAGAACAAACAAGTAATATGGAAGAAAACAAAAACATTGCAATTGAGAATGCAACAGAACAGGAAGAAAAATCATTGATTGACTTCCAAAAAATTTACCAAACCCTAATCCTGAACTGGAAATGGTTCGTGCTTTCGCTGATTTTCTGCCTGGGACTGGCGGCCATCTACCTGCGTTACACAACGCCGATTTATCAGGCCTACGCCAAACTGATCATTAAGGAGGAAAGCGGTTCCAGAAGCAGGGGTGCGTTGATGAACACCACCAATTTCGGTACGATTTCGAACACATCGGGCATTGAAACCGAGATGGAAATCCTGCGCTCGCGCTTCATGGCCGAACAAACGGTTCGCGACCTGAAATTGTACACCACCTACAAGAGCGTGGGCAAGGTTTCTGACAACCTGCTTTATCAGAACCAGCCGATTACTGTCGATATCGACCCGGCTCACCTTGAGAAAATCACGGGAGTCATCAACCTCGAGATTGATGTCGAAAAAGACGGCTATCATGTTTCTGGTAATTATGGCAACCACACCTTCAACAAACTCATCACGAAGTTGCCAGCATCGTTCCAGATTTCTGCCGGAACGCTGACTTTCACGCAGAACTCCATCGTAACAGCCGAGCCTGGAAGTAAGTTTAAAGTACAAATTATGTCACCCAAGATGGCGTCCTATGGCTTTGCCGGTCGCTTAGGCGTGAGCCCGTCGGCAAAAAGTAACTCCATCGCCCAACTGGTGATGACCGACCCGCTTCCTCAGCGTGCTGCCGATTATCTTCGCCAATTGGTTGTCTGCTACAATCGTCAGGCCAACGAAGACAAGAACGAAATCGCTGTCAATACTGAGGCATTCATCAACTCTCGTCTTGAGAAAATCAATGCTGAATTGGGTGCCACGGAAAGCGAGTTGCAGGCATACAAGCAGAGCCACGGCATCGTAACGCTGGGTATGAGTGGTGGTGCTGGCTTTGGTGGCAAAGAAGAATATTCGAAAGAACTGCACGAGGCCAACACACAGGTAGCCCTCATCAACAGCCTCAACGATGCAATGATTGAGAACACGGGTAGTTATAAGACCCTGCCTGCGAATGTCGGTTTGAACGACGCTGGTGCTTCGCAACTCATCAACAAATACAACGAGCTCGCCCTGGAGCGCAACCGACTGCTGCGTTCTGCATCGGAAACGAGCCCTGCCGTTGCTCCGATTACTGCACAGATGGACGAATTGCAGAACAGCATTCAGGCATCGCTCGACCAGACTCGCAAAAACTATGAGATTCGCCGCAACAGCATCGCACAACAATACAACAAGTACAGCGCAATGGCCAACGCCACGCCCGAACAAGAGCGTATGCTCACCCAGATTGGTCGTCAGCAAGACGTGAAATCGGGTCTGTATCTGATGTTGCTCCAGAAGCGTGAGGAGAACTCGATTTCGCTGGCAGCAACGGTCGATAAGGGTAAATTGATCGACACCCCCGTCGCAGGCGGACAAATTAGCCCGAAGCGCTCGATGATTTTCCTGAGTGCTCTGATTGCTGGTCTTGCCATTCCGTTCCTGATTCTGGTGGTGCTCACCTTCTTC
The DNA here is from genome assembly GCA_017412145.1 of Prevotella sp. Classification (GTDB taxonomy): domain Bacteria; phylum Bacteroidota; class Bacteroidia; order Bacteroidales; family Bacteroidaceae; genus Prevotella. The sequence goes on from JAFPYO010000025.1 coordinate 67,570, forward strand.
CGCTATAAGATTGAAGGTCACGACGACGTTGTCGCACTCACCAAACTGCCCGTCCTCGCCGACGTTGCCGTTGCCAGCGACACCGCCAAGACGAAGGCCGACATCGTGGTTCACGAAAACAAGAACAACCAGATGGAGGAAGTGTTCCGTTCGATGCGTACAAACCTGCAGTTTATTCTGAAGGAAAACGAAAAGGTCATCCTCTTCACGTCGAGTACGTCGGGTGAAGGAAAGACCTTCAACGCAGCCAACCTGTCCGTCAGTTTCGCATTGCTCGGCAAGAAAGTGATTCTGCTCGGTCTTGACATTCGTAAGCCGCGTCTGTCGGAACTCTTCGAACTCGACGACCACAAGCATGGTATCACAAACTTGCTTGTCCACGACGACCCGTCTTGGCAATTGATTCAAGAGCAGATTGTTCCTTCGAACATCAACAACAACCTCGACCTGCTGTTGGCCGGTCCGATTCCGCCCAACCCGACGGAGTTGTTGGCACGTACTTCGCTCGATGTAATCATCAACCAGCTGAAAGAGCACTACGACTATATCCTCATCGACTCCGCACCTGTCGGACTAGTCACCGATACGCTCCAGATTGGTCGCGTTGCTGATGCCACCGTCTTCGTTTGCCGTGCAGACTACACACCGAAGGAAGCCTTCTCGATGGTCAATTCGCTGAGCGCCGAGAAGAAGTTGCCGAAGATGAGCATCGTGCTCAACGGTATCGATATGTCGAAGAAGAAGTACGGCTACTACTACGGCTATGGTCGCTACGGTAAGTATAGACGCTACGGACGCTATGGCCGTTACGGAAAGTACAGTAGCAGCACCTATGGCACATACGGCGGCTACGGCACGTATGGCAAGAGCAGCTACGGAGACCAGAACGACACGTCGATTAAGAAATAAACTCGGAAAATGACTATTGCTGTAGATTTCGACGGCACCATCGTCGAAGAACGATATCCGGAAATCGGTGCAGAACGACCTTTTGCCACCGAAACCCTCAAAATGCTGATTCGCGACCAACACCGTCTGATTCTTTGGACGGTGCGCGAAGGCAAGCTTTTGGAGGATGCCGTGAATTGGTGCAAGGAGCGCGGCGTGGAGTTCTATGCCGTCAACAAGGACTATCCTGAGGAGAAAGAGGAGTGGAACCAACACTTCTCGCGGAAAATCAAGGCCGACATGTGGATTGACGACCGCAACATCGGTGGACTGCCCGACTGGGGACAGATTTACCAGATGGTATCCCAAGGACAGACGTGGAAAGACTTCGTCAATCAGGCCGCACGAAATCGATTAGAGCATCACGAGGCTCCGAAGAAAAAACACTGGTGGAGCCGCGGATAGATAAAAAAAAGACGCTGACAAATTGCTGTCAGCGTCTTTTTTTCGACGGCACTCAAGACCGTCAGAAACTTTTTCTTTTGAAACCTTACACGATGTCCATCAGTTTCCGAATCGTCATATAGAATGGACTCGGCTCGAAATGGCTCTTCTCGGCAAGCCACTTCAGCACGCGATACGGCAAATGCTTATGATTCATGCGGCGAACCGTGAGATAGACGCCCGTCGTGTTGATCAAACCAACCGCTACGACCACGAGGAACTGCCCCGTCGCATCGAAACCAAGTTGCCAACTGAGGAACCACATCACGATGTTCAGTCCGTTCAGAATAAAGACAAAAAGCGACGTTCCAACGTGCGAGAAACCGATTTCGATGAAGAGGTGATGCAAATGCGACTTGTCGGCCTTGAAAGGAGAGATTCCCCTTGAAACACGCGCCGTCATCACGCGCAACGTGTCGAAAACGGGTACGGAAAGCACCGAGATACAAAACGCCACAACGCCCATATTCGGGAAGTTCCGAACCACATACGAATTCTTATCGACAATGTGGAGCGTGAAAATCGTCATCAGAATGCCCATCATGAGCGTTCCGCTGTCGCCGATGAACATTTTCGAGGTTTTTCCGAAGACATTGTGCAGGAAGAACGGAATCAGCGCACCAGCCGTCAGCGAACACATCACCGCCATCGTTCCCTCTTTCGAAAGGGCGAAAAATGCCCCGAAAGTGAGGCTCGCCATGATGCACAAACCAGAAGAAAGTCCATCGACGCCGTCAATCATGTTGATGGAATTGATGATGCCTGCTCCAGCGAAGAACACGAGCGGATAGGCCAGATAAGTGGGTATTTCCTCGATGCCGAAAAGCCCGTGAAAGTGGTTCATGTTGCGATGATCCATCCAGACGATGAAACCAATCAGGCAGATTTCGAGGATGAGACGCACCGTCGGACTGAGTCCGAGAATGTCGTCGGCCAGACCGATGTAGAGCATCACCGTGATGGCGACAATCGTCGGGAAGAGCGCGAAACTGTTGAAGAACATACTCGTGATACCCGCTCCGACGATGATGCCCCAAATCACTGCCACACCACCCATCACGGGCACGGGGTAGTCTTGAATTTTTCGTTCCTCGTCGGGTTTGTCGAGCACCTGCATCTTCCGCGCAATCCTGATAATCACTGGATGAGCCGCAAAAACCAACAACATGGCCACGACAAACGGCACAACTATGCCCGGCAGCCATAAATTCCAAGGTAATCCTAACATATTGTCTAATTTTTATTATTTTTCTTGATTCAAAAATACACTACAAACGCCTTTTCGCATAGCGATAGAAACTGAAACAGGCATCGGCAGGGAAGAGTCGAGCCACGCGCCCGTATGAGGGGAACAGGCTCAAAAGTGTGCCGAAACGACGCAGCAAATGCGAGTTTTTCTCCTCAAAAACATTCGTGCGCAACATACCAAAGTTGCCACTTCGAAGAATGTGATTCAGCGCGATTCGACCTTTCTTGTCGAATGAGGGCGAGTAGAAAGGTATCGACTCCTTCGGCGCTCCGAGCGAGCACACGGCTGTCGAAGCAATCGTCTGCCAATGGGGCATCAATCCCAATGTGTGGAGGTCTTTTTCCAACTGAGAAAGATCGATTGTCGAGCGATTTTCGTGCAAATAGCGCATCCAGTCGCAAACCTGACGCAGCCCTACCCCACCGTCGAAAAAATGGTTCATCAGGTGGACAAAAACGAACATCAAATCGAAGCGCATAGGCGACAACGTGGCCATTTTCGGGCTTTGAGCGTCGGCGTTGGGCTGTCGATCGGTCTGTAAAATCAGTTTGCGCGGTTCACCTTTCAAACTGTCCTTCGCCCAATCGATGTAATGCTGAAAACAGCGTCGTCCGATGCCATAGACATTGAGTCCCTGCACCTCGACGCAGACACCTTTCAGCGAAAACACCACATGGCTACGCTCGTCCTCGGGTTCGCCTTCTTCGCCCGTCAGCGACTGCATCAGTGCAATCGCCTTTTCGAAGTTCTGCGCGTCGGGCACCAACAGGTCTATGTCGCCATGAACTCGATGGAGCGGCTGCGGATAGAACTGCGCCACAGCCTGCCCTTTCAGCAGAAAAACCTCAATGCCAGCCTTGTCGAATGCATGGAAAAGGTAGGCGATGGCTTTGTTCATCAGATAGCCTCCTTCCTCCAAGTCACCGACTTGCGCTACCAAATTGAAATAGATGTCTTTCGGCGGTCGCAAAGCTTTCGGCAAAGTCAGCAAGGCATCGAAAACTACGCCTGTCACCGTCTGTTCAATGGCCATATCCACGATGTTTTTCCATTCGTCGTGGCTCAACATCGACGATTGGGCGAGATTCGCCGCACCGCTATTGTCGCCCGTACGCTCCGAAACACCGAAAATCGACGGATTCAAGGGCGTTCCCCATAGTCCGCATCGCAGCAAATCCAGAAAAGCCTCTTGCGTTCGTGTCATTGTTCACACAATTTCAAAACCTTGTCCACATAGCGGTCCCAAGTGTAGTCTTTCACCGCTTCGTGCGCCTGCCGACAAGTCTTCAGATAATCGTCGGAATCCATCAATTTCTTGATGTTTTCTGCGATACAATCTTCCGAAAAATCTCGATTATAGCGACCGAAATCAATCGTTTCGCCAAATTCCTGCACGAAATCGTCGAAAGGCGACACCACGACGGGCGTGTAGAAATACATCGCCTCAATCATCGACGAATAAGCCGCCCATTTCGGTGTCGGATTGACGATAACCTTCGCATTTTTCAGGCAATCGTAGAATTCTTTACATTCGTCGGCCACATCCTTCCGAAGAAATCCATGGCATTGCACGAAATGGGGTACCTCTGGCAACTGATTGCGCTGGATTCCGATGATGTCGAGTTCCAAATCGCTGTATTCATCGGTCTTTCGCAGCAATTCCACCGCCCTCATCAGTTTGATGGCACTCTCCTTGTAGCGGTCGGGCTTGCCAACGAACAAAATCCTCCGAGAAGCCTTTTTCCGTTCGAGAACGTCCGTTTCAGACAGTTCCTCGCCCGACAAATCGTTGATGACATTGCCGCCCAAATAGTGAATCGAGGCCGTGGGATACAACTGCCGCATCTCCTCGGCACACAAGGGGAAAATCGAGATGACGTGCTCCGCATGCTCAATGGCCTCCTTCTCCTGCAAACTAAACCGCTTCTGGAAACGAGCCACCGCCTTTCCCCGTCGTTGCAGGTTGATGGCGCTCGTCCAATCGCTCAGCAACAGCGACGGAATCGCACTGAACCGATTGTAAAAGGCGTAGTTGATGAAAAAACAATAATCCGCCTGCGGAAAAGCTGCCACCGCCTTCTTGATGCGCCTGTTACCAATCCACTTGTGCAGCCAAGTATAGCCATAGTACTTCGGCTCGTCGTACCATAACGTCAAGACTTTCAGCACCTTACGGATAAAGTTGTCATAAAGGCGCTCCCATCGCTGGTTGGTCAATGCCACAGGATGCACCACGATGCCCTTCCGTCGCAAACCGTCGATAAAGCATTTCGGAACATTCGACCACGTCTGCGCACTCTCCGGGTCGCCGCCGGCAAAGAAGATGATTTCGCGTATTGTCATTTTTTGTCTTTAATTCGTCTGAGGAAATCCCTTGTGAACATTTTTGCACCATTCTCATTCAAATGTGTCCTGTCATAAAATAATTCGGAATGATTCGTATAGGCAGTATCTCCGTTCCAACTTAGAAAATCGACCGAATGCTTTTGACAATAGGCTTCCATTTCCTGCAAGAAATTACCATAATCGACTATCAGTGAAGGAGAACTGGTTATTAGCAACTGAATGTTCCTCTCTTGGCAGTCTGAAATAATTTTATCCAAATAATGTTTGCAAGTTTTGTCAATAACGAACTGCCCTTCGACCTTTACAGACCTAAACTTTGCGTCCTGATTCACTGGCATTGGCCGATAGCCGTCTAAATCGGGCACTTCTTCAGAAATTTTCGCATTCAACAGCCATTCCCAGGTCTTGTTATAACGATAAATGCCTGACAGTCGCTTGATTCGGTCGATCGGTGTGCCGATTGAGTCCAGAATGTCATCAATCGGCTGTAAAATCCCATAATAACAATTAAAATCGTTCAATGATGACATCCAAACATCCGACAACGTGCTACTTCCCACTTCAACGACTACCATTTTCGGTGTGCATCGCGTCAGAAAGGCATCCAGCACCATCGCATTGTAGATGACATTCTGTCCATCGCGTCCCGCGTTATAACAGGTCATTCCCAACGAATCCTTCAAAATCTGACAATCGAAATGATGGTTCGCCGTCGATGGCCCCAGAATCAGCACGTCGGCTTTCCGTTTGAAAAAGGCTTGCACGGTATTCGTTTGGTTCACGCCCACGTCCTTCACGTTCAGAATCGCATCTTTCGACACCGCCCCAATCAGCAGGTCGGCACCAACAACAATCGCCAGAATGATTCCGATGAATTTAAAAACGTTTTTGTTCACTTCTCAACAAATTTTAAAATTGGAAGTAGATAAATTGTGCTCCATTCAGTTCACCCGTGTAGAACACATAAATCATCAAAAATGCAATGCTAATCGCCTGAACGTATAGGTTTTTCGAGTGCAGCAGATGGATATTCCACCCTTCCTCGTCCTTCAACTCCTTCAAAAGCATGATTCCGATGGGCAAAATCGCGGTCAATGCCCACGAGAAGAACAGACTGCCGGGTGCCGTAAAGCGCCCTAACATTCCGAAGAACTGATGAAAATTGTCGCATCGGAACACCATCCATCCGATGGTCACTAGTACGAAAACGAACAAAATCGAAGCATATTTCGACACGACCATTACTGCCCCGCCGACACCCGATTGCGGACTCTTTTTTCCCGACTTAAACACTTTATAGAAACACACCAACGCGCCGTGATAGGCTCCCCAGATGATAAAAGTCCAGTTGGCACCGTGCCACAAGCCACTCACCATAAACACCACCATCGTGTTCCAATACATTTTGGCCCTCGAGCAACGACTTCCACCCAAAGGAATGTAGATGTAGTCGCGAAACCAATTCATCAGCGACATATGCCACCTGCGCCAGAAATCGCCCACATTCGTGGCAAAATAAGGTCGGCGGAAATTCTCGGTGATACGGAACCCCATCACGCGCCCGACGCCAATCGCCATTTCCGAATAGCCGCAGAAATCAGCATAGATCTGGAACGTATAAAGCACCGACGCGAGGATAATCGTCACACCGCTGTGATGGTAATAATTGTTGAAGACCGAGTCGGTATAAGGCGAAATCTTATCGGCAATGCACATTTTCAAAAACATTCCCCACAACACGCGCTTGCAGCCATCCAACACCATCGCGTTGCTCCATGTTCTCGGCATTTTCAGTTGGGGCAGAAAGTCATTCGCCTTGTCAATCGGTCCCGACATAATCGTCGGAAAAAATGCTATATAGGCAGCAAAATCAACGAGATCCCGCTCAGAATGGATGTTGTTCTTATAAATCTCGACCACATAGGAAATCAACTTAAACGTAAAAAAGCTGATGCCAATGGGTACAATCAACTGAAAAGTGCTCCAATTCGTTTTCAGCCCGAACAAGGCAAACAATTCCGAGAACTGCTCAATGAAAAAGTTTAGGTATTTGAAGTAGAGCAACAATCCGACACCTGCCACAACACCTGAAATCATCAGTATTTTCGCCCGTCTGCTCTCCTTTTTCTTCTGAAATTTCTCGATTCCCCTGCCCAGCAAGTAGAAAAGCACCGTTGCCGCCAACAACAACGCCACCATCCGCCAGTCGGCATACGCATAGAAGAAATACGACGCAACGAGAATCCACAGATTCTGAAGTTTCGAGTTTCCCCTGAGCACGCTTAAATACGGCAGCAGCACTACCAAGAAAAAAGCAACAAAAACAATGGAGTTGACTAACATGATAATTGCGTAAGAAGATAACCAAATAATATGATGGCGAATTTCTTAAAAAAGAATTATTTAGAGAAAAAATCTTCAAAAGTATTATTCAAGCCACCATTACACGCTTGCATTAATGATAATTCCCAGTTATCATTTCCTTCTATGAAAACTGGGCCATTTTCTGTTATCGCGACATCCCAACCTATAGAATGGAGTCCTCTCAATTTCTCATGAAATTTTATAGCACTATTCAAAATTTCTTGCCAATATGGCAACAAATAATCCTCAAAGAAAAGATTACTATTAGGATGAAACGCTGTCTTAGTCCCTTTTCCTGGTTTGTAAAAACCATATTTTTTCAACTTCCCATTTTTCAAATCAATACCAATTGAAAGACCACCTGCAGCCCAATTATCCACATGATTATCCCCAACACCAACTCGTAAAACAGCAGATAAAGGCAAAACTTTTTGGACTACTTTATTATATACTGTGACCAAACGAATTGTGTTTAACGATTTTTCGAAAATCAATTCAAGAAGATGATGCTGATTGAGTATGGATCTCTGCGCTAAATAAACACCGCCATTAAGTATATCCCTTAAATCACGAACTTCTGTCTTGATTCCATTTAGTAGAATTATATTATCGGATATTTCTAATTTAAAGATGCCCCTACCACATTCCCCCTCTAATGGCTTCAGGAAAAAAATACCATCTTCACCAAAAACAGCGCATCTGTCATATTCAATCAATTGATTTTTTTGGATATCGTGGAAACCACATTTATCAAAAAAGCCCAGATTTTTTGGCGTTGGAATCCTATTTTTTTCTGCAAACATACCAAATTGCAGTTTGTCACGCAGGATGGGAATGTCATTTTCTTCTTGCAAGTGATTTAAATATTCGCGTCTTCTATAAAACAGAGTATAATCAACGAATTCACGGGCAGAACGGAATCCCTTGCGATCCAAACCATATAAATAATAGAACTCATTTGGCCAACCATATTTCATAATATTATATATCTGATCACACAGAATTCTAAAGACACTTTTACGTGTCGAGACTTCTGGATAATAAGATTTCGCGAACAAGAGATTTGTCCTATTTTTGTACAAATATAAAAACGGCCTGTAAATCTTTAATCGATACGAAATCGTATGAATTAAATACATTAATCTATTTCTCATATTTTAAAACCTATTTGAATAAAAAGCTATTAGATACGACTTCGTTTAAAACCCTTTCTGTCAACTCTCCAAATATTGGGCCATTTGCTATTTGGCATAAACCTCCCCACGTCAAATTTGCCTCAATTAGCATAGGCTCACCATTTTGGCCTATAGTAAAATCCCATCCGATTAACTTTGTAACTCTACACATTCTTGGAGCAAGTAACTTAGCATATTGAACGCATTCATGATAGCCTGGTATGAATGTCTCGCCAAAAATGACACCATTGGGATGTTCTTCATAACTATTTCCATGGCCGTCATAGGCTTTATTCTTCAGTTTTCCATTCTCATGGATTCCACAAACCAACCCGCCGCTATGCAAATGATTGGTTTTTGCCCCTTGTCCACCCATTATTATAACCGATGAAACCACATGAACCTGCCCCTCAAACAACAAGGTAACGATTCGTAATGTACTTAAACAGTCTTTGTTGATTTTTTGAAAAAGTTTGTGGGGGATAACACATTCTTGAACAACGACCGAATCATGCTGGTTAAGAATTATTTTCAAATCATCTATGTTCATCTCAGATGGATTCCAATAATCAATTCCTCTGCCTCCACAAGAGCTAATTGAAGGTTTAATTATTATTTTGCTATTTTGTGAACATTTATCCAAAGCCTCATTCAATGAGAGCAAAGCCCAATTAGCATCAAAAAAGCAGCCACTCTCTTTCCTTATGATTGTCTTAGGTCTTGTTATTTCTGGAAAATATAAATCATAAAAATTTTTATCATCCATGATATAACATGCTTCATGATTGGAAAAGTAAGTGTCAACGATACAATAATAAAAACCATCTGGAATATATAACCTCAAATCATAATCGCCATTATTCACGCTATTATACACATCAAACCACCTAATATCAAAATATTTTTTTGCATATTTTCCGACAAGATATTTGCCCCAGAAATCCATAATTTCTGTTTTTTGTTGGTTCGAGACAAAAGTATCTAAATTCGGATAACTTTTGTTTAAATCATTAACAGAATCTAGATAACGGTTCTTTAAAACCCTACGTTCATACAAAAAACCATTAACATACTTTTTTATCATTTTTTTCATAACAAAAACATTATATTTATTAAGATTAGTCAACATCACCAGGCTTACCCCAAACATAGCTCTCCCGATTTAAATTATCAATATGTTTCATATCATCATTAGAAAGAACAAAATCAAAAACATCAATATTCTCACTCTGGCGAGCCTCATTCTGAGATCGAGGTATTACACAAACTCCTTGTTGCAAAAGCCAACGAAGAATAATTTGAGCTACACTCTTATTATAATTGATAGCAATTTTTACTAATACTGGATTATTCATCAATTCTGAACTTGCTATCCATTTTCCACCAAATTGAGAATAAGCTTCTATTATTATGTTCCTATCATTGCAAGCCTTAATCAAATCTTTTCTTGTATTGTATGGGCTTATCTCAAATTGATTCACAGCCGGCATTACTTTTGTCTTTTTATATATTTCATCCAATTGTATCTCTGTAAAGGATGAAACGCCGATAGATTTTACCAACCCTTCTTTATAACACTCAACCATATCTTCATACATATTCACATAACCAGGAAATGGCCAATGTATCAAATATAGGTCAAGATAGTCAATCTTCAAATTCTTTAACGCCTCTTTAACTGCCTTTACAACGGAAGACTTTCTAATATGAAATCGCTTAAATCTTCCTCCATAATAAAGTTGTAACTCATGGAGTTTTGTTGTAATAAAAAGGTTCTTCCTATCACAATCTAATTCCTGAAAGGCCTCGCCCAATACACTCTCATTTTTATATTTCCATGCCGTATCGAATTTTGTATAACCAATCCCATAAGCTTTCTTAACTATCTGTATAAGATTTTCATTGGGAAGAGCCCATGTACCTAAACCGATTATGGGCATTGATAAACCATTATTTAAAGTCACAAATTCCATTCAAGTTTCTATTTTGAAATTTACAAATTCTCTGGTCTATGATTTTGCCATCATCAATAATGCAAGCATTTGAAAGGATTTCCGGAATGACTCCATCTCCCACTATTAAATAATCTAAATATTTTACAACTTCATTACTAATACCTTGAGAAGTACTTTTATAGAACAATGCCGGTGTATGATCTACAACATAATGACGAATACCATCAACAAGATAGTCAGGAGATTCTATAGTCGTTGGCACACTCGTTTCAATTGCACCTCCCCTATCACAGCTAATATCAATTATCATTGCTCCGCGTTTCATCCTTTTCAAATCATCTTTATAGATGATATGATCTTCACGAGAGGTGTCCCACAATATCGCATTTACAACGACATCAAATTCTCCCAATTCCTTTTGGAACAATTTTTCACTTTTCCTGTCATAAGAACACATTTGAGCTCCCATGTCATTCAACATTCTTATTGCCCCACGGGCTGTATTACCACGCCCTAACACTGCAACTTTTGTGTTATAAGGAAAAATTCCATGTAAAAGATAAGCATGCATAATTGCTGCCTCCCCAGCAATTTCATTATTACGCCAAAACACATGGCGTCCCAATTCATACATATCCTCCCAAGCATACGCTGTTAAATTGGCACCGACAATCTGATCGGTAATGTCGCGATTTTGGACAGCATGTACCCAACCGAAAATTGTTTGTCTATTCAATGAATTTAAATATTCCGCATCACCGACTTTAGGATCACAAATAATATCTTTTTGGAGAATCTCCTCACGAGTGCAAACCCCTCCAATTCCTTGAGAGAGATAATCTTCATCTGAATATCCCAAAACGTTTCCATATCCTTTCTCTATGAAAAGGAAATCTTTATGTTTCACGCATGATACATCATCAGGGATTAAAGCCCTTCTGTTCTCATTCTCTTTGTGAGAAATAACAAAACCTACTGTTTTCATTCTTTCAAATATTTAATTATTTACTGTTTCAAAAGGATTTTGGTTAAACATTTATTAAATTACCAAATCGAGTTTCCGCTTCAATCAACAAATTAGGATCTAATCCAGATTGAGGAAAGAAAGTCATTTCTCCGAAATAAATTCGGCCATTTACATTGTATAAATCAACGCGCACAAACTTAATCCCCCTCGACAATTGGGCTGCAATTGAGAACATTTTGTCCATATTGTCCTGTTTCGGAACTGTAAATCCTTTGGGTGCAGACTTTCCGCGACAGTTTATTCTCAATAGATTCCAATTATTATCAAAAAAATAATATTTTGTATCTTCAAGATGTCTATCTATACAGAGCATAACACTATCTGCATACCCATTAAAGCAGAAAAATTTATAATCTACCAATCCTCCCGCAGATTCTTCAATATACTTTTCGGCTATAATTCTCGGTTTAATGGTTTTATAAGGATACTCTCTACTTGACCAATACTTGTTCCTCTTCAGGTTCCGTGATAACAATTTTCGAGCAGCCTTGACATCAAAGGAGTATTTGTCCTTACAAATGGCTACTCCACCCGAATCATGCGTACATTTCAAAACAAATTGATTCGGCAATTTGTCAAAATCGATTTCATCGAAGGAATCATAGACACCCAATGTCGGGATGATATATTCCTCACCAATCAAATTCGACACATACTTCTTCGCCTCGTATTTGTCCACCATTTGGGTGTATTCCTCGTGCTGGTCATTCAGTTTCAACCACTGCAATTTCTCATTGAACGTTTTGGGATTATCCAAGTCCAACTTCTTACGGAACGTCAAATAATAAGTCCATTTGACGAAATTCTCATCACTCACAAAACGACCCACTCTGTTCAGCAACAGACTACAAGCATAATATGGGTCTTGCAATGCTTTTTTTATTTTTGGATTCATTCATTCATTTTTTATATATTCTCCAACATTTCTTCCCACATATTGATGATGTGGTTGAGCGAATAGTATTTCGAACGTTCTACTGCATTTCTCTGAACAGATTGGCGATAGCCGTTGTCCACAATCATTCTTGTCAATTTATCTGCCAAATCCTCTGCATCTGCGGTCTTGAATAGCAATCCTTCCGATTCATTGGTAATAATCTCCTTTGTCCGACCAAGATTTTCACAAGCCACAGGTGCACAACCTTGACTCATCGCTTCTATCAGTACCATTGGCAAGCCTTCGCTTCTGCTACTCAGGCAATAGATGGCCGACCGCTGATACAAAGACTCCATATCTGTACGATAGCCTAAAAACACGACTCGATTGAATACATTATGATCCTTTGCCAATTTCTCAAAGAAACGAATTGTATCATTATTTCCTGCACCCGCGATTTGCAAACTCCAAGAGGGAAAATTAGCAGCAATCCGTCCCCAAGCCTCTATCAAAAGATCGAATCCTTTGAACTTCCAGTCATCCAATCTTCCTGCCGACAAAATAATGTTTTCCTTTTTCAAAAATTCCTCACAAGAGCTGAATGTTGAAGGATTGGGCATAACTGAAACCTTTTTCCTTTTTCCCAAAGCCAAAGTATCGGCTTCTGTCAAGACCGTCACACGATCATAGATTCTTGAAAGTTGCCTGTCACAAAAAGTGTCCAAACGACTTGTTGGCAGGGAATCAATCCTTTCCAGAGCGTGATGAATTGTTAGAACGACAGGGATTCCAAGCCCCGTTACCGCTACTTTTGCAGCAAATGAGCACAAATGCATGATTCCAATGATTGCATCCGGTCTCTGCTCTTTAGCTTGTCGTCTTATACAACGGACCGCACTACTCCATTTCTTTAACTTTCCAACTTTTTTTTCACAAAAGGCTATGAGTTTTACTCGTTTATCTATCGGATAGGTCGCTTTTTGTAACAGATCTGTCAGCATAAATACTGTATGACCTGCATCAGCAAACCCATTAGCAAGGTTTACTCCTACTCGCTCGGCACCACCGCCGCCCAAAGAGTTGCAAACCAAAAATATCTTCATTTTCTTGTTCCCTCCAAAACCTTTTTTCTCATTCCACTCTCGTAAATCCGCTTGACCAACGAGGGCGGAAGATTGCGAAAAACATAACGGGCAATCGGATAGCGGTAGGCCAACGTGAAAAGGCCGTGCATCCGATAGATGCCGTTCATATAGATTTTAAACTCGTTCCAAGCCTTGACCCTGCTGCGACGACGGAACACGTCGCCCTGCTGGCGGAAAAACAGCACTATTTCCTGCAAATTCGCCATTCGATAGCCGGCGAGAATGGCATCGTACCACAGTTTGATGTCCTGACTCATGCGGTAACGCTCGTCATAATGCAGTCCCTCGTCGAAAATCCGACGGCGCATCATCACTGCCGGATGTGCCAACGGACAGGCTTTCACAATGTATTTGCAGGCATCCTCGTGCGTCAGCGGATAATGGCGCACGTTCAGACACTCGTGTTCGTCGTCGAACTCCTGCATCGAGCCGCCGAGAATATCGACTTCCGGGTTCTCGCGAAAGAATTTCTCTTGAAGATCAAACCGCTGAGACGCAGAAATATCGTCGCTGTCCATTCTGGCAATCAAATCACCCGTCACATGCTTGATACCAGCATTCAACGCTTTTGTCAATCCTCCGTTCACTGGTAACTTCACTACCACCATTTTGGCAACACCAGATGCATTAACTCTCGACTGAAAACTATCAATTATCAACTCCAATTCTTCTGGAATTGCCCCATCTTCAATCAAGACAATCTGCTCCGGCTTCCGCGTCTGGTCGTCCCACACGCTCTGCAAAGAACGGTCGAGAAACGCTCCTTTCTCGGACTTATAAACCGACATCAAAACGGAAATGGTCATTATCTATCAATTTTTATGATTCCCCTCGCCTCATTCTCCCCAGCATTTTGCGCCAGTAATGGGGGTGAAAATATTGGGAAATTTTAAAAGGCTTTTCTCTTCTCAAATACGGTCCGAACACCTCGCAACCACTCTCGTACGACTCATACAGATAGTCAGCATCGGCTGTGATTCCCGACATTTTCCACTGATAGCCATGCTGCTCGAAATAAGCACTCATGTATGTTTGGAAACAACGACGCAGATATTTTTCACCCAAAAACTCCGCCGAGGGTGGCACGAAGCCCCTGTCAGTGGCAAACTGCTGAAATTCTTTGGTGAAAGCGATGATATACGGCCCAAATCCCATTTCGGTCGGATAGAGCGAATAATGCGCATCGACGTGAGTGATTTGCCATGGGCGAAGGCGATTGAGGCCAATCTGATAGGTGTTGAGCCACGCCTCCCGCTCCACGATGACAACGGAAAGGCTTTCGGGAGCGAACAAAATGTTATGGCTGATGGTTCCTTCCGTTGTGGCACATTCCTTCGCCTCATGCAACAAACGGGTCAATCCTGCCAACGAATATTCTTCTGGATAAATGATTTGATAGCCATTGCGACTGAAAAAATCGTCCAACAACTCTGTTCCGGCCTCTGTCTTGCCTGATTTTTTCAGGAAACGACTTCGGCTGAGGTATATTTTCTCGTATTTTTCCGTTTTTTCTGACGGAGCCGCCAACAAGTTTTCCTTCACCTTGTCGAACATTCTCAGATACTCTTCCGAATCATATTCAAAAGTCTTGTAGCAAAGTTCGGGAACAATGATTTCGCGATAGACGGCTGGTTTGCTCGTCAATTCCACTTTCTCCAAAATACCCAAAACATCGAAGAAACTCAGCATATTCTCGTGCATCTTGGTTTCGAAGCCCGGACGAACGGTGAAAATATATTTCTCCACCTCGTCATCATGGTCTAACGCATACCACAGCCGACAGACCACCTCCGTCAGGAAGTGCCCCCAATGCATTGGGAAATAACCACAATAGACAACGCGCTGATCCATTGCCTCACCAATGCCGTCCACAGGATATGCCCGACATTCGTCGTTGATGGCCGACAAGCCGACGAACTTGCCCTGTTCGTCCACCACACCGCCTTTGTTTCCCATCGACCGATTGCGATGGTCAAGCGACGGAAGGATGGTGCCTGCTCCGCGCCAAACCTGCAGCTTCTCCTTTCGCTCGAAAGGTTTCTCATAGAGGCGGCAGAGGGCCTCGGCTTTTTTCGGACGCAAAAAAGTTATGTCAAAATTCCTTTCCAATTTTCAATACTTTTTAGGGAAAGACCGATCGAGCGGAATCCAACTACCTACCTCAAGATTTTTCTCATACGGTTCGAATTCATTGTAACCAGAGCCGTGGAAGAACGTAATCTCGCCAAAATAGACCTTTTCGCCTACAAAATACAAATCTACACGACAATGAGGGAATGGCTTTGACAATTTGCGGCAACATTCAAGCATAAAGTCCCATTGACCCGGCTTCTTGATGTCTTCAACCCGATAATTGTCGCGTGTTTCCTTCATATCCGTTATCAGTTTGAAATCCATGTCGTAAATGTTGCGGTAATAATCTTCGGCGTGGGTTCCGTCTGTCTTTGCCACGCCAATATCCATAAACAGCAACTTGGGTTCACCGCTGAAACACAGAAACTTGTAGTCAATCAGACCAATGTCGTCATCGGCTTTCAATACCTGCTCTGCCAAAATATAAGGTTTGATATGCTTATAATTGTACTCGCGGCCATGCCAGTAAAAGTTGTCTTTCAGCAAGGCAGAAAACAGCGGACGGATGGCTTCTCTGTCAAACGTACTCTTTCGGCAAATCAAGTTTCCACCAGAAGTGTTATTGACTTTCAAGAAAAATTCTTCCACGGGAATCTCATCCAGATTGATGGCATCCACCGAGTCGTAATGGCCGTAGCAGTCTATCAAGATGTCTTTCAGGGCGCATTTCTCCACATATTTCCTCACTTCCCATTTGTCGCTGCACTGCGTCATCAGCGGATTGAAATAATTGAACTTCAGCCACCAGATTCGCTCATCAAAAGTCTTGGGGTGACGGAGGTTAAGAAACTTCCGACATTTCATGAAGTAAGTCACCTGTGCATAAATCCATCTCGGAATCAACATCCGAAAACGATATTGGAGATTCATTAGAAGATAATACAGATTACTTTTTTTCATAAACTACTGATTTTATGACATTTTCCCATTCATTGGCAATGGTTTTCAAATTAAACAACTCTCTTTTTTGCAAATTTCTCTCCCCCATTTCTTTCATCAAGTCCTCGTTCCCCAGCATTTTTCTCAACGCGATGACCAATTGTGTTTCATCTCCAATCGGCGTGATAAATCCTGTCTTTCCGTCATCAACCAACTCCTCTGCGCCCGACACGTTTGTAGTAATCACCGGCAATCCCACGCACACTGCTTCAATCAGTGCATTGCTCATTCCTTCGGCATTGGTTGACATACAGAACAATTTTGCGCTTCGCAGTTCCTCAATTACTTCATTCGAACGCCCTGCCAACAATACGCTTTCAAACAAGTTCAAACTATCTATCTGCGACTGCAAATCTTCTCTCAGCGGCCCTTCTCCAAATAAAACGAGTTGATAATCAGGAAATTCCTCTTTAATTTTCGCAAAAGCATTGATCAACATCGGGAAATTCTTCTGGGGTGCCAATCTCCCCACGGAAACGATTTTGTTCTGCTTCTCTTTCCGAACCAGCGAATCCTCAAACACCTTTTCGTTCACTGGATTATAGATGACGGTCGTTCGCTTTTGCAGGGCTTTTGAATAGCACGATTTGATGTCTTCCGTTTGCACCACCAAATGCGTCGTCAGCCTCAAAAATAGCCATCGAATGGTTTTGTACAGAAGGTTTGATGCACGGGGATCGTAGCGCTCCGATGAAATGACGGGAACGCCCGAGCCCATCAAAGACACCAATGTCACGCTGTACACATCCGTCATAAATGGCAGAACGGCATCTGGCCGAGTCGTTTTCACATACTTCCTCAACCACAGCATTTTCTTCCCGATGAACGACGTACCTGCTTCCTCCTCAGCGAATACTACCTTCACTTGCTCGTCAATCGGGTAAAACACGACATGGCGATTCAGGCAAACAATTTCCACTTGGTGCCCACGATGAGACAATTCGTTGGCAAGCAGGGAAATGACGCGCTCTGTTCCGCCCGAACTCAATGTTGATGTTACAAACAATAAATTCATAATATGTTACCAAACAAACGTAATACTTGAAGGCCAGTTCAAGACGAACAATAAAGTAAGGCCGATTCCAATGATAGCATAAGGGATTGTTCTTTCTTTCTTTGGGAACAACGTTAGTAATAACGGGATTATCATACACTCAAATGTCGCAAACAGCGTAGAAGTACGTGCTGCCACCACCGCATATTGGCACATCACAATAAGAATGACGGTACTAACAAAGTAGGCATTTCTATATATATAATAGTATCCAGTCAAATTTTTCAATCGGTCTTCATAATATGTAAACATCAACAACACGATTGTTTGGAACCAGATGACGGGATTGGTCAAGTCGTTGGAAAACGCCTTTTCAGAACCTTCTTGGATATATGAGCTTGCCATATCCATCATCCAATCAGAATTGCTTACAATATTTCTGACATAGCCACCATAAAATTGGGCAATAAAGAAAGAGATGATTAATCCCCCATAAATTTGTTTCCTGGAAAAATTATAATTTAGCACGCCCAAAAACAACAACGGAGCCGCAACAAGTGAACTATGATGCAGTTGATAACACAGGAAAAGGACGAAGAAATACGCCCACCACTTTTTCTCCTTAACCAAATAAGTAAACGATATGATAATGGCAATTGCCAAACAAGCACGTATCTGCATCATATTTCTGCCTATCATAAAACGAGAAACATAGATGCACAAACCCAACATCGGGTATAAACTATAGTTTCTGATACCTCTATAAATGAAGTAAAAACTTAAATAAGAAATAATGGAGAGGTAAACAACACTACTGTCGGTAAAAGACTTTACCAAAACTGCTAAAAAGTGATATCCTTTTTCAGAATAGCCTATAGGAGTATCCAGCGAGGAAAAATGAAAAATATCATTAGAAAGATTGAAATCAATAACGTAAACGATCGTGTCGCTCCACAGCATAGACCTTGTGCCCGCAAAATAAGCCAATATCAAACACGAAAGAAACAAAATTAATTTGCGCATCTTTTTATCTTGTCCATCTGCTCCCATCGAGAATAGGTAGAACACCACAAATGCAACAAATACGTATAGTTTATGTATCATTTATAAAAATCTTTATTAAGTTATTATTTACTATCCAAACAACACTCCCAACAACCGAATTTTTCCTATCAACCAACATAGGGCCAATGAAAGCGTCAGAATTAATATGAAAAATAGCAACGGCCCAATCATCGGATAGGTATTCAAGAATATATGGGACGACGGTATAAACATCAAAATCTGGAAAATGATGATGTGGTGCAAAATATACACACCCATCGAATGTTTGTCTAAAAAGCCAACAAACTGATGAGTCTTTTCAAATGATTGGTTTTCGAAAATTGCATCTAAATATTTCAGCAATGAGAAAGCAAATAGGATAAAAACGACATGTTTAAGTATCGGAATATCTACCGCAAAACCAACCACATAAACGACCGACAACAGCATTAACAAAGCAACATGAATGTTTTGAGGCAAGTTTTCACGATGTTTCGTGACCATGATTCCCGAATAGAAAATAGCCAAGTCGGGAAGTGAACCGGTCAAGGGCAGATGCGTGGTGTGGACTAAAAATAGAGCAATGACAACACAGACATCGTGCCATAAACGTGTGCGCATCCAAAGAGGCCTCAGAACCGATATCACCAGAAAGATTTTGAATAGCATCAGGAGAAACCACAAATGGATATAGCCTTTCTGCAACACTATCAAGACAAATTCCTTAACGGAAGGATGAAAGGGTAGCAATAAAACTATCAGTACGTTCCAAATAAGATATGGCACCAAAAGCCTTTTTGCCTTATTGAGAATAAATGGCCAAAGTTGAGTGTATTTCCCTTTTGAAAAGACCATATACCCATATAGATACCCAGAAATGAAAACGAACAAATTGAGACCCGTGAAAACAGACATCGGGAACCACAATCCATAATCATGTTTCACAGAATCGTCAAAGAACCATACTCCTGCAGTAAAGCAATAACAATGATACAACGCAATCAATAGCATTGCAACCACACGAATATATGAGATGGAATAAATTCTATTCATTGAATCAATCTCAATGCTGAATAACCTTTGCTTTCTGTCCAACTACAGTACAATCATCGGGAACATCTTCCACCACAATGGCTCCTGCACCGATTTTCACGTTGTTGCCTACGCGAACACCACCGAGTATCTTGGCATCGGCACCAATAAACACATTGTCGCCAATGACGGGCATTTTTTCTAAGTCGTTTGCGACACCTATCGTCACGCCATGATACATCGTGCAGTTTCTTCCTATTTTTGCTCCTCCGTTCAGCACTACACCAAATCCATGCATCAGCACCCAACCGCCACCAATCTCGCAGCCTTCAAACGAGTAACACTTGATGTCAGGTAGCAATAGGCATAACAATACCCTCGCTCTACCAATTCTTAGGTAAAATTGCGCACGGAAGTCCTTCTGACTGACCAGCAAACTAATAAGATTGCCGATATGACTTCCTTCGCGAAGGTTTTTCCGATATTTTCCCCATGCTTCCACGTCCTCATCGATAATGTGCTTGTTTTTTGAGAGGAAATAGCACACCAAATGAGGAGTCAGCAACGGAAATAGTATGATTTTCTTTAACATTTACTCTTCCGGGTATCGTCCCGTCATTTTTAGTTTCAACTCAACAAGGAAACGGTGGATTTGATGGTCCGACGACGTGTTCTGATGTTCATACTGCAGGAACTTGTCGAACGTCTTCCACGATTTTCCCCAGCACGCCGAACCGCGCTGATGCTTCTTCTCATAATTCCCGTAAGCACGGCTCCAATAGTGATTGCACTGGATGTCGGCCTTTTTCTTCATGCGATGCACCTCCCAAACGACAAACTTGCCAAATTGATTGATGGGTGGCACCTTCAAGCGGCCATAGCGACACAGGAAATAGTGCATCATATCGACCTTGAAATAGCCGATGTCGTAATTGGTGTTGTAGAACAATTTTCCGCGGCTCACCAAATTCGGCCAACAATTCGTGTATTGTTCTATCTGCAACTGACTCTCGTCGTGTTCCAAACGTCCCGACGTGCCAAACATCTTCCAATAGACCAACACCAGCGGATAATTCTTGAATCGCTGCAGCCAATCCTGTAAATTCGTGTGCTTATAGGGCACGAAAAACTCGTCCAAATCCAAGAAAGAGCACCAGGTCGTCTCCTCCCGAAAGTTCTCATACCAATGTTTATACGCCGTAATCTGCCCAGGAGTTTCCGGCCATTCGGTCAGCGTCACCGTCCCATTGTCCACGTATGGCTGCAACACCTCGCGAAATTGGTCAGTGGAATTGTTGTTATACAGGTAGAAATGTTCCACCCCCACCAACAGATGATACTCAATCCACTCCTTCAAATGCGGCGCCTCATTCTTAAAAATGGCGCACAACACCAAGCCAAATTTCGTATTCCTCGGTTTTTTTGCGAAGAATTTGAAAATCAGCTTGTAAACCAAGCCTAACGCCAAGGTCATCAAATATTTCCCGCAATATGAAAGGGTCCAACGATGTGAATCTCCTTGCCAAAAAGCATTTGTATTATCCATTTCTATCTTTTTTATCTCAATGTTACTCTTCGCTTACTCCCTCTACCCTCTCAGCAAATTCCTTTTTCGGAGCAGGAACCACCAAATATTTTTGTCCGTCTAATTCGATGATTTTCTTGTACGTCGGTCCTACTGTTTTTGACGAATAAGACGAAATCCATTGGGTAAATGGCCGCAAATAGAAGGGAACTTTTGACGTTTCCACCTCTCCCAATTCAAACGTTACGTCGGGAATCGTTTCGTCACTCACCTTCTTAACATACAAATGGGTGTTCGCTACCGTTTTAAAATCGTTGTAGTCTTCGGGATTAGACTTGATGTCTTGATACAAGGCTTCTGGGAAATAGAACATTCCACGTTTCCCGTTCAATGCACTCATATATCGAACCATCGTTTTCTCCTTGTCACACGCTAAATAGTAGGCGTATTCATCGCCGAAAGCAACATGATTCACCAAATACTGTCGCCAAAACTGTGGTATCGTGTCCGTTGGGGTCAAGATGACGAATTGCTCTTTGTTTTCCAATTGGGGCAAAATTTTTCTATAATTGTCGTAATTGGCATTCTGGTAATAGAAAATCGGCATCAGCAGTGCGACACACGCGACAAAAGCCATGACTTGAATGGGTCGTTCATGTCGATGGACAAAATCTTTTACCAAACACATGATGAGCATCAAAGAAAAGAGTTCTGTTCCAAAACGCACGCGGCTATTCGACATTCCAGACAACAGAATCACCAACAATGAAAACAGGGTTATCAGCAATAGCCATCTCTGTGTCTTGACGAAAGCAAGCGTTTTTTTCTTGTTTCGGATAAACAAAACTATGCTCATCAACAAGAATAGCCAAAACACTCGAAGTCGTGACAGAGAAACTACAAATGATTTGACTTTCCCGACGATTCCTCCCACGACACCGACAACATCATCTGCTCCTGCTCGAGTAAATGTGCCAGGACCTAAAATATTCATTGCCGTACCAAGCATGAAGCCAATCATCAAAGGCAAGACTGCCTGTCCCCAAATTCTACGGATATGCAGCACCATATATAGTCCGAGAGCCATGCTTACCGGCAATGTCAATGCCTCATGTGTCCATCCACAGATAAACGCAACAGGCATCAAAAGCCAATGCTTCGCCGACAGACTGTCGTCACGAAAACGACGCATCAGCAACAAAAATCCCAAGACAAAAAAGGCCGTCCACAAATAATTGAAACTACCAGAGAACCAAAGGAAAGTCTCGTTGAATGCTGGAATCAGGGTAAGGAAAAGGAGCATCACGAGCCAATTCCAACGACTGCGCCACTCATAACGGCACAACGATAGGAAGAATGCTATCGTAAAACAAAAAATCAAAGCGTTCAAGAAATTGAAAGCAGGTTTCCCTATAATGCCTGCGAACAACGATTCTAAAAAGCTACTTGTAATACGACCATTGTGAACAGTCCAATGATTTGTCATCGACTCGACAATATCTCCCAATGTCTTGATGGGACGATGATCGTCAAACTCCATACCTACGAGTTCTTTCACAAATGCGTATGCTCCGTCATCAGCCACCGACAACGGTGTCAGCATATTCATCGTCAAAATGACCACAAAAAGGAGAACCCACAAAAAAACAGATGAGATTCTATATTTCTTTTCCTTATTCATATTCAAACAGTTAATCTAGAGGTTTTTTTCATAACAGCCTTTTCAAAAGGGACTACAATATACGACAATAAAGTTGATATTACGAACAAAGAGATAACACTTACAAAAAAGCCGATGACATTCCATCCTACATACTTTGATATTAGAGCCGATATGGAAATCTGAAAGATTAAAAACGCATAATTCTGATAAAGATATATTGTGTATCCAGATTTATTCCACCGTTCAACAATTCTGTTTCCTGTAGAAGCTATTAATGGAGCGATAAACGACAGAAGGCACAACCAAATGACACCAAAAAACATAAAGATAGTTGACGGCGGAAACTTTCGCTCCTGCATGACAGGAATTGTGCCCTTGCACAAAACCAGAAAGGCCGCCAATGAAAGCAAGAGAATGTAAAAAACTTGTCTTTTCGATATTCTTTTATAATAAAGGAAACCGGCAATAAAAAAAATGTTGTAGAAAAGAAAATATTCAGTGTTCAAAACCACAAACTTTACTATCCAATGATATTGGGATAGATTAATATGACTAATCTTCAGCAGAAATTCAGAGCAGATGAAAATGAAGACACATGACAACAAATATTTCGTAGAATACCTCTCCATATATTTGCGCTGGAGACAAAACAAAACAGTTACAAGCATATATGGCACAATAAACCACAAATGTCTTACCATCGGGATACCTGGTATCGACCTTGCCAACAACACAGATATAAGATCAGACCATTTATAGTCAAATATTGTGAATTCTATTTCTTTGGCAATCATAGAAACGAGACTTATCAAGAACAATATAAAAATACTGCCAAAAGCATAAATATAATAAGGTATCAAAACTCTTTTGCTTCTATTGTATATTTGTTCCTTAATGCTTTTTCTGCTCGCATATTGTGCCGAAGCCCCGGCAATAAAAAAGATAGTTGGCATTTCCCACAAAAGGAAACCTTTATATGGCTCAAAATCAAAAGGTAGCCAATAAACTACATGTATTACGCACACGATATAAATCAGTGTTAATGCACGATATAAGTCCAACGATTTGTCTCGCATCTTCAGCAGATAATTTGATTGTAAATTTACGATTGTCCCAATGTTCGGACATTAAGTGACGTATCCGCAAAAGCCAACATTTCTCTATCGCCGCGGCTATCACCATAAGCATACAAAAGATAGTTCTCACGGTGAGGCTCAAATTCAAGCAATCTGTTAACTTTTTCAATTCCATAACAATTTTTTGATGAAAACCTACCTGTAAGAACACCTTGCTTGTCAAATTCGATTTTCGTCCCTATCACAGCAGTTATATTACGTTCCTCACACCATGGTCTAACCCAATCTTCGATACTCGCAGTAATCACATATACATTGTGACCTTTTTCTATGTGCCCCTCTAAAAGTTCTACAACATTGCTTTTTTTATATCTGTCGATTTTTTTTGCGAACTGTAATCCTTTATTTTGAAAATCCCTATTTTTCATTCCCTTAAAAAAATAAGAAAAAATCTTTTCCTTCAACTTCCAATTAGGATACAAATGAAGTTTCATCATAATTAGAAGAGGTGAAAATAGCAGAAAACCAATATAGAAGTTTCTTACTCCACAAACGAACTTAATGAATTCAAGGAACGAGTCCTTTGAGATTAGTGTCCCGTCGAAATCAAATACTGCGATTGTTTTTTTCATACGTTCTTCATCACCAATCTGATTAGAAGAAAATTAGATGGCACACATATGGCAAGTACAGGAATCAGAGCAATTTCCTTGGCTAATCCCATCATAATAAATAGATTTAGAAGTCCAACTTGGAGTAAAAAATTAACAAGATGGCATGAAATAAATCCCGCCAAATTATTCTTATTTCTACGAGTCCTGAAAGTAAATGCCGTCGTCATTATATAGTTAAATATGAAACTAAATACATATCCGAGAACAAACGCTATATTGTGGGACAAAAATTGCAAGCATAAATAATATACTATATATTGTATCGCAACTGCAATGCACCCAACAATGGTAAAACGAACAAATTCAAAGCCTGTTTCCTTCAATTTCATTATGAAATTTCAAAAATAGATGATTACAAAGAACATTCCCAACCACCCAGCAATACAAATCTGAACAAACAAGTCCTTCATCAAAACCTTGGTCGGACTACCGCTTCTAACATCGACAATGGTAAGTTGCAAATAACGAATAATGCCTGCCAGTACAAAAACAGATGTCACATAAACGTAAGGACTATCAAACCTTTCAATAACCTCTGGAGATACCGTGTACAAGATATAACAAACCATTGTTATACTGGCAACGATAGTGATGGCCTGATTCATGAAATCCAAGTTATAGCGATTCACATTTTTTCTGGCCAACACCCCTGTATCCTCATAAATAACAACGTCATCCCGTCTTTTAGCAAATGCCAAAAACAGGGCAAGCAAAAAAGTCATCAAAATAATCCAATGCGACAAGTTAATTCCCGTGGCAAAACCACCTGCAAATATCCTCAACACAAAACCTGTGGCAATAATAAATATATCGACGATGGCGATCTGCTTCAACTTAACACAATATGCCACATTTAACATGATGTAGCTAATTACGACACCAACCACCCTCAAAAAGTCATCAAAGGAAGGCCATCTATATAGATAAATAACGACTATCGAGAGTATAAAACAAACTGACATCAACAACAATGCTTCAATTCTTCCAACTGCACCACTTGCTATTGGCCTTTTACTCTTTACCGGATGCATCCTATCGGCATTAGCATCAAAGATGTCATTGAAACAATAAATACCACTGGCAGCCATACAAAATGCCGCGAAAACGACCAATGCTGGCCACAAATATGAAGATTCCTGTAAATGCCCATCAAAAAAGACAGGAAGAAAAATAAATATATTTTTCAACCACTGCGATGGGCGGAGGAGCTGAAAGTAATTATTAAACATGACCTTCTAAACTAAAAAAAGAATCATTGTGTAATACACATAAGCATTGCGTTTCTTGCATAGCGAAGCAAATCTGTTTGTATAAGATTATTAACATCAGGAGCCAAGTACAGAGAGAATGGTGTAACCAACAAAATAATTAAATAGAAATAGGGAGACAGAAATAGTCCCTTCTTGTTCATGAAAAGCCCTTGCAATTTCTGAGAAAGCGATGACAAACGAGATGGGAAAACAAAAAAATCTGCCTTAAAAACATGATAAAGGAAAACAGAAGAGACCGCCCAGTATGGTAATGTGCGTCCCCAGTCACTCGAGAGTATTCCAAACATTGGAATCATAAAAATAAATTGTACCAATACGATATCACTCATATAAGTATGATTCATCATTGTGGATTCACCACTTTTCAAAACATCCAATCTCGTCAACAAATAGTAAACAACCATCCAATTAAACATAATGACAAAAATGCGAAAGACAGAAGCGTTGCCCCCTAAATACGAGAGTCGTAAATGTAAAAGGATAGTATCTTTAGTTTTCCAAGAAAGAGCATCCAAACCGAAGATTTTCCCACCTTCCGAAAAATCAGGAAACGCATTGATAACTGGACTCCAAGAATTCCAAATACTATCTGCTATTTCCTTATTGCCTTTGAAAACACAAACAATCGCCATCGTAAGAAGAATAGGCAAAAACTCTACAATACTTTTCAAAATTTTCTTTACAAAAGACTGAGAGATGGGAGCTCTTCGATAACAGATGAACATCAAAAACGGGAATGTATAGAAGAAGGAGCTCTCGTGAATGAGAATCAACATAATGGACAATACATAAAAAACAATTTTTAACAAAATGTTGTATTGCTGTGAACTTTGGACTTTTTTATACATCAAAAATATGAGATACATAAGGAGAAAAGTTAACATATCTCTTCTCCCATACAAAGAAAACAAGGTGAACCCAGCAAAGCAGCCAGTGGGTATAATCAGTGGCGAAAAACCCTCACGTCTGAAAATTGAAACCGTCAAACCTAGAAACAGAGCTGAGGTTACAAAAACAATCCACATGATAATGATTCTTACATCGCAGAATTGAATTTTGGTGAACAAATATAACAATTGCCCCATAAGTCCACGACGCACGAATCCTCCTTCGTAATTAATCAGCCAGTCGCTGATTGAAAAGGAGCGATACTCGAATCCTCCAACCGTAAAATAGACGGTATGAATTGTCTTTAAAAGTTTAATAACGATATAAGAACTAAAGAAGACAAAGACTAATAAACTAACTTTTTTTTGCATAGCAATAATAAACCTATAATAACACCCCGACGATTGTTGTTCATGAAAAAAAACAATAAATAGTATTCAAAATCTACCAATGAGAACTTTCAAAAATCGGCGGTTCAAAACATAAGCGATAACACATGAAACAACTACTGAAAGAATTAACGCCATCAAAACAACGACATAATACCAAAATGCAGATAAAACTCTATCTTCTAATAACAATGAGAAATTCCGTAATATGAAACCATGCATGCAGTAAATAACAATAGAATTTTTCCCCATATACTCTAAAAGTGCGTTTTTCCCAATCCATTTAGCCAATCCAATAGTCATTATTGACCCTGTAACAGACAATAAGATCAAAGACACTATCATTGAAGAATTCATATTAATGAACGATCGCACTATAGCAGGAACTTTTAAAACAAAAGTTATGTCTGCATAATCAACTCTCAAAAATCCAATGCTAGAAAGTATAACTGTTACGACAAGAGTGATTGTAAATAATATGGCTGCAAGCCTAAAGGGTATCATATTATGATTACGTAACAATTGGCCTAAACATAGGTATGGCGTCAGTAAGAGGGCATGGATAAACCACCAAAATTCATAATAATTATATAAAAAGGACATGGCAAAGCCAATAACAAACAGAATGATACTGTAAACTATTGTCTTATTTCCACTAAAATTGTTATATAGCACCCAGTATATCAATCTTGCAATAAATAATGCAGATAAAAACCAGAATTGTCCACCATACATAAGAAAATCTTTTCCTATTCTATATAATCTCTGGATGGTGACATCGAAACTAATAATGGCAAAAAACACTGCGAATGTAATACCTGGCAACAATATCGACTTAAATGAAGAGGAAACGAATTCAAGAAAAGGTTTTTTAAAATTACTACAGAAGCCAGTTATAACGAAAAATGCTGGCATATAAAATGAAATAAAAAGATTAAGAGACTGAAGAATAAGGTCCGCCGCCTCTGGATTGAATTTTCTTGTCCATGCATACAAATGACCATAAACAACCAATAAGATTAGTATTCCTTTTGCTACATCTATAAAATGAAGCCTTTCCTTACCATTATTGTTGCCTTGGCATTTTTTCGTTTCAACCATAGTTATTACCCTCAAAGTTCTATAACATTCAACCTCATACTCCCTCTTTCTCACCAATCACATACACCGGCCGATTTTTCGTTTCATAGAAAATCCGACCGAGATATTCACCGATGATGCCGAGGGACAGCAGCAAAAAGCCACCGAGAAACAGAATGATGATAATCAATGTCGGGAAACCCTGAACAGGATCGCCCCAAATCAGCGTGCGAAATAGTATGTATATCAGATAAACAAACGAAAGGAAAGAAATCACCATTCCTACGATGGTGGAAATTCGAAGGGGTGCCGTCGTAAATGAGGTAATACCATCTATCGCTAAATTCAAGAGCGTAGAGAATTTCATCGACGATTCTCCCTCCACACGGTCGGCAGTCTCAAATGGAACGGATGTTTTTTTAAAGCCAATCCAACAATACATTCCCTTGGTATATCTCTGCGTTTCGCGCAGACGCTTCAACTCCTCGATACACTTTCTATCCAACAAACGGAAATCGCCGACATTCGGAAGCACCTCCACACGCGAGGATTTTTGAAGCATCGAATAATACATTTTCGTAAATCGCTTGCGCAGCCAACTTTCCTTGCCTCTCGTCAATCTCTGACCATAAACGTCATCATATCCTTCTTCCCATTTCTTCAGCATTTCCGGGATGACATGAGGCGGATGTTGCAAATCGGCATCCATAATGACCATACAGTCGCCCGTAACATGGTCGAAACCTGCCAACATGGCATTTTCCTTGCCGAAATTACGAGAAAGGTCGATGTAGCAAATGCGGCTGTCCTTAGCCCGCAATTCCTTGATGACCTCCATCGTGCGGTCGCGGCTTCCGTCATTCACCAGCAACACCTCCCAGTCATACTGCTTGTTAGCCTCCATCAACCCATGCAAAGCGTCGTAAAGGGCGGGCAAAGAGGCCTCTTCGTTGTAACAAGGTACGAGAATTGATACTTTTTTCATATCGTCATTGATTTTGTTTTTTGAAAACGTACAATCGCTGTCCGAAATAATTCAGCAGAACAAACACACACATTCCCACAAATAGGGCGATGTTTTCTTGGAGCGACTTTCCCAAGTCTGAGAAAAAGGCCTTCACGAGGGGCTTTGCGATTCCATAGGCAAGGAAATAACACACCACGATGTTGATGGTGAATCGCACAATGGAAGAGAAATCCCAACCTTTGTATCTGAACGTAAAGTATTTATTCAAAAAATAGCTCAAAATACTTCCAAAGAAATAATTTGCAGCGGAAGAAATCCAATAACTCTGGTGAAAGACATTATAGAGGACAAACATGATAGTTGTCCCAAAAATCGTGTTGATGATGCCGACGATGACAAAACGGCTGAACGAGTTATTGATGATTTCTTTTTTCATGGCAATTTTACATAACTTCCCATTTCCTCTTGGTATTCCTGCGAGAACTGGCGCATTCTTCCACCCGAGGCACAGAAGGTCATCTCGCCGAAATAGATTCTGCCGTTCGTGTCGTAGAGGTCGATGCGCACTTCGGGGAAGCCCGTGGAGAGCACACGGCAGATTTCCATCATTCTGTCGAGGTTGGGGGGAGCGGGCATGTCCTTGAACATATGCGACTCCCGATATTCCTTCGTGAGGCCTTCGCGATAGAGCCGCCACGGTTCCAGCAGGTTGATGTCGCACACCATATCCAAGCCCTTGCGGTCGTAGCACGGCGTACAGTTGTGTACGAAACCATCAAAGCACCAGAATTTGTAGTCCACGAGCGACGACGAATCGACCGTTTCGTCCATCGGAATCAGTTCTTCGGCCATGATTCTCGGTTTGATTCGCGTATAGTGGGGTTCAACCGAACCATAGCCGAATGGCACCAAACACCGTTTGAAATGCTCAACAATCTGCTGCTTGTCAAATCCCTTCGACTTGTCTAAAATCACGATGGACTCGCAGTCGTGATTACATTTCAAGACGCATTTCTCGGGCAGTTGGTCGAAATCGATGTCCTCTGCCCTATCCCACACACCGTAAAGTTCTGTGAGGGTGTCGCCTAAGCCTTTCTCCTTGATGAAGTCGCGCACCAGAATCTTGTCGGCCAACCGAGTCCATTCCGTGGTATCGGTATTTGCCATCAACCACTGGATTTTCTCGTTCAAAGTTTTGGGATTGTTCCAGTCGAGTTTCTCGCCGAACTGTATTTTCCACTCTCTCCCAATCATGAATTTGGGAAAATGATCTACTAAAAAATTGTGTACAAAATGTCTGATATTTTTCATATATCCTAACTGTTATAAAAAAAATGACGAATCGAATCGACAATACAACCAACTTGCTCGTCCGTCAACTCATAATACATGGGCAAGCGAACCAAACAATCTGCGAAGCGGTCACAATTGGGCAAGGTTGGAATTGAGTCAGAATGTTCTTGGTAGTATCCGCTCAAGTGCAAACTCAGGTAATGAAAGACGGCAAGATATCCGCTTTCTTTCAAATAGGACAACAACTGAGTTCTTTCTTCGAGATTTCTACACACGAAATAGAACATGTGAGCGTTATTGGTTGCATATTGAGGAATCTTTGGCAATTGGATAAAGCCCTGCTCCTCCAATCCTTTCAAACCCTCATGATACATCTTCCAAATGGCTTTGCGACGACCTTGAATATCATCCAAATGCTCTAATTGTGCCAACAAAAAAGCGGCATTGATTTCTGATGGCAAGAAAGACGAGCCCGTATCAACCCATCCGTATTTATTCACCATTCCACGGAAAAATTCGGCTCGATTCGTTCCTTTCTCCCAAATGATTTCTGCTCTGCGAATGAACCGGTCGTCATTGATGACCAAAAGACCGCCTTCTCCGCCTGCTGTCACATTTTTTGTCTCGTGGAATGAAAAACATCCGAAATGACCGATTCCGCCGAGAGCCTTTCCTTTGTAATAAGAATCAATGGCTTGGGCGGCATCTTCCACGACGAGAAGATTGTGACGGTTGGCTATCTCCATGATTTTGTCCATGTCGCAAGCAACACCGGCATAATGGACAGGCACAATGACTTTCGTCCTTTCCGTTATTAAACTCTCCAATTTGTCAGGGTCTATGTTCGGATTGTCTGCATAGCTATCAGCAAACACAATCTTCGCACCCTGTCGGACAAATGCCAATGCAGAAGAAACGAAAGTATAGGATGGCACAATGACTTCATCCCCAGGCTGGACATCGCACAAAATGGCTGCCATTTCAAGGGCATCCGTACACGATGTCGTCATCAAACACTTCTTAAAACCGTATTTCTCCTCAAAGAAATGCTGGCATTTTTTTGTAAACGCGCCATTACCAGACAATTGTCCGGCATACACAGCCTGATACATGTAGTGGGCTTCCTTGCCTGTCAGAAAAGGTTTATTAAAGGGAATCATATCAACCTACTAATATTTTTTGCAAATAATTGATTTTTAGAACTTCTTTAAGTTTTTCTATCAAAACGGATATGATGATGCTAACAATATCCACTACATACCCAAACATTGCCTACATAAGATAAATATATTCATTCTGATTTCATTTTTGACATATCATAAAGGACAATATTGCCTGTCTGCCCCAAATAGCCGATAATATTAGTCGTATCCACATAAATGGCTTCATGACTGCGAATAAAGCTCGTCAATTCTGGTGTAAAATAATGCTCGGCTTTTTCCATATCGAAACACAAGACATAGTCTGCTGACTTCGCCTGTTCCATTGCCATATCGCGAGTCATTCCAGAACCGAATGCATAGCCAATTGTAGCCAAATTGGGAGGCGTAGAATTAGAAAGATAATACACAAAACACAAAGCACAATTGGGAGTCCAAAGGGTTGCGTTGGGACGAATATGTTTCTTCACATCATCGGCAATCCTTTCTCGAAGTTCTTTTTGTTCCTGATGCAAATAAACCTCCCAAACACGTTTATAATATGTTACGCCTACCGAATAGAGAGTTGTATGAAGCAACGAGAGAACAAAAACAATACATAATAATTTTCCCGACTTAGGTAGTACTGATAACGTCAAAGCGATGAGCATCATCGCAAAAGGCAATGTCAGCAACAAATATCGAGGAAGGCCAAAAACAAAATAATTGGCCATCAAAAATCCAAAAAGACCACACCAGCTAAAGATGATCCACATTGCTTTTTTCTCCTTGACGAGTAATGGTATGAACAAAAGAGTGGGAAGCAAAACAATGGCACTACGAAAAAAGAGGTACTTGCCAGATCCGATAATCCATCCCATCTTATCACTGAATTTGACTCCTCTCGCTTCATCTACAGATGTTCCGTAACCATTGAGCAGTATGTTTGAAACAAAATCTTGCCGCCAAATAAGCAGACACAACAACACCGGAAGTAAAAAACCTAAGACGAAAACAAATATCTTTCCCCTGCCGTTTTTGGAACCAAACCACAATAAAAAAATACATAAAAAGAAATAGCCCAAGCCATATTGTTTACACAAAAATGAGCAGGCTGTAGCGATTCCTGCGAAAAGTATTGACATCGTCCTATTCTTTTGTGCCATCACCAGCCAAACGGCCAATAGCCCAAACATGACGGAGGAAACCTCTAAAATCAAAAAGTTACCTTCCATACTGTGCCCCATCATAACAAACAACCAAGCGCAAAAATAGGCAATCTTACTATCGACATCCATCCGACGAATTATCTTATATAGGAAAAATGCCGCACCCAATTGCATCAAAAAATGTAAAACATAGTACATCTCTTCACTGCCAGAAGGAATACTGAACAAACTTTTCCACCCTAACATGAGATAGAACCAAAGAGGAGTATATCCGCACCTAATGTCTCCATACAATGTCTTTCCTTCCGATATTCTTTCCACTATTGATAAATAATAAGAGGGATCGGCACTTAACACATTCCCCGTGGCACAAAGAACCATTGGAATTACCGCCAAAATAATGCTACTCATTAGGAAAATTTTCCACAAAATTTCGCTCAAATACTTTTTATCACACATATTGATTTTTTTAAGTTTATTTCCTTTTTTTAAAAAACTAAAATATAGATTCTACTCTACAATTAATTCTATGGATTTCATAATTTCAGACATAAATTTTTGAGAATCTTCTAATGTCTTTCCAAAAGTTATAACTTGTCCTATCCGATCTGGTCCAACAGAAAATCTTTTCACCTTGAAACCAACTGGGTAATCCATAGAATATTGTAATAAATTAGGATGAATAATATTCGTATTGTATTTTTTTATCACTCCATCTATTTCGGAAGTTATTAATTCTGCGACGCACGCACATTGGGGAATAAATTTTTCTTCAAAAGCCAAACCCAATGAAATTTTTAAAATCATTTCATAATAATCAATTCCATAGTATTGTGAAACGATTTCCGGCAGGCATGTTGCCCCAACACGAGCACCTATTTCTAACACATAGGCCCTTCCATTACACTCGATTAAATCGGCGTTTACTGCAGCATTGTCTATACCCAAAGCCTTGATTGCCCGCTCCACCTGGGAAACGGTGTCTTTCTCCAACTCTGAAGAAATTTTGTAAGGAACATAATGTCCAACAGGAACCCCTGTCTTACCTTGAAACACGATATCTCCATGAGGCATTACGAATAGCACTCTACCATTCGACACCAATGCCTGTGCTCCATACTCATGTCCTTCCAAATACTTTTCAACCAATATATATGCCTTTTTAGTGTATGGTAATACAGAATGATATGCGTTTTCAAATTCAGAGCGATCTCGAACTACACAAATTCCCCTACTTCCAGAGTTATCAGTCACCTTTAAAATCACAGGATATCCAATTTCTTCAGCCGCAGACAAGCCCTCGATTGAAGACTCTATCTTCCTAAAATTTGCCGTACTAACACCACTGCGAACAAAAGCATCTTTCATTTCTCGTTTATCTGCTGATAAGACAGCCGATTTGTATGATGGACCTTTCAAATTAAATCTATCTACAATTGCCCCTAAAGCAGGCAATGCAACGTCTGTTCCTGTTGTGCAGACACCATCTATTTGTTCTCGTTCTGCAACAGAAAGGCACCCTTCAATATCAGTTGTATTGACATAATACACCTGATCCGCGAATGCAAAGCCCGGATAATTCCCTTCAATGCTACATACGATTGTATAAAGACCCATTTCTTTCGCTTTTTTGATCAATGGGACTTGATAGATACCTGCACCTAATATAAGTATTTTCATTTCTCTTTCAAATAAACAAAATATCCGATAATTCCCACTACCACCTTGACTAAATACATCAAAAGCGAAATGACAATAGCCACACTTGCATCCACACCATACAACATCATCAGCCCTGCGAGTGAGCCTTCACGTACCCCCAACCCGCCCAATGAAATGGGCAAGACAGTTGCTACATACACTAAAGGCATAATGAAAATGAAGGCGGCATAGCCGATTTCTATGCCCAGACTGCGAGAAAAAATCCATGCAATGGTCACGTCACCCATTTGCGAAAGTAACAGCACAGCAATTGTCTGGAGAATAAAGCTATAAGTGGTGGGCAGGTCATGTTTATTGAGCAAATATTTGAGCACGGGAACCACCGACAGCACTATGATAGGACTGCACCAAAGCAACCATTGTGGAATCCATTGGGATATTTGGAAACGTTCTGGGAAATTACCCACAGCCAAACTGACAGCCAACAACAGACCTAGACCATAAACGCCAGCTGCCCGTTCCACGATTGTTATGGTGGTAGCACCTTTGACACTGGCACCTTCCCGATCCACCAACC
Source organism: Prevotella sp. (assembly GCA_017412145.1). Taxonomy (GTDB): domain Bacteria; phylum Bacteroidota; class Bacteroidia; order Bacteroidales; family Bacteroidaceae; genus Prevotella. Next base: position 102,615 of record JAFPYO010000025.1, read on the forward strand.
GCTTGGTCCGTACCACATCCCCACCAATAGCCCCAGGCAGAAATATGTTGAAGAACATACCTGTCAAATAATAATTGAATAATCTGAGAACTGGCGTTTCTATTGACAAATATTGTCGAATCAAAAGTCTCCATCGGTAGGACATGATTAACAATGCCAAAAGCGTAACCAAAACGCTGACAACAAATGGAATGAACACCATCCTCCACGACAACGTAGAGATCTTTGCGAAATCAAGGTGAAACAACAAAAAAGCAATCAGTCCCACCGAGCAAACAACCTTGAATATCGTCTTAACTTTTGTATTTTTCATAAACCAATTCAGGATTGTTTTTTTCAGCACGACCATACTTCAGAATGAACCACAAACGTCTCAATACCCACTTGAGATAGGCCGTTTTATTTTTAATTTTATAAAAATGGCGTACAAACTCAACCATATACTCCTTGCGAAGTCGGCTCCTCTCATGATGAACATGCATATTGGTGGAAATGTCACCATTATAATCCTTCAAAATGACTGTTCTACATTCTCCTGATATTTTTGGACACCCATAAACATCAAGCATACAAGGATATTCCTTAAAAAGGGGGCTTCCATTATCAAGTTCCATACAAAGAATCGAAGACTCTCGAGCTCGTTCCTGCCAATAGTCTGAAGCAAAATTACCCAACGAGAAGAAAACAGGAACTTCATTCACCAAACCAGATGTTTGCAAAATATGCGGATGATGTCCAATTACAGCTTGTACTGGAAGGTGAGTCAAGTTTTTTGCAATCTCCAGTTGTTTTTCGGTTGGAAGATAAATGAATTCGGATCCCCAGTGAACATAAATCACGATTTGATTCACTCCTTGATTATTAATTTCATGGATTACCTGCTGCCACTCATCATTGCTAGGATTGTAAAAATACAAAGGGTGCAGAGCCCGAACTTTGAGGTATGACACACCGACAACCGCACAGCGCTCACCTTCAGCTTCCAATATTACATAAGGATGTTCACGCAAACCGATTATTTGCAATCCGTTTTGACGGAGACAATCAACCGTATAAAGAAACGCATCTTCTCCATAATCCATTGTGTGATTGTTAGCTACGTTCACGACGCTTATGCCTGCATTCCTTACTGCTACGGCTGCCGACTCATCGCAGCACATCGACCAATTGGAAATGGTAGACTTTGATGGTCTTGGTTGAATAATCGCTTCGAAATTAGCAATCGTAGGGCAACCATTCAGCAAAGCCGACACAGACGAGAACACCTCGTATCGGCGATCCGAATGCATTGAATCGAAGCCATAGCCGAATTTTACTGGCTGGTCGCCAAATATTAAATCTCCTATAAATTGCAGGGTCATTCTGAATGGTCTGTGTTTTTGATGATTTTGGCAGGAACTCCGCCGACGACAACGCCATCAGGAACATCGTGTGTAACAACTGCGCCCGCGGCAATGAGACAGCCTTTGCCAATTTTTACATTGTTGGTGATAGTCACATGGGCTCCAAGCCACGTTCCACGCCCAATCTCTATAGAGCCAGCATCATATGGACCAAAACGGTACGACCCATCCTTGCAAGTATGGTTGCCTGCCACAATGCAACAGAATGGACCGATGACAACTTCATCATCCAATCTCACCATTCCTCCACCGATATAGGTGTTATAGCCAATATACACATGGTCACCGCAGCACAAATGCTTGGGATTGTAAATATTGACCCGAGAAGCCAACTTCAAATTCTGACCACAAGCAGCGATGTGTTTCGCCACGAATCTTCCTCGCCACGACAAATATTTGCCAATTGGCGGAAAAATGTCGAAAAATTTTAAACAATAATGGAAAGTGGTCGCTTTCATCTTAGAAATTTAGTTTTTCCCTGATACAATAACGTGGAGAATTGTTAGACTCCTTTAATATTCTTATTAAATATTCTCCTATGATTCCTATCGACAACAAGATTAAACCTGAGTAAAAATTCAGCAATATGATCAAAGAAGTCCAACCTTGTACCGAAGTCCCAACAACAAGATATTTTATAAAAAAGAACAGGGCAATAAAAACACTTAATGTTGCGCTAAAGACGCCGATTATTCCCAAAGATTTCAATGGCAAGGAACTAAAATTCAAAACATTATCAAATGTTGTAGAAATAAGTTTCGAAAGCTTATAATTCGATTTCCCATATTTTCTCGGCTGATGTTCTACTTCAACATTCTGAATCTGTCTTGTCAGACTAAGAATCAATGGTCCAATGACGGGGAACTGAGTTTTATGCGCTACCAAAGATTCCACAAAAACCTTTCTCATCGCACGAAATGAACTCGTTTTTAAATGGTCGGGTTTGTTAAATATTCTTTTATCAACCCAACGCATCAACAATGTTCCAACATTACGATAAATCTTGTGTTTCTTGCTCTTATATGATGCTATAACCACATCTAAAGTTGGATTTTCCTCTAAAGCGTTCACCAACAGAGGGATATCTTCTGGTCTATGTTGGAGATCATCGTCCATTGTTACCACATAATCACCTCGACAATGTTCCATAGCACATAATAAAGTCTTAAATTGCCCCACATTAAATACCAAGTCAATCACTCTTAAATTTTGGTACTGCGAGGACAAAAGCCGTAAGACTTCCATCGTGTTGTCTTTAGAACAATCATTCACACAAACAACTTCGTACTTAAAATTGTTTGACTTCATCGACTGATCTATGCGTTCAATGAGCTCTGGTAATGATCTTGAGCTATTGTAACACGGTATTACAACGGATACGTTCATTTTATTGAGTTTTATAATTCGCTATAATAGGTTCTTTTCACCACGTTTCTCCAACCCCCTCAAAATCGCCCACCGATGCGACTCACACCGCATCAGGAGGAGGAGATAGTTCGAATTGGGTCGTTCTCGTTTTCCTATCATTTTTCTGACGAGTTGCTTCACGAAGCGCAGCGTGTCATATTCGTAATAGCCTGCTTTCGCAAAGAACACGCTGAATTCATCAAGCACGCGCGTACAATACGCATCAACCTCCGTCAAATAGGTCTGACGATTTGTCATCGTCTGATTGACTTTCTCCAAATGGTTCACGATGAAATCGTCGTTTGTCAAACCAACCGTTCCCGTTTCAAAATCGTATTTCGTATAATAGACTTTTGACTGGATTTCTCCATTCTCAATTTCCACAGAAACCGCCAAACCGTATTTCAAGAAGGGCCTTTCGCGCTTCTCCACTGGATTCAAGCAGAAATTCCCAAGACTATAGAAAATCGGCTTTTCGCGATAGGTCTCCCAACTTTGCGGAATGTGCGGATGCGAGGCAAAAACGCCATCGGCACCGAGGTCGATATAGTGGCGGTACAAATCAACCAATTCGGGCAGCGGATAAGCCTCGTGTTCCACACCGGCATGCGGCAAAACAAACAGGAAATCAACCTCCGCCTTCGCCTTGATTATCACGCTGTCTACACACGGATGCAACATCCAAGCCGTGCCGACCGAATCTTCATTTTCATCGGCTAAAACACCAAATTCCCGATGCGTCAGCCCCAAAAATCCAATCTTTTTGCCCTCAATCTCTATGGTTTTCACCCGATAAGCCTCATCCCAAGTGCCAGCACCAACGACCACGGCATTTTCAAACAATGAAATCGTATGGAGCAGACTCTCGCCACCGAAATCCATCGCATGGTTGTTCGCCATCGTCACCAGTCCAAAACCCTTGCTTTCCAAGAAATGAGGAACATTTTCGTCATGCGAAAGGCAAGGACCGATTTTCTCAATCCCTTTCGCCTGAGCCGCCTTCACGGGAGCCTCAAAATTGACCACATTCAGAGCAGCACCCTGAAGCATCCGTGTCAAATCCTCCTCAAAACGAAGGTTCTCCACGCTTTTGACGCAGAAGTCGCCGAAAATGTTGATAGAATTCATCTTAAGATATTGTTTTCACACGATATTTTCCCAGTATCAATGGGAAATATGATTCACAGACTTTTATAATTGGAACAAACGCAATTAGAATTATAAGTGAAAAAAACACATCTAAAAGTGTTCGGTCTTGTATAAAACTTGTAAACAACAGAATCAGTTTAGTATGGAAGCCGAGAATCAAGATACTACCTACTGATATTGTTTGATTTATATTAATATCAAATTCGACCATCTTTGAAATAGAAAAAACGGCTATAATACCTGCTATTCCTCCTAAGAAATACATGATCATATTACCACCATAACTTGCGATAAACAAATAAACAAGTCCATTGTATTTTCCGCATATATAAAGGACTATAAGACATATAAGAAATATTCCAAAAAGAATTCTTTTGTCGTTCACTTCATCAATTTTTTCTTTATAATCCTTTAACAAATAGCCCAATAAAAACCACGGATAGGCCGTACTAACGGCAATCAAAGCATTGGGAACTGGACGGATTTCTGAAAAAACATAATTGTTCAAATAAAAAGATATTGAAATAAAAACACCCAACAAAACAAACAGAACGATTGATTTGCGGACATATTGAAAAATGACTTTTAAAAGAATCAAAGTATAAACAAACCAACAAGTTTCAAGAGAGTTATATTTTCCCACAAAAATTCCGTAAATGAAAAGAGGGATATCTTTCATTTCGAAAACACCATCTCGATATTTTACATAAGAATTAGCAATAAAAATAATTGAACAAACGATAAGCATAGGAATAAAAAGATTCCAAAAAATCTTCTTTAAAAATACGATGTTATCTTTTTCATTCTTCGACAGCATGCCTGATATCAGAAAAAATAGAGGAACACTGAATTCATAGGCATATTTATGGCCAACCGAAAAAAAATGCCCCCAAATAATAAAGAACATCCCTATTGTCTTCATCCAATCAATCCAAATAAACCGTTTCATTGCGACACTACTCTACTCATTAATACTTCGTCCAACTCTCCAACTGCGGATGGAAATCCGGCACACGCCGATTCCACTCCTTCGGGGCAACGACAACCTTGTCGCCATTTTCATTCAGCCAAGCACCCCACCAACTGAAAGAGCTATTCGCAATGATGTTGTGCCGACATTGTGACATCAGAAACATATCTTTGTAACTATCTGCCCCCTGATTGCCTGCCACAATCTTATAATCGACAGACTGTTGGCTCATAAACTCGTCTGCCCAGGCCACGTCGTTAGAAAACACATAAAAAATCGGACTGCCGACCTGTTTTTTCACATGATTCATCGCATTTTTATAATAGGCATCATCACACACCTGCAAGCGCGGAATGTTCAAGTAATCCCCTCTCCGAAAGTGAATGGAAACGGAATTGACCGACTGCATCTCCTTCGCCAACTCCAGATTTTCGGCATCAATGCCTTGAAACACAAATGCCTTTCTCACATCCTCCTCGCAATGCTTGAAATAAGAATAAAACTGCCAAAATCCATCATAAAACACGATGCCTTTTTCAAATGCCTGAGGATAGAAAGAAAGGTAATCCGAAAGAACCTTCTTTTTGCAGTATTTCTTGAGAAAAATGTAATAATATTTATGCCATATTGAGTATGGGGCACTTTTTTCGTTGATTCCGAACACGCGCTCCAGTTCGTAACCATTATGCTCCTGTTTCCATCGGTAAGGCATCAAGTCCATCCCTGCACGAATCCCTTTCGCCCGCAATGCAAGCAAAAAAGCATATTGAAACATCTGGTTGCCAAGGCCGCCGCTGATAAGAACAAATGATTGCATAGATAGTTAGTGCCCTAAAATAAATGAAACTAATTTTTCCAAATCTTGTTTTTGTCTCTCACTAACTTTCAAAAATCGTTTGTATGATTGATCACAATAAAAGCTGTAACTTTTTTCTAATCGTTTTATTGCATAAACCATATCCGAGACATAAAAGGGAGAAAAATATATGGGAGCATCTCCTAAAACTTCAGGCAAAGAACATACATTTGAACTAAGCACTGGTTTACGATATTTCATGGCTTCTAAAGGAGGATAGCCAAAACCCTCATGTAATGATGCATACATAAGGGCATAGCATTTTTTATAAGCGTTTTCTAAATCTGAAGCCGAAAGGCTTGAAAATGCGATGTGCCATGAGGCATATGATTCTATATTGCCAGTTGTTATTAGGTATAAAGGAGTTTCTTGAAACTTATTGAACCTTTCCATTGCGATTAAAACTCTTTTCAAGTTTTTTATTTCTCTATTAACGCTTAACATTAAGAGATATTTCCTTCCACTTTTGATAAATGCATCTAATTCTGGATTTTCAATCTCAATTTTAATCTCCGATAATTTTTGTGGACTCCAGAATACCTTTATTCTCTCTTCAGGTACATTATAAAGAGTATTAATTGCATTTTTGGAAAAATTTGAAACAGTTACGATATCCACATTGCTACTACTGAGTATATTTTTTGCCATTTTTTCCTCTGATTCGTTGCTCTCTCTCTTCTTTTTGCAAAGGATAAAGTCTTTTAATGGATTAATGTAATATTGGCGAAATAACCTTTTTTTATCATATAAATAATAAATATCTTTCAATTTTGAATCGCGCATTTCGCCGAAAACAACATCATGTATCACAAGGCACACCCTACATTTAAGTTCAGAAAAAAGAAGATTTGAAAAACGTTGTCCAATACCGATAAAGAACACATCTATATTATTTTCGTCAACAATATTCTTAATTGTCTGAGCTTTTACATCTAAGACTTTGACATGAGGCTTTAACTTCATGAACGACGGAGAATATTCTTCATAGACAAATTGTTGTGTGCTATTGTACAAGCAAAAAACGGTAAAATCCGCCCCTCCTTCAATCAAGCGAGAATATACTTCCTCGAAAAGTTTAAGGGTGTACTCAGCGCCGCCATTAATATAGCCTTGCGTTGAAACAAAATCAAAAAGGATATTCATCTTACAAACTATTTATAATCAATGTTGTAATAACATAACCTACATCGATCAAAAGTAAACCTACATCTTTCTTTTTAACAAATATTTGGCTTCTTCCAATTCAGGAAACTTCATCAAATAACTCACTCCCAAATAGATAGTTGTTCCCGTCAGCCCTCCTATCAATATCTGAACAATCAAATTATCAGTCAATGTATTCGTAAATAATATACAACAAAAAATTATTAGAGAAAGTATCAGTGATGGCATAACATCCTTAATCTGTCTGAAATAACCAACATGAATAAGTTTTCCTGTGTAATATGTATTGACAAAGAGAATAAACATACTATAACAAAAATCGACAATACACAGTTCTACTAAACTAAAATTGATAGCCGCATATATAAAAACAATCGCACCAACTGTTTTTTTAAAAAACTCTATTTTTAATGCTAAATCTGGCCTTCCCTTCACTTGAAGAAGATTAACATTAAGAATCTGCATTGGTTGAAACATGTATGTAAAACACATAATTTGCAATAAGATGACACATGACTCCCATTTTGCTGTAATCATCGTTATAATTAGTGGATAGGCAAGAGATGACAACATCATCATTATGGGAAATATGATAAAAGAAGAGACTCTAATCATTTTACGATAAATATGGGCAAGACGTTCATCATCGTCTTGAATTTTACTCAATGCTGGAAAAGAAACAATCGATAAAACCGTTCCTATCTGACCAGACGGTAATGATGCATAGTTTGCAGCCCTATTGTAGTTTCCTAAATCTATCGTCCTTCCAAATTTTCCTAATAAAATAGGAATGATGTTTCCATAGAGTCTAAAAATTAAGTTTACCCCCATCATCTTATTACCATAATTCCATAGGTACTTAAACGATTCTTTTGAAAATGGTGCTTGGGGCAACCATTTAACCACCCACCATGTTTGAATAAAACCGATCAAACTAGAAACCAATTCTGACCCAACGAGAGCCCAAACTCCAAATCCCGTATATGCCATTGTTATTCCAACAGCTGACCCAATAATTTTATTTACGATAGAGATACGTGCAGGATTCTTAAAATCCATTCTACGTGTTAGAATTACCGTCTGAGGGGTATTCAGTGGTCCCCAAAGAAAGCTCAATGCCGTTACTCTGATAATTGACTTTAAGACGGGAACATTAAAAAAGTCAGCAATAAAAGGAGAGGCAACAAATAACGTCGAATAACAAAAAACACCTACACAAAGACTATAATAAAATGCTGTTGAAAGATCCTTATCAGTAACTTCTGGTTTTCTTATTAAAGCAGTTCCAAATCCTCCGCTAATGAATATACCCGCTACAGACAAAAATATAGCTGGCAAAGCAGTTATACCATAATCTTCTGGAGATAGTGCTCGGGCCATGAAGATACCAACTACGAATTGCATTCCATAGTTGGCTGACATATCAAAAAACTTCCAATAAAGTCCTTTTTTTGTTTTATATTTTAACGAATCTTCTGGCACTTAAATAATAAAATGAAACAAAATTAGGTTGTGAATGTCATGCGAATTAAAAAGAACTAAAGAGGAATTGAACTTTTTTACACCAATTTAACATCGCCAGTTAATCCAAAAAAGAAATATGATGCTTTAACATCTTAAACGTCTCAGATGACATTAAACAAGCATAATTTTCTTGAGGGTCTAAATGAATTTTATTTTCTGTGTACTCATCATTTGCTTTGTATCCTGGAATTGGAGTCATATAATTGACTCCATACAATATCTTTAAAATTTCATCTACATTTGAAGGTATAAAAGTAGAGACACCCTCAAATAAGATTTGATTAATATTTTTCCACATAGGAACTATTATGTGAACTTCCTCCCAAATATCTGTTCGCATTGCAAAACCTGACCTTCTATAATTATAAGGTATTGGCATGAATACTGTATAGTTCTTTTTGTCTGGGTTTTCAGAAAAAGAATAAATATCAAATTTTATGCCCTTATAATCAAAAGCAAAATGAATTTCTCCTTTCAAATCTTTATCAACAATGACATGAAGACACTTAAAGCCATGCGTTTCCATCTTTTCTATCAGAGAAGTTGTCATGTCTGAAGAAAACATTCCCACATCGACATCCTCATCCAACTTGATAAATGCATGTTCTCTATACGCTCCTAATAGTGTTCCCCAAAACAGCCAATAAGATGAGTTTTCTGTAGAAACTATTTCTGTAAAGACCCGAAGAGCCTCTGGTCCATACGTATTCACAAGATCTGAATTATACTTCATCTCTTTCCTACGAAGCATTTCATCTCTACGTTTCCTACCAACTATCAACCTCATAAATTGATAATAGCGTCGTTCAAGATAGTCTTTTATTCTTTTCATAAAGTTTGTAAAAATCAATTAATGACTGCATCGTAAATATTTATAATTGCTGAAACATCTATTCCAACTGGGTTATTTTTCAGCCGCACAGGGTTGACGGACTGAGAAAGTATCTCAATGTCTCCAACCTTATTCTCAGAAACGGGATTCTGCATCTCCATTTCGCCCATCATCGTTCGGAAGTTTGCAATAGCCTCTGTCGGAGTGGAAAAGCCCATTATTCTTGAAATCGACACGAAAACTGACTGGAGGTACTGTTCGCCACGTTGTTCAATGCATTTGTCCATATTTTCCAACATATACTCCCAAATTACGGGCAAGCACACCGCCACGGCATGACCATGCGGCAGGCCGTACATCGATGTTATCTTATAGCTGAAGGCGTGGGGCGCTGTTGTTTGGGTGATGTTGATGGCACGACCGGCATAGTTGGCGGCTTCCATGATATGCACTGCTGATTCGTCGGTATTGTCGAAAATATATTCGTGCCACCATTTCATAATGGTTTCGACGGCAATTTTGGAGTATTCTTTGCTCTCATCGGTGCTGTTCACCGACCACCAGGACTCAATTCCTTGACACAAGGCATCGAGCATCGTGCATTTTTTCTGGTATAGTGGCAATGTTTTCAATACTTTAGGTTCTAAGATTGCCACATCGGGAATGATGCTATCGTGCGTGACGCTTTGCTTTTTTCCGTCGTAGTAGATAACGGCATAACGGGTGGATTCCGAGCCTGTGCCGGCCGTGGTTGGGATGGCAATGAGTTTGACACCAGTGTCCTTGTATTCTTGTTCCAGATAGATCTTGTCCGTTGCCATCTTGCAATAAAGTTTGATGCACTTGGCGACGTCGATGCTACTGCCGCCCCCTACGGCCAAAATCGTATCGCATTTTTCTGAATGAAACAGTTCGACACCTTTGCAAACATCTTCATACAGGGGATTTGGTGTAAAGCCGCTGAAAGTGACATAAGGAGCCCTCATTGCCTCGATTTCTTCCTTGATATTCAAAAAAGGAAACGAGGTGTCGCAAACTAGCAATACTTTTTTCGCACAGCTGAGGGTTTCGCAAAGGCTGTTGATTCCTTTTAAAATTTTCTGCATAACGATTTAGTTTTTGAGAAACTCCATCAACGCCTCTTTGTTCTGAATAGGCGTTGTAGTCGGGCGACCAAGGTCTTTGCGGTTGCCTTTCCGCACGCGTATCTCCAATAATATTGGACCTTCTAAAGTTGAGAGTTGAGAGTTGAGAGTTGAGAGTTGTTTCTCTAATTCTTCTTTACTTTCAACACTCATGACGACTTTGTAGCCCACGGCTTTAGCGACTGCAGGTAGGTCGATATGCAATCCAACCGTCGGCTGACCGCCCACAGAGTCGTGCGCACCGTTGTTAAACACTACGTGGATGTAGTTTTTCGGTGCTTTGTTAGCTACGATTGCCATATTTCCCATGTGCATGATGCTTGCACCGTCGCCATCGAAGCACCAAACTTTTCTGTCGGGTTGGGCAAGGGCGATTCCCAGCGCGATTTGCGAGGCGTGCCCCATCGAGCCTACCGTCAAGAAATCACGCTCGTGTCCTTGCTTCATGGCAGCCCGATATTCGAACAACTCACGGCTAATCATACCCGTGGTCGATACGATGCAATCATTCTCACCCAAAGCGGCTGCAACCGTCTGAATGGCCTCTTCACGGCTCATCGTCAAGTCGTTTTGCTCTACTTTTTGAAGTTTGTAGTCCTCAAACGTGTCTTTTTCTATCACGAGGGCGAAAACATCCTTGTTTTGGAGGACTTTTGCAGCTTTTTCTATCTGTTTTGAGGCTTTTTCTTCGTCTTTTGAGAGCACCTCATAGTCAATTCCCATGACGTTGAGCAGTCCAGTGGTCACCTTGCCTTGTTTCACGTGTTGCGGCTCGTCGTGAACGCCGGGTTTGCCACGCCAACCGATGACCAAAAGGACGGGAATGTGATAGACATCCTTATCAGTCAGCGATGCAAGGGGATTGATGATGTTGCCCTCGCCAGAATTCTGCATATACACACAAGCGGGCTTTCCCGTTGCCAGATAGTGTCCGGCGGCCAAACCCATGGCACCACCCTCGTTGGCAGCAATGATATGATGATTGTCGTCTGTATGGTCAGTGATGTAAGCACAAAGATTCTTCAGCAAGGAATCAGGGACTCCTGCGTAGAAATCGATGCCGTAGGACATCAATGTATCGTAAAAAAATGCTGGATTAATCATTGTTCCTCAGGTATTAACGTGATAATTTCCTTGATGGACATACACTTATCATCGCACTCTTTGGCTCGATGATTTTCAAGGATGGTTCGAGCGGCATCCTGCATAGCAGGGAATCCCGTGCGCGTGAGTTGATTGGCATAGATCACCACATTCACACCTCGTTCCTTGAATTCCTGTTCGGTGACCGTATTAAAAGAAGTCGGAACAACGACAATAGGCGTAGTCGTATTCTTCTCGCGGAATTTTGCGACAAACTCGAAGATTTCGGCAGGGTCTTTCTTGCGCGAGTGAATCATAATGGCATCGGCACCTGCCTCGCTAAAGGCAAAGGCACGTTCCAACGCATCATCCATACCTTGCTCGAGTATCAGGCTCTCGATGCGGGCACAAATCATAAACTCTTTCGTCTTCTGAGCCTTCTTTCCTGCCATGATTTTCTCACAGAAGTCGGGAATCGAGGCTTGTGTCTGCTGTACTTCCGTTCCAAAAAGAGAGTTCTTTTTCAAACCTGTCTTGTCTTCGATAATCACCATCGAAACACCCATACGTTCCAACGAACGGACGGTATAGACGAAATGTTCGGTCAAACCGCCTGTGTCACCATCGAAGATAATCGGCTTGGTGGTCACTTCCATGATGTCGTCGATGGTGCGGAAACGACTGGTCATGTCCACCAGTTCAATATCAGGCTTACCCTTAGCCGTAGAATCACAGAGCGACGACACCCACATGGCATCGAACTGGTAGGTTTTTCCGTCTTGCAGAACCTTTGTATTCTCTACAATCAAACCAGTAATTCCGCTGTGTGCCTCCATCGCTGTAACCAATCCTTTCATATTGATGAGCTTACGCAGCCTTCCACGGCGTACGTCGGGCATGGATGCCTCAGAACGATGGTTGGCATCGAGTTCCTTATACATCGGATTGTTGCTATAGGGATATTCCACCAGTTTGCCACCATATTCGGCCAACACCTCACAAACCTCCTGACGGATGGGTTTCTGGAAGCCCTCGCACCAGTCGTTACCATGCACCACATAGTCGGGGCGCAGGGCTTCGAGGTTTTCCTTGTAAGAAAGGGTCTTTTGCTCGACGACTCGCTCCACGCCTGCGATGTTTTCCACCAAAGCCTTGCGCTCCGTGAAAGGAATCAAGGGGAATCGCTTGTAACTGGCAACCGCCTCGTCGGAAAGAATGCCAATAATGAGGCGACCCAGTCGGCGAGCTTTGTTGATAATCGCGACATGACCAGAATGGATGTATTCCGTAGAGAAGCACATATAAACTGTGCGTTCGTTCACCTCAACCAGTTTTTTGGAAATCACTTCCAAATCTTCGGGTGTATCGATTTCGGCACAGAGCATATCCTTGACGTCACAAGGCTCGATGATGCACTCATTGGAAACCTCGTTGAAGGCATTCTCTGCATAGCATTTCCGATTATCGCTTTCGCAGAATTTCTCGATATTGGCAAGCCATACGAGCCAATCTTCCTTCTTGATTTTATAGAGTGGCTGGGCGGCCATCGCATTGTCAAAAAACTCAATGCCGACTTTGTCGATGCGTCCATCTTTGACCACTGCTTTAAAATCTTTTTCGGGCAATGGCAGCGTGCTACTGACAGCCATACAGCTATTCTCATGGTCGAGTACCGCTTCCATCACGAGATTTTCAAAAACCAAATCACCATGCATTAAAATAACATCGTCGTCTTTTAGATGGTCTTTGGCGCAATAAATACTGTAGATGTAGTTGGTTTTGTCGTAAAGCGGATTGTTCACGAACGTAATTTTTAACGGCAGGTGCAAGGCGTTGCAATAATCGACCAGCACCTTGTCATAATAGCCTGTCGTCATTACCACTTCTTCGACACCGAAGGCAGCCAATTGTCTGAGCTGCCTGCTTAATATCGTGTTTTTGTGCGAAATCTCCGTCATACACTTCGGGTGCTCTTTCGTAATCACACCCATGCGCTGACCGAGACCGGAATTAAGAATTAATGCTTTCATTGTATTTTCGTTTTATCATTTCAATTTCAAACTTAAACAACCATCAATTCTACCAATCGAACCTGTGACAATGCTGCTATTGTATGAAACGAGACTTGGTCGTATAATGTTTGCTTATTCAATTCGGTATTGGCACGTCCAAATCGCGCAGTAATGCTCTAAAAACATTCAAAACATCGCATCGAATATCGTCTCTGCAATCATCGCCATGCCCTTGTCGTTCGGGTGGAGTTTAAAGGCGGGGTGAGTTCCCTTGTAGGGGTTGCCATCCATGTCATAGAATACTTCATCGCCTTGGCAATAGGTTGAGTCGCCATAGGTTTCGCCTATCCAGAATAGTGGCACGTATTTCAGGTGATTGGTCCGTGCGGCACTGATCAGCACCGATTCCGTGTGAATGCGCTTCCAAAAGCAACCCGTGATGATGATATTCGAGGTGTATTGTCGGCAATAGTCGATCAGGTTTTGCAAGCCTTGGCTCAGCACTTTTTCGTCTTCCACGTTATCTCCGAACCGGAAGATAATCATATCCTTTCCTTCCATCATTCCGGCAAACAAGGAATCGACATCAAGCAAGGGATTGAGTTCCCAAACAAGGATGTTTTTAAACGATACCGTTGAACGGGGATTATGCGATTTCAGTCTTGCCTCCAACAAATGGACGTAGTCATTCTCTTTCTTGCTGGCTGCCATCCCCCAATGTCCTTTCCATCCGACTTCATCGTTCGGCCCCATGCACGTTATGCTATTGCCCAAACAAAGGATATGATGTTCCAACGTATCCACTGACGGGGCTTGACGAACACACATCGCCTCATAAAAATTGGCAATCTCGATTTGGGCATTCCTCGCATGGTTGTAGAATTTCGTGTACAACTTCTTTCCTGCGAAGAAACCAATCAGCAGGACGAGGAGGGTTATCGCCAAAAGAACCATTTTCTTCATGTTTGTGACGGAAAAGGCTTGTTGGAAAAGACTGAGATGGCTGAACTAACGAAAAGCATTGATTATACTCACGATCTGCTCGGCCTCCTCCATCGTCATCACGGGACTGATCGGCAGGCTGAGTTCCTGCTGGTGGATTTGCTCGGTGATGGGGAAAGAGAGGCTGTTCCACGCCTTGTAACACTGCTGCTGATGGGGCGGAATGGGATAATGGATGAGGGTTTGGATGCCATTTTCCGCCAGATGGGACTGCAACGCGTCGCGCTTCTCGCACAGAATTGGGAAGAGGTGATAGACGTTGTGGGCATCGGGCAGGCGCGTGGGCAGCGTTATCAGCGGATTGGCGATGTGGTCGTAATAGTAGTTGGCGATGGCCTGCCGATGTGCGTTGTCTTCGTCTAAATGACGGAGTTTCACGTCCAACACGGCGGCTTGAATCTCGTCCAATCGGCTGTTGCGACCCGTGTATTGGAACACGTACTTCTTCTGTGAGCCGTAGTTGGCGAGGGCGCGGATGGCTTCGGCCAATCGGTCGTCGTCGGTGGTGACGGCACCTCCATCGCCCAATGCACCGAGGTTCTTGCCCGGATAGAACGAGTGGCCTGAAGCGTCGCCGAGGGAGCCTGTGCGCTTGAGTTGAGAGTTGAGAGTTGAGAGTTGGGCTTTACACCCATGCGCCTGCGCATTGTCCTCAACGAGTTTCAGGCCGTGTTTCTGGCAGATTTCGCCGATTTTCTCGGTGTAGGCACAGCGACCGTAGAGGTGCACGAGCAGAATCGAACGAGTGCGCTCGGTGATGGCGGCTTCGATTTTCGAGTCGTCGATTTCGAGGGTGTCGAGTCGCGGCTCGACGAACACGGGCTTCAGTCCGTTCTCCGTAATCGCCAGAATCGAGGCAATAAACGTGTTGGCTGGCACAATCACCTCGTCGCCGGGCTGCATCACACCGAGTTCGATGTAGGCGCGATAAATCCAGATGAGCGCATCAAGGCCATTGGCACAACCCACGCAATGCTTCGTGCCGATGTACTCGGCATAATGCTGCTCGAAGCGCTCGTTTTCTTCGCCTTGAAGATACCAGCCAGAATCGACGACGCGACTCACCGCCTCGTGAATCTCGTCGGAATATTTCGCAGTAATTTTCTGTAAATCTAAGAATTTAATCATACTTTTTTGGAGGCACACCAATCCCTCCTCTCCGTTAGAATATGAATCGGGGAGTCAAGTTGCGCGGCCATTGGCGGAGCGCAACCCTTTGACTATCAATGCCTCCGCGTAGGGAAACGCTGCGGTTTCCGCAGAACCGTTTGTATAATCAGTCGTGTTTTCACTATTTATGGTGCAAAGGTACAACATTTTTGGAAAACAAAAAACAATTTAACAAAAAAGGTTAAATTTTAAGTCAGAGATTCTCGTCGATGATGATTTTTCCCTTAGGTTTCCGTGTGATGGGTGATAGGAATTTTGTTTCATCATATTGTTTTCGTCGTTATTTATTCTCCCCATGAAATGGCATAATCCAAAAACGTATGCCCCACGGTGTTGGTATTTTTAAATGGTCTTCGCCCTGTACCGAAATAATCTTGATAACGCATCTCTATTTTAGCTGCTTCCTTTACCCAATCTACCTCCACATCATCGACTGCTGCATAAAGCAAAATCTTGTATATACCCTCATTCAACATCAACTTCGAGATTCTGAATTGCACTGTTCCTGACCTCCCGTCAATTTTATCAGTGAAAACCGATGTGCTCAACCATGCCACCGTCTTTTCTTCTTCAGATTTAAATGAAACGGCAATTCTTGAAGTGAGACCTTCATCCAGCTCTTCTGCTACTTTGAAACCAATTCGGATGACACACTCCTCTCCTACCTCGAAAACATTGCGCTCCGTCCCATTTTTACTAAAAAGATGAATATCGGTGAACCTCAAGACCCCATTCCCTTTCCTTTTTATGCCAAGCGGAATATCCGCCTCAGGTGTTGCCGCCTGACTATAGCTCATGTAATGATCAACAGCCCCCTCTGCAGTGCCCATATAGTCCATCATGCCGTTGTTCAGCAAGATTCCTGTCTTACATAATTTTTTTACGTTTGACAGGTTATGACTTACAAAAATCACCGTCCGCCCCTCACCCTGGCTCAGCTCCTGCATTTTCTCGATGGCTTTCTGGCGAAATTCCATGTCGCCCACGGCAAGCACTTCATCAACCACAAGGATTTCGGGGTCGAGGTTGGCTGCCACAGCAAAGCCCAAGCGCATTTTCATGCCCGAACTGTAGCGTTTCACTGGTGTATCAATAAAGCGTTCGCAACCCGAATAGTCAATAATTTCATCTAATTTTTTCGCAATTTCCGCTTTCTTCATACCGAGGATGGCACCATTGAGGAAAATGTTCTCCCGCCCCGTCATATCGGGATGGAAGCCCGTTCCGACCTCAAGCAAAGACCCTACCCGCCCATTCACGCGGATGGAGCCCGTGGTTGGCGACGTTATCTTGGAGAGAATCTTCAGCAGCGTGCTTTTGCCCGCACCGTTTCGCCCGATGATACCCACCACATCACCCTGCTCCACCTTGAAGCTGATGTCTTTCAGTGCCCAAATATAGTCGCTTTCACCTTTGGCATTTCTGTCGTTGGCTTCTCCGATGGTGAGAAGAGGGTCTTCTTTCCGAAGCACTTTCATCGTCCACCAGCGGCTCAAATCGTCAGCTACGGTGCCCGACGACACCTTTCCCAGGCGATATTGCTTACCGATATTATTGAATTCTATTGCTGTTGACATTTTTTCAGGAGTTACGGGAGTTACAGGAGGTTGGGAGAAGCTTTTTGACGATTCTTTTGAGCAGGAAAACGGACATCGTTTTTGAGACGTTCCAGTTGGACAGTCTTTGCAGGCAGAATTTCGTGCAACCCCAAAAGCCTACTCGCTCGTAATACACCCACAAGTAGGAGCTTGTAAGACTTCTACCTGCATTGATTTTCTGTTGTTTCAGCCATTTTTCCGTCTTGATACTCTCTGTGAGCCTTACTTCCAATTCCTCGTCGGTCGCACAAAGGTCATACGTCAGCGAACCTTCACGCAGCGTCACCACGTAGGCGGTTATTCGGCGCACAGCAATTGTCTTGGCCAAACATCCCGTCTTCACGCAGAAACACATGTCGTTGTTCCACTTCACCTCGTCGAACCGTAGTCGGTGTCGCTCAATCAGTTCCCTCTTGACTAATTTGCACCATGGCACGAAAAAGAAAATCCTGAGATTTGTCTCCGACGGGTCGCCGTCGAGATAATCAGAGATAAAACTCTTGTATCGATTGCGTTCTGTCGCCAGCTGCGTGACATCATCTGAGCGAACGTTGACATAGTCAAATAACACGATATCCTCATCGGCGTCTGCCACGTCGTCGAGCAAGTCACTGAAATCCTCTGCGAAAAAGTCATCGGCATCGGCAAAGATAAACCAACGGCCCTTGGCATGGTCGAGCCCCACGTTGCGGGCATAGCCTGCGCCTTTGCCCTCCTTCGTAAAATAATACTCGTATCGATTCCCCTGCCATTTCGGGAAATTCGAAAAATCCACTTTCCGAGGGTCGCTATTGTCATCCGCCACAATAACTTCTATGTCATCGCGCACGGGAATCGAGTCCAGACAGCGCTGCAACAAATCCGGAATGTCCTTGTGGGGGATGATGATGGAATAAGTTGGTGTCATTTGGTTCCTAATTGTAAGAGATGGCGAAGTCTTCTATACCCCCCCAGCATTTTTACCATAGCCTCCATCGCAAAAGATCTTGGCAAGGTTGTCATTTCGTGTATATATGTACGCTGACGGAGAGGCAGCCGTCTCAACAGTTCTAACA
>JAFPYO010000026.1:0-43174 GCA_017412145.1 Prevotella sp.
ATTTTTTTAACAATTGTGCTGTAATTTACGCAATCCTCAATTGAATCAGTTTCGGCAGCCTTATTAGTTTCGGTATATAAAATAACATTGATGAGTATATCCTGTGGTTGAGACCTTTCCCCATCACTGATTCCAATCGGACCGCGAGTCAGCAAATCACGAATGATTATTTTATCCAAAATTATTCATCACCGGTATATTCAATCAGCGGATTCGTCATCCTGCAATAATCCAATTCATATGTATCATAACGATCATTCGTAATCTCATTATTTTGCAGAGAAGCAACAGGTTCGTAATCATTGCGGCATCGTATTTCAAAGCTATATCCAGGTTCGATGGCCATAATTTTCAAATCTGTAGTTTTCAAAACGATATCTGCACCAGGTTTTAAATAGTTCAATGAAGGTGAGACCGAATTGACATGGACGGAAACTAATCCTTTTCCATCCTGCCAGATTCGGCTGTTGCCAAAGCCGTAGATGTCACTGTATTGACGTTGAACACCTTCGCCGCCAAGGTTTTTATTGCTTTTTGCTTCACCAAGCATCGTTACGTTCAAAATGTAGATATTGGAATCAATTCTGTTTCCGACCGTTTTCAAACTGTATCCACTATCACTGGACGTAGATTTTTTATATAAAAAATCATGGCTCGGCCTATAGATTTTTGGTGAAAAAAATTGGTGGGTTCGTATTTTTTTCGTAATTTTGTGGCAACAAAGCGTGAAATCATGAGAATCGACATCATCACCGTATTGCCCGAAATGATTGAGGGCTTCGTCCACGAGAGCATCCTTGCGCGGGCAGAGAAAAAGGGCCTGGCCGAGATTCGGCTGCACAACCTGCGCGACTACACCACCGACAAGTGGCGGCGCGTGGACGACTATCCCTACGGCGGATTCGCCGGCATGGTGATGCAGTGCGAGCCCATAGACCGCTGCATCGCGGCGCTGAAGGCCGAGCGCGACTACGACGAGGTCATCTTCACCACGCCCGACGGCGAGCAGTTCACGCAGCACGTGGCCAACGAGCTGTCGCTGCTCCACAACATTATTATATTATGTGGCCACTATAAGGGCATCGACCACCGCATTCGCGAGCACCTCATCACGCGCGAAATCTCCATCGGCGACTACGTATTGACGGGCGGCGAGCTGGCGGCAGCCATCATGGCCGACGCCATCGTGCGCGTGGTGCCGGGCGTCATCGGCGACGAGCAGAGCGCCCTCTCCGACAGCTTTCAGGACGACATGCTCTCGGCACCCGTCTATACGCGGCCGGCGGACTACAAGGGCTGGAAAGTGCCCGAAATCCTGCTCTCGGGCAACGAGGCGAAAATCAAGGCGTGGGAGCTGGAGCAGGCCATGGAGCGCACGCAGAGGCTGAGGCCGGATTTGTTAGCCTCACCCCCAACCCCTCCCCAAAAGGGAAGGGGAGCCGAAACAGAGTGAAGTTTTTATAATTTTATAATTTTTAAATTTTTCAGAAATATGAACGTAATCGCACGCGAACAGCTCGGATTTATGGAAGCTGTGAAGTTGGCTTGGAGCCGACTGACGGAAATGAACGGACGCTCGCGCCGTTCGGAGTTTTGGTGGGCCATGTTGGCCTTTATGATTTGCTACTGGGTGCTCAGCATGGTAGTTAGTGTGGCGTTGCCGCTGCTGGCAGCCCAGATTGTGATTTCGCTGCTGATGCTGCTGGTGCTGCCCCTGACGGCTCGCCGCCTGCAAGACGGCGGGCACAGCAAGTGGTGGGTGGTTGTGGCCTGGGTGGCCAGCACCGTTTCGAACATCTACATGGCGGTGAGCCCTGCGATGGACGCGCTGACGAGCGTGAATCCCGACCCCGAGGCCGCATTGGGTTTGTTCACGGATCCCGTCATCATCGTTTGTGCGCTGGTTTCAGCGGTGGCTGGCATCGCCACCTTCGTTTTCTGCCTGATGGACGGCAAGCCCGAGGCCAATCAATATGGCGAGTCGCCGAAATACTACACGCCCTATTAAAGGCCGCTCCGCCATCGTTTTCCAATGGGAAAACCCTTTCCGACAAAGGCGTTCGAGTTTTCGGACGTCTTTTTTCGTCTGCGCCTTTCCGATGGGTTTCGTCAAAAAAACTGTGCATTGTTAAGAATATTTTTCTATTATTATTTGACTTATGTGGGAAAAAATTTGTATTTTTGCAGAAAACTTTCAGAACTATGTTTAGCAAAGAAACCTACAAGACCCGTCGCAGCGAGCTGAAACAGCTCGTGGGCAACGGAATTATCGTGCTTTTCGGCAACAACGAATCGCCGAACAACTACCCGAACAACGGCTATTATCCCTTCCGACAGGATTCGTCGTTTCTCTATTATTTCGGCATTCAGCGCGACGGCCTCGTCGGCGTCATCGACGTGGACCAAGACCGCGAAATGCTCATCGGCAACGACATCGACATCGAAGACATCGTGTGGTATGGCTCGGTGGATAGCGTGGCTGACCTCGCCGCACAAGTGGGCGTGACCGAGACGGCACCGATGGCGAAACTGCAAGAAATCGTCAAGGGTCGCAAGGTTCATTTCCTGCCGCCCTACCGCCACGACATCAAGATTCAACTGATGGATTTGCTCGGCATCCATCCTTCCAAACAGAAGGCTGAGGCCTCGATGGAGTTGATTATGTCCGTCGTGAAAATGCGCTCGACCAAGACCGCCGAGGAAATTGTGGAACTGGAAAAGGCGTCGGAAATCGGCTATCAGATGCACACGACGGCGATGCGACTGATTCGCGCTGGCGTCACCGAGAAATACATTGCCGGACAACTCGTCGGCATCGCCAATTCCTACGGCGCACAGGTGAGTTTCCCGCCGATTTTCTCGCAACACGGCGAGATTATGCACGGAAATCCGTCGATGAACGAATTGGAAAACGGTAGGCTCGTGCTCTGCGACTGCGGTGCTGAAACCGTGACGAACTACTGTTCCGACCACACGCGTACGATGCCCGTGAACGGCAAATATTCGCAGCGACAACTCGACATCTACAGCATCGTCGAAGAGTGTCACGACCTCGTTTTGAGCGTCGCTAAGCCCGGCGTGAAGTATATGGACTGCCATTTCGCCGTCTGCCGCCTGATGACCGACCGCCTGAAGGAACTCGGACTGATGCGTGGCGACACCGAAGAAGCCGTCCGCGCAGGTGCTCATGCGCTTTTCCTGCCGCACGGACTCGGTCACATGATGGGCATGGACGTGCACGACATGGAGAATCTCGACCAAATCAACGTCGGTTTCGACGCCGAGACGCGCCCGATTCTCGACCAGTTCGGAACGAATTGCCTGCGCATGGGTCGCCGTTTGGAGGAAGGTTTTGTTGTCACCGACGAGCCCGGCATCTACTTCATTCCCGCCCTCATCGACGACTGGCGCAAGAGCGGCCACTGCAAGGAGTTCCTCTGCTTCGACGAAATCGAGAAATACAAGGACTTCGGCGGCATCCGCATCGAAGACGACATCCTCATCACCAAAGACGGCTGCCGGTTCATCGGCGAGAAGTTGATTCCCTATCATCCGAAGGATGTGGAGGCATTTATGAACAAATGAACATTTACTATAAACAATTTTATTAACTTAATCAACAAAAACAATGAAAAAGTATTTGATGATGGCACTGCTCGCCGTATTCGCACTGAACGTGAGCGCAGCCAAGAAAAAGACACCTGCAAAGGTCAGTAACAAACCCGTTTTCACCGTCGTGAAGGAGATGCCCGTCACCTCGATGAAAGACCAAAACCGCTCGGGCACCTGCTGGGCCTACTCGACTCTCTCGTACTTCGAGGCCGAAATCCTGAAGGCAACAGGCAAGAAATACGACCTCTGTGAGTCGTTCATCGCCAACAAAACTTACATGGACCGCGCCATTCAGGTCGTACGCTTCCATGGCGACTGCCAGTTTGCACAGGGTGGCTCGGCTGAGGACGTGCTCTACACGATGAGAACCCACGGCATCTGCCCCGAAAACGCAATGCCTTTCCCCGGTTCGCTCTACGGCGACTCGCTCAACAACTTCAACGAGTTCTTCTCGCTGCTGAGTCCCTACGTCGATGCCATTGCCAAGAACAAGGCCAAGAAAATCTCCAACCAGTGGAAAGTTGGTTTCCAGGGCATCCTCGACGCTTATCTGGGCAAATGTCCTGAGAAATTCACCTACGAAGGTCGCGAATACACCCCGAAATCGTTCATGAACACGCTCGGAATCGACCTCGACGACTACGTTAGCATCACCAGCTACACCCACCATCCGTTCTACACGGGCTTCGCCGTCGAAGTACAGGACAACTGGCGCTTCCCCCATTCCTACAACCTGCCCATCGACGAAATGATGCAGGTCATCGACAACGCCATCGCCAACGGCTACACCGTGGCTTGGGGTGGTGACGTTTCGGAAGACGGTTTCACGCGCAAGGGTCTGGCCTATGCCATCGACACGAAATCGTCGAGCCTCACCGGTAGCGACATGGCTCGTTGGCTGAAACTTGCTCCCGCCAAGAAGACCAGCCTGCTCGACTCGCTCGGCTGCAAAGTGCCCGAAATCGTGCCCACACAGGAGATGCGCCAAGAGCGTTTCGACAACTGGGAACTCACCGACGACCACGGTATGCACATCTTCGGACTGGCCAAAGACCAGAACGGCAAGGAATACTACATGGTGAAGAACTCGTGGGGCGAGACTGGCGACTACAAGGGCGTTTGGTACATGACCAAGGCTTTCATCGCCGCCAACACGATGAACTACCTCGTCAATAAGAAGGCCATTCCGGCTGAAATCCGCAAGAAACTCGGCATCTGATTGGCTGATTGACACTTAGAATTGCAGCGCATTCCGTTTTTTTCCTTCGGAATGCGCTGTTTTTCGATTTTTTCTTCGTACCTTTGGCGGCTGAAAGTAAAAAGAAGCCGTATGAAACGAATTTTCTCCTTTTTCATCACGATTTCGATGCTGGTCATCTGGATCAGTTCGTGTACGAGTCTCGATGAGGTGAACGACCGAATCGACCAGTTGGAGAAGCGCGTGACGAACATCGAAGATGCTCTCGCAGCGCTGCAACGCGCCTATGCCGACGGGAAAATCATCTCGTCGGTGGACCCCATTACCGAAGGACAAGGAGGTTGGCTGGTGACATTCTCCGACCACTCTGCCATTGCCTTGATGAACGGGGCCGACGGTGAAAATGGTGCCGACGGAAAAGACGGAATCGATGGCAAGGATGGAAAAGACGGAAAAGACGGAGTTGATGGCAAAGATGGAGCCGATGGAAAAGATGGCAAGGACGGCACCGACGGAAAAGACGGGAAAGACGGAACCGATGGAAAGGATGGGAAAGACGGAACCGATGGAAAGGATGGAAAAGACGGAGTTGATGGCAAAAACGGCACTGACGGAAAGGACGGAATCGACGGCGTGACACCGCTCATCATGGTCGATCAAGACGGATATTACTGCGTTTCCTACGACAACGGAACAACCTACTCTCGACTCTTCGACAACAACGGCAACTACATTCAGGCCAGAGGAGAGAAAGGTGATCTGGGAGAACAAGGAGAACAAGGCATTTCGGTGCGAATCGACGTCAATGACGATGACTATTACGTGATTCAATTCTACCAGCCCGGACCACCAGACCACATCATCGACGACCTTGTGACGCCCTACTCTTCCAACCCGAAAAACTTGATTCGAGGCATCGTCAAAGACGACCAACGCCACACCGTCACGCTGACAATGCAAAACGGCGATAGCTACACTTTCCTCACCGACTACACACTGCCCACGAGCATCGCCATCCTCACCACGCAGCCTCTGCGATTGGCCAAAGGCACCACGGCGACTTTCGAGTTCCGCGTCAATCCTTCGTCGGCACTGTTCAACTACGATGTCGCATCGGACGAATGTCAGATTTTCCTCGACCAAATCCATTCAGGCACACGCAGTTACATCACCAAGCCCGTCCACTGCCAACTGACCGACGTTTCGCAGGTTTATGACGAGCAAGGCGTATTGAAACAGGGACAATATCGCGCCACCATCGAAGATTTGGGCAAGAGCGAAACCTACGACGACCAACTCGCCCTCGTGCTCAGTCTGACAGACCAACTGGGAAAAGCCGTCGAGGTGTCGTCGTCGGCCTTCCGCGCCATCTATTCCAGCAATCTGATCACGAAATTTTCCTTCCTTCTGAAAGATAATTCGGGCAAAATTACCGACGATGTCGAAGTGATTCCAAACGGAAACAACATCATCATCCGCTCGCCCTACGTGCTGAGCACCTCGGGACTGATTCCGACATGGGTCACCAACGGCCAAAAAGTGTTTGTGGCAGGCGTGGAGCAGCAAAACGGCATTACACCGCAGAATTTCACGACTCCCATCGTCTATCAGGTCATCTCCGCCGATGGTGAGGTCAATTCCTACACCGTGACGGTTATCACGTCGGGACTGCCAGTCGTCAGCATCGACACCCCGAACCAACAACCCATCGTCAGCAAAAGCGAATGGATTGCAGCGACGAACATCAGCATCACCATGCCCGACGGAAGTGTTTCCTACGAAGGCACCACGAGCATCAAAGGACGCGGAAACACCACGTGGAACGCCCCGAAAAAGCCATACGCCCTGAAATTAGACCAAGGCGCAGCCATTTTCGACATGCCGAAAGACAAACGCTGGGTGTTGCTGGCCAACTGGTACGACCGCACCCTGCTGCGCAACGACGTGGCTTTTGAAGTGGCGCGACGCACTGGTCTGGAATGGACACCGCGAGGCCAATTCGTCGAACTGATTCTCAACGGACGATACATGGGCAACTACTACCTTTGCGAGAAAATAAGAATCGACAAAAACCGCCTGAACCTCAACAAGATGAAAGCCGAAGACACAGCCGGCGAAGCCATCACGGGCGGCTATATTATGGAACTCGACAACTATATGGACGAACTGCACACGTTCCGCTCGCCGGTCAGAAATCTGCCCTATATGTTCAAAGAGCCCGACGACGAACTCCTCGACGAGCCGAAAATCGCCTATATGCAGCAGTTCATCGCCGATTTGGAAGCCACACTCTACAAAACCGACTGGCTCGCACAACGCGACTATGCCGACATGCTTGACATCGACACCTTCATCGACTATTTCATCGTCTGCGAACTCATCCAAAACACCGAGCCAACCACGCCCAAAAGCACCTATGTTTACAAAGACAAAAACGGAAAACTCAAGGCCGGACCACTTTGGGACAACGACTACGCCTCTTTTTCGACCTATTGGAACAATTCCGCGCCGATGCGTTACGCCGTCTATTACGGCCAACTGCTAAAAGACCCCGTTTTCGTCGCCCGACTCAAGGAGCGCTGGGCTGATTACAAGCCAAAAATGCAGACCATTCCTGCCTACATCAACGAACAGGCACAGAAAATCAAGTCGTCGGCCGAGATGAACGGCACGATGTGGCCCATCAACACCCGTGTGAACCTCGACGAAACGCTTCCCTACGACGATGCCGTCGCTTTCATCATCAAAAACTACAACACGAAACTGACGTGGTTCGACAAATGGGTCGATGGTCTGTAATCGAAACCCGTCAGTCGGAATGACTAACTAAAAATCGGTAAAAATCATGGAAATTTGAAAAAAAATGAAAGAAATTTCCTTTATCTGAATTTTTATTCGTAACTTTGAACGCTCGAATGTACACCCGCGAGGCATTTTTCCCTGAAAAAGCCGATGCGACGGGTGTTTTCGGCTATGCAGACGAAGAAACAAAAACAATATATACATGCACTTCAAATGGAATTACGAACCACCTACACCGCAAGAACAGCAGACAGCTAAGGAACTGGGCGAGAAACTCGGCATCAGCGAGGTGCTCGCACAGCTGCTCATCCGCCGCGGCATCACCACGGAGAGTGCAGCCAAGAGATTCTTCCGACCGCAGTTGGCCGACCTCATCAACCCGTTTCTGATGAAGGACATGGACGTAGCGGTCGATAGGCTGAACGATGCCATCGGGCGCAAAGAGCGCATACTGGTGTACGGTGACTACGACGTGGACGGCTGCACAGCCGTCGCACTGGTGTACAAATTTTTACGGCAGTTCTACTCGAACATCGACTACTACATTCCCGACCGCTACGACGAGGGCTATGGCGTGAGCCGAAAGGGAGTGGAATATGCCCACGACACGGGCGTCAAGCTCGTCATCATCCTCGACTGTGGCATCAAGGCCATCAATGAAATCGCCTATGCCAAGTCGCTCGGCATCGACTTCATCATCTGCGACCACCACGTGCCCGACGAAACCATGCCCGAGGCCGTGGCAATCCTCAACCCGAAGCGACCCGACGACACCTATCCCTTCAAGCACCTGAGCGGGTGTGGCGTGGGCTTCAAATTCATGCAAGCCTTCGCCAAAAACAACGGTTTTCCGTTCTCGCGACTCGTGCCGCTGCTCGAATTTTGCGCCGTGAGCATCGCTGCCGACATCGTTCCTGTCACCGACGAGAACCGCATCCTGGCCTTTCACGGACTCAAACAGCTCAACCAGTGTCCGAGCATCGGCCTGAAGGCGATTATCGACATCTGCGGACTGAGCGACCGCGAACTTTCGATGAGCGACATTGTCTTCAAAATCGGACCGCGCATCAATGCCTCGGGACGAATGGAAAACGGAAAGGAAACAGTCGATTTGCTCATCGAAAAAGACTTCCCGACGGCTTTCAACATGGCGAAGCACATCAACGAATACAACGAACAGCGCAAGGACATCGACAAACAGATGACCGAAGAGGCCAACCAAATCGTTGAACGACTCGAAACGCAGAAACACCGCTCAAGCATCGTGCTCTACGATGAAGGCTGGAAGAAAGGCGTCATCGGCATCGTGGCCTCGCGACTGACGGAAATCTACTTCCGACCGACGGTCGTTCTGACGCGCGACGGCGAATTTGCGACGGGTTCAGCTCGCTCGGTGACAGGATTCGACGTCTATGCCGCCATCAAGAGTTGTCGCGACCTGCTCGTGAACTTCGGTGGCCACACCTATGCCGCAGGCCTCACCCTGCGCTGGGACGACATCCCAATCTTCCGCCAACGCTTCCAGCAGTATGTCGATGAGCATATCGAGCCCGAACAAACCGAGGCCAACCTCGACATCGACGCAATTCTCGACTTCAAGGACATCAACAAGCGACTGCACAACGACCTGAAACGCTTCTCGCCCTTCGGTCCGGGCAACCAAAAACCGATGTTCTGCACCATCGGCGTCTATGACTACGGCACGAGCAAGGTCGTCGGTCGCGAACAGGAGCACATCAAACTCGAACTCGTCGATTCGAAGTCGAGCAACGTGGTCAATGGCATCGCTTTCGGACAGAGCGCGTCGGCCCGCTACATCAAGTCGAAACGCGCCTTCGACATCGCCTACACGCTCGAAGACAACATTTTCAAGCGCAGTCAGGTGCAATTGCAGATTGAAGATATCCGACCACGGGAAGAATGACGCGACTGAAGGATGAAAGAAGGGAAAAAGGACGCTTTTCAACTGACGCTGAAAGAATACTGGGGATACGACGATTTCCGGGGCATTCAGCGTGAGATTATAGAAAGCATCTACGCCGGCAACGACACGCTCGGACTGATGCCAACGGGTGGTGGAAAAAGTATTACATTCCAAGTTCCGGCACTGATGATGGAGGGCGTCTGCATCGTCATCACGCCGCTCATCGCCCTGATGAAAGACCAAGTTCAAAACCTGCGCCAGCGCGGCATCCAAGCCTCGGCCATCTACAGCGGAATGTCGCACTCGGAAATCGTCACGACACTCGAAAACTGCATTTTCGGCGGTGTGAAAATCCTTTATATTTCACCCGAACGACTCGCTTCCGACATTTTTCAGGTCAAACTGCGGCGTATGCGCGTCAGTTTCATCACCGTCGATGAAGCCCACTGCATTTCGCAATGGGGCCATGACTTCCGCCCGTCGTACCTCGAAATCGCCCAAATCCGGAAACTAATTCGTCAACATTCATCGTCCCCATCTGGGGGGACTGAGGGGGGCGTTCCCATCCTCGCCCTCACCGCCACCGCCACGCCCCGCGTGATGCAAGACATTCAAGACCTTCTCACCATCGACCCCGACCGCAAGTTCAAGGTCTATAAAATGAGTTTTGAGCGGAAAAATCTGGCCTATATCGGGCGCGAAACCGCCGACAAACACGCCGAATTGCTGCATATTCTGAATGCCGTGCCCGGCTCGGCCATCGTCTATGTGCGCAGTCGCGCTCGCACGAAGGAAATCGCCGACTTCCTCAACCAACACCTATCACCCAACACCCAACACCCAACCATCGCCACCCACTACCACGCCGGCCTCGACCACAGCGTGCGCGACGAGCGACAAGAGCAGTGGCAACGCGGCGATGTGCGCGTGATGGTGGCCACCAACGCCTTCGGAATGGGCATCGACAAGGCCGACGTGCGCCTCGTCATCCACATCGATTTCCCCAGTTCGCTCGAAGCCTATTTTCAAGAGGCTGGACGAGCCGGACGCGACGGCAAAAAGGCCTACGCCGTACTACTCTACAACAGCAGCGACGAGCGCAAACTCGAAAAGCGCATCAGCGATACTTTTCCCGAGAAAGACTATATAATTAAGGTATATGAACACGTGGGAGCCTTATACCAGATGGCCATCGGCGACGGATTTGAAGTGACGAAAGCTTTCGACATCGACCATTTCTGCCGCACGTTTCACCATTTCCCCACGCAGGTCGATGCCGCCCTGAAACTGCTCGACCGAGCAGGCTATTTCCACTACGAAAACGAGCCCGACAACGCCTCGCGACTGAAATTTCTCGTCGGGCGCGACGAACTCAATCGCTTGGAAGAGGTTTCGCGCACCGAGGAGGCCGTCATCACGGCCCTACTGCGCAACTACGGCGGTCTGTTCACCGACTACACCTACATCGACCTCCAGCGCATCGCCCACGACGCTCACCTCACGCCCGACCAGACCTATCAAACGCTGAAATCACTCACCGAACAGCACATCCTGCACTTCATTCCGCAACGCGCCATGCCCACCATCACCTACACGCAACGGCGCGAGGCGAGCGAGTACATCGTCATTCCGAAAAGTGTCTATGAAGAGCGGCGCGACCTTTTCGCCAAGCGAATCCGTGCCGTGTGGCTCTACGCATCGAACACCGACACCTGCCGCTCGCGCCAGTTGCTGCGCTACTTCGACGAACGAAGCAGCCACGACTGCGGACAATGCGACGTTTGCCTGGTGAAGCGAAGCACCTCGCCCGAGTCGAAAAACATGCAGAAAGCCTGCCGGAAAATCATGGAAATGCTCGACGACGGCCAGAAACGCCCCGTCACCGAGCTGAAACAACTGAAAATCCCCACCACGACGCTTCACGCCGCCCTCAGGCTGCTTGCCAACGAAGAGCACATCACTGCCGACGGAAGCTACGTGATGAAAAACAAAGGATAAAGCCTATCCAAAAACAAGTTTGCAACGACAAGCCTCCACCTGCGAACCATCTGCAGGAAGCGTGCGCGCAATGCGGACGCTAAACGCCAGTTCGTCGGTCTGCTCGCAATAAAGGATTAGCTCGTCGCCCAAGCGCGATTCAGCCACATAGGCAATGTCGAATCGGCGCAGCGGATGCTGCGAAAACCACGCCGTGTCCCAGAGGTCGAGCACGTGCTCGATATATTTCACGCTGTTCACGTGGCCGTTCATGTCAATGTCGCTGTACTGCGCCACGAAAGTGCGCACAGCGGGAGCGTCGTCGGCCATCTTCGCACGCGAGGGCTTCTCAATGGGACATGGCTTGTCCTTCTCGACATACTCCGCCAACTTGCCGTCGTTCACCGACAGCAAATCGACCGGCTGGCGCGTCGCCACGTCAATCATTGCCCACACCGAGCGACCATAGCCATAGACTTTCTCCGTTCCCTTCCCTTCGGGAGAGGGGCTGACAATCCTAAAATTTCGGTTCGTGAAATAGCGCATGGCACTCTCCACCCACGTCTCCACCGAGAAACGGTCGTAGGCTCGCGGCATCTCCGAGAGTTCCACGGCGAGGCGCGACAGCACCCACGTTCTGCCAATCGTGTTCAGATAGTGCATGCCGAAGCCGCGGTCGGTGGAGTGGAAGTCGGCAGCGTTAAGCAGATGATTACCGAGATGACTCATGAAGAGCCGTTCCGCGAAATCGCAATGGAACGGCTCTGCCATGAAATCATATTTTCCAATTTTTTCAATCATTTTCAGTGGGTATTACTTCACATACACCACAGCCAGACGGTTCGAAGTCGTGCCCTGCACGCCCTTACCCGTAGCCTCATCGACAGCCACGCCGCGTGTCAGCAGGTACTGAGCCACTGCGTCGGCACGAGCCTGCGACAGTTTCTGGTTGAGTTCGGGATTGCCCTCGGGCGATGCCGTACCGACGATTTGCACATGCTTGCCCGGCTGAATCACGGCCAGAGCCTTGCGAGCGTCGGCGGTGAGTTCAGACTTGCCCTGTGCGAAGGTCACGAACACGAGGTCCTCGACTTTCACTTCGCGCACAACGTCCTTGCCAGCCACTTCCTTGATGACTTCCACTTCCTTCACGATTTCCTTCGGCTTCTGGGCCAGTTCGCCACGCAGACGGTTGATTTCGGCGTTCAGAGCGTCGATTTCAGCCTGATTGCGGAGTTGAGCCACGGTGAAGTTGTGGGTGCCGTTCGAGTTCTTGAACTTGTAGATGAAACCGGCGTTCAACTGCACGTAAGCCTTGTTGAGGTTGTATTGCATTGTGCTGTGGCCGAGGTAAGCCATCGGATATCCTCCATCGTAAACTTCGTCGTTCAGACCCCACGTAATCGAGGGCTCCACATAGAACTGCCAAGCCTTCTTCTCGCCGAGGTTGAACACGAGGTCGATAGCGGCCTTCGAAGTCAGGTTGTTGCGATGGGTAATCTGCCTACGACCGGGTCCGTAAACCATAGGATAAATAACACCATCAACAAAGAGGTCTTCTGATGTTCCAAACAGATGTCCCCAGCCCAGTCCATACAGACCGACCACCTCGAAGCAGCGGGGCTCGCCTTTGTAGCCGCCGAACCAGTTCGAGAAGTTCACCGTACCGAGCAGGCTCGAATTCAGGAAGCGAACAGCCGTTCCTGTCGATTGGTAGGGTTTGTTCGAGAAGTAGGCGTTGCTCTCGACTGCCAAACCGAACACCGGCGTAAACCAGCGTCCGATGCGCAGGCCAGCATTCGGGTTCAGACCCTTCAGCCAAGCGTGGCCAGTGGCCTTCGTTGCCACTCCACCGTTGATACCCACATAAAAGTTGTCAAATGTTTTGCTCTCGGTCACAGTCTGTGCCTGAGCGCTCACTGCCATCGTTGCGACAGCAAAAAGTAACAGTAATTTTTTCATTTTTTCAATGTTTGGTTATTAAAAATCATATAAAAATCTCTATTTAAGCGCTGCAAAAGTAAGGCAAAAAACCGAAACTGCCAAAGATTTTTCCAAAAAATCGGCATTTTCAGGCCATTGCACCCACGACGAGCCACGTGATATAGGCGATAAACAGGGCAGAGAGCAGGGCTCCCTCCCATCGAGCGACGGTGTATTTCGTGAAGCAGAACAGCCACAGAAGCAGCACCGAGCCAGTCAGCATCGCGAAATCGACCCACGTGATGCCGCTGACCGTCATCGGACAAATCAGACCGGCACCACCGACGATGAGCAGAATGTTCATCACGTTCGAACCGAGCACGTTGCCGATGGCGATGCCTGAGTTGCCTTTCCGCGCCGCCACGACAGTGGTAGCCAGTTCGGGCAGCGAAGTGCCGCCGGCGACAATCGTCAGTCCGATGACGGCCTCGCTCACGCCGAGTTGCTGGGCGATGTCGGTGGCACCATCAACGAAAATGTTCGACCCCGCCACCAAACAGGCCAGTCCCAACAGCAGGAATCCCAATGCTTTCAGCAAGCTATATTGCTTTGTCGGAGCATCGTCAGAGGCGCTGTTTTCGACTTTCGCGTTGCGCAGCGTCAGCCACATAAACGCCAAGAATCCAGCGAAGAGAATGGCGGCATCAAGTCGCGAAACCTCGCCGTCCATCAGTACCATCGCCGCCAAAGCCATCGACGCAACCACCGACAACGGAATGTCGCGCTTGACCGTCAGCGGCAAAATCGACATCGGAGCGACCATCGCCGCCACGCCGACAATCAGCATCGTGTTGAACACATTCGAGCCGACAACATTGCCGACCGCCAAATCGGCCGTACCCTTCAGGGCCGACACCAAACTCACACAAAACTCGGGTGCCGACGTGCCCAAAGCCACAATCGTCAGCCCGATGACAAGCTGCGGAATTCGCATCCGCTCGGCCAGTGCCACAGCACCGTCGGTCAGCCTGTCGGCCCCCCAAAGTACCAGCGCAGCACCGCCAATAATCATCAATATTGAAACCATACGGCTGCAAAATTACACTTTTTCTCTTAAATCTTGAAAATCGCAGACCATAAATTTTGATATTCGTAAAGAATTTCGTAAATTTGCACGCTTTTTTGATAAACCAAGAACCAATATGTTTGAAAATCTCAGCGAAAGATTAGAACGATCTTTTAAAATACTGAAAGGTGAGGGAAAAATCACCGAGATCAACGTAGCCGAAACGCTCAAGGACGTGCGCCGCGCACTTCTCGACGCCGACGTGAACTACAAAGTGGCCAAATCATTCACCGACACGGTGAAGGAAAAGGCGATGGGTATGAACGTGCTGACGGCCATCAAGCCCGGACAGCTGATGGTGAAACTCGTCCACGACGAACTGGCCGAACTGATGGGCGGCGAGACCTCTGAACTGAACCTGACGCAGAAGCCTGCCATCATCCTGATGTCGGGTTTGCAAGGCTCGGGTAAGACGACGTTCAGCGGCAAACTCGCCAATCTGCTCAAGACGAAGAAGCATCGCAAGCCGCTGCTCGTGGCCTGCGACGTCTATCGTCCGGCAGCCATCCAGCAGTTGCACGTGGTCGGCGAGCAAATCGGTGTGCCCGTGTGGTCGGAGCCCGAGAGCAAGGACGTGGTTTCGATTGCCCGAAATGCCTTGCAGGAAGCCCGTACGAAAGGCTACGACACGGTGATTGTCGATACGGCAGGTCGTCTGGCAGTCGATGAGGAGATGATGGACGAGATTGCACGTCTGAAAACCGCTCTTCAGCCCGACGAAACGCTGTTCGTGGTCGATTCGATGACGGGTCAGGACGCGGTGAACACCGCCAAGGAATTCAACGACCGCCTCGACTTCAACGGCGTGGTGCTGACAAAACTCGACGGCGACACACGCGGTGGTGCTGCTCTGTCGATTCGCACGGTGGTGACGAAGCCCATCAAGTTCATCGGAACGGGCGAGAAGATGGAGGCCATCGACGTGTTCCATCCCTCGCGAATGGCCGACCGAATCCTCGGAATGGGCGACGTGGTTTCGCTTGTGGAACGCGCTCAGGAGCAGTTCGACGAGGAGGAAGCGCGTCGTTTGGAGAAGAAAATCCGTAAAAACAAGTTCGACTTCAGCGATTTCTATGCCCAGATTCAGCAAATCAAGAAGATGGGCAACATCAAAGACCTCGCTTCGATGATTCCAGGCGTGGGCAAACAGCTCAAGGATGTCGATATCGACGACAACGCCTTCAAAAACATCGAGGCCATCATCAATTCGATGACACCCTACGAGCGTGAGCATCCCGAAGCCATCAACCAGAGCCGCCGAATGCGCATCGCAAAGGGCTCGGGCACGAATATTCAAGAGGTGAATCGCCTGATGAAGCAGTTCGACCAAATGCGCAAGATGATGAAAATGGTGTCGGGCGGCGGAATGAGCGGTATGAAAGGTTTGATGAGGGGAATACCGAAATTTTAGGAGTTGAGGAGTAAGGAGTAATGGAGTAAAGGAGTTATGAAATTAATAGACGGAAAAGCCACCGCCACACAAATCAAGGCGGAAATATCGGAAAAAGTAGCGAAAATCGTTGCCGAAGGCGGAAAACGACCCCATTTGGCAGCCATTCTCGTCGGACACGACGGCGGTTCGGAAACTTACGTAAAAAACAAGGTGCTGGCCTGCGAAGCCTGCGGTTTCGAGTCGTCGCTGATTCGTTTCGAGGACGATGTGACCGAGGAAAAGGTCTTGGAATGTGTCAAAAATCTGAATGAAGACCCCAGTGTCGATGGATTCATCGTGCAGTTGCCACTGCCGAAGCACATCGACGAACAGCGCGTCACCGAGGCCATCGACCCGAAGAAAGACGTCGATGGATTCCACCCCGTGAACGTCGGGCGAATGGCGATTGGCCTGCCGGCCTTCATCTCGGCCACGCCGCTCGGCATTATGACACTGCTGCAACGCTACAACATCGAGACGAGCGGCAAGAAATGCGTCGTTCTCGGTCGGTCGAACATCGTAGGCAAGCCGATGGCACAACTGATGATGCAGAAAGAATGGGGCGACGCCACGGTGACCGTGTGCCACTCACATTCAAAGACGCTGAAAGACGAATGTCGCGAGGCCGACATCATCATCGCCGCCATCGGACGACCCGAATTCGTCACTGCCGACATGGTGAAAGACGGTGCAGTGGTCATCGATGTGGGAACAACGCGTGTGCCCGACCCGTCGGCGAAGAGCGGTTTCCGCCTCACGGGCGACGTGAAATTCGACGAGGTGGCACCGAAATGCTCGTATATCACGCCCGTGCCGGGTGGTGTCGGTCCGATGACGATTTGTTCGTTGATGCTCAATACGCTTGCTGCTGCGAAAGGTAAAAAGGTGAAAGAGTAAAAAGGTAAAAAAGTGAAAGAAAAGGCTGATTTCTATTACCAACAAGGCAACGAGCACCGTCGGCGCGGCGACTGGCAGCAGGCGTTGAACTGCTATATGGAAGCCATCGCGCTCGACCCCGAAAGCCCCGCCGTCGAAGCAAAAAAAATGCTCGACGACATCCTGAATTTCTATCATAAAGACAGCTACAACCCGTAGCCGTCATAAAAAATCGATAAAATTTTTGTCGATTCAAGAAAAAATGTCTAATTTTGCACGAACGCTAACCAAATCATTTATCATCCTTAAAAACTAAAAACATTATGGGAAAAATCAAAGGAGCCATCGTGGTGAACACGGACCGCTGCAAGGGATGCCAACTGTGCATCGTGGCGTGTCCGAAAAACGTCATTGCACTGGCTGACAAGAAAGTGAATGCGCACGGCTACCCCTACGTGGAGCCTGCGAATCCCGACGAGTGCATCGGTTGCGCCTCTTGCGCCATCGTCTGCCCCGACGGATGTATTACAGTTTACAAAAAACGAATGGAGGACTAAGCTATGGCAGAACAACGCGAAATTGTATTGATGAAAGGCAACGAAGCCATTGCGCACGCTGCCATTCGCTGCGGATGCGACGGATACTTCGGCTATCCGATTACACCGCAAAGTGAAGTGATTGAGACGCTGGCCGAGCTGAAGCCTTGGGAAACGACGGGAATGGTCGTCCTGCAGGCCGAGAGCGAAGTCGCATCGATTAACATGATTTACGGCGGTGCAGGCGCAGGAAAGCGCGTGCTCACGTCGAGCTCCTCGCCCGGTGTGGCCCTGATGCAGGAAGGCATTGCCTACATGGCTGGCGCAGAACTGCCGGGCGTGTTTGTCAATGTGCAGCGCGGCGGCCCCGGACTGGGTACGATTCAGCCCTCGCAGAGCGACTATTTCCAAGCAACGCGCGGCGGCGGCAACGGCGACTACTACGTCATCACGCTCGCCCCGAACTCGGTGCAGGAAATGGCCGACTTCGTGGATTTGGCCTTCGAACTGGCCTTCAAGTACCGCAATCCGGCGATGATTCTGTCGGACGGTGTCATCGGTCAGATGATGGAAAAGGTGGTTCTGCCGCCGCAAAAGCCCCGTCGCACCGAAGAGGAAGTCCTCAAAGAGTGTCCTTGGGCCTCGACCGGTCGCACGAAAAACCGTCAGCCCAACATCATCACCTCGCTCGAACTGACTTCGGAAGTGATGGAGAAGCGCAACCTGCATCTTCAGGAGAAATACCAGCAGATTCGCGACAACGAAGTGCGCTATGAAACCCAGCAGATGGACGGCGCAGAATACCTGATTGTAGCCTTCGGAAGTGCTGCCCGCATTGCCGAGAAAGCCATGGAGCAAGCCGCCGCGGAAGGACTGAAGGTCGGACTGTTCCGTCCGATTACGCTGTGGCCGTTCCCCGAAAAGGAAATCGCCGCTGCCGCCAAAGGCAAGAAGGGTGTATTGGTCGTAGAAATCAATGCCGGACAGATGGTTGAAGATGTCCGTCTCTCTGTGAATGGCGAAGTGCCTGTAGCTCATTTCGGTCGCTTGGGCGGCATCGTCCCCGAGCCCGATGAAATCGTTAACGCCTTAAAAACGAAGTTCTAATGGAAAATCAAATCATCGCACCAGAAAATCTGGTATATCAGAAACCGACACTGATGAACGACGCCCCGATGCACTACTGCCCGGGCTGCTCGCACGGTGTGGTACACAAGCTCATCGCTGAAGTAATTGAAGAAATGGGCATGGAAGAGAAAGCCATCGGCGTCTCGCCCGTCGGCTGCGCCGTGTTTGCCTATAAGTATCTTGACATCGACTGGCAGGAAGCCGCCCACGGACGCGCTCCCGCCGTTGCCACCGCCATCAAGCGCCTGTGGCCCGACCGCCTCGTGTTCAGCTACCAGGGCGACGGCGACATGGCCTGCATCGGCACCGCCGAGAGCATCCACGCGCTGAATCGCGGCGAAAACATCGCGATGATCTTCATCAACAACGCCATCTACGGCATGACCGGCGGACAAATGGCCCCGACGACACTGCTCGGCCAGAAAACATCGACCTGCCCCTACGGTCGCCAGCCCGACCTGCACGGCTATCCTCTGAACATCACCGACCTGGCTTCGCGCCTCGAAGGAACCTGCTACGTGACGCGCCAGAGCGTCGAGTCGGTGCCGTCGATTCGCAAGGCAAAGGCTGCCATTCGCAAGGCTTTCGAAAACTCGATGGCCGGCAAAGGCTCGTCGCTCGTCGAAATCGTTTCGACCTGCAACAGCGGTTGGAAACTCTCGCCCGTGAAAGCCAACGAATGGATGAAGGAGCACATGTTTGAAAAATATGAAAAAGGAGATTTAAAAGACACGACAGTATGAAAAAAGAAATTATAATTTCAGGATTTGGCGGTCAGGGCGTGCTCTCGATGGGTAAGATTCTGGCCTACTCGGGTCTGATGGAAGACAAGGAAGTGACGTGGATGCCGGCCTACGGACCCGAACAGCGCGGCGGCACGGCCAACGTCACGGTGATTGTGAGCGACGACCGCATTTCGTCGCCGATTCTCAGCCAGTACGACGTGGCCATCGTGCTCAACCAGCCCTCGCTCGAGAAGTTCTTGCCGAAGGTGAAGCCCGGCGGCATCCTCATCTACGATGGTTTCGGTATCGCCAATGCGCCGCAGCGCGACGACATCGAGGTCTATCGCATCGACGCGATGGACAAGGCCGCCGAGATGAAGAACTCGAAAGTTTTCAACATGATTGTCTTGGGCGGACTGCTGAAAGTTTGCCCGGTGGTGACGACCAACGGTCTGGAAAAGGCGCTCTTCAAGTCGCTGCCCGAACGCCACCACGGACTCATTCCGCTGAACATGGAAGCCGTGGGCGAGGGCATGAAAATCATCCAGAAGCTTTAATCATCAATCAAAAAAACTTGTAGAATCGTGTGTAAAAGAATTTTCCTACTTGTCATTGCCGCCGTCGGGCTGGCCTCGACAAGCGTATGCAATGCAAAAATCGAACACATTCTGCCGAAGCCAAAGCAAGTGACTGAGAGTGGCGCAAGCCCTCTCAGCCTCTCGGCTGGCGTGCGCTTCGTGTCGGCAACGACCGGAAAGGAGCGCGTGGTGGCAGCGTTTAAGAACTTCATGGACGTGGAGGTGACGGACAATGCCTCGGCCATCCCCGTCACTCTCGTCACGGGTGCTGTCGCGGGCTCGTTCAACCACTCGCTCGCCAACTATGCCAACGAAGCCTATCAGCTGACGGTGGGCACAGAGGGCATCACCATCAAGGCTCCCGCTGAGCTCGGAATGCTCCGTGCCGTGCAAACGCTCGCACAAATGGCCGAGGGCTACGACGGCGAGGCGATGCTGGAATGCTGTACGATTACCGATTGGCCAGCCTTCAAGCTGCGCGGGTTTATGCACGACATCGGCCGCAGCTACATCACCTTCGAGGAGCTGAAAAAGCAAATCAAGCTGATGGCGCGCTTCAAAATCAACACCTTCCACATGCACCTGACCGAGAATCAGGGCTGGCGGTTTGAGGTGAAAGCGTATCCACAGCTGACAGCCTCGTCTTCGATGACGCGCTTTGCAGGAAAATACTACACACAGGAACAGTGCCGCGAACTGGAGGATCTGGCCTACGAATACGGCATCACCATCATTCCCGAAATCGACATGCCCGGCCACAGTGGAGCCTTCGAGCGGGCGATGGGCCACTCGATGCAGACCGACCAAGGCGTTCAGGAACTGAAAAACATCCTCACGGAAGTGGCCAGCACCTTTACGCGTGCGCCTTATATCCACATCGGTGGCGACGAGGTGACCATCACCTACCCTAACTTCCTGCAAACGCTCAGCAATCACCTGAAATCGAAGGGGAAAAAGGTGATTTGCTGGAACAAGCTCGTCAGCGGTGCGCCCTCGTCCTCGTATTGCGACATGACGCAAATGTGGGCCACGCGCGGAAGTGCCGTCTCGGGGGTTCCCAACATCGACTGCCGCTACAACTACATCAACCACTTCGACCTCTTCGCCGACC
The DNA here is from genome assembly GCA_017412145.1 of Prevotella sp. Taxonomy (GTDB): domain Bacteria; phylum Bacteroidota; class Bacteroidia; order Bacteroidales; family Bacteroidaceae; genus Prevotella. The sequence continues at coordinate 20,949 of JAFPYO010000026.1, forward strand.
TCGTGGGCATTTACAAGAGCAACATCTACTACGAGCAGCGAGGCACCAGCACCGTGGCCGGCACCATCTCTGCCGTGTGGAACGACCGCTACATCCCCTCCGAAAAGAACATCATGCGCGAAAACAACGTCTATGCCAGCGTACTGGCCTCGGCAGAACGCGCTTGGATGGGCGGCGGAAAGCAGTATATCGAACGCGGTGGCACCACCCTGCCCAACTCGGGCGAGGAATACGACGAATTTGCCGACTGGGAACGCCGATTCCTCTTCCACAAGGCTAATTCGCTTAAAAACGAGAACATTCCCTACGTGCGCCAGACCAACGTACACTGGAAAATCACCGAGGCATTCCCCAACAGCGGCAATTCCTCGATGAGCTTTCCGCCCGAGACGCTCGGGCCGCAGGCAAGCTACACCTATCAGGGCAACACCTACGCCACGGGCAGTGCCACGGGAGCAGGCATCTACCTGCGCCACGTGTGGGGAACCACCGTGCCGGGCTACTATGCCAATCCGCAGCTGAACACCACGGCCTACGCCTGGACCTACGTCTATTCGCCCCTGGCTCAGCAGGCCGGTGCCATCATCGAGTTCCAGAACTATTCGCGATCCGAGAAAGACGGCCTGCCCGCCAACGGCTCGTGGGACAAGAAGGGCTCGCGCATCTGGTTCAACGACGTTGAACTGAAAGGCCCGACGTGGCAGAACGCAGGCGTTTCCATCAATAACGAAACGCCGATGCGAAACGAAAATGCCGTGTCGCGCACACCTGTGCGAATCAACCTGAAGCAGGGCTGGAACAAGGTGTTTATGAAACTGCCCTACGTCAATGCCTCGGGCATCCGCCTGAACAAGTGGATGTTCATCTTCGTCATCACCGACACGCAGGGCAAGAACGCACTCGAGGGGCTCGTCTATTCACCCCGACAGTTGCTCGACGAGAACGCCAGCACGCTGGCCGACCGCATGGACGCCATTCGCTCGCAACTGGCAACAGCCGTGGGCGACGAACCCGGCCAGTTTGCCACGTCGCTCGCCACGTCGCTCAACGCGCTCATCGACGAGCTGGCCGGCACGTTCAACGAAACGCTCTCCGTGGAGCAGCGCGAGGCACAGTTGAGCCGCCTGAACGCAGCCTACGACCAGTTTCTTGCTGCCTGCCAGACGCAAGGGCCGAATATGCCCTTGGAAAGCACCGATACCGAGGAGCACTGGTACAGCTTCTGCTCTTCGCTGCGCGACAATCTCTACACCCACAGCAACGGTGCAGGAGCCGGACTCACGGGCGGCAGCAACAGCGAAACCGACCAGATGCTCTGGAAATTCGTGCGCCGTACAGACGGCACCTACGACATCATCAACCGTGCCGACGGGTCGTACATCTCGCCCGACGCACAGTTCAACAAGCAAATCACAACCTCGACCACGCAACCCTCCAAAGGCTGGACGCTCAAGGCCGCCAGCACGCCCGGAATGCTCATCATCAGTTGCGGAACCGTCGAGCTCAACCAAACGCCCGCCGGCCATGCCAACCGCCCCATTTTTAACTGGAGCAATGGCGAAACGGGCAACGACACCAATGACGCTGGCTGCCAGTTTACCATCCGTCTGGTTGATTCTTCCATTCCGACATCCATTGAAAAAAACTTTTCCGAGGAAATATCCGACAACGCTGCCATTTACGACCTGCAAGGCCGTCAGATTCAAAGATATTCCACACTGTCGAAAGGCATTTACATCCGTGACGGGAAAAAATTTGTCGTGAAATAATAATCGTTTTTTTAAAACGACCAAAATCATTTAAAATTTTCGATTTCTCGCAAGACGCGAACAGCTTCGGTGGCGCTCAACACGTCGCCGACATTCATCGAACGGCGGTTTCCGACCTCGCGCATTTGGCAGCGGCGAAGGTTTTCCATCGCGTAGTCGATGAACTTTTGGAAAGTCGCGCCTTGGTAGTACGGGCTCTCAAGATTACTGACAAACTGGAGTTTCATCTGCCCTTGTCGCAGCGTGATTTTCTCGCATCCGAGCCGTTTTCCGATGCGACGAATGGCTACGACTTGCAGCAATTCCTCTCCTTCGACGGGGAGCGAACCGAAACGGTCGATGAGGTGCTGGCGATAGGTTTCCAGAGCACGGTCGTCCTCGATGGAGTCGAGTTCGCGATAGAGAATCACGCGTTCCTGCGAACCCGGCACGTAGTTGTCGGGGAAATACATCGCAAGGTCGCTCTCGAAGGTGCAGTCGGCGACGTAATCGGATGAAGGATGAGGGATGAAGGATGAAATATTATCGTCGGAACCTTCATCTTTCATCCTTATTTCTTCATCCACAGGAGTCTCATTCCGCAACTCTGCCATCGCCTGCCGAATGATTTTCAGGTAGGTTTCGTAGCCCACATCCTCGATGAAACCGCTCTGTTCGGCACCGAGTAGGTTGCCTGCGCCGCGAATGTCGAGGTCTTGCATCGCAAGGTTGAAACCACTGCCCAAATCCGAGAAAACCTCGATGGCTTCGAGTCGGCGGCGAGCCTCGGGCGTGAGGGCCGATTTTGGCGGTGCGAGCAGGTAGCAATAGGCTTTTCGATTCGACCGCCCCACCCTTCCGCGCATCTGATGAAGGTCAGAAAGGCCGAATTTATGGGCATCGGCGATGATGATGGTGTTTGCATTCGGAATGTCGATGCCGTTTTCCACGATCGTTGTCGAGAGCAGCACGTCGTAGTCGTAGTTGATGAAGCCCATAATGACGTCTTCGAGTTCCTCGGGACGCATCTGACCGTGGCCGATGGCGATTCGGCAGTCGGGCACATAATTGAGAATCAAACGGCGGATTTCCTCAAGTTTCGAGATTCGGTTGTTCACGAAAAACACCTGTCCGTTGCGCGACATTTCGAAGCGGATGGCCTCGGCGATGTATTCGCCCTTGTAACTGCCCAGTTCGGTGTAAATCGGATAGCGATTGGGCGGCGCGGTGCGGATAATGCTCATGTCGCGGGCTCCCATCAGCGAGAATTGCAGCGTGCGCGGAATGGGCGTGGCCGACATCGTGAGCGTATCGACTGAAGCCTTCAACTGACGCAGTTTTTCCTTCACCGACACGCCGAATTTCTGTTCTTCGTCGATGATGAGCAGGCCGAGGTCTTTCCATTCAACACTTTTTCCAATGAGTTTATGGGTGCCGATGAGAATATCGATTTTTCCTTGTTTCAAATCTTCGAGAATTTCCCGTGTCTGCTTCGCCGAACGCGCTCGCGAAAGGTATTCGACGCGCACGGGAAGGCCTTCCAAACGGTCGCGGAAGGTCTGGAAATGCTGGAAAGCGAGCACCGTCGTCGGCACGAGCACGGCAACCTGTTTCGAGTCGCAGGCGGCCTTGAACGCGGCACGAATCGCCACCTCGGTCTTGCCGAAGCCCACATCGCCGCAAACCAGCCTGTCCATCGGCTTTTGCGCCTCCATATCGGCCTTCACTTCCTGCGTGGCACGGAGTTGGTCGGGGGTGTCTTCATAGAGGAACGACGCTTCGAGTTCGTGCTGCAAAAACGAGTCGGGCGAATAGGCGAAACCCTTTTCTTTTTGCCGACGCGCATAGAGTTTGATGAGGTCGCGGGCGATGTCTTTGATGCGCTTTTTCGTGCGCTCCTTCATCCGTTCCCACGCACCAGAGCCAAGAATCGACAGCCGAGGCGGTTCGCCCGTGTCGCTACGGCGATATTTACTGATTTTATAGAGCGAATGAATCGACACATCGAGTTTGTCGTTGTGCTGGAAAATCATTCGGATGACTTCTTGATAATGTTCGGTGTTGGGTGTTGGGTGTTGGGTGTTGATGGGGATGCGGACGAGCCCACCGAACTGTCCGATGCCGTAATCGACGTGGACGAGATAGTCGCCGATTTCCATTTCTTGCAATTCCTTCATCGTCAGCGCCATTTTTCCTGTCCGCGCCTTCTCGCTTTTGAGGTTGTACTTGTGGAATCGGTCGAAAATCTGGTGGTCGGTGAAGAAACACGCCTGCAAATCGTGGTCGATGAAACCACCGTGCAGCGTTTTATCAACAGCGATGAAAAATCCGTCCTCGTTCCTCGTTCCTCGTTCCTCGGCCTGCATGATCTCCTTCAACCGCTGATGCTGCTTCTGACTGTCCGCCAAAATATAGAGCCGATAGCCCTGTTGCTGATAGTCGGCGACGGTCTGGCGAAGCAGGTCGATATTTTTGTGGAAAAGGGGCTGTGGCGAGGTACTGAAACGAATCGTCGTGCCAACATTCGTCGATTTCGAACCCTCGGAAGTCGCCATTGTGACGTGGCGGAAGCGTTTTTCAGCCGCTTTCAACTGCTTGGGCGTCATCATCTGCTCCTCGTCGTCGAGTTGGGCGATGCAGTCGCGTACGTAGCCGAAATCGCGGGCCACAAGCACCGTGTTGTCGGGCAAAAAGTCGGGAAAAGGCACTTTCGCGCTCTTCATTTCCGAAAAATCGGGCACAATTTCTGCCGTCTGACGGCGTTCTTTCGAGAGTTGGTCCTGCACCTCGAAAGTACGAATCGAATCAATCTCGTCACCGAAAAAGTCGATGCGAAACGGCAATTCACACGAAAAAGAATAAATGTCGAGAATCGAGCCACGCACGGCAAACTGCCCTGGCTCATAGACGTAATCGACCTCCTCGAAACCCAATTCGCGCAACTGATGTTCCAGTTCCACGATGTCGGCATTCTGCCCCGTTTCGAGTTTCACGATGCGCTCGTCCACTGCATCCTTCGACACGACCAACTCGGCCAGTGCCTCGGGATAAGTAACTATCAACAAACCTTTGTCAGCGCGAAGCCTCGTGATGACCTCCGTGCGCAGTATTTCGTTGGCGGCGTCGCGCTGTCCGTATTTCGCAGCACGACGATACGACGACGGGAAAAACAACACGTTGGAGCGTGTGGCCTTCTGTTTCACGAAAACCTGCGTCAGGTCGTGAAAAAAATAGCCTGCCTCGTCGTTATCAGACAAAATGAAAAGCATCAATTTCCCGTCCTGTTTTTCATCCGTTTTTTCAGCGATTGAAGCGAAAACGAGCGGAGCCGCCGAGCCCACGAGTCCCTGCAGGAAAACGTTTCCAGTCGATTCGTCTTCCAGTGCGCGTCGCAGCGCCCCGACCTGCGGCAGTGCTGCATAAAGTTTCGCCAAATCGTGTATTTCCATACGGGGTGAAAATGTCAACTGGCTGAAAGTTTCGGATACCTCCTAAACCAACCATCCCAGCGCAGCCGCATCACGCCGAAGAAGGCTTCGCCGAAGATGCCGCCCGACATTTTCGAGGTGCCTTCGCGCCGATTGATGAAAATGACGGGGACTTCCTTGATTTTCGCGCCGATTTTATGGGCGGTGAACTTCATTTCTATCTGGAAACCGTAGCCTTTGAAGCGAATTTTGTCGAGTTCCATCGTCTCGAGCACGCGACGCTTGTAGCACTTGAAACCGGCGGTGGTGTCGTGGACTTTGAAACCTGTGATGAAACGCACGTATTTCGAGGCAAAATACGACATCAACACGCGACCGATGGGCCAATTCACCACGTTCACGCCACTGACATAGCGCGAGCCGATGGCGAGGTCGAAGCCTTCGTCGTGGCAGGCGGAATAGAGGCGCGGCAGGTCGGCGGGGTCGTGTGAAAAATCGGCATCCATCTCGAAAATATAGTTGTAATGGTGCTCCAAAGCCCAACGGAATCCTGCGATATAGGCCGTTCCAAGACCGAGTTTCCCCGAGCGTTCGACGAGGAACAGACGGTCGGAAAATTCCGTGTCCATCAGCCGTTTCACGATTTGCGCCGTGCCGTCGGGCGAGCCGTCGTCGATGACGAGAATGTGGAACGTGTGGGCAGGTGCTGGATTTGCGTCCAACGGCGCGGACTGCGCATTGGATTGACCGAGAGCGAGCACCGCACGAATGATTTTCTCGATGTTCTCTTTCTCGTTGTAGGTCGGGATGATGACGATGCTGTCGCTATTCATTTTGAAGGGAAATCAATCGGTGGAAATCGTAGTCACTTCGGGTTTGTTCTCAGGCTCTGTTTTCTTCGGTTCAGCCTTCACCTCGTGGCCTGCGCCAACGGGTTCGTCGGCAAAGGCGGCTTCGGGCAGCGGGTCGGTGATGACGGGCACGTCAGCCTTCTTTGTAGCCTGCTGCTTCGGTTTTTCTTCCTCCTTCTGATCGTCGGGAACAGCCGTGCTCTTGCCCAAATCGACGATGTTCCGATTCTCTGTGTTCAGTCGGAAAAGTTTGTCGAGTTTGTCTTCGCGAACGGTGAGCATGATGTATTGCTCGTCTTGCGTAAGGCTTGCACTGACCACCGAACCATTGACGATGCCAGGGATTGACATTTCTTCCAGCATCTTGCTTTTGCCGTTGAAACAATAGAGCACACCGCTGTTCAGATAATAAAGGTCGGCTTTCTCGTCGTCGGGAAAACGTGCGATGATGGTGCTACCTTTCGGCAACATCGACGTCAAACTGTCGAAAGCCTCGCCGACGGGCAAACTTCGGCCACTTTCATAACTTTTTGGCCTATGGCAAAGGGCCACGAGTCCCAACACGAGCATGACGGACACCACGGCGGCAATCCATCGATGTTCCTTCAGTTGATGCATCATGCGAGATGCTTCTTTCTTCAAATTTGTATTCATTTTCGTAATTTTTTTATTGATTTTGTCGGCGAAGTTACGATTTTTTTGCGAATTTTCAAAATAATTGTCGAAAAATCTGCTCGAAAAATCATTTTTTCATTGGTCGGGATTCTCGACAAAGCCCTGATATTCGGGTGTGAGCGCCGACATGATGACCTCGTAACTGCGCTGTTCGACATGTTGAATATTCTCCTGACCCTGCCCGATGGGTGCGACGGGTGGGTGGATTGTGAGGCTGAGCGGATGCCAGAAAACCCAATAAATGTCGCGCATTCGAGGCTTCACGTTGAACGAGCCGTTGATGGTGAGCGGCACGACGGGCAGTTGCAGTTCGTCGGCGAGCATAAAGGCACCGCGACGGAATTTTCCCATGTGACCCGTGAACGAGCGCGAACCTTCGGGAAATACGACGAGCGACATGCCCTCGCGCAGCGTCCGTCGCGCCTGTTCGTAGCTCTCGCGGATGCGACTCGGCCCACGCTTATCGACGAAAATGTGGTGGGCAGCCTCGCAAGCCCGTCCGACAAAGGGAATCTGGCGAATCTGCCGCTTCATCATCCACTTGAAATTGCGACCGAGATAGCCGTAAATCAAGAAAATGTCGTAGGCTCCCTGATGATTGCTCACGAAGACGTATGACTGCCCTTTCTCGAGGTTTTCACGCCCCTCGACCTTGACGGGCAACAGCAACACACGAACCATCACTTTTCCCCACCAACGAGGCGGATAGTAGCCCCAGAAATGGCCGTCGCCGAGCGTACAGCCGATGGTGACGGTGATGGCCGTCAGAAGCGTGGCAATCAGGCAGATGGGCGCCGCCACAAACAACTGGTAAATCCTATATAATATCGTCATCGAATTGTTAGTTTTTAATTGTTAATTCGCTTCAGGGTGATGACCGCAATTTCCGGCGTGACACCGAATCGGAACGGCACCAACCCGCCGATGCCGCAGGTGACATAGAGTTGGCGCTCGCCCTCGCGATAAAGGCCGTAGTCATAGTTTTTCGACAACTGCGTGGCGCGAAGTCCGAACAGCGACACCTGACCGCCGTGGGTGTGGCCGCTCAGCGTCAGCGACACCTGTGGCTGAATCCACTCCGTCTGCTGCCACGCGCCCGGGTCGTGCTGCAAAAGGATGATGAAGTCGTCGTCGCGGACACCTTCGAGGGCTTTCGCAAGGTCGTTTCGCTTTTTCATTTGTTTGCGCGTCTGGTCGTTTTCCACACCGGCGACGACAAGTCTCGCGCCCTGTTTTTCGAGGGTGAGATGCTCGTTGAGCAACAGTTTCCAACCGAATTGCCGCTGCCGACTCACCATCTCGCGCTCGTTGGCGATTTTGATGGCTGGGTCGTCGTCGATATAGTCGCTGTAATCGTGGTTTCCAAGCACCGAGAAAACGCCGTCGGTGGCCCTCAACGAGCGCAACATTTCCTGCACGGGATAGAGTTCCTCGGGTCGTTGGTTTTGCAGGTCGCCGACGAAGAAAATGGCATCGGCCTGCTGTGCGTTGATGCTGTCGATGTCGCGTTGCAAAAGCGATTGGCGCCAGCCCGTGAACGAACCGACGTGGGCATCGGAAAACAAGACGATTCGATAGCCGTCGAACGCTTCGGGTAGGCCTTTCAGGGCGATTTCCAAGCGATTCACGTTCAACCGACGCACACCGACGAAACTGCCGTAGAGCACGACGAAAACGATGAAAAATGCGAGGAAAAAGCCCACGAGATTGCCCCAATTATAGCGCGAATGGCGGATTTTCCGCACGATTCTTCCCGCCAGCGAACACAGCACATAGATGGCTTTCGGTGCGAAAATAAGGCCGAGCAGCATCAGATAGATGTTCATCACGGTCATTTCGTGGGGCACGAAGTCGCGCTCCATCGCCAATGCCACCGTCAGCACCATCATCGCCACCGTCGGCAGCCACCGCAACAGGCGCTGCCACATTTTCCGACGGCGCAGTTTGCGGCGGTCGAAATAGAGTTGCGGCAACAGCAGTACCAGTACGAGCAATATGACGATGCGGGCTATCATTTTAGTTGAGAGTTGACAGTTGAGAGTTGACAGTTAATTCTTCTCCTCGATTTTTTTCGTCAAATCGACCATTGTCATAAACAAAATGTCCATTGCAAATCGTCGTTTCCACGCGCCAGCGAAGCGAGTCGCCTTCAAGCGGACTCCAACCGCATTTGCTTTGGATGATGTCGCGAGTCACCTTCCACGGCTCCACGCGGCGCACGATGGCGATGTCGGCCTTGTAGTTCGGGCGCAAGTAACCGCGCTCGGCGATGTTGAAAAGTCGAGCCGGCGCGTGGCACATCAGTTCCACGACGCGCTCGACGCTCAAAATACCCTCGTCGGCCAGTCCGAGCATTGCGGGCAGCGAAAATTGCACCATCGGCATTCCCGACGCGGCTCGCGCACAACCGCCTTGTTTTTGTTCCAACAAGTGCGGCGCGTGGTCGGTGGCGACGGTCGCAATTCGTCCGTCGGCGAGAGCGGCACGCAGGGCGGCGCGGTCGTCGGCGGTTTTGATGGCTGGATTGCACTTGATTCGGGTGCCTTTCGTGACGAAATCGTCCTGCGTGAACAGCAAATGTGCCACGCAAGCCTCGCCCGTCACGCCGTCGCCCAAAAGTTCGAGTTCGCGGACGGTCGAGAGGTGGGCGATATGCAGTCGCGTACCGAAGCGTCGGGCGAGGCCGACCGCCAACGACGACGAAGCCAGACAAGCCTCCTCGCTGCGAATCAACGGATGGAACCGCACGTCGGGGTCGTCGCCGTAAATCGACTTGAAAACCTCCATATTGCGGTTGATGATGGTCGTGTCTTCGCAATGCGCCACGACGGGAAAATCGAGTTCGGCAGCCGTCTGAAAGATTTTTTCCAACGATTTTTCGCCATCGACGAGCATATTTCCCGTTGAAGAACCCATAAACAACTTGATTCCGGCAACACGACGGCGGTCGAGCCGCTGAAAAACGCCGAAATTATCGTTCGTAGCCCCGAAAAAGAAGGAATAATTCACGTGGCTTTTCTCTTGCGCCAAACGGAATTTCTCTTCCAAGGCCTCCACGGTGGTCGTCTGCGGCATGGTGTTCGGCATGTCGATATAGGACGTCACGCCACCGTAGGCTGCCGCACGGCTTTCGCTCTCGATGTCGGCCTTCTCGGTCAGTCCGGGTTCGCGGAAATGCACGTGCGTGTCGATAACACCGGGCAACACAAAACAGCCCGAGGCATCGACCACGCGGTCGAAATGGCCACTGGGCGGCTCTTGACCCTCGAAAATGGCTGAAATGCGGTCGTTTTCAACGACGACAGAACCCTGAAACGTCCTGCCTTCATTGACGATACGGCCATATTTGATCAGAGTCTTCATTTATCTTGCAGGCGAACCTAATTGATGCGGCGTTGGCGGCGGTGTCACGGGATTCGCTGCCGGCTGCGGCATTTCGCGCATTCCGTTCATAATTTCCTCGTTTTCGCGGGCTTTCTGGTAATAATCCCTGACGTAAGCGTCGTTTTTGAACTTCTGCGTCGCCTTGCTCATGATGTCTTCAATCCACGGCGTGAGTTGCGGATAGATGTTGCCCTGCGTCAGCATCATAAACACGCCCGGACCGAGCACATTGTCGAAATTCTCGGTGACGAACGAGGTCACAAGGCTGTCTTCAAGAGCCGAAAGCCGCATCGCCTCGGCGTTGAGTTCGGCCACGACGCGATTCATGTCGCTGCCGTCCATGATGGCTTGGTCGTGGCGGTGGACGAGTTCCGACTGCTCGTTGCGCAACTGGTTCCACTTGTTGAAGAATCGGAAAAGTTCGTCGTTCAGGGGCGTGCCGCTGACCGTCTGCTGTGTGTTGTTGATCAAAATGCTGATTTCACCGCTTTCCAAAACCAGCGGCAGCACGCTCTCATCATCCATGAATATGCTTGCGATGCGCACCGAGTCGAACTGTCCCGAGAAGTGGAACTGCCCGTGAACGACATCGCACGAGTCGAGATTCTTGAAATCGTGTTCGTCGAGAACTTTCAAATAGAGCATCCTTCCGTCGAGCGTGGAAACGTTCGACGAACCTTGAATGTTGTATGTGCTACCGCATGAAACGAGCGTAATAGCAGTCGCCAGCAGATAAAACAATTTCTTCATAAACCTTTTTTCGATTCGACGGCCAAAGTTAATATGTAATCTTGACGTGAAGAAATTTTTTTATGCAATTTAATTGAAATCGGCCTTGTTTTAGATTTTTTTTGATTTTCAACGGCCTTTTTCGCCATCTTCGCGCCCCATTTCGTTGCTGATGCGGAAAGTGGCATAGACTTCCAAAATGGCAGCGACAAGCAAAAGAACCACCCATTTGTTATAGACATATTCTATATAGGTGTAATAGCCGTCGGAACCTCCGTTTCGGAACAGCGGCAACAGAAAATGATGGCAGGTATCGACCATCAGGATGCCGGCGAGGACAAACAGCAGGTCGGCCACGTTCAGCATGTTTTTCAACCGTCGAACCACCGTGTTTCGGCCTTCGTAGAGTTGCATCGACTGAATCACGGCGAACACCACCGCGCCCACGAGAAACACCCAACAGGCCACCTCGCGATGCCACATCAGCACGAAAGCCGTCGCGCCAACCACCATCAGCGCGCCGCCGACGAGAAACAAAAGACTTTGAAACGGTGTCAGGGTTTTCATCGCGATGGGGTTTTATTGTTCAGAAAAGACGAAAATATCCTCGTCGTCGGCCTTCATGAAATAACGCTCGCGGGCGATTTTCTCGATGGCCTTCGGGTCGCTGTTCAACTCCTTCAACTGCCGCACGTTCTCCTCGCTGATCGCCTCGTAGTGCTCAATTTCGTCTTTCAGACGGCTGATTTGCGTGTCGTACTGAATGCGCTTCAAAAAACTATTGTCGTCGATGACACCCACGATGAGAACGCCCACCACAATCACAATCAAGTATTTGTAGTGGCTCAGAAAGTTCCAAACTGCATGAAATTTGCTTGCCATATCATTAATCGTATTTAAATCGTTTAAATCGTTTCAAATCTTCTAATTCTTTTTTCCTGTTTATCTTTTTTATCTTTCTGCCGATGAATTTTCCGACAAATACAAATATTACGACGACAACAATGACTTCTAGACCAGATAGAAGTGCTACCTTTACTGGAATTCTGGAAGTGACAACTCCGTATCCCAACGCAATAACCAAGCAAATCATCAACGTTCCAAATTGAAAAACGCCGTAATCTAATTCGTCAATATATTTGAATATTTTGCGAAAGAAATTCATTTGTCATCGTTGTAAAATTATAACCGACTGCAAAGATAATGAAAAAAAATGATTCGCTGACGATGAAATCGGAACTTTTTTCGTAACTTTGCACAATAAACCCGAAAAATATGGAAGAATACATTGTTTCAGCACGCAAATACCGCCCGATGACCTTCGACAGCGTCGTCGGACAGCGCACGCTGACCACCACGCTGAAAAATGCCGTCGTCAGTGGAAAATTGGCGCACGCCTACCTGTTCTGCGGACCGCGTGGCGTCGGAAAAACAACCTGCGCACGCATTTTCGCGAAGGCCATCAACTGCCTCAAGCCGACTGCCGAGGGCGAGGCCTGCAACGAGTGTGAGTCGTGTCAGGCGTTCAACGAACAGCGGTCGTACAACATTTTCGAACTCGACGCCGCGTCGAACAACTCGGTGGAAAACATCAAGTCGCTGATGGAACAGACGCGCATCCCGCCGCAGGTCGGAAAATACAAAGTTTTCATCATTGACGAGGTGCACATGCTCTCGACACAGGCTTTCAACGCCTTCCTCAAGACGCTCGAAGAACCGCCTGCACACGTCATTTTCATCCTCGCCACGACGGAAAAGCACAAAATTCTGCCGACGATTATCTCGCGCTGCCAAATCTACGATTTCGAGCGCATGAGCGTGGAAGACACCATTCGGCACTTGAAAGATGTGGCTGCGAAAGAGGGCATCGAAGTGGAAGACGAGGCGCTTGCCGTCATCGCCGAGAAGGCCGACGGCGGTATGCGCGACGCGCTGTCGATTTTCGACCAGACGGCTTCGTTCTGTCAGGGGAAAATCACGTATCAGAAGGTCATAGAAGACCTCAACGTGCTTGACGCCGACAACTATTTCCGCATCATCGACCTCGCACTTGAAAACAAGGTGCCCGACATCATGCTGCTGCTCAACCAGATTATTTCGCGCGGTTTCGACGGCGGCAACCTCATCGGCGGACTCGCCGCCCACGTGCGCAACGTGCTGATGGCGAAAGATGCGCAGACGCTGCCCCTGCTCGAAGTGAGCCAGCAGCAGCGCGAGCGTTATCAGCAGCAGGCGCAACGATGCCCGATTCCTTTCTTATACAAGGCGTTGCAGGTGATGAACCAATGTGACCAAGGCTATCGGCAGTCGTCGCACAAGCGGTTGCTCGTGGAACTGACGCTCATCCAAGTGGCGCAAATCACGCAGCACGACGATGCTGAAGGCGCGGGGCGTAGCCCCAAGCGTTTAAAATCCCTGTTTCGGAAACTACTTGACAGCAATCGGCAACAGAAGGTGGCCTCGCAGGGTGGCACCGCCGGTCGCTCAACTCGCAAAACGGCTGCCGACAAACCAAAAGAGGCGGTCGCCGAGGAATCGCCTGTGGCTGAAACGCCGAAAAATGAGGCGAAAAGATTGAAAATCGACAGTATCGGCCTGACGTTCAAATCGCTCAAAAAACAAGAGAAAACCACGAAAGAAGTCGAGCCCGAAGTCGAAAACAAAGACGAAAAAGGACTTTTCACCCAAGAACAATTGCAAGCGGAATGGCGGGCCATGTGCGACCGAATGCCGAAAGAGATGATTGCCATGGCGCAGCGCATGAAAAATATGACGCCCAAACTGCTGACAGCCGATGCCGACGCGCCAGTCATCGACATTGCGGTCGATAACAACATTCTGCTCGACCAAATCAACTCGATTCAGAAACGAATTAAGGCGACGCTTGCGAAACGCCTGCAAAATGGCAATATCGAACTAAAAATTCGCCTTTCGGAAACGGGTGAAATCAAGCCCATTCTGACGAAACGACAGATTTTCGACCTCATCAGACGCAACAATCCAGCCATCGAAAAACTTCGAACGTCGCTCGAACTACAACTCAGTTAATTTTTGGGGTTAAATCAGTCGGATGCCCATTTCGGCACACTCGCGACGCATCTCATCGGGCCAAATCGAAGCCTGAATCTCGCCGATGTGAGCCTTTTGGAGCAGCACCATGCAGAGTCGGCTCTGTCCGATGCCACCGCCGATGCACAAAGGCAGTCGGCCCGACAGCAATTGCTGATGAAAATAGAGTTGGGCGCGCTCTTCCTGCCCTTTGATTTTCAATTGTCGCAGCAAAGCCTCCGCATCGACGCGAATACCCATCGACGACAATTCAAACGACCGCCCGAGCACGGGATACCAAATCAGAATATCGCCGTTCAAACCCTTGTGTCCACCGTCGGTTTCGGTGCTCCAGTCGTCGTAGTCGGCAGCGCGACCGTCGTGCGGCTCGCCATTCGACAATTTTCCGCCGATGCCGATGACGAACACCGCGCCATAGCGTTCGCAAATAGCGTCCTCGCGCTCCTTCGCCGTCTTGTCGGGATACATCTGCAACAAGTCCTCGGCATGGATGAAATGGATTTTCTTCGGCAAAAACGGTTTTAATTGCGGATACGACTCGCAGGCGAGGTATTCCGTGCGCAGAATCGCCGCGTAGATGCGCTCCACCGTGTCCTTCAAGAACGAAAGGCAACGCTGCTCAGGCGTGATCACCGCCTCCCAGTCCCACTGATCGACGTAGAGCGAATGCAGATTGTCGAGTTCCTCGTCGGCGCGAATCGCGTTCATGTCGGTGTAGATGCCGTAGCCCGCCGCCACACCGTACTCCGCCAGCGACATCCGCTTCCATTTCGCCAACGAGTGAACCACCTCGGCCTTTGCGCCGCCCATGTCCTTCACGGCAAACGCCACAGGCCGTTCCACGCCGTTCAAGTCGTCGTTCAAGCCCAGACCCTGAAGCACGAACAGCGGTGCCGTCACGCGACGCAGTCGCAGTTCCGTTGAAATATTCTGTTGGAAAAACTCCTTAATCAGTTTGATACCCTGCTCCGTCTGCCGCATGTCGAGCAGCGAAGTGTAGCCCTTCGGGCGAATCAATTTACTCATAGTTATCCTTGAATTTCTCGGCAAAGTTACAACATTCCGTCCATTCCACAACAAAAACGCCGCAATATTTTGCGAAATCAATAAAACTTTGTACCTTTGCATCCGATTTCATCGTACATCGGTCCCGTAGCTTAGCTGAATAGAGCGTCAGATTCCGGTTCTGAAGGTCTTGGGTTTGAATCCCAACGGGATCACGAAGGAAAAAGGAGAATAAATACGAAAGTTCACTTTCAGGTATTTATCACTCCTTTTTACTTTGTAGGATGGCTGGCGCCAGCCTACAGGGATATTTAATCCCAAGTTACTTCATGTCAAGCATTGTTTTTATAGATTACAATTTGTCAAACACAACAAATTTTACGCTAAGCATATTTGCCGTTTTTTTGTTTTCCACTGAGAGTTCTTTTTCAGATACAAGAAACGCATCCACGTTTACAATCTTACCATGAGCTTGGCACTCTGCCGAAAGTACTGCTTTGTACTTTACGCATTGGTAAATACCTCGTAAAATATCCGCATCGTCAGAAATACGAGATTTAACTTCAATGGCAATTTGTTTACCATCTTTCAATTGAAAATAAACATCAAGACGGTCACCGGAGAGAAGCATATATTCTTTTTCTTTAACAATAACATTAGGTATTGAAAATTCATTAGGATGATTCAAAATGTATTCTTTTAGAGCCTTATGAAATGAACTCTCAGAAGAACCGTTACTATATGATCCCTTGCGAATACTTTCTTCTGTTTGTCTAGTAAAAGGCAACAAACCAAGAGCATCTAGAACCCAAGGCCAATCTTTATATGCATATGCTCTATCATTTGCCTTTTGTGCTTCTTGTTCTTGTTTGGTTTCATCCCATTTATCATAGCCATCCATAACAGCCCCTAATCCGTCGCTCGGTCTTTTGCTTCCTTTATTTATAACGAGCGCATTCAGAATAGGAACATCTTTGCCTGATTCTCTATTGAGTATGTCAAAGATTTCTGCAATAACCCCTAACTGATAACCTATACGTGGGGTATTGTGTCCGATGGTTTTAGAAAGAGTACTATAATACTGAGGGCTTTTTTTCTCCTGCGCCCATGAAATAAGAACAGGAATCATCTGCTTGGCTAGTTCATATGATCTGCCAGGCCTATCTATGATATGTGAATATGATTTTCCTTTACTTTTCATATTTATATTAAATTTTCATTTATGATTGCTAAGATACAAAAAAATATGCATATTCATCTTTTTAAGCAGGAAAAACTGAAAAAAGAAGAGTGGCCCTCCGAGCAACACAACCGATATCACCATCCTGGCGGCAGCACGATGTTCTCCACCCCATGACATTTTTCAAACAGCGGTGCTATTTCCTCGTCGGTGAAACCGGCGATGCCACAGCCGATGCGTGTCACGAGAAATGTCAAATCGTTGCGGCTCTTGGCAAACTCGATGAACTCGTCCACGTAGGGTCGAATGGTCTCCACGCCGCCCTGCATCGTGGGAATGCCGTAGCTCTGCCCCTGCAAACCGACACCCTGCCCCATCACAGCGCCAAACTTCCGATAAGCGATGTACGCTGCACCACCGCCATGCATTCCCTCCAAATTACTGCCAAAAACGAAAATCTCGTTCGGCTGCAACTCCGTGATAAACTTCGGAGTCGTCCTTTTTTGTTGGCCTTCGGCCTTCGTTTGTTCCATATAATCCATATTTTTAATAAATAATTGCAATGAATAAAATCACAAAAACTTCACCCCCAACTCGAAACTTGCGCACTGACGAGGGCGGCGATTGGCTCCAAATACTGGCGGTCGAGGTCGTCGAAGGTGTTGAGGTCGCGGCTGTCGATGTCGAGCACGGCAACGACTTCGCCCTCTTTTGAAAACACGGGAACGACGATTTCGGAACGCGACAGACTGCTGCAAGCGATATGCCCGGGGAACTGCTCGACATCGGGCACAACGATGGTTTCGCGCCGTTGCCACGCCGTGCCGCAAACGCCGCGACCGTAGCCGATATGCACACACGCCACAGGCCCCTGAAACGGCCCGAGAACGAGTTCGTCGCCCACCACACGATAAAAACCTGTCCAGAAGAATCCCATCGCCTCGTGGATGGCAGCACTGACATTCGCCATCACCGCCACCGCGTCGGTCTCGCCGTCAATCAGACTACGAATCTGCTCGGTCAGCAGGCGGTATTTCTTTTCTTTTTCCATCATCTTGCTTGTAAAAAGTGGTTTCGTTTGCAAAGATAACGATTTTTTGAGGATAAAAAATAATTCGATGAAAATAATGACAAGATTCTTGCAAATTCCGATGTTTTTCACTATCTTTGCAAGTAGAATTTACCAAAATCGCTTAAAACTACTGGCAGAACGATGGAAAAGAGCAACTTCAACATGAAGCCAAATCGGTCGAAACAGACCGAAGAAAAGCATAAAAGAATCGTCATAAATCGCTGTCATACAATTAACTCCGCTTAACGGACCTCCTTAGGCGGCTATTGTCTGTTTGCCCCGATTAGAGTAATTTTGTACCGCCATTGTACCTCGGGCAGATAAGCGGGGGGACTCAGGGGACTTCCCTTAAATACCCCTGTTTCCCCTTAAATCCGCTTAATCGATTTCCGTCAGGAACCATCCCCCGAAACAGGGCTGAATTTGACAAAATTACTCGATATGGACAAGAAAAAGACATCACAAATCCCCAACATCCTCCTTTCCGTGAAGGATGCCTCCGCCGCCATCAGCGTCAGCACGAAGATGGTGCGCTCGCTCATTGCCTCCGGCAGACTGAAAGCCGTGAACCTGGGTCAGCGCATGACACGCATCAGCCTACAGGAACTTACAGCCTTTGCAGAACAGCAAGGCTGTCTGGTTCAAGTTTCCTCTTCCCTTCCTTTATATAATAAGGATAGGAAGGCTACATCTGTGCCCATAAACAAAGCCGAGACTGGCAGAGTCAACAAGACCGCCAAGTGCCGCAGGACACCAGCCAGCGAGAAAGCCCCTGATGGTGTAACCCATGACACCCATTATACAATGGCAGAGGTGCTGAGCAAGTTCCGCATCAAGTACGGTCGCCTGTATGAGATACGCAACCGCTACCAGTTGCCATCCGTCCATGCATGGGGTACTACCTGCTTCAATAAGGCAGACATTGATAATGCCATCGCCAAGTACAATGAGGAACAGGGACGGGCGCAAGCAGAGACATACTACACCTGCTTCGACATCATGCAGAAGTTCGGTCTGGGCAAGACGCAAGTACGACGCTTTGCCGAAACACACGGTGTCCGTATCAGGAAAGCGAAGGGCGGCAGGGCTAACCTCTACCTGAAGGCAGACTGGGACGCAGCCCGCAGGAAGGCTGAGGCAGTCAGTGTGTGTACAAAGGGAAAGAGGACATGACAATGGACATGAAAAGCCAATTGTTGGTACTACTTGCAGGGATGGTTAGAACCAATCCTGCAATCCGAGGCTCAAAACGGCTGTATTCAGACCGTTGTACCCCGATTGTAGCCCTACTGCCTGTAACTTTGCAGAGCCATACGGAAAAAGGTGTACTCCTCTCTTGGAAGTGTCTTGAAACCAAAGGCAATAATGAATGCAGCGCAACTGTCAAGCCCGTTTATAGTATGATTTTCTCTGCAATTTCATACTCAAACGCTAACACTGGTTAAAACTGATGCATTGAGGGACAACTTTTTAGGTTCGACCCAAACAAAGGGAGTACCTTTGCAGACGCTTGAAGTCCTGACCGCCCATGACGGGCAGCATCGGACAAACGACAACAGACAAATGCAATGACAATATAAAATACAGGATTATGACGAATCTATGCACCAAGGTCACTGTGCGGAAGCGACCCATCAAGAACGGGCAGACATCGCTCTACCTCGATTTCTATCCGCCCATCCGCAACCCCAAGACGGGAAAGCTGTCCCGCCGTGAGTATCTGGGCTTCTACATCTACACCAACCCGACGGAGAAGTTCCAGCAGGAGTACAACCGCAGCATCCTCCAGAAGGCGGAGCTTGTCAAGTGCCGGCGCACCGAGTCCATCATCAACGAGGAGTTCGGCTTCCTTGACCGCTCCAAGGGCAAGGAGAGCTTCCTTGACTATTTCAGGATGCGCATGAACGAGTCCACGAACAAGGCGAACTGGAAACCAGCCTTCAAACACTTCTCCGAGTATGCCAAGGGTGAGTGCCGCTTCTGCGACCTCTCCGTGGCTTACTGCCAGAAGTTCCTTGACTACCTGCTCTCCGAAGCGTGCTACCACAACGGCAAGCCGATGATGAGCACCACCGCCAACAACCATTTCACGAAACTGAAAGCCGCCCTCCGCATGGCATACGAGGACGGGCACATCAAGGAGAACATCGCCCAGAAGCTTGTCAAGGCCAAGGGACACGGCAACAAGCGCGAGTACCTGACCAAGGAGGAACTGCTTCAACTGTCGAAGGCCCACTGCAAGAGTGACGTGCTGCGCCGTGCCGGACTGTTCTCCTGCCTCACAGGACTCCGACTGTCCGACTGCATCCTGCTCCAATGGGAGAACATCAGGAAGTCGAACGATGGCGGCTGGGTGCTTGACATCACCACCAAGAAAACCAAGACGGATGCCATCCTCCCCATCAGTGAGGAGGCACTTGCCCTGTGCGGTGAGCGCGACGAGGGACAGGTATTCAAGAAACTGACTCCTGGCGTAGTCGCCAGCAACCTCAAAGACTGGATAGAGGATGCAGGTATCACCAAGCATATCTCGTTCCACTGCTTTCGCCACACCTTTGCCACCTTGCAGCTGGCAAACGGTACGGACATCTACACTGTTTCCAAGCTGCTTACCCATAGCAACCTTGCCACCACACAGATATATGCCGATGTGGTCAGTGAACTGAAACGTGATGCGGCAGGACGCATATCCCTGAAAGTGGAAGAGAATAGCAAAAATGAAGATATTTCTTCAACCTCTTCAGCCATTGTCACAGACAACGGACAGACACACCCCGACAACGAAACACTTGCTCATTGATATATTCTTGACGACTTAAAAGACGAAATCAAAAAAGAAACTCACATGGAACAAAACGAAAACAGCCTCTCGTTCGACCAGTTGCCCAAGGCGGTTGGCGAACTCCTGCACAAGGTGGACTATGTGATCAGCCGCCTTGATGCCCCCAAGGATGCCGACGATGCATCCGACAGAGAACCCGAAGAGCAGATGATGACACTTGACGAAGCCTGCAGGTTCATCGGAAAGAAACGCTCCACCATGTATTCGCTGACCTCGGAACGGCGCATACCGTTCCGCAAGCGTGGCAACAAGCTATACTTCTTCCGCAAGGAACTGGTTGAGTGGATTCAGAGCGGAGGGGCATACGATGCCCCATATACCCTGAGCGAACAAGAACAGGCGGAGTTCGATGCCCATCTGGAACAACTCAGAGAGAAGAAAAGGCACAAACCGATAACCATTCAAAAGGATAACTGACAACCATTATTTCAGGTGGGACACAACCGTCCCACCTGTTCACTTCAAACATCTAAACGAAATGAAATTTACTAATGTCAGATACAGCGTCCTGCTCAATGATGCGCAGTATGATTACCTGTCGGATGAATGCCAGGACATCAGCCGAATGAAATGCTTCAAGACCTTCCTCCACATGGCAGTCATGGAACAGACCACGGAAACGAGGACACACTTTTCAGCTGTCCTACAGCCAGGGCAGTTCATGGCTTCAAAGGTCGAACTCTCCCTGATGTGGGGTTGCAACCGAAAGACCGCCACACGAATCATCAGAGAGTTCAACCGGATAGGCATTCTCCGGTCTGAACCATCGAACCGAACGACAATCCACACGCTGTTGTGTCTGTCCGTCTGGTTCACGGATCAGCGGACAATCAAGAATCCTTTCTTTGTCAGCAACCCTATGGTCAAGCCTATAGAGAAACCGACAAGACCGACTAATCATGTCCCACCTAAAAGCAATGCTGAAACTGTCGAAGTCAACAAGCCGACACCAACAGATTCAGGTGGGACATCTTCTGCCGATACAGGCGACGTGGCTAAGGTCATGTCGTCCGAATCTCTGGCAGAAGTGATGAAGGAGCATAGCCTTACTCCTTCTCTTTCCCTACCATCTAATGATAATACACGCGAGCGCGTGATTGATAATCGTCTGTCAACAGACGCACATGCGGACAAGGAGAATACCTTGAAGCAAGAAACCAGCCTCCTGCCTGATAGTATGCGTGAAGGGGACACGCAAACTACAGCCGTGGAAGATCCACAGCCGCCTTCTCGCTATCAAGACGGGAGCTTGCTCCAAGAGGTATCGAAAGGAGGGAAAGGAATAGAGGCATGAGTATTGCGTACAAATCCAGAGCGTGGTGCAGGTGAAAAAAGGCTTGCCTTGTTATAGCCCACTATAACTACACGCTTCGCTTTCGTAGTTGTGGGCTCTTCCGAGGGACTCATGGCTTTGCCCTGAGAACCCACAAGGCTCTGCCCTATGCAACCTGACCAGCGAGTGACCCTCTCTCTGGACTCTCCGCTCAATGGCATCTGCCCCTGAGAACCCTGAGCAGGAAGTGGCTCTCTCCCTGTACTCTCCAATCAAGGCTCTGCCCCGATACCCCGACAACCATTATACAAAAATCCGCTAAAGCAGAACAGACGATATGAGTACAACCGCTAAAGCATCCGAGCACATCAAGCCCTGCAATATTGCCCAAAGTGAGCGGCACAACAGGAGGGACGCAGACTACATCGCATTCCTCAATCCTGCCATGCTCTACATCCGCAAAGACCTGGCCCATCTGAATGAAGTGTATGTCGCACCTGACATGGAGGGTGTCAGTCTTCAGCAGCACTATGACGACATCCGTATCATGGTGAAGCAGAAGACTGGGAGGGCAATGCAAGAGAAAGACGTGGAGTTTACGGACAAGAAAGGCAAGAAGCGTGTCCGTCAGGGATGCAGCCCCATCCGTGAAGGTGTGGTCAACATCAAGCCCGACACGACAATGGAAGACCTTTTGCGTTATGTCGAAAGAGTGCATGAGAGGTGGGGCATCAGAGCTATGCAGATACATATCCATAAGGACGAGGGGCATTATGAAGATACCAATGACCCTGCATCATGGGAACCGAACTTTCATGCTCATATCATTTGGGACTGGATGGACCACGACACGGGCAAGTCCTTCAAGCTGAATGCCGAGGATATGTCTGCCATCCAAGATTTGGTAGCCGAGACATTGGACATGCAGCGAGGACAGAGGAAGTCAGAGACAGGGATTGACCATCTGGAG
>JAFPYO010000027.1:0-45224 GCA_017412145.1 Prevotella sp.
GGAGCCTGTAGAACACACCGACATCCATCAGCGAATGAGGGAGAATGTTTGGTACAATGCAGGCAAGGATGCCCAGGAAATCGCCTTGCAGACGCTGCTCGGCCATTATCTGCATGAAGATGAAGTGCTTTATTACATGAAACAGATCCGTTTGAAGGCTGGCAGGAGCTACGATAGTTACATGCAGGTGATTCAGGTAATCCAAGACAAGGAGAAGCAGCCGAAATTCAAGACTGGAACAGATGCCTATCGCCGGAATAGCATTATTAAGTATGCGCTCAGAGTCAATCTGAAGGAGTTCGGATGGTCATTGGAGCCAATGAATGCTACCACAAAGAACAAAAAGAAGCCTATTGAACAAGATTTGTTTAGCTATAGATAGATATCTTCGTGTCATTATAAAACCGAAAGCACCCGTCACGCTCGAAAGCCGACCGCTTATGGCATTAGTTAAAAGTTCGAGGTCAGTTGACGGGCTTCTTTATGCCCTAGCAGTTCAGAATCTTTACAAATCACAGGCTTTTCGGTGGCTGTATGGTTTCCCAATAGGCCATCCATGACCATGTGAGTAACACCCCAAAAATGACGCAAGGAGCCTCCAACCGAGTTGGGATTAGAATTATTTAACTTATGGATTTGAGCCGATTCTGGTCATGACAGAACCGAATACGACCTTAAAATAAGGTATCAACCGATAAGCAATGAGCAGCCAAGATTTTCCGTTTTTTGTGGTCAAACCCCCGACAGCGTGTTCCCTACGTGTTCCGTCTGAACAAATTGAAAACAAAAAAAGAGAGTCAAACTTTCGTTTAACTCTCTCATTTCCAGTGCTTTAGCCTTGCGCTTCAGGATGGGCTTGAACCAACGACCCCCTGATTAACAGTCAGGTGCTCTAACCAACTGAGCTACTGAAGCAGTGCTTTCTTTCGATTGCGGGTGCAAAAGTACGGCGATTTTTTCAATCCACCAAATTTTTCGGCGTTTTTTTTCGATTTTGCGTAAAATATCCATAAAAAATCGATGGTTTTGGCTGAAATGTGGCAATTATATCGTAATTTTGCAGTCGGAAAAGATAGTTTTTGGAAAAAATGAGGAAAATTTTGACTTTCGCACTGCTGATGACGGCGATGGTGACCGTTTCGGCACAGGAAAAAGACGATAAAGACCACAATTTCGAGGTGGCGAAGAACCTCGATGTGTTCAGCACGATTTACAAGCAGTTGGACCTGATGTATGTCGATACGCTCGATGCCAACGAGGTCATCGGCAACGGTATCAAGGCGATGCTGCGGTCGCTCGACCCCTACACGGAATATTATCCGCAGGAGAAGATGGAGGATCTGACGCAGATGCGAACCGGCACCTATGCCGGCGTGGGCGCAATGATTCGCAAGAACTTCCAACTGGGTCGCGTGATGGTGTCGGAGCCTTACGAGGGAATGCCTGCAGCGGAGGCTGGACTGCGGCGCGGCGACGTGATTCTGGCCATCGACGACGAGGATATGACCAACAAAGAGGTGAGCCACGTGAGCAGCAAACTTCGCGGCGATGCCGGCACGAGTTTCATCATCACGGTGGAGCGTCCGGGCGTGAAAAAACCGTTGAAGTTGAAGGTGACGCGGCGAGCCATTCAAATGCCCGTCATTCCGCACTACGGAATGCAGGCCGATGGCATCGGCTACTTGAATCTGAACCAATTTACACAAAATTGTTCACGCGACGTGCGACGTGCGCTGCTCGAAATGAAGCGCGAGGGAATGCAGAAGTTGATTCTCGACCTGCGCAACAACGGCGGCGGCTCGGAACAGGAGGCGGTGAACATCGTGAATATGTTTGTGCCGAAAGGAAAAGTGATTGTGTCGAATCGGGGTAAACTCAAGCAGGCCAACCACGACTATCTGACGACGGTCGAGCCGATTGACTCGATGATGCCCGTGGTGGTGCTGGTGAACGGCGAGTCGGCCTCGGCGAGTGAAATCACCGCAGGAGCCTTGCAAGACCTCGACCGCGCAGTAATTTTAGGTACGCGCACGTATGGAAAAGGACTCGTGCAGATGACGATGGACCTGCCTTACAACGGCATTCTGAAACTCACGACGAACAAATACTACATTCCGAGTGGTCGCTGCATTCAGGCCATCAACTACCGCCATTCGCAGGGTGGCTACGTGGAGCACGTGCCCGACTCGCTGACGAAAGTGTTCCATACGGCTGGCGGTCGTGAAGTGCGCGACGGCGGCGGCATTCTGCCCGATGTCGTGGTGACACCCGACTCGATGACGAACATTGTCGGCTACCTGATGTACAGCGATTCGGCAGAGGTCGTCCACAACTATATTATGGACTACGTGGCGGCGCATCCGACCATCGCCCCTGCCCGCGATTTCAAACTTACCGATGCCGATTTCGAGGACTTCAAACAGCGCGTTTTGCAGAGCAAGTTCCGCTACGACCGCTCGACGGAAAGTTATCTCGAAAGTCTCGAAAAACTGGCTCGTTTCGAGGGTTATTACGACGATGCAAAAGAGGAATTTGCACAGTTGAGGGCGAAATTGAAGCACAACGTCGCGAAAGACCTCGACTACAATCGCGAAACACTTAAAGACCTGATAGCCAACGAGATAGTGACGTTCTACTACTTCCAACGAGGAAGCGTGGAGCAGTCGCTCACGTGGGACAAACAGATGAAGGAGGCCATCAAACTCTTGCAGTCGCCAGAGGAATATGGGAAAATTTTGAAAAAGTAAAAAGGTAAAAAAATCAACATTCATAATTCATCATTGCGAAGCAATCATTCAACATTCAACATTCAAAAATCAAAATTCATAAAAATATGGCAAAAAAAGCACTTTTGATGATTCTCGACGGATGGGGAATCGGACAACACGGACTGGGCGACGTGATTTACAATACGCCCACACCCTATTTAGACTATCTGACGGCCGTTTCCGCCCACTCGCAACTGCAGGCTTCGGGCGAGAATGTCGGACTTCCCGACGGCCAGATGGGCAACTCGGAAGTCGGTCACTTGAACATCGGCGCAGGTCGCATCGTCTATCAAGATTTGGTGAAAATCAATCGCGCCTGCAAAGACGGTTCGATTATGCAAAATCCGCAGGTGAAAGCGGCCTACACATACGCAAAAGAACAAGGCAAAAAACTTCATTTGATGGGACTTTGCAGCGACGGTGGCGTTCACTCGAGCCTTGACCATCTCTTCAAACTCATCGAAGTCGGCAAGGCATACGGACTGAAAAATCAGACCTTCGTGCATTGTTTTATGGACGGTCGCGACACCGACCCGCACTCTGGAAAAGGTTTTGTGGAGCAGGTTCAGAACGTTTGTGATGCCAACGACGCAGCCATTGCCTCGATTGTCGGTCGATTCTACGCAATGGACCGCGACAAGCGCTGGGAGCGCGTGAAAGAGGGCTACGACCTCATCGTGAAAGGAACTGGAAAGCAGGCGACCGATATGGTTCAGGCCGTGCAGGAGTCGTATGACGAGGGCGTGACCGACGAATTCATCAAACCGATTCACAACAGCGGCGTCAATGGCCTCATCGAGGAGGGCGACGTGGTGATTTTCATCAATTTCCGCAACGACCGCGCCAAGGAACTCACCATCGCGCTGACGCAGCAGGATATGCCCGAGGCAGGAATGAAGACGATTCCAGGTTTGCAATACTACTGTATGACGCCCTACGACGCGAATTTCACGGGTGTCCACATCCTTTTCCCGAAGGAAAACGTCGAAAACACGCTCGGCGAATACCTCTCGAAACTCGGCAAGAAGCAACTGCACACTGCCGAGACCGAGAAATACGCCCACGTCACGTTCTTCTTCAACGGCGGTCGCGAAGCACCCTACGAAGGCGAAGACCGCATCCTTGTGGCATCGCCGAAGGTTGCCACTTACGACTTGAAGCCCGAAATGTCGGCCTACGAGGTCAAAGACAAACTCGTCGAGGCCATCAACACGCAGCAATACGACTTTATTGTCGTCAATTTTGCCAATGGCGATATGGTCGGCCACACGGGAGTCTATAACGCCATCGCGAAAGCCGTCTGGGCCGTCGATAAGTGCGTGGAGGCCGTCATCGAAGCTGCCAAGAAAAACGACTACGAGGCCATCATCATCGCCGACCACGGCAACGCCGACAATGCCGTCAATGCCGACGGAACACCCAACACGGCCCACTCGCTCAACCCCGTGCCGTTCATCTACGTCACCGACAACAATTCCGCCACCGTGAAAGATGGTCGATTGGCTGATGTCGCCCCCTCGATTCTGCATATTATGGGGCTCGAACAGCCAGAGGATATGACGGGTGAGAATTTGATTTGCGATTAAATCTAAAAAAAGACCGAATATGTACGACAAAAATCACGGGCTATACATCGCCCACTGCTCGAACGGAGCACTGAGTATTCAAGGAAAGATGGCGAACCGCCACGGACTGATTGCGGGAGCCACGGGTACGGGTAAGACCGTCACGCTGCAGGTGATGGCCGAATCGTTCTGCCAAGCAGGTGTACCCTGCTTTATGGCCGATATGAAAGGCGACCTGAGCGGTATTTCGCAGGCGGGAAAAATGAGCGGTTTCATCGAGAAACGACTGCCTGAATTCGGTATCGACGCCAACGACATCGCGTTTGGCGGCTGTCCCGTGAGATTCTACGACGTGTTCGGCGAACAAGGCATCCAGATGCGCTCGACCATCGGCGAGATGGGCCCCGACCTGATGGGTCGTATTATGGGACTGAACGAGACGCAGACGGGTGTGCTCAACATTCTCTATCGCATTCTCGACGAAAAGGGCGTGCTGCTCGACGACATCAAGGATTTGCGCCTCGCGCTCG
This sequence comes from Prevotella sp., assembly GCA_017412145.1. Classification (GTDB taxonomy): domain Bacteria; phylum Bacteroidota; class Bacteroidia; order Bacteroidales; family Bacteroidaceae; genus Prevotella. The sequence continues at coordinate 4,864 of JAFPYO010000027.1, forward strand.
ACTGGTTGTCGCGTCACGCGAAGGAATACACGACGCACTACGGCAATGTCTCGACAGCGAGCATCGGTGCCATTCAGCGTGCGCTGTTGCAGTTGGAAAACCAAGGTGCCGACAAGTTTTTCGGCGTGCCGTCGTTCCGAATCGAAGATTTGCTGGCGACGCAAGACGGCAAAGGCGTTCTGAGCGTTCTCGCCGCCGACAAACTGATGCTACAACCGAAACTCTACTCGACCTTCCTACTTTGGCTGTTGTCGGAACTCTATTCGGCACTGCCCGAAGTCGGCGATTTGGAAAAACCGAAACTCGTTTTCTTCTTCGACGAAGCGCATATGCTTTTCGAGGACACGAGCAAGGCCCTGACCGACAAAATCGAGCAGGTGATTCGCCTGATTCGCTCGAAAGGCGTGGGAATCTACTTCATTTCGCAGTTGCCGACCGACATCCCCGACGTGATTCTCGGACAGTTGGGCAACCGCGTGCAGCACGCTCTTCGCGCCTATACGCCGCGTGACCAGAAAGCCGTGAAAGTGGCGGCTGAAACGTTCCGTGCGAATCCCGAATTCAAGACAGAAGACGCTATTCTGCAGTTGGAAACGGGTGAGGCGCTGGTCAGTTTCCTCGACGAAAAAGGCGCGCCGAGCATCGTCGAAAGGGCGAAAGTGTTGTTCCCGTTGAGCCAAATCGGTGCCATCACCGAGGGTCAGCGACTCGACATCATCAACGCGTCGGGCGACATCAACCGAAAATACAAAGACCCCGAGGAGCGCGAGAGTGCTTTCGAGGTGTTTTCTCGCGAGAATGAGGCCGAGTCAAAGGCTGCTGAGGAGGCTGCCACCGAAAAAGAGGCTGAAAAGGAGAAAGCGAAGGAAGGAAAAGGCAAAAAAGGCATTTTCAGCAAGGTGATGAAGGCCGTGACGACCGCTGTGACGACGACTTTCGCCGCGATTCTCGGCACGTGGGTGAGCGACAAGATTTCAGGTAAAAAGACGAAGAGCAAGAAGTCGATTACCGAAAAAGTCGCGAAAAGCACCACGTCGGCTGTGACGCGGACGATTACACGCGATATTCTTGGAAATCTGGTGAAATAATGGATGTAAAAATCGAAACCTCGTGGAAGCGGCAGTTGCAGGGTGAGTTTGAAAAGCCCTATTTTCGGCAACTGACCGATGCCGTGCGCGTGGAATATCGGTCGGGCACGTGCTATCCGCCTGGCAGTTTGATTTTCAACGCCTTCAACCTCTGTCCGTTCGACAAAGTGAAGGTTGTGATTATCGGGCAAGACCCTTATCACGAGCCTCGGCAGGCCCACGGACTGAGTTTCTCGGTGCAAGACGATGTGCCGTTTCCGCCCTCGTTGCAGAACATTTTCAAGGAAATCCACGACGACCTCGGAACGCCGATTCCCACGACGGGCAACCTCACGCGCTGGGCGGAACAGGGCGTTCTGCTGCTCAATGCCACGCTCACCGTTCGCGCCCATCAGGCCAACAGCCACAGCCGACTGGGTTGGCAGGAGTTCACCGACGCTGCCATCCGCGCCCTCGCCACGCAGCGCGAACACCTTGTTTATATGCTTTGGGGCGGTTTTGCACGAGGAAAATCGTATATGATTGACAAAACGCGGAATCTCGTGCTCGAATCGGTCCATCCGTCGCCGTTGAGTGCCAATCGCGGCGGTTGGTTCGGGCAGCATCAGTTCTCGCGGTGTAATGCGTATCTCATAGAACAAAAAATAGAACCGATTCAGTGGTAAAAAACCTTCCTATTTTACAAATCGGCGACGTATTGCTGTCGCCCGACATCCTGACCGAGCGTTTTTGCTGCGACTATGAAAAATGCAAGGGTGTGTGTTGCGTCGAAGGCAACGCCGGTGCCCCTGTGACCATCGATGAAATCGGCGAAATTGAGGAATCGCTCGATGCTGTTTGGGGCGATTTGTCGGCGCAGGCGCAGAGCGTTCTCGACCGTCAGGGCGTGGCCTATCCCGACCCCGAGGGCGAACTCGTAACGAGCATTGTGAACGGGAAAGACTGCGTTTTTGCAAAGAGCCAATCCCCCGAAAACTGCTGGCTGTGTATGCTCGAAAAGGCTTTTCGGGAGGGAAAAACGAAGTTCATGAAGCCCATCAGCTGCTCGCTCTATCCGATTCGCGAAAAACGCTTTTCAAATGGCACGGTCGGCCTCAACTACAACCGTTGGGACATCTGCCGCGATGCCGTGAAAAAAGGGCAGGAGTTGAACCTGCCCGTTTATCGGTTTTTGAAAGAGCCGTTGATTCGTCGATTTGGCGAAGCGTGGTATCAGGAACTTTGTGAAGTCGCCCAAGAACTATTGGCTTAACTGCTTAACTTCCTTCACTTCTTAACTCCTCCAAAATCAAGCGTCAATATTCGCGTAAGTCGCGTTCTTTTCGATGAATTCGCGGCGCGGTTCAACATCGTCGCCCATCAGCATCGAGAAGATTTCGTCGGCCTCGGCAGCATTTTCGATGGTCACCTGCTTCAGCAGTCGGTTGGCAGGGTCCATCGTCGTTTCCCAGAGTTGTTCGGGATTCATTTCACCCAAACCTTTGTAGCGCTGCGTGTGCAGGGCCGATGCGTTCTCGTCGCCAGCCACGTATTTGTCGATGAAGGCCTGACGCTGCTGCTCGGTGTAGCAATATTCCGAGAATTTCTTGTAGGTACACTTGTAGAGCGGCGGCGTGGCGATGTAGAGGTGTCCACCCTGAATCACCTGCGGCATAAAGCGATAGAACAGCGTCATAATGAGCGTGTCGATGTGCGAGCCATCGACGTCGGCGTCGGTCATAATGATGATTTTGTCGTAGCGCAGTTTGTCGATGTTGGCATCTTTCGAGTCCTCGCCATCGACACCGAAGCGCACGCCAATCGACTGGATGATGTTCATCACCGATTCGGCTTCAAAGACGCGGTGCCACTGCACTTTCTCGACGTTCAAAATCTTTCCGCGAAGGGGCAGAATGGCTTGGAAATGGCGGTCGCGACCTTGTTTGGCAGAGCCACCGGCCGAGTCACCCTCGACGAGGAAGATTTCGCACTCCTTCGGGTCTTTGTTCGAGCAGTCGGCCAGTTTTCCGGGCAGTCCACCACCCGTCATCGGGTTTTTGCGCTGCACGCTTTCGCGGGCTTTGCGGGCGGCAATTCGCGCCGTGGCTGCCAGAATCACCTTTTCGCAGATGGTGTGGGCCTCTTTCGGATGCTCTTCGAGGTAGTTCGTCATTGCCTCACCCACAGCTTTCTGCACAGCACCGTTCACCTCCGAGTTGCCGAGTTTCGTCTTCGTCTGTCCCTCGAACTGCGGTTCAGCCACCTTCACAGAGATAATCGCCGTCAGACCCTCACGGAAGTCGTCTTGCGCCACTTCGATCTTGGCTTTTTCGATTTGTTTGCGCAGTTGGTCGTCTTCATCGGCATATTTCTTCAACGTACGTGCCAGTGCGATGCGGAAGCCCGTCAGGTGGGTACCGCCCTCGATGGTGTTGATGTTATTGACGTAAGAGTGGATATTTTCCGAGTAGTCGCTGTTGTAGAGCAGTGCGATTTCGATGGGCACGCCGTCTTTCTCGGTCTTCAAGAAAATCGGCTCGCCGATGATCGATGTGCGATGGCGATCGACGTAGCGCACGAATTCCTTCAGTCCGTCCTTGGCGTGGAACACCTCGGGCTGCTTCAGTTTGCCCTCTTCGTCGGGACGAAGGTCGGTCAACGTAATCGTGATGCCGGCGTTCAGATAGGCCAGTTCGCGCATACGCTTCGCGATGATGTCGTATTTGTATTCTGTCGTTGTGAAGACGGTGGGGTCGGGCCAGAATTGCTGGCGAGTACCCGTCTTGTCGGTGTCGCCCACGATTTTCACGTCGTAGAGCGGTTTTCCTTTTTCGTATTCCTGTTGATAGATGTGACCGTTGCGATAGACCTGCGACATCATCCTCGACGACAGCGCATTGACGCACGAAACACCTACACCGTGCAGACCGCCCGACACTTTGTACGAGCCTTTGTCGAACTTACCACCAGCGTGGAGCACCGTCATGACGACCTCAAGGGCCGACTTGTGCATCTTTTCGTGCTCATCGACGGGGATTCCGCGTCCGTCGTCCTGCACGGTGATGGAGTTATCTTCGTTGATGGTTACTTCGATGTTGTTACAATAGCCGGCCATCGCCTCGTCGATGGAGTTATCGACAGTTTCGTTCACTAAGTGGTGCAGTCCCTTCTCGCTGATGTCACCGATGTACATCGCAGGGCGTTTGCGCACGGCCTCAAGTCCTTCCAGCACTTGAATATTACTGGCGGAATAGTCGCTGATAGCGTTGTTTTTGATTTCTGACATTTTTCTTTTATTCTGATTTTCTGATTTTGCGATAAATAACGTGCAAAGGTACTAAAAAAATGCGATATGTCGAAAATTTAGCTGTAAAAAAACTATAAAAAATAGAATAATTCGTGTTTTTTTTCCGCTTTTCATCTACAATTTGTACCTTTGTAAGCGCAAAACTTGTTTTGTCGATAAAAATGACTCAAAAAATCAACTTAATAACATGAAAAAACTGACGATTATTTGTTTGTTGCTGTCTGTTTTCAGCCTGACGACGCTGGCACAGATGCAAGACCCTGTGAAGTTTACAACGCAGTTGAAAACGGGCTCGGGTGCCGAGGCCGAAATGGTTTTCAGTGCGACAATTGCACCCGGATGGCACGTCTATTCGACGAATCTCGGGCAAGACGGCCCGATTGAGGCATCGCTGCACGTGAACAAAATGGACGGTGCCGAACTCGTGGGCAAACTGACGCCGAAAGGCAAGGAAATTTCGCAGTTCGACGAGATGTTCGGGATGAAACTGCGGTATTTTGAAAATTCGGTGCAGTTTGTGCAGAAGGTGAAGTTCACCAAACCGCAGTACGACATTGACGCGTATCTGGAATGGGGCGCGTGCAACGATGAGATGTGTCTGCCGCCGAGCGAGGCCGCGCTGAAAGCGAGTGGGAAAGCCCCCCTTTCGTCCCCCGAGGGGGATACGACGGCAAAAGTCGAAGAAAACAAAGCACAGGAAGTTGTGCCCGACACCGTAAAGAATAATGAAAATGTAACAGATACTGCACAAGTTTCGGCATTGGTGTCCCCCTCGGGGGACGAAGGGGGGGCATCGGCTTCCCTCTGGCGGCCCGTCATTTCGGAACTTCGTGCGATGGGTAGTGGCGACAACATTGCGAACCATTCGCTGTGGTACATTCTGCTGATGGGCTTTGTCGGCGGACTGTTGGCGGTGGCGATGCCCTGCATTTGGCCGATTATCCCGATGACGGTGAGTTTCTTCCTGAAACGGGCGAAAGACGACAAGAAAAAAGGCATCAAAGACGCTTTTACCTACGGAATTTCGATTATCGTGATTTATTTGGGATTGGGACTGCTCGTCACGGCGATTTTCGGTTCCGACACGCTCAACGCGATGTCCACCAACGCCGTTTTCAATATTTTCCTTTTCCTGTTGCTTGTCGTTTTCGCGCTGTCGTTCTTCGGATGGTTTGAAATCAAACTGCCCGACCGCTGGGCGAACGCCGTCGATACGAAAGCCTCATCGACGAGCGGACTGCTCTCGATTTTCTTGATGGCATTCACGCTTGTGCTGGTTTCGTTCTCGTGCACCGCCCCGATTATCGGTCTTTTGCTCGTGGAAACAACCACCAACGGCAACTGGTTGGCACCGGCACTGGGAATGTTCGGATTTGCGCTTGCCCTCGCCCTGCCGTTCACGCTTTTCGCGCTGTTCCCGCAGTGGTTGAAGCAGGCTCCGAAGTCGGGTTCGTGGATGACGACCATCAAAATCGTGCTCGGCTTCATCGAATTGGCTTTCGCGCTGAAATTCTTCTCGGTGGCCGACCTCGCCTATGGCTGGCACTTGCTCGACCGCGAGGTGTTCCTTTCGCTTTGGATTGTGATTTTCGCCCTGCTCGGCGCTTATCTCGTGGGCTGGCTAAAGTTCCAAGAAGACGAAATCGGCGGCAATCTCAACAAACCGATGCCTGTGCTTTGCATCATGGGTGGACTGGTGTCGTTTGCCTTCGCCGTGTATATGATTCCGGGTCTGTGGGGTGCGCCGTGTAAGGCCGTGAGTGCTTTCGCACCGCCGATGAACACGCAAGATTTCAACCTAAATACAAAAACTGTTGAGGCTCGTTTCACCGACTACGAACAGGGTATGGCCGCCGCGAAAGCCGAAGGAAAGCCCGCGTTCATCGATTTCACGGGCTTCGGATGCGTGAATTGTCGGAAAATGGAGGCTGCCGTGTGGACCGACCCGCGTGTGGCCGACATTCTGAAGAAAGACTACGTGCTGATTTCGCTGTTCGTCGATGACAAGACGCCGCTCGCCGAACCGTTTGAAGTGACCGACGCCGAAGGCAACACGAAGACGCTGCGCACCGTCGGAGCGAAGTGGAGCTATTTGCAGAGCCATAAGTTCGGTGCGAATGCCCAGCCGTTCTACGTGGCGGTCGATGCCGACGGCAATCCGCTCACGGGCTCTTACGGCTATAAAGAGGACGTTCCTGCGTTCTTGGAATTCCTTTCAAGCCCCCTAAAATAGGGGATTGGAGGTCTTCATCAAACTAAAAACCACTACCAACCATGAACAAAGAAAAACGCGAGGCCATCATCAGCCTCATTCAGAAAGAAGTGGTGCCTGCCATTGGCTGTACGGAACCGATGGCCGTGGCACTGTGTACGGCTCGGGCAACGGAAATGCTCGGCTGCCGACCCGAGAAAATCACTGCCCAACTCAGTGGAAACATTCTGAAAAACGCGATGGGCGTTGGCATTCCGGGAACGGGAATGATTGGACTGCCCATCGCCATTGCACTCGGTGCGCTCATCGGTAAGTCGGAATATCAACTCGAAGTGCTGAAAGACCTCACGCCCGATGCGTTGGAAGAAGGAAAGCAATTTATCGCCGAAAATCGCATCCAAATCGGTGTGAAAACCGACATTTGCGAAATTCTCTACATCGAAATCACTTGCGAGGCCGATGGAAAGAGCGAAACCGCGATTATCGAGGGGAGTCATACCAATTTCAGAGGCCCCTCCCCCAACCCCTCCCCCATAGGGAGGGGAGAAAACGAATCTCCGAAAAAAGAAGCCTCCCCTATGGGGGGAGGTTTGGAGGGGGCTCTCAGCCTCCGCCTCGTCTATGACTTCGCGATGGAAACGCCCATCGAGGAACTTCGTTTCATCCTGAAAACACGCGATATGAACATGGCAGCGGCTCGCGAATCGCTCAAGCACAACTACGGCCATAACCTCGGAAAAACCATCGAGCGACCGCTCGCCAAAGGAATTTTCGGCAACAGCATCTACTCGCATATCATCGCCAAGACCGCTGCTGCCTGCGACGCTCGCATGGGGGGCGCGATGATTCCCGTCATGTCGAATTCGGGTTCGGGAAACCAAGGCATTTGTGCCACGAATCCCGTCGCCGTCTATGCCGAAGAAAACGAAAACACCGAGGAAGAACTCATCCGCGCCCTGACGCTCTCGCACCTCACCGCCATTTATATTAAGGAGTCGCTCGGTCGGCTTTCGGCCCTTTGCGGTTGCGTCGTGGCAGGCATCGGCTCGAGCGTCGGCATCACCTATCTGATGGGTGGCGACTACGAGCGCATCTGCCGTTCGGTCAAAAACATGATTGCCAACCTCACGGGAATGATTTGCGACGGCGCGAAGCCTTCGTGTGCGCTGAAAATCGCGTCGGGCGTATCGACCGCCGTCATGTCAGCCGTACTGTCGATGGAAGGAAAATGCGTGAGTTCAGCCGAGGGAATCGTCGATGATTGTGTCGATAAAACCATCCACAACCTCACGAGCATCGGTGCCGAGGCCATGTGTCAGACCGACCACAAGGTGCTCGACATCATGACGCATAAATAACTCTTATCTCAGCCTGACGAACACGGGATAGTGGTCCGACGGAAGGCGACGCTCGTAACGAGTGAAGTCGATTTCCTGCGGTGCATCAGCCGACTTCATTTGCTGCGTGGAAGTCGTGTCGGGTGTCCAATAGCAGTCGGTCAGCACGGCATAAGCCTCGACCTCGGTCGGCACAGACACAAAAATGTGGTCGATGCGGCTTTTCGTGAACAAATCCGACTTAAAACTGTTGAACGTGCCGTTTTCGGCGAAACGAATTCGAGCGCAGTCGTAACTATCCTTCAAAATGTCCGATTCGACGAAAATCCGATAAATTTCATCGTCCTGATCGACGTTGAAATCGCCCGTGAGAATGACGGGGACGTTGGGTGTCGAACGCAGTGTGATGGGTGAAGGCTGGGCGGTCAGTTCCTTGATTTTCTGCACGATGAGTTTCGCCGCCTCGCGTCGCGCCACCTTGCCGACGTGGTCCATGTGGAGGTTGAAAAAGAAGAAATCGTCGTCTTTCAACCCAAGTTGGTCGTCTTTCAGGGCGAATCGCTCGTTGATGGCAAATCGTCCCCATGTGCAGATTCGCACACAGGCCGCATCCCAACCCAGACTGGGTTTTTCGGGCGTTTCGCTGAGCCAGAAATTGCCATGGTCGAGCAATTGCACATGGTCTTTTTTATAGAAAATGGCGGCATATTCGCCCTTCGTCATGCCGTCGTCGCGTCCCACGCCGATGCAGTCGTAGCCGTCGAGCCTTTCGAGCATGTCAACCAACTGTTCGTGGAGCACCTCCTGCGCCCCGAAAATGTCGGGTGCCATGAAGTTCACTTGGTCGCAAATCACCTGACAGCGCTTTTGCCAAAAGTCACCGCGAGCCTCGTCGCCACCGTTTTTGTAGCGGATGTTATACGAACCCACGAGCATCGGCTGTGCCGTCGCAGGCGAAAATTGGAACCACACTGCGAAAGCCATCAGCAGTGTCGCAAAAAATCGATTTCGAGCCATTTTCATTTCAGTTTTATGTTAACAACGTATTTTTACTGCAAAAATATCAAATTTTCTGGAGAAAATATTCTTTCAATCTGATTTTTCACATTTTTTTTTAAAATAATTTTCATTTTTAAGAAAAAAGTAGTAACTTTGCAGCCATCAGGATACTTCATCCACTATTTATATTATCGAAACGCTATCAAATCACAAACTAAATAATATAAACAAGCGAATGAAAAAAATCAAACTACTCTCAATCGTGTGCTTGCTGTCGGCAACAGCATTTGCAGCCGACTATACAGGCATTCAACTGACGTTCCAGCGCACGGGAACCAATGCTTCCAGTGTCACGGTGAATGTCAAAGACCAAGACGGAAACGCCATCAATGGCGTGACGGCAACATTGATAAGTACCTCGTTTGGCACCCTGATGGAAGGTACTGCACAGGCGCTCACAAACGGAACGGTGTTGGCACCTGCAAGCAACAGTTCTTACAGTAACGGTGCTAATGCAGAGATCTCGTATCTTTTCCGCATCAATGGGCTCGACCCCTCGTTTACCTACAACAAGGCAGACATTGATGTGTATGCGATGAATTCTGGCGGTACAGCGCAAGGCAACAAAGGAGATACGAAGCGCAATTTTCAGTTCTCGGTTTCGACAGGCAGCAGCGAGAATGCCGTAAGCCTTTTCGCTGAGAAAACAGAAGACACCGACATATGCACCGTCACCGACCAGTCTGGCGGCCTCTATCACAGCGTCCAGACGATGATGGCATCGGTGGCGAAGACAGCCACCACGCCGCTTTATGTCCGCATCACGCTGAAAAAAACATCTTCCTTAGGCTGTTATGCAGGCATCGGATTTGTTAAACTCTATTCAGAAGTAAAATACTCAGGGATTCAACTCACATTTAATCGGATGGGAACTAACGCTTCTAGTGTAATAACAAGTGTTAGTGATCAAGATGGCAACGCACTCAATGGTGTGACTGCTACATTGGTGAGTACATCGTTTGGCAACCTTAAAATTGGTTCTGCAGATGCCCTCTCAAATGGATCTGTATTGGCACCAAATACTTATAGTAACCAGCCAGGATCTGAAATCACCTACCTTTTCAAAGTGACGGGACTCGATTATTCTTTCTATTTCAATAAGGCAGACATAGATGTTTATGCTATGAATGCTAATGGTGGTGCACAAAGCAATAGCGGCAATACGAAACGAAACTTCCAATTCTTTATTTCGACTGGTAGTACAGCATCTGTCTCTGCATTTGCCTCGAAGGAAATAGATACCGACATCTGCACTGTTGCCGACCAAAACGGAGGCCTTTACCACAGCATTCAGACAATGACAGCAACTTCGATGCAGACGGCAACTGGTCCGCTTTACATTCAGGTTACTTTGAAAAAGACTGCGGATCTCGGTTGCTACGCAGGAATCGGGCTTGTCAAACTTTATTCAGAAAGACAAGACTCCAATATTAATCCTGCTCCGAGTGTGTATCATGCGTTTTCAAAGGACAAAACCTACACCATCCGCTGCTACCACAACAACAGCGCGTTTGTCTATCAGAGTGGCAACCAAATGGGAACGGGCAATTTCGACACGTCGAAAATGTCGTGGTGGGTGCTCGTGCCGACCGACAAAGACGATTGTTACTACATCAAGAACGCCACGACGGGCAAGTACGTGCAAAGTTCGAAGGGAGTGGCGCAGAATGTGGCAGTTGCGATGGGCGACACGCCTGTCGAGTTTGAAATCAAGAAAGACGAGACCAACGGAGCGGCGACGAAAGGCTATTATTATATGGCCAGTACCGACAACGACCCGATTTCCATCGTCGGCGATGTGACGAAAGGATTGAACTGGTCGGTGGATTACGCCTGCGTGGTGACGTGGTGGATCAAGACTGGTCGAAAAAATTCCTACTGGGACATCGTCGAAGACGAGTATCGCTACGCCCCGAATACGATAGATGTGTCTGACTACAGCCGTCAGGTGCAGATGTATTCCATGCCCTGTGGAACGACGGGAAAGGCGTACTTGAAGAAAGTCGACATCGCAGGCGACGATATTCTCGGCGAGTTGCATTATTCGGTCACGTCGAAGCCATCGAAGGCGCACGTGGTCTATACCGACCAGAAGGCCGAGGTGAAACAGGGCGGAACACTGCCGCTGACCGTCACTTTGGCCAACAGCAACGCCAATGTTCGCACGTTTGCCTATGCCGACTGGGACAAGGACGGCGTGTTCGAGGTCAGTCAGGAAATCACGGGCAGTTCAACGACTTTCAATGTCCCTGCCGATGCGGAAATGGGACAGAGCCGACTGCGCATTCGCGTGACTGAGACCGACACCGACGGCGCTGAGGATGATGTCATCGGCTATTGCTATGATTTCCTCGTGAACGTGGTGAGTGGCGATGCCAAAATCGAATGGACGGTCGAGGTGAACGACAAGACACGCGGAACCGTCACGGCTGAGGAAGTCGGCGGCAATCTGCGAGCCTCTGTCACGCTCTACGGCGACGCGAAATTCAAGGGTTGGAAGCTGATGCACAGCTATTTCAAGGGAGAAATGGTCGGTACAAGCACCGAAATCGAACTGCCTTTGACGCAGAGCATCCGCCTCGTGGCCATTCTCTCGCCCAACACGAAGGACGTTCCTTCTGGAATTATGATGGTTCCTTCCGACATCGCCGCCATCGCTGAGCGCGAATCGGAGGCCGACAACGCCATCTACAACCTGCAAGGCATTAAAATGGACGGCAAAAATCTGCCGAAAGGCATCTACATCGTCAATCACAAGAAAAAAATCATCAAATAAAACCGAAAAATTATGAAAGCAAACAAATTATTATACGGTCTGGCTATGACGCCAGCACTCGCTTGCGGACAACAAAGCGAAAAACCGAACATCATCTTCGTGCTGTGCGACGACATGGGTTGGGGCGACCTCGGCTGCTACGGTCAGCAGTATATTTCCACGCCCAACATCGACCGAATGGCTCGTGAGGGAATGCAGTTTATGCAGGCATATTGCGGTAGTCCGGTGTCGGCGCCGTCGCGTGCCTCGCTGATGACGGGACAGCACAGCGGACACACGAAAATCCGCGGAAACAAGGAGTATTGGCGGGACAAACTGCAACAGAATATGTATGGCAACAATGCCGACTACACGCTCGTCGGACAGGAACCGCTCGACCCAAATCACGTCGTGCTGCCCGAAATTATGAAGGACAACGGCTACACGACGGCGCAATTCGGCAAGTGGGCAGGCGGCTACGAGGGCAGTGCCTCGACGCCCGACAAGCGCGGAGTCGATGAGTTCTACGGACCGATTTGCCAGTTCCAAGCCCACGCCTACTATCCGAATTTCCTCAACAAATACAGCCGTGCCGATGGAGACAAGGCGGTCAAGCGCGAAATTCTGGAGGAAAACATCAAGTATAATTTCCAGAACGACGACTATTTCAAACGTCCGCAATACAGCGCCGACCTCATCCACCAGAAAGCCCTCGAGTGGATCGACAAGCAAGACGGATCACAGCCGTTCTACGGCCTGTTCACCTACACCCTGCCCCACGCTGAATTGGCACAGCCCGAGGACTCGATTTACCTGAGTTACAAGGCGAAATTCTGCGAAGACAAGACTTGGGGCGGCGATGTGGGCAGTTGGTACCACCGCGTGACGAACACCCACGCGCAATTCGCTGGTATGATTACCCGACTTGACGCCTACATGGGCGAAATCATGGACAAACTCAAGGAAAAAGGCTTTGACGAGAATACGATTCTGATTTTCTCATCGGACAACGGTCCTCACGAGGAGGGCGGTGCCGACCCGACCTTCTTCAACCGCGACGGCGTGCTGAAAGGCATCAAGCGCAGTTGCAACGAGGGTGGAATCCGCATTCCGTTCATTGTGCGCTGGCCTGGAAAAGTGCCCGCAGGCGTGAAAAACGACCATCAACTGGCGTTCTACGACGTGATGCCGACCTTCTGCGAACTGATTGGTATCGAAAATTATGTCGAGAAGTACAAAAGGCCGCAAAGTGGTGGCAAAGAAGACTATTTCGACGGAATTTCGTTCCTGCCGACGCTGCTCGGCAACGACGCTGCTCAAGAGAAGCACGACTATCTCTACTGGGAACTCAATCCGCAAATCGGTGTGCGTCAGGGCAATTGGAAACTCATCGTCAGAAACGGCAACTGCGAACTCTACGACCTTGCTTCCGACGTTCACGAAGACACCAACCTCGCGAGCCAGTATCCCGAGAAACTCGCCGAACTGAAGGCCATCGTCCGCCAAGCGCACGTGGATAGTTCGATGTTCCCCATTACGTTGCCGAAATAATCGATTTTCGAGATTTGATTTTCGAGATTCGAGAAACGAGGAACTATATTCGAGAAGCGACTTTTTAAGATTCAATAGAAAAAAGCCCCAGAAACCGAAGTTTCCGGGGCTTTTTCATGTTGAGAATTTCAGCGATTACTCTTCCTCGGGCGTCATCATCACCGTGATGCAGTTGCCGCTCGAAAGCACTTCCTTGACGAAAGCCGAAATCTTTTCGGGCGTCTGAGCCTGAATCGTGGCTTTCAGGTTGGTGTGTTCGTCGCTTCCGTACTTGTACCACCTGTAAATTTTGCTACTCCAGTAGGTGTTCTGTTTCATCGAGTCATCGACGCGCTTGAGCATCAGTTCCTTCACCTTGTTGAGTTGTTCGGCATCGCAACTGACAGCGAGGTCATCGACAGCCTTTTGCAGCAGATACATCGCCGTGTCGCGCTTCTCGGGCTGCATCGGGCAGTAGGCCAAAAGTTGCATATTGTGGTAGTCTTCCGACATACTTGCCTGACCCTGAGCGGCCACGCTGTAGGCGGCGGAAGCCTCTTCGCGAATCTCCTTCGTATAGACCATGCGCATGATTTGACCAGTGATGTCGGCCTGAATCGAACGCTCAAGCGTGTAAGGCATCGCCTCGTTGTACCAAATCTTCACACCGATGCACTTCGGAGTCTCCTGTTTGCGGGCGAAAATATTGTCGATTTTTCCTTTTTGCAGGAAATTCGTGCGCTGAGCCTTCACAGCCTTGCCCTTCGTGGGCAGTGCGCCGAGATACTGGCAGACGAGCGGACGAATCGTAGCCTCGTCGAAGTTACCGATGATGCGGAACACCCAGTCCTTGGCCGAAGCGGTGCGCTCCTTGGCGATTTCGAGGATGCGGTCGTAGCTGACATCCTTCAAAGCCTCGACGGTGAGCGGAGCCAGACGCGGATTGTGGCCGTACATCGTGACCTGCATCGAGTCGCTGAAGGCGACATCGGGCGACAGCGCACGGTTTTTCAGACCCACTTCCAGTTGCGACATCAGGTTCTGATAGGCTTTTTCGTCCTTGTTGATGTTCGTGAAGTAGAGATAAGCCATTTGCAGCATCGTTTCGACGTCTTTCGGGGTCGAAGAGCCGCTCAAACCCATGTTGCGACCGTTCATCGACAGGTCGGCATTAGCAATTTTGCCAGCAAGGGCCTTGGTCAGTTCGGTCGAAGAGAAATTGCCGAGTCCGCTGATTCCGATGACTTGGTCGAAGAGTTGCAGATTGCGGTAGTCCTTCGGACCATAGAGCGATTCACCGCCAGGGCCTTCACCCGACAGAATGACTTGGTCTTTCTTGAAATCGGTCTGTTTCAGCAGCACCACAACGCCGTTCGACAGTTGCAATTCGGTGTAACCGAACTTGTCGTTTTTCAGTTCTTTCTTGATGGTTCCAGCCTTCGGCAACTTCGTGATGAGCGGTTCGTTCTTCACGTTATCGACGTAGGCTTCAACCACCGTTGCACGAGCGTCGGCCACTGCCTTGAGCAGACCTTCGCGGGTCGGATAGACGTTGCCTTCCTTTTCGTTGTTAAATGAAAGGATGACCATATTCGAGTCGTTTTCGACGGCCTTAAACATCTCTTTCGAAGCCTCGTTGATGGCCTCGAAGGGCAGCATCGGCACGATTTGCTTCATCGTTTCGTAAGAGAAATCGATGCTCGGCATCGGCTCGTTCGACAGGAAATGACCCAGACACTGCGCGTAGAACTGCGTATTCGTGCGCTTGTCGCGGTTTTCATAGCGTTTGTCGAGCGAACTGAGGTAGTCGGCCTTGAAACGCTCGTATTCGGTCGGCGTGAAACCATATTCAGCCACGCGACGAGCCTCGACGAGTACGGCTTTCAGCGCCTCGTTCATCTGCTCCATCTCTCTCGGCGCAGCCACGAGGGTCAGAGCGTCCTTCGTCTTGGCGAAAATGTAATTGTCGTCATCGGCAGCGGCACTCACAAACGGACAGCCTTCCTGCTGCATCACCTCGTTCAGACGGTGGTTGAGCATCGTAATCGGAGCAGTCTTCACATAGTTGTAAACCAAATACGACAGGTCGCCCTTCATCGAGTCGGGATAAACCTCGTGCTTGAACATAATTTGCACCGACGAAGTGCGCTGTTCCTTGTCTTTGTCGATGATGACGATGGGTTCAGCCGTGTCGGGCACGGGTTCGTCGATAATCGGGGCGGCATTTTCGGGGTTCGTAATCGGACCGAAGAGCTTTTTGATTATCGCCTCGGTGTGATCGACATCGACATCGCCCACGACGATGATACCTTGATTTGTCGGATGATACCATTTTTCGTAGTAATCGCGAATTTCCTGCGGCTTGAAGTTGTCGATGACCGACATCAGGCCAATCGGATAGCGTACGCCATACTTCGAACCCGGATAGAGGGCGGGCAGGTTGCGCTCGAACATACGGCTCGACGCCGATGTGCGCATACGCCATTCCTCGTGAATCACACCGCGCTCCTTGTCGATTTCATTGGCATCGAGCGTCAGACCTGTTGACCAGTCGCGCAGGATGAGCAGACACGAGTCGAGCACCGACTGGCGCGCCGTGGGCACGTTGTCGATGTTATAGACCGTCTGGTCAATCGACGTGTAGGCGTTCAAGTCGCCACCAAACTGCACACCGACCGTCTCGAGCCAGCTCACCAGTTCGCCAGATTTGAAATTGTCGGAGCCGTTGAAAGCCATGTGCTCAAGGAAGTGGGCCAGACCACGCTGACTTTCCTCTTCCTGAATCGAGCCGACCTTCTGCGCAATGTAGAAATTGGCGCGATGCTCCGGCCAGTTGTTGTAACGGATGTAGTAGGTCAATCCGTTGTCGAGTTTTCCGATGCGCACGGCCGTGTCGAGGGGAATCGGCGGCATCATCTGTGCGCTGACGCTACCTGCCACTGCGAGCAGCAGCGTCAAAAGAATGTTTCTGATTTTCATAAAAAAAATGTTTAAATAATGGTATGTCATTCTTGGTTTTCGAATTTAAAAGTCGTGCAAATTTAGTTATTTTTTCTGATTAGACGCATCAATTGACGAAAAACTACGTTTTCTTTTACAATTTTTAGTTTTTCGGCTCATTTTCTCAAGAAAAAGGGCGTAGGATATAAAAAAAAATGGCCGCGAAGCATTTTCGCAGCCATCTTTTTCCAGATTTTTTGAATTTTAACCGATTTCAATCTGCCGCTCCACCTTCGTGCGAGCCTGCTCGGTCTTCGGCAGCGTCACGGTGAGCACGCCGTGCTCCACGCGGGCAGCAATTTTCGCCTTTTCCACGTCGTCGGGCAAGAGCAGCGTCTGCTCGAACTTCGTGTAGTTGAACTCGCGGCGCAGGTAGTGAGCCCTCTTATCCTCCTGCTCGATTTTCTTCTCCATCTTCACCACGAGGTTTCCCTCCTCGTTGATGTTCACGTTGAAGTCCTCCTTCTTCAGCCCCGGAGCCGCCAGTTCCACGGTGTACTCGTCTTGCGTCTCGATGACGTTGATGGCGGGTGCCGTAGCGTTTGCCCTCGGCATGAAGTCGTTGTCGAAAAAGTCGTTGAACACGGTTGGCAACCATGCGTTTCTACGAATCATTGGTCTCATAGTTTTGTCCTCCTCATTGTTTTTAAATGGTACATTTTTTCTGTTTTTTCACTCGATTATCGGGCGAGGTGTCCGTCGGAAACGAAACTCGCTCGACCAACAGATTTCAAAACCTGTGCCGAGCGAATATTTGCGACAATTTGTCAGAAAAATGCGACAAAAAGTCAGTTTTATGGGTTAAAAACTGCTGCGATGCGGCGAAGTCCTTCCATGAGGCGATTGCGCTGCGTGGCGAGGTTGATGCGGATATAGCCGTCGGTGCCGTACATCGTGCCGCTGTTCACCCAAACTTGAGCCTCGCGGAGCAGTTTTTCCTCGAATTCATCACCACTGAGACCCGTTGCGGCAATATCGACCCACGCGAGATAGGTTCCTTCGAGTTGAAACACCTTCAACTGCGGCAGATTTTCGGCAAAAAACGCGCAAAGCGCCTGATAGTTGCCCCAGAGGTATTCGTTGAGCGCGTCGAGCCAAGCCTCGCCCTCGTTGTAGGCGGCTTCGACGGCAAGCGGCGCAAAAGGATTCACGTCGCAGATTTCATTGATGTTGATGGCGCGGTCGATGCGGCGGCGCGTTTCGTGGTCGGCGCAAATGATGTGGGCCATTTGCAGTCCGGCGATGTTGAACGATTTCGACGGTGAACCGCAGATGACAGGTGCCGTCGCGTCGGTAGCCGTATTGACGGTGCCGAAAGGCGTGAAGCGATGGCCGGGCATGACGAGTTCGCAGTGGATTTCATCGCTGACAATGCGCACGCGGTGGCGCAGGCAGATGTCGTTCATCCGTTGCAATTCCTCATGTGTCCAGACGCGTCCGGCAGGGTTGTGGGGGTTGCAGAGCAGGAACACGGTGGTTTTCTCGTCGGCGCATTTGCGCTCGAAGTCGGACCAGTTGATTTCGTAGGTGTTGGGTGTTGGGTATTGGGTGTTGGGTGATGAAATTACGGTTAATTTCGACTCCACCACCTCACAGCCATTGTTGCGGATGTTGCTGAAAAAGCAGTTATAGACCGGCGTGAGAATCAGCACGCGCTCGCCAGGCATCGTCAGTGCCTTGATAACGGCGGAAACGGCAGGTACTACGCCCGTCGTGTATTGAATCCACTCGCGCTGAATCGTCCAATTGTGGCGACGCTCGAACCATCGGATGACGGCCTCGTAATAGCTGTTTTGCACCGTCGCATAGCCGAAAACACCGTGTTCGACGCGCCTTTTCAACGCCTCCTTGATGGCTGGAGCCGCCTCGAAGTCCATATCAGCCACCCACAGGGGAATAAGGGGCCTCTCCCCCGTAGGGAGGGGAGTTTCAATCGAAAACGGGAATTTCGCGTCCCATTTCACGCAGTTCGTTCCGCGTCGGTCGATGATTTTGTTGAAGTCGTAGTTCATTTAAACCTGTTATTTATTACCTATTACCTGATGGAAATTTTGCAATCGTTCGGCTGCCGCACGTTTTCGTCGATGGTGACAGAGCCAATCGAGTCTGCTACGATGCGACCCGATGTCGGATTCTTGATGTTTTCGATGTGGCCACGAATCTCGGCATCGACGGTCGTGTATTCAAAAACGCGGTCGCAGGCGGCATCGAAGGTGCAGTCCTCGAGAACGAGACCATCGACATAGCACAGCAACTGCTCGCCAGCCAAATGGCAGCGCACGAGCCGCACGTTTTTCGAGTGCCACGCGAGGTATTCGCCGTCGAGCTCGGAATCGTAAATCGTCACGTTTTCGCACTCCCAGAACGAGTCTTTCGTCAAGATTTTCGCGTTGTGAATCTCCACGTTCTTGCAATATTGAAACACATATTTCGAATCGCTCTCAAGTCCATCGACGAATATGTTGTTCGAGAACATAAACGGATAGGTTCCGCCGTGCAACTTCACGTTTTTTAGCCGCAGGTTATCGACTTTCCAGAACGTTTCGTCGGCATCGGTGATTTGCACGTTTTCGAGTTCCACATTGCGCATTTCGCGGAAGAATTTCGGTCCGTCGATGCGGCTGTTCTTCATCCGCAGGTCGTTGGTGTACCAAATGGCCGAGCGCGACCCCACCGCGAAATAGCAGTTGTTGATACGCGCACCATCGACGTGCCACCACGGGTATTTTCCGTAGAAACGGCAGTCCTCGGCTTCGATGTTTTGACACTGCTTGATGCCCGACTCGCCGTCGGTTATCGTGACACGCTCCAAGCGTAAATCAGAGGCGGCGAACAAAGGTCGTTCGCCGCCAAATTCCTTGTCTTTAATCAGTTTCATTTACAGATTCGGATTGATTTTCGACCACTCGCTGATGGGCGGCACGATGTTGAGCGTGACGAGTTCGTCGCGCATCTTGCAAAGGTGCTCATAGCTTGCGTCGAGTTTGTCGTTTTCCTCGGGCGTACCCTGCGGAACCTCGAAGCTGGCGCCGTTTTGGTTGAGCGTCGTCTTCATCGCCATCATAATGTGGTTGTATTTGTCGGTCTTGACGTAGGTGCCGACGGGGAAACGGAACGCTTCGCCACCCATCGCAGCGCGAATCATCTCGACGCTGAGGTACGACGGGCTCTGGAACGAAGAGCGACCGCGCAGTTTGATGATCGCTGCACCGCCCTGCGTCACGTCCTTCTTCATCTGCTCCCACTCCTCGGCGGGGAATTCGTCGGTGCCGACGATGTCGTAGAGTTTGCGACCCTTCACCGTGACGTGGCTACCAAACACAGCCATCTGTTCGCCGTGACCGCCGTAGGTGGCGCAACCCTCGATTTCGCTCTGCTTCACGCCGAATTTCTTCGCCAAAGCCGACTGCAGGCGCGTCGTGTCGAGACCGGCGAGCGTCGTCACCTGACCGGGTTTCAGACCGCTGTAGAGCAGCGTCACCAGACCCGTGAGGTCGGCAGGGTTGAAGATGATGACCACGTGCTTCACGTCGGGGCAGTATTTCTGGATGTTCTTACCCAGTTCCTCGGCAATTTTGCAGTTGCCGGCGAGCAGGTCCTCGCGCGTCATACCTTCTTTACGGGGTGCGCCACCGCTGGAAATGATGTATTTTGCATCGCGGAAAGCCTCTTCAGCGTCGGTCGTGGCCACGATATTGACATCGTCGAAGCCGCTCTGCCGCATTTCCTCGGCCACGCCTTCGGGCGAAAATACGTCGTAAAGACATAAATTACTGGTCAGGCCCATCATCAGTGCCGACTGGGCCATGTTCGATCCGATCATGCCGGCTGCGCCGACGATGACGAGTTTGTCGTTTGTTAAAAATGCCATAATAATATACGTTTTTGTGATGATTGAAGATTTCGACTGCAAAGGTACAAAAATTTCGATTAAGTGAGAACAGAAAAAAGATTTTTTTTGTCGAACGAGAGAAATTTATTCAATAAGTGAGGGAAATACAAAATAAAAACCATTTTATTTTTAATACGACCGTAACTCGAAAAAACAAATGTGGCTTCATGACTGATTTTTAACCCAAAAACAATAAATTACTTGTTATTTTAGTTAATAATTATTAAAATGGGGGGGGGTAAAACGACGATTTTTGTATTTATCACGAAAAAATTTTTTACTTTTGCAGACCTTTTCTAAACATTAAAAAAAAACAAACAAAGAAAATGATCAAATTACAGTACCTTCGTCCACAAACGGAAGTGTTTGCTGCGACTTGCCAACAGATTCTTGGCGCCTCCTTCTACGGACATGCCGGCAATGGCGATCTCGATGAAGTTGGCGACGCCAAAAAGTCGGAACTCGGTTTTGAATTTTCTTTCGACGATGTGTGGGAGGAGTAATTGAAATGACAAAAATGAAAAATAAGCAACGAAATCTTATGAAAAAGCTTTTATTTTCGAATGTTGCCGTGACGATGCTCATGGCATTCACCGTGTCTTTCACGCTGAGTTCCTGCAGCGAGGAGATTGTGGAAGACAAACAAGAGAACCAAGAAACCCAAGAGGAAAACCTCGACTTTCCCAAGGATGTAACCGTGTTCACCACCGGTGGCGACGAAACCACGCGCACATCGCTTGACCTCAACGCGTATTTCTATTGGACTGCTAACGACAAGATTTGGGTCGATGTGGCCAAAGACGGCAGTTACGCCACCAGTAGCGACGACATGGAGATGTCCAGCGACAAGCGCTTGGCCAAATTCATTTTTGCAGGCGAGACGATGAATGAGCCTACTTACGAATTGACCTACACCGGAATCAATTCCACGTCAGGAACAAAGGTGACGATTCCGCAAGACCAGTCACAAGACGGCCCCAACGATGCGACGTCTATTGGCAGAAATGGCGACTGCGCAACCGCCACGGCCACACAAAATGCGAAAGGACAATATGAATTCACGCTTCAGCACAAGGCGCATTATCTGATTTTCCAACCCTATCAGGATCCCGTGATTAACACTAAAACGTGGAAAGTGAAGAAAATCGAGGTTATCTCACTCGACGACGAGGTCTTGTGCGGAACATACGATTTCAACAAGACTGGCCTGATAGCAAGCAGCGTCCAAAGCCCGAATACTACGATAACAATCGACAACATTGGTGGTACTGCTGGTGTGGCCTTAAAAAAAGGAAAGGCGTCCGACAATCCCGTATGGTATGCCGTCATCGCGCCTGCTACCGATGGCAATCACAAACTGAGAATCAAATATACCATCGATCCGGATGCGTATATTAATTTCAATGGTAGTGGTACCCCTACGAAGGGGGACATAGTGATTGTCAAGGATTTGACAATCAACTCAGCGGCCAACAAAGTGACAAAAATTGCACACAAAATGACATTGATGACTGTCCCCACCAATGTGTTCTATATGTGGGATGCAACCGCCCCCTACTGTTCATCAAGCTTTAAGCTGATGCACTATGGTCAAACCGTTGATGTAATACCCACATCGGGTGATACAAACTACACTCCCTTTACGACAAGCGCTCCTTCAAAAGGACGTGCTGCCGCAAACTCCCCCTGTAGCGGCCTGCCCAACGTTAACGCGGCCACATGGTATGCGTATGCTGGAGACCCGCGTTGGGAAACAGAATATCCATGGCACTACGATGGCGATACAGGCTTTGACTACATCTACACCCTTGGAACGTGGATCAAGAAGTGGGATGTGATTGTTGCTGAGAACAGCGTTCTTACAGGAAAAACCTTCACCGACTGCGATGTCAGTTTCACAGGCACGAACATACCTGTTTATGATTCTTCTGGAACCATCACAGAATATCGTGATTACGACGGCACAGACTACCGCTCCGAAACGTTTCCTGATATAGAATGGTTCCGATCAAGAAATCCAAATTATAAGAATAACGGTCGCCCTAATGACACCTCCGACTATTTCTTCCTGCCCGCAAATGATTGTATCAACGTTAATGGTACATTATTGACAAATATCCACGGATGCTATTGGTTGTCGTCGGCAGTTCCTGGAGTAACGATACCGCACCTTTTGGAAATGAAAAATTTCAACATTTGGATTCGCCAAGACAATGGTAATCCCAGAAATGGTCGCCCTGCTCCGACCGATTGGTGGAAGTAATTAGATTTCTTCGAGGGCATAGAATTGGTAGTCGCGCACGAGTCGCCAGAGGAAGGTGTCGTCGCTGCGCTCGTGGACAGTTTGAATACCGAGCACCTCGCGCACTTTCTCGGCGAGGGCAGCGATGCGTGGGTCGTTGTCGTCGAGTTGCATTGCCTTGCTCAGCGAGTTCACCTGTTCGAGCGAGAGGTCGGCGGCCTGCGGATAGACGGGGCGATAGTTGCGGCTGAGGTGCTGAAATTCGTCGAGCGAGACTTGCAAGCGCGAAAAGCTGTCGATGCGAATCACCATCGTGCCGGCGGCGATGTCGCCGATGCGCTGGTTGTGCTTGTTAATCAAGATGACGACCACGCCGAGGAACGACAGCAGTGGCCCATCGACCAGCCAGAGCACCCACCGTAGCAAGTAGGACGAAAGGCTCGGCACGGTGCCGTCTTTCATTACCACGCGCAGTTTCATCACGCGCTTGCCGATGGTCTGGCCGTGGTTGAAAATCTCGCAGAGCAGCGTGTAGAACGTCACAGGCAGCAAGGCCACCACGATTTCAAATCCAATAGAGAAATTAAAATCGGTCTGGTCTCTGACAACATAATACAACGTGTAATACGCCGCCAACACCACCCAATCGATGAGTTGGGCGGCTATGCGCTCACCGATGCTGGCGGGCGTCTGCATAATTTTGACGTATTGTCCTGTGATGATGTCGGCCATTCTCTATTTTTTTCTGAAATCGTTTGCAAAATTAGCGGATTTTTTCTACTTTTGCAACAAAATTCAGGAGAAATCGATGAAAGAAGTTTCGTTTATCAGACAAAACATCGAGAAATGGCGCTCGGTGGAGGATGTCGTCGGCGACATTTCGCAACATTCGCCCGACGCGCTGGCCGATGCCTACGTGGAAACGACTTCGGACTTGGCTTTCGCACAGAGCCACTTTCCGCAGTCGCGCATCACGATGTATCTGAACAGCCTCGCTTCGGGGTTGCACAACGAACTTTATCGCTCGAAACGCGAGCAATGGTCGCGACTGGTGACGTTTTGGACGCGCGAGGTGCCTGCAACGATGCGTGCAGAGCGGCGTGCGCTGTTCGTTTCGTTTGTGATTTTCGCTGTGAGCACGCTCATCGGCGTGGTTTCGCAGTTGGGCGACCCGGATTTGTGCCGCCTGATTCTCGGCGACAGCTACGTCGATATGACGCTCGAAAACATCGCCAAAGGCAATCCGATGGGGGTCTATGGCAAAAGCAACCAGACGGATATGTTCCTCTACATCACCTTTAACAATGTGCGCGTAGCGTTTCTGGAGTTAGCCTTTGGTGTGCTGACGAGTTTCGGCGCAGGCTTTGTTTTATTCCAGAATGGCATTATGCTGGGTACGTTTCAGACGTTTTTCTTCCAAAAAGACCTCGGCGTGGAGTCGATGTTGGCTCTCTGGCTGCACGGAACGCTTGAAATTTCGGCCATCATTGTGGCGGGAGCGGCTGGCATCGTGATGGGCAACGGCTGGCTCTTCCCCGGCACCCATTCGCGGCTGACTTCGTTTCGGCTGGCAGCGCGTCAAGGATTGAAAATCGTGGTGGGAACGGTTCCAATTTTCATCTTGGCAGCTTTTATCGAGGGCTTTTTCACGCGCCACACCGAATGGCCCAATGCCGTGCGCCTCAGCATCATTCTGGCGTCGCTCGCGTTCGTCATTTTCTATTATATTTACCTGCCCAACAAGAAAAATTTAACAAAATCACAAAAATATGGAAAATCAGAAAATTCCCCTGTACAAAATTCGTAGTTTCGGCGTGAAAGTCGGCGACACTTTCGCGTTTGTCAGCGAAAACATCAAGCCGATGCTGAAGTACATCACCTATTTCCTGCTGCCCGTGTCGCTCGTGATGGGTCTGTCGTTGAACGGCTATTTGAACGGTATTACGGCTATGGCTATGTCAGCACAGATGAAAAACGCGGAACCAGCAACGAGCGACCTCGCTACGTTCGTTTCGTCGATGGGTGGCCTCATCATCATTTCGGTGCTGAGCTATCCGCTGCTGACGGCTATCGTCTATAGTCTGATGCGACTTTACAACGAGCGCGAAAACGGACTGAAAGACCTTGCGTGGGACGAAATGAAGCCCACGTTTATGCGCGTACTCGGTCGGGCCTTCAAGTTGATGGGATTCGGCCTACTGCTGACGATTGTGGTCGGTCTTGTGGTGGCGTTTCCCGTGATTTTCCTCGTCAGGGAAATCGGCGTTGCCGTCCTCGTTCCGTTTTACATTTTGCTGATCATCGTCGTGTTTCCGCTGCTTCTGATGAGTCCGATTTACATTTTTGAAGACGAAATTTCGCTTATCGATGCCTTGAAAAAGTCATTTCGACTGGGTTTCGGCACGTGGGGTGGAATTTTTGCCCTGATGCTTGTGCTGAGCCTGATTGTCAGCATCATTTCGGGCATCGTTTCTATGCCGTGGACGATTGCGATGGTAATGAAAATGATGTTCACGCTCAACGAAGGCAGCGACGGCTTTACGCAGTCGGTTGGCTTCAATTTTCTCACTTATCTTTTCTCGGTTCTGCAGGCTTTCGTGTCATATATCTGCTACGCGATTCCGCTGATTGGCCTGGCTTATCAATACGGTCACGCCGCCGAGAAAATCGACCACGTCACCGTCGATTCCGACATCGAAATCTTTGAAACACTTTAAAAAATGCCCGACATACTGCGCTGCGACTCATCGCTCATCGAAACATTGAAAAGCAATCCTGACTACGATTACCATCGGGAACTCGTGGGACAGCAAGAATCGCTGTGGGAAATGCTGAAAGCGTGGTTCGATGCGTGGCTTCGTAGTCTGTGGCACGACCGAACGGCGATGGGTCTGTTGGACACGATTTTGTTCGTCGTCGGCGTGGTGGCAGTAGGGCTAATAGCGTGGTTTCTCTACAAATATCGCCCCGAACTTTTCAGGCGTAACAGACAGACTCTCAAAGAGGAAGGCGACGAAGAAGAAACGATTTACGGCATCGACTTCGACCGAGAAATCAGTCGGGCAGCCGAGTCGGGCAATTATCGGCAGGCCGTGCGCTTCGTCTATCTGAAAACACTGCGCCGACTGAGCGACACGGGAAAAATTGACTGGCAACCCTCGAAAACACCCTCGCAGTACCTTCGCGAAGTGCCGTCGGAGGCTTTCCGCACGCTCACAAGCCATTTTTTGCGGGTTCGATATGGCAATTTCACGGCCACGCGCCCACTTTTTGAAGAAATGAAGCGGCTCAGCCAGGAAGGAGGTTGGGGATGAGGTTTTCGCGTGTTTTTGTCCTGTGCATTCTTGTCTTCCTCGCACTGGTTTTCGTGATGCAATATCGTATGCCGAGGCGGTTCAACTGGCGCGAAAGTTACAGTACGTACAGCACGCAGCCCTTCGGCTGCAAGATTTTCGATGAAGTGCTTGCAACGGCATTTCCCAACGGCTATGAAGTGACGGAACAAACGTTCTATCAGTTGAAAAACGACTCGTTCGGCAAGCCGCGCACGGTGATTGCCCACAAACACGCAAAAACGATGTACGACATTGATGTGGAGTCGATGTTGGAAATGGCGGAGCGAGGTGACAACATCGTGCTCATCGGATCTGGTTTTCAGCAAGAAATCAATGACACGCTCGGCGTTTTCATCACGTATGACTGGGACAAGAAACTGCCCGATTTCGGTACCGCCGGAGTCGATTTCCGCCGCGACAGCATCATCGTTTGGACAGGCGACACGGCGCGATTCAAACGGCACACGGTGATGGCTTATCCGAAATTGCTGGATAATTTTATCGTCATCAATACCAAATCCGATGCCGTCCGCCGCAAATACAAGTCGCTGGCGCATAGCCCGAAAAACGAAGATTGGCACGTCGTACTGGAAATTCCCATCGGAAAAGGCTCGATTTACCTCGTTTCCGCGTCGTTGCTCTTCACCAACTACGGCATTCTCGACGACGAATGTCGCGACTTCGTGATGCGCGTGCTCACGCAGGTGGGCGACCGCCCCGTTGTGCGCACGACGGCCTATTTGCCGAACATCGAAAAGGAAGAAGAACCCTCGCCGCTGCGCTATTTCCTGAAGCAAAAACCCCTTCGCTGGGCCATCTACCTGACCCTGCTCACCATCATCATTTTTATGGTGTTCACCGCCCGTCGCCGACAGCGCATCATCCCACCCGTCGAAGAACCTCAAAACCGCAATCGGGAGTTCGTCGGCCTCATCGCCACGCTCTACGAGCAGCGACGCGACTACCGCGACCTCGTTCTAAAGAAATTCACCTATTTCGCCGAGGAACTGCGCCGCGAACAGCACATCGACATCAGCGACCCGTCGGAAGACGCTCAAAACCTCATCCGATTGGCACAAAACACGGGGCTTGAAGTCGAGGAAATTGCCGCGCTCATCGCCGAACTGCGCCTTTTGCAGGCCGACGATCAGCCCATCAGCCGAAAAACGATGGCGAAATATATCAAGCAAATCAATCACATCAAAAACCAATTACAATAAAACGATATGGAAGAAAAACTTCAAAATCCACGCATCGACCTGACGCAGTTCAACGAGAAAATCGCCCGACTGCGCGAAAACATCGGTCAAATCATTGTCGGACAAGACGAAGCCGTCGAACTCGTGCTCACGGCCATTCTCGCCAACGGTCACGTGCTCATCGAGGGCGTTCCGGGTGTGGCGAAAACGCTGTTGGCACGCCTCGTCGCCCGACTTATCGACACACGCTTCAGCCGCATCCAGTTCACACCCGACCTGATGCCTTCCGACGTGCTCGGAACCACTGTTTTCAATATGAAAACGCAGGAATTCAACTTCCACAGAGGTCCTGTTTTCGCCGACATCGTACTCGTCGATGAAATCAACCGCGCCCCAGCCAAGACGCAGGCCGCGCTGTTCGAGGTGATGGAAGAACGACAGGTCACCATCGACGGCGAAACCCATCGGATGGGCGACATTTACACGATTATTGCCACGCAAAACCCTGTGGAACAGGAGGGTACGTACAAATTGCCCGAAGCGCAAACCGACCGTTTCCTGATGAAAATCACGATGGGCTATCCATCGCTCGACGAGGAAGTGGCGATTCTCACACGGCACAACGAAAACGCGGCTTTCGTGCGACTGGAGGAGGTCGATCCCGTCATCCGCCACGACGAACTGCTGACGCTGCGCCGAATGTTGAACGATGTGTTTGTGGAGCCGTCGCTTTTGCGCTACATCGCCGCCATCGTGCAGCAGACACGGCAGTCGAAAGCGGTGTTTCTCGGAGCGTCGCCGCGTGCTTCGGTGGCAATGTTGCAGGCATCGAAAGCCTATGCGCTGTTGCAGGGTCGCGATTTCGTCACGCCCGACGACATCAAATCGGTCACGCCGAGCATCCTTCAGCATCGCCTCATCCTCAACGCTGAGGCCGAAATGGAGGGTCACACGCCGCTGAAAGTGGCGCAACGGCTCATCGAGAAGGTGGAAGTGCCGAAATAATTTTCAATTAACAAGTTGCAGGTGAAATGTTTTTAACGCGCAGGTTCTATATCGCCGTGACAGCCGTCATCATCGTGATGGCAGGCGGTTATCTCTGGCTTCCATTGTTCGACATCGGACGATGGCTGCTTTTGGCACTGCTGGGGCTGCTCGCTGTTGATTTGGGGCTGCTTTATTGGCCTTGGAAGACGAAAAATGCCAATTTTTCGACCGAAAACGACGATTTTGAACAAAATTCGACGAAAAAATCGGAAAAAAATCCATTGTTATCGGCGACCCGACAATGTGCCGACCGTTTTTCCAACGGCGACGAGAATCCTGTCACCATCGACATCGAAAACCATTATCCCATCCCCGTCAGCCTCGAAATCATCGATGAAATTCCTGCGGAATTGGCGAATCAAAAAAACAAAAACCATAAACTGTCAACTCTCAACTCTCAACTCTCAACTGTCAACTCTCAACTCATTCCCACCCGTCGCGGCACTTATTCCTTCGGCCAAATCCGACTATTTGCCCAGACGAAAATCGGTCTTGCCGAGCGTCGTTTCACATCGGGTTCGGAACAGGATGTAAAAGTCTATCCATCGTTTGCAAAACTCAGTCAATACGAATTCCTCGCCATCCACAACAACCTCACCGAACAAGGCATCAAGCGCATCCGTCGCGTGGGGCATCAGACCGAATTCGAGCAAATCAAGGACTACGTCACGGGCGACGACTACCGCACCATTAACTGGCGAGCCACCGCCCACCGCCATCAGTTGATGGTGAACGTCTATAATCAGGAACATTCGCAGCAGATTTACAGCCTCATCGACAAAGGTCGCGTGATGCAGCAGGCGTTTCGCGGAATGACCCTGCTCGACTACGCCATCAATGCCTCGCTCGCGCTGTCGTTCGTGGCCATTCGCAAGGAAGACCGCGCAGGCCTCATCACTTTCGCAGGACAAATCGACTCGTTCCTACCTGCCAAACGGCAACAAGGGCAGATGCAGTCGTTGATGGAACTGCTTTATGCCCAACAAACCGACTTCGACGAAACCGACTACAGTGCCCTGTGCGTCGGTGTCAATCAACACATTTCGAAGCGGTCGCTGCTCGTGCTTTACACGAATTTCACGACTTTGCAGGCACTGCGCCGCCAACTGCCCTATTTGCTGCAACTCAACGGTCGCCATCGGCTGCTTGTCGTCTTTTTCGAGGACACGGAACTCGCCGAAAAGCCCGAATCGTCTTTCCACGAAGTCATCGCTGAGAAATTCATCTACGAACGGCGACTCATTGTGTCGCTCTTGAAACAGCACGGCATCGCAGCCCTGCTCACGCCGCCCGACAAGTTGTCGGTGAACGTCATCAACAAATATCTTGAACTTAAACAACAAAACCTATGACAATCAACGAAAAAATCCAGAAATTGCGCGAGGAAATGCAGCGCGAGCATTTGGCCGCCTACATTTTCACGAGTACCGACCCGCACAACGGTGAATATGTGCCCGAACATTGGAAAAGTCGCGAGTGGATCAGCGGTTTCGACGGCTCGGCAGGCACGGCGGTGGTCACGATGACGAGTGCCGCGCTGTGGACCGACAGCCGCTATTTTCTTGCCGCCGAAGAACAACTGCGCGGCACGGAATTCCAGTTGATGAAACTGAAAATGCCCGAAACTCCGACGATTCCGCAGTGGATTCATTCGCAATTAACAATGAACAATGAACAATTGACAGAAGTTGCGATTGATGGCTCGACCAATTCGGCGGCCTTCGTCGAGGAATTGATTGAGGAACTGCGGAAAGAGGGCGGTCTGACCCTGCGCACGAACTACGACCCGCTGCGCTTCATCTGGCTCGACCGTCCGCCGATTCCCACGAATCCCGTCGAACTTCATCCGCTGAAATATGCTGGTGAGGACACGCCATCGAAACTGCGCCGAATCCGCGAATCGCTACGCCAGCAACACGCCGACGGAATGCTCGTCTCCGCTCTCGACGACATTGCTTGGACGCTGAATTTGCGCGGTTCCGACGTGCATTGCAACCCCGTCTTCGTCGCTTATCTGCTGATTTCCACGACAAAAACCACGTTGTTTGTCAATTCATCGAAATTGTCGTTGGAAGTGAAGGCTTACTTAGCCGACTGCGGCGTTGAAATCGACGATTACGACAAGGTGCAGCAGGGTTTGAAGGACTATTTCGAGTACAACATCCTGCTCGACCCCAACGAAACGAGTTACACGCTGATGAAGGCCGTGCGACGCGAGATTGTGCGCGGAAGTTCGCCGATTCCGACGATGAAAATCGTGAAAAACGACACGGAAATCGAAGGGTTTCGCCGTGCGATGGTGAAAGATGGTGTGGCGTTGGTGAAGTTTCTGAAATGGTTGGAAGGGGAGGCCCCCTCCCTGCCTCCCCCCGACGGGGGAGGTGTCAGAAGGCTTTCTGAAATGTCGATTGCTGAAAAATTGACGGCTTTTCGCGCCGAACAGCCCGATTTCAAGGGTATTTCCTTTGATACCATCAGCGCCTACGAGCAGCACGGTGCCATCGTCCACTACGAACCGACGCCCGACACCGACATTCCCGTGGAAAATCGCGGCTTTTTGTTGCTCGACAGCGGTGCGCAGTACCGCGACGGCACCACCGACATCACCCGAACCATCGCCCTCGGTCCGCTCACCGACGAGCAACGCCACGTCTATACGCTCGTTCTTCGCGGTCACATCGCGCTTTCTCGCGCCATTTTCCCCGACAAAACCGCTGGCACCCAACTCGACGCACTCGCACGGCAGTTTATGTGGCGCGACGGGATGAACTACCTTCACGGAACAGGTCACGGCGTAGGCCAGTTCCTCTGTGTTCACGAAGGTCCACACCAGATTCGGATGGAGTGGAAGCCGACGCCCTTCGTCGAGGGAATGCTCGTCACCGACGAGCCCGGCCTCTACCTCGCCGGTCGTTTCGGCGTGCGCATCGAAAACATCCTGCTCACGGTCGCTGCGAAGGAAACCGAGTTTGGCCGATTCCTGCAATTCGAGCCGCTCACGCTCTGTCCCATCGACACCACGCCCATCGTCCGCGAGGAAATGTCGCCCGAGGAAATCGCGTGGCTCAACGACTACCATCAGCACATCTATGAAACGCTCTCGCCCCACCTCAACGCCGAGGAACAGGCGTGGTTGCGCGAGGCGACACAGGCCATTTGAAAAGATCTTACCATCGAGATTTTTAGTTAAATATTTATTAAAAACAATCCGACAATCGTTAATAAATTGTAAATAGAGGGTAAATGCTCCTAGTTATATATACTTGTTATATATAATTGTGTAAATTTGCAAGAAATTTGTTTGAAGGAGCAAAAAAACGTAACAAGAATAGATTTTATCCATTTAGTTATTTCATATTTATTAACAATTAAAAAATTAAGAAGATGAAAAAGTATTTACTTTTTGCCGTTGCTGCCCTGTTTGCAGTCAACGTAAGTGCGCAGGAGTTGGAAGACATCACTCCCGCAGGTTTTTATTACTCCGATATGGAGACTGGTCCGTTCCGTCCCGACGGTTATTACGCCGGTGCCAACCTTCAGAGGGCAGGTGTGGGCGCAGTTCCTTTCACCACGATTTTCGAAGAATGTGGCGAGAAGGGTCTGTTCTTGCTTTCGGGTGCACCTCCTGCATCCCCCGAGAACCTGAAGGCTGAAGAACTCATCGCAGGCATGGCCATCGTCGATTTCGGTGGCGATGTTGGTAAAGTGTTGGCAGTCAGCGGTATGAACTCAAAAATCAACGAAAAGATGAAAGCAGAGTTCCCTGAGTGGACGGGCAACCTTCCCCTTGCCACCGCCGAACACTCCCTGTGGAACTTCAACTGGACTTCCGACCCGAAGAACACGCCGATTACAGACGGTACGAACAACATCCGTATGCGTTTCGTGATGAACGTGTTTGCCAACGAGTTCAGCGAGTCGGATGATATCATCGGCGCAACCTACAACAGCACGGCTACCCGTAACGTGATTCCCGCAGGTGCCAATGGCGTTGCTCCCCATGTCAAGTCGGGTGAATTCATCCAGCGCTATGAGGATGGCGACCCCGTGGAGGGCGACGATGGCTATATGTGGGATCCGACCCGTTGGCTGGTCTATGAGTTCGACACGAATGCGCCGGCAGAGGAATCCATTCCCATTCGTATGAAGATGGAAGTTGTTGCAGCACAGATGCACAACGCCACCATTTTCATCAAGGAAATCAAGTTCTTCAAACTTTCCGAGGAAGACGAGCGCATTACGGATGATAACGGCTACAGAAAGAGTTACCTCACGCTGTCGGTCGATCCTGTTGCTTCCGTGAACAACATCGAGGCTGAAACTGCCGCACAGAAGAAAGTCTATACGGTTTCCGGCATCGAGGTCGGCAGCAAGAACCAGAAGGGTGTCTATGTCGAGAAAGTCGGCAACAAGACCCGCAAGGTCGTTGTCCGCTAATCCATCAAAAAGAGGGCTCTGCCAATGAAGTTGATTGACGGTGCCCTCTTTTCAACTCACTTTTTTATCAACACAATTGTTTTCAAGATGCAAACCTTTAAAAAAATCCTGTTTTTATTGATGGTTGCTTGCTGCAACATCGGCGCACAGGCGCAAGTAGATAACTATTGTATCCGCCTGTCCGATGGCGGAACAGTCGATTGTGGCTCGATGCCCGAATTAGACGAGAAAAAGTCCTACACGATTCAGTTTTGGATGAAGCCCGAAGCGTGGGAAAGCGGTAGCGTGATTCTCTCGCGTGGCGACGGCCTAAAAATTCAGACTGGTGCAGCCAACACGATTGAAATTGTCGCAGGAAACGGCACACAGACGGCGAAAAATTCCAACTTGGCCGTAGGAAAATGGGCGCAACTCACGTTTATTTGTGCCAATAATACGATGAAAATTCTGGTCAATGGCAGGCAAGTTACCAGCAAATCGGGCAACCACACCCTTCCCACCGACGAGCATCCCTTCACCATCGGAGGCGGTTTCAAAGGCTTCATCGACGAATTGCGCGTCTGGGATGCCGACCTGAAAGCATCGGATTTCAACTATTTCGTCAATAACACGATTAACAAATTCGTGCCGCAGTTGGACAATCTCGTCGCCTACTTCAAATTCGACCAAGAGCAATGTCCAAACATTGTCGATTATAGGGAGCTTTTCAAACCCGGCGAATACAACCATCATGGTATCATCAGCGGAAATGTAACCCGCGAAATCGTTACCGACAACACGGGTCTGCCCTATCTGAAATGCGGTGCCTACACCGAAAACAACAAGTTTTTCTGGGGCAGAGGCAACCGCGAACAGTATCTCTTGGCCAACGACATCATCATCCTCGGTATCGACATGTATAACGATGCCCATCTGGAATACCACACCCCGAACAACCACGCGACACTCATCAATGCCGACTGGCTTAGCGAGTATCAGGGTCGCAACGGCGTGGTGTCGCTGAACGGAAACGGATCGAAACTGAAATGCACGGACGGAACGCTGAAAGCCAACTCGGATTTCACGTTGGAAACGTGGATTTATTTGGAAGAATGGACCGAGGGAGCCTATATTTTCCGCAAGGAAACCGCGAATCAGCAAAGTGGACTGGCGATTTATCTCGGCAAGGAAGACACGAAGCAAATCATCGTGCGCTGCAACGGAAAGAAATACATCAATGAAAACAAGATGCAGGTGGGCAAATGGGTTCATTTCGGCATCACATCGAACAACGGCGGTTCGACGCGAAACACGTTCCTTTTCAGTTTCGACGGAAAAGAAGGCTGGGCCACAACTGGTATTTCCGACGGCGGAACCGACCCGAAACCGACTGGAATGGCAGGGGAAATTGCCTATATCGGCGAAAATCTGAACGCGAAACTCGACAACACCACCATCTGGAAAACGAAATTCGACCTCAACCAAATCAAAAACCACATGACTTCGCAGCCGATGCCAGCGATTTCCGGAGGTTGGATCAAGGAGCAGATAGACAATGCCCTCGCGTTCTACCGATACGACATAGCCGACAACCCAGGCCACAGCACCTATTCGCAGGACGAGATCAAAAGACTCATTGAAGAATGTTACGAAGGTTATCGCGGCTATCAGATTCGCATTTCCGTCAGAGGATCCGGCAACTGGACCAGCCTCATCGCCAACAGAGACAATTGCAAGAAAATTGCAGCAGATTTGGCACGGCTTTCCGAGGGCTACGACGGTGTGGAACTCGACTTGGAATGGCTGCAAGCCTTTCCGCAGACCAACCTCAGAGTACTTGCCGACGAAATCCTGGCTGTGCTGCCAAAAGACAAGACGCTGCACATTTCCGTCCACGTGGAGGGGAATGCCTACGGCTATCCTGTATGGCACATGAAAGAAAATCCCCAAATCGCCGGCTTCACCGTACAGAATTATGGCCCGCAGCCGGCGAATTTCCTTTTTTCCACCTTCGAGAACAACTACAACAAGCTGAAGGCCTGGCAAGAAGGCTATCCCGACGACAGGATTTATCTGTCGTATGCCACCACCACGTCGAAAGGCAAGAATGGTGCAGCAGTGACAGGCTACGCTTCACTGAACCTTTCGGACTATACCCCGAAAAAAGACGGCTCAGCCGAAAGTGCCCCGAAAGGAAACGACACCTTCAATTTCTGCGGCCCGTATCAGACCTATCTGCGCGCCAAGTTCTGCGTCGAAAAGAACCTTGAAGGCATTTTCTATTGGGATATGGTCAATGACATCAAACCCACAACCGACCCGAAGAACTACAGCCTCGCGAAATATTGCAACTACGGCCTCGCCTGCAACGTCGATACGTTTGTTACTGAAGTCGATGTGCGCCACGTTGTTACTGCCATCAAACGGGTCAATTCCGACGCTTCGCAAGAACTTCAGATTCGCTACAATGCTTCGGAACAGGCCTTTAGCGCGGCCAACATTTCTGAAAACGAGGTCTCCAGCATTGAAGTCTTCACCGCAACGGGCGTGAAAATTCGCGAGGCGAAGGCTGCCTCCGTTTCCGCGACGTCGCTGCCTGCCGGTGTCTATCTCGCCAGAGTCAGGCTGAAGAACGGACAGCAAAAGAGTCAAACTATCATTAAAAAATAAACCTTATGAAAAAAGCATTTTTCCTACTCGCTTCGACCATGCTTGCAGCATTTTTGCTGTCGGCCTGCGAAGAAGATGTTGCGAAGAATCCGGGCGACTTCAACCTGAAGCCGACCCTGGAAATCGACCCTGTGATTACATCCCTGAGCGGTGGTTCGTATCAGTTGAACAAACTGCGCGAAACCGACACCACCTATGTCTATTTCTACACGAAAGATGACACGCTCAGAGACGAAAACGGAAATTTTGTCATCGACGGCAAAGGTAATTTGGTCGTCAAGACCGACACCATCTACTACAACAGCAAAATCACGGCGAAATTCACCGAATACGCCCTTGTGACGCTGCCTTCACCTGCCGACACATTCAGCATCAAGCTGAAGAGCAATGCCAAGTGGAAGGCACCAGTACCCGGCACTGGTGGAAAAGTGCAGTGGTACTACAACTACAACATTCTGACTGGTGCAACCAGTACGTCGGGCGGCGGCGACGGTATGGTGAATTTCCGCGTTTCGCGAAATCGCAATAAGACACGCGCCGTTGTTGCTGTTCAGGACATCATCACGGATGACAGCACCGTTTTGGTTCGCTTGAATTTCACCCAAAAAGGCGAAAGCGACCCCCAATAATCACCTTTAAAAGACTTGAAAAATATGAAGAAATATTTGTTTAGCCTATTATGCTGCCTGCTGGCAATGCCGGCGATGGCACAGGTAAAGGTGACGGGAACTGTGACCGACGAAAACTCGGAACCCATTTCCTTCGCCACCGTGAAAATCAAGAATGCGCAATCGGGAACGACGACCGACATCAACGGAAAGTTCAGCATCAATGTTCCCGACGGAAAGAGTACGCTGCAAATCACCTACGTGGGCTACGAGCCTTACGAAGTGACGATTGGCAATCAGCGCGACCTGAGAATCAGCCTCAGCCCGGCTTCCGACATGCTGAAGGAAGTGGTTATCGTGGCCTTCGGTACGCAGAAGAAAATCAATGCGACGGGCGCGGTGAAGACCATCGGCGACGAAGTGCTTGAGGCACGTCCGATCACCAACGCCGTGCAAGGCTTGCAGGGTGCGATTTCGGGTCTGAACATCACCAACGACGTGGGTGGTGAACTCGGCGCGGAAATGAACATCAACATTCGCGGTGTCGGTTCGATTGGCGAAGGTTCCAGTTCGTCGCCGCTCATCCTCATCGACGGTATGGAAGGCGACCTCTCGACCATCAACCCGAACGACATCGAGAACATTTCCGTGCTGAAAGACGGTGCCTCGGCTTCGATCTACGGTTCACGCGCTCCGTTCGGTGTCATTCTCGTCACCACGAAGAAAGGTCGCACGGGCTTCAACGTGAACTACACGGGCAACGTGCGCTTCCAACAGCCCATCAATGTGCCGAATATGGTCGATGGCCTGACCTACGCATTGGCCGTGAACGACGCCCTGATTAACGCAGGCGGATCGGCACGTTTCGGTACGGCCCAGTTGGACAAAATCCGCCAATATATGAGTGGACAGATTACTTACGGCATCGAGCCGCGTGAAGACGACGCGAACAGTTGGGGTGGCTTCGGCGGTGCCTTCGGCAACACTGACTGGTATGATGTCTTCCTGAAAAACCTCACCACCTCGCACGAACACAACCTGAGCCTCAGCGGAGCGCACAAGGGACTGAACTATTATTTCTCGACGAACTTTATGGAGCAGACGGGTCTGTTCAAGTATGCCGACGAGAAATACAACCGCTTGACGCTCAACGGAAA
This sequence comes from Prevotella sp., assembly GCA_017412145.1. Taxonomy (GTDB): domain Bacteria; phylum Bacteroidota; class Bacteroidia; order Bacteroidales; family Bacteroidaceae; genus Prevotella. Next base: position 41,697 of record JAFPYO010000027.1, read on the forward strand.
ACTCGGCTATCAGATCAACAAGTATGTCAATGTGCAGTGGAACACGCGCTTCATCAACATCAACAACGGGAAGCCGTCGGCACTGAACGAACTGTTTTACCACCAGTTAGGAAAAATTTCCCCGTTAGGCGTTGTCGATCTGCCCAATGGCGAATACCATTCGGAATCACACATTCCGGCCCTTGCCTACGGCGGTCGGCAGAACCAGAAGACGCGCCAACTCTACAACCAGTTGAATGTGGTCGTCGAGCCGATCAAGGACTGGAAGATTCACACCGAAATCAACAGCCGCATCGAACGCAATCCCTTTACACGCGACTTCAACCCGATCGGCATTCACCAACCTAACGGCGTATGGCAATATACGCAGCTTCTTGCTAGCGGTAGCGACACCAAGGGCATCAATATGAATACAGGAGCGTTCAACGTAAGCCCTGCCGCCGGTGAGGTCTATCGCGAAAGTGCCAAGACGAAAATCGACTATTTCAGCACGAACATCTATACCGACTATGAACTGACGCTCAAAGACAAGCACCACTTCAAGTTCCTCTTGGGTGAGCAGAGCGAGTATTTCCATCGCAAAATCAACCGCGACGCCTACTACTACATCACGAGTCGCACTGAGCAGACAGCGCAGAACGCCGTGCAGTGGGAATCGGTGGACGAAGCCAACGATGTCAAGCGAATGGAAGTGTTCAAGAACGGCGAATGGTCGTCGCTGGGCTTCTTCGGACGCATCAACTACAACTACGCCGACCGCTATATGGCTGAAATCAACCTTCGCGCCGACGGTGCTTCGCGTTTCCCGACAGACCAGCGTTGGGCGTTCTTCCCGTCGGTGTCGGTGGGTTGGAACATCGCCGAGGAACCCTTCTGGAAGCCGCTCTATCAGGCAGGTTTCGGCTATTTGAAGTTCCGTGCCTCGTATGCCACGCTCGGCAACCAGAACACCACCTCGTTCTATCCCTATTACCAACAGATGAACACCAACTTGGGCGGCTCTGTCTTGGGTGGCGAACAAGTTACGGTATTGCCGATGTACGCGCCCTTCTCGGCCTCGCTGACTTGGGAAACCATCGAAAACATCGGCGTGGGTGTCGATTGGGGCTTCTTTAAGAACCGACTGACGGGTAGTTTCGACTGGTATCAGCGCACGACGAAGGACATGGTGGGTCCCGCCAACGCTCTCTCGGCACTCTACGGCGCCAGTGCACCGAAGACCAACAACGCCGAACTGCGCACACGCGGTTGGGAAGTTGAACTGGCTTGGCGCGACAAAATCGGCAAGGACTTCAGCTACGGCATCTCGGCCACGCTGAGCGACTACGAGACCATCATCACCAAGTATGACTCGCCCGACGGCAACATCAACGGCTGGTACGAGGGCAAGAACTACGGCGACCTCTGGGGATTCCGCGTGAAAGGCATTGCCAAGAGCGATGCCGAGATGTATGAACACCTCGCCAATGCTTCGCAGACGGCACTCGGAACGAACTGGGGCGGTGGCGACCTGATGTATTACGACCTCAACGGCGACGGAAAAGTAGATCGCGGCAGCCAGACACTCGACGACCCGGGCGACCTGACCGTCATCGGCAACTCGACACCGCGCTACGCCTACAGCTTCACGCTCGAGGCACAATGGAAATTCATCGACGTGCGCGCCTTCTTCCAAGGCATCGGCAAACGTAATTACTGGTTTGGCGACCCGGGCCGAGGCGGTAGTTCCATCGCGTTCTTCGGTGTTGTCAGACCGTATCACATTTCGCTGTTCTACGACCATCTGGACTATTTCCGCTATGCAGGCTCGGAACTGGGTGCCAACCTCGACGACCCCTACTATGGAAGACTCCGCGCCGAGCAGGCCAACAACAATATGCACATCAGCGACCGCTACTTGCAAGATGCTTCTTACTTGCGTCTGAAGAACCTGCAAATCGGTCTGAGTTTGCCGCGCAACACGAAATTGGCGAAATACGTCAAGAAAGGTCGCCTTTACTTCTCAGCCGAAAATCTTTTAACGTGGACCAAACTGCGCATCTTCGACCCCGAATCCCTCAGCAACGACACGTGGGGCGATGGTAAGACCTATCCGCAGTACCGCACTTATTCCGTTGGTCTTGAACTCACCTTCTAAAATAGTTACAGATATGAAAAAGTATATTTATATTCTTTCGATGATTTGCCTGATGGGCACAACGTCTTGTGACAGTTTCCTCGAGCGCGAACCGCTCGACTTCGGCAACGAAGAAACCTATTTCAAGACAGCCGACGACTTGAAAATCTTCGTCAATGACATCTATTCGATTCTGCCCAAGAACAATCAACTTTGGGGCGGCCTCTACTCAGAGGACTGCACAAGCGACAATCAGTGTGCCGTGGGTGCTCAAAACCTGTTCTACAAAGGCGACAAGAAGACCGTTGCAGTCGGTAGTTCGCAGTGGAACTTCTCGAATCTGCGCACCATCAACTATTTCATCAATAAAACAGAATCGAAAATAGCCGATGGCACACTCAACGGCAGCGACGCGCTCGTGAAGCACTATCTGGGCGAGGGCTACTTCTTCCGTGCGTGGGACTATTTCCGCCTGTTGCGCAACTTCGGTGATGTGCCCATCGTCAAGGAAATGGTGCCCGACAATCAGGCCGTGCTGACCGAGAAATCGGTTCGCGCACCGCGCAACGAAGTGGCCCGTTTCATCCTCGAAGACCTCGACAAAGCCGCTGAAATGCTTCAAAAGAATGCACCCGAATCGGGTCGAGTCACATACGATGCAGCGATGGCCCTGAAGGCTCGCGTAGCACTCTATGAAGGCACGTGGGAACGCTATCACGCCGGAACCTGCTTTGTTCCGGGCAACAGCAAGTGGCCTGGCAGCAAAACGTGGCCCAATTTCCAATTCCCATCGGGAAGTGCCGAGAATGAAGTCAATTTCTTCCTCGACGAAGCCATCAAGGCGGCACAAATCGTAGCCGATGCCCGTCCGCTCAACGCCGACTATGCCGGAATGTTCACCAGTGGCACTGCTTTCGCCGACAACGACGAAGTGATTTTCGCACGTTATTATAAAAAAGGTGTCATCGTACACAGTTGCTCGGCCTATCTGAAAGCCGGTGGCGGCTGCAACCTGACACGTGCATCCGTGAACACGTATCTGATGGGCAACGGTCTGCCGATTTATGCCGAAGAATCAGGCTATCAGGGCGACCTTACATCGTGGCACGAAGTGCAGGGCCGCGACCAGCGACTGGTGCAGACGATACGTCCGGCAGGTTTCATCAGGGAAACCAAAGTGGTGGATGGAAAGAACGTGAACGACACGATTTACTACCACAAGCCCAACATTGCCATCTCGAATGCTTGGGAAAAGGCCACGACGGGCTATGAACTCGAAAAATGGGTCAGCAAGGAAGACGCCCAGCGCCTTCAAGACCAGTGCACGACTGCCGTTCCGCTGCTTCGCGCCGCAGAATGCTACCTGACCTACATCGAGGCTTACTACGAGCGTCACGGTCAGCTTGGCGGCA
>JAFPYO010000028.1:0-11466 GCA_017412145.1 Prevotella sp.
GCACGGGCCACCACTGTGCCCAACCGCTGATGAGCCGCCTCAACGTGCAAGGCACCGTCCGCGCCTCGTTCGCCCTCTACAACACGCTCGAAGAAGTCGATGTGTTCGTCGAAGGACTGCGTCGCGTCGTCAAAATGTTCTGATTTTTCCGCTTAAAATCCGCTTTCTGACACCCTTCACGGCAGGTTTGTAGTAATCTATTTCCATTGCTTCGAGCGTCCGCTGCAACTCGTCCGCCAGTTCGGGATAGAATTGGTACATTCGGAACGCCAACTTCATACAAACCGCCTGAATGCCGAGGAATTCCTCGATGCTCACCATACGATCGAGGCAGAAGTCGAGGAAGTCGAACCGCAGGTCGTCTGCCGTCATCGACAACCGCTCGACGATGTTCAGCGACAGCCGCCTGACCGACGAGTTTTCAGTCTGCATCGCAAGTCGATGAGGTCGTCGAGCATCGGTTGCAACTGCGAGAGTTCCGATATATTGGCCTTCGTCAATCCCCACAGCGCACTTCTCGCCACGCGATAGTCTGGGTTAAAAACGAATCGACGGGCAAAGCCGTCGAAATCGCCCTCAGCTTTCACTTCTTGGTAGATTTCCTGCGCTCCACCCTCGCTGAATGTCTGTCTGAGTCTTTCTTCGGTTATCATATTATTGTATCGGTATCTGAATGACCGAGAGCCATTTCTCTGGGTCGTCCTGATTCCATGCTCCATCAATATAACTGGTACGGGGCTGTCCAACAACCTTGTAGCCTTGTTCCTCGATGTAGCGGAAGGCCTCGGTGAACGACTCATAGAAGCGTTCGTATGGGCCGACATGCTTCATGCAGAGTGCCTTGGGAATAGCAGGCAGTCGCTTGAACTGGATGATGGCGCTATCCTGTCCCATCTCCTCCACCTGCTGGCAATACTCGATGTCAACGTTAGTTGGTGTGTACTCCTTGTTGTACTCCATCGTGAAGCAATAGTCTGGAGGCGGACACTTACAGCCTAATCGTTGCATCTCAGGCCCGATTTTTTCGTAGCATAGAGGTCCAAGAGCGGCGTAATTGGGGATGGCTTCACGATGACTTGCCACGATGATTTCGGGCAATGATTGAATACTGAATTTTTCCATTGTCTTCATTTTTTTGCGAGAGTCTCTCCAATTGAGCAGTTGGTTGCGACGGGCTATTAGCTCTTGTAGTTGTGCCTCCGTTTCCTTGATCTTCTCGGTCAGTTGGCGGATGCTGGGCGTGTGCGAATCATATTCGTACAGGTCCTTGATTTCATCCAGCGAGAATCCGAGTCGTTGCAGGTCGCGGATGTCCTTCAGCTTCAGCATCTGGTCGATGCTGTAGTAGCGGTGTCTCGTCCACTCGTCCACCTCGTCAGGTATCAGCAGTCCCCGTTGCTCGTAGTAACGCAAGGTCCTTACGGTAACTTGCATCATCTTTGAGAACTCTCCGATTTTTAACTTTGTTTTTTCTCTCATAATCGATCGATGTTTTGCTAAGCGACTGCAAAGATAAAACGTGACGTGACGTAAGAATCAAGCGATTCTCTGATTTTAACATTAATTTAACATAAAAGGAGTATTTCTTTCTGCAATATGTCCAAGAAACGTGCAGCATGGCCGCCGTCCATCGTTTTCACCAGCGTTACCATCGGCATCGGCGACGACATCCAAAGGCTGAAAGCCTCAGCGCGAGGGCTTTCTTGGGGTAGTATCTCGGTTTTCATATTCTAAAGAACAAAACTGCGTGGATAAAAATCGCTGTAGAAACGACCGTCGGTAGCCGTGAATTTCAGGACACAATAGTTCGGGTCGGTCACACCGCCCGGATAATACTGCTCGTCGCCCTCACGCCAAATCATTTCCTTGCTCTGGGCATCCGTCAGCACTTCCATCGTGCCGCGAAGCATGATACCCTTGAAACCCTCTGCATCACAGAAATAGACACTCGCTTTCGGATTCGCCTTGTAATGCGCCACACGCAGCGAAAAAGTGTTGGTGGTGAAATAAAAAACCTTGATACCCTCACGGACACGCGGGGCAAGCATCGCCTTCGTCCACGGGAAACCCTCGTCATCGACCGAAGAAATATACGCAACAGGTAGCGTATCAGCCATTTGTGCGATAAGCGGCTTTACTGCTGCCAAGGCTGGATTTTCGGGCTTTTCATCATCGCCGCCAACCGTCATCGCCTTGCGCCACCGTTTCAGTTTCGGGAAATAGACCTTCATCTGGCCGATGTATTCCTCTTTCGTGATGGGCTGCGGCAGTCCCTTGTTCACCTCATCGACAAACTGCGCACAATGCTCAATCATTTCTTCCATCGTGCAGTCTTGCAGGAATTTTCCATCCTTGTAGCAATAAATGCAGTAGTCCTCGCTCTTGCTGCCGTCGTCATTCGTGCCGAAAACGTGTTCCGTGAGCGGCATTCCGCAACTCTGACAAAATTTCATCGTTTTTTCCATAGTAATTTTTATATTAAATGTTTATCCACTCGAAATGATTCGTTCCAGCCCCGATTTCAAAATGGAGTTTCACGATGCCGAGGTCAACCTTCGAGAAATAGCCCCAGCCGGCTTTTGCCCTGACTTGATTTCCATTCGTAAGCGAAAACGTGAATTTCTGCTGATTGATGGCCGTCGGAGCCAACAAAGCCGCCTCAACGCCGCGACGAAACCAATCGGGCATCGCGCCATCGACTTTTGACACTTTTTCCACCGACTTAATCCTGTGCGAAACGCCTTGCGACGTGCCGTAGCCGACAGAAATGACGCAACGAAGCCGTTCGCCCTCGCGAATCTGCAAAAATTCGGGCTTTTTCTTGTAGGTCAGCGCCACCCAACAAGTGTTCAGGCCGAGCATCTGCGCCTCCAAGACCAGTTTTTCGCCGTAGTAGCCGATTTTCTCGTCGAGGTTGGGCTCGTCGTTCCTTCCCACCATCGCAAAATAGTTGCTCACGCCCGAAAAACGCCCGTAGCGCGCCATCCGACAGTCGAAAGCCGTCGGTTCGTCCGTCACCAACTGCATATTCAAGCCACTCTCGCGGTTGCACTGCTCAATCAACGCTCGGAGTGCAGCCACTTTCTCCGCTTCAATCGGTCGGTCGGCATAGCGCCTAACGCTGTGCCGCTGCTGAATTGCCTCGTGTATTGTCATCTCGATTTCGTTTAGTTTCTGCAAAGGTACGATTTTCCGAAAATCTCACAAATTTTTCTCGTAAAAATGCCAAAAATCTCACGATTTTTCATGAACCGAAAAAATAAGAACTAGGCTCCGTCTGAAAAGACGAGGCCTAGCTTATTGAAAAGAATTTCGATTCTTAATCGGGAAATTTTATGAACTCATTTCATTACCTTCTTGCCATTCTGTATATACAGGCCGGACTTCAAGGCGTTAAAGTCGGTTCCCACAAATCGACCTTTAAGGTCGTAAATGCGTCGATCGGGGTTGCGATTGCTATTTGTGACGGAAGAAATACCAGACTCATTGCCAATGGCTTCTACGCGGACTTCGTCGAGGAAAAAGCGATTGCTTGCTGGCGAGAACACGAGTTTGATGTTGCCAGCGCCTTTGATGGTGGCCTTACATTCTGTCCATTGGCCGTTTGACAGTGTGAATTTCGATGGCTCGACAGACGTTGTCGCTGAATTTCTAACGCTGATGGTCATGGTCGTGTTCTCCTTATTCCACGGAGCAGCCTTGAAAGTCAGCTCTGCCTCGTCGCCTACATCGAAATTGGGTGTGATGACCGTTCCTTTGGCCACTGCCGACCCAAATCGGGCACACTGATTGCCACCGAAAGCGGTTCCTCTGTCATATTCCCAGCCTGTGCAGTCGGGTTGGAACATGGATGACGATGCCGTCCAGATGTTGTCGTTACCGCCTTGTCCGGCACATTCGTTGAAAGATTCGTAGAAAAGTGTTCCCTCCAAAACATTTGTCGTTGATTCATCGATGGCAATAAAGTCGAACGACACTGTTCCATCGTCGTTACGCGTGATGTTTTTCACGGATTTATTCAGGAGAAGAGTTCCCTCTGCATTGGCATTATACAATGTCGCCGACGGTGTCGAAACATTAGAGAATGCCTTGTTTTGATTGTAAGGGAAGGGGTCGCCCGACTCGCTGCTGGTGCCAGATGTATTGTCGGCGGGCACAATGGTACAACGCTGATGGTCGTTGGTAAAGACATTGTATTGCGAATCATAGTAACTTTTGAACGAATTGACAGCATTCCATCGCCAAACGTCCTCGTCGTAGTCCACATGAACAATCAGAAGACCTTTGCCCTTCGTTTCGGCATCCCATTTTGTCTGATTCCGACATTCCAACAGGAAAAATTCGTTACGTTGGTTGTCGTTGTAAATGATATAGGCTTCACCGCTGTCTGTCAGCGATTTCAGATGACTTACCGAAGTGTCTTCGCTCAGTTCTTTCAATTCCATCCATCCGCAATAAGACCGCTCGTAACTTGTATATCCGGCTGGACAGAAACCGTTGCCATTGTAACTGCCACTGCACATTACGTCCCAACTTCCCATACCATAATTCTTGTTGCGGTTGCTGCTGGTGTCATACATATCGGGGATACCCAGACAGTGGGTGTATTCATGACAGAGCGTGCCGATGCCGCTGGTGACATTTTCCGACCCGCCCAATTCTGAACCGCAGGCATAAGTGTTTACGCGCATATTCTGCACGTTCATCGCCGACCCCGTCGCTGACTGTAGCGACCACTCGTGTGGCCAAATAGTGTCTTCACTGCCACCGTTGGCCTCGCCCTGTCCAGCATACAGCACATAAACCTGATCGACTTCATTGTCACCGCCCCAGTCGTATTGTGTGAAATCGTATTCCGCCGCCGCAGCGGTAACCGCCTCGACTATCATCTTTCCAGGGTTTTTGTCGTTACCATTGTCGTCGTTCTGACCATAGAATGCGCAGTTATTCTTCAAAGTGTAAGGACCGGCCACGTCGAACTCGATGTCCAGCAGACCGTAGCTTTGGTCGAAGAAATAGTCGCGGACGCTGCCCACGAAGTCTCCTTCGTTGAAACCTCGCTCGTTGGCCATACGCATAAAGAATTCCTTGGTGTTTTGGGCCTTGAACTTCTTGTCGGTGAATTGCACGAGAATGATGAGTCCTTTTTTCTTGCCAACAAAAGGGTTCGACTCGCTTTTTCGCTTCTTTTCCGGTGCGCGATGCCTCATGGATCGCTGTTGTTTTTTTTGCATGGCAACGACTTGCATGGCATTGAGGTCGGCTCTTTCGAAGTGTTCGGCCTTTCGTATGTAGCAAAAGCCGTCTTCCGCCTGCCAATAGTGCATAAATTCGTCGCCCACGAGTTCTGCTCTCACTTGCGAGCCGTCGGCCAGTGTCAGTGTTTTCCACTGTCCGCGTTTTGCTGGCACAGCCATTGTCGCCATGAAAACCAATAGCATCAAAATGGTCAAAAAGAGTTTTTTCATATACAGATTTTTCAATGAGTTTCGACTTGAAGGATGAAAATGATTCTTTTAAAACTATCAAGTAGGAAGAAAACCACTCAGTTTCCTCCCTACTCGATGATTGACAGATTCCACTTTCGTCGTTATCAGAAAGTTTCGTAAGTTCTTACCGTTTTACTTCACGGTGAAAGTATCATAGAAGTCGCCGAACGAACCGGCTGAGACGAGCCAACGGATATCGAAGTAATAGGTCTTGGACTCAGGGTCATAGACTGACTTCTTCGCCGTGTAGCCTCTCATCGTGACGACTCCATAGGTAGAGTGTACCCAAGCAGTCACACAGCCCGTACTGACAAAGCCTGCATCAAACGTAATGGGGTATGTGCCTACATAATCACTGCTCTCATCGGTGATAATATCGCCGAGTTTGAAGCCGAAGGTGAATTTGCCCGACGTTTGGTTTTTGAAACGATAGGTGTCAAGGAATTCCGAATACTCCAACTCGGCATCTTCTTCCTCCTCGGTCCACCAACTGATGTAGGTGCCTCGCTGCACGACCTTATAGTCTTCCTTCAGCACCGTCACATTCAGTTGAGGAACGCCTTCTTGCTGAATGTAAGGATTGGTGTAGTCCTCGGGAATGCGAACGCTGAGCATATACTCTTCGAAAGCCTTTGCTTCGTCGCTGACGCCGACGATAATCGTGGCCTTGTCAGATCCGCTGGCGAATTTTGCCTCAGTGGGGCAATTCAGCATGCTTGAGCAATTCAGAATCTGCAAAGGAACGGTCAGGTCACCGTTGGTATTATCGCGCTTCAGTTCGATGGTAAACTGCTTGTCGGTCAGGGCGAGAACCTGATTCGCTTCATTGATGAAAACAACATTGTTGTTTCCTGCTGCCTTTCCGGGCGTGTAGTCGTCGTCATCGCTACTGCACGATGCCGCCATCAGACCCATCACGAAAAGACCAGCCATCAAAAATAACTTATTGATCTTCATAACTAATTATCTATTTTACGTTTTTACTATTGTTACCTTTAGTCAGTCACACCGTCGCGCAGGCCAGGATTCTGACCAGCGTTGGGCTGCGTGCCAGTCTCCTCGTTCGGAACGATACCGAGGTTGTAGTTCGTCTCAGCCTGTGGGAAGCGCATGTTCATGTAAGGATCGTCGGCAGCCACGTTGAACTGGAATGCTTGAGGCTCGTTGGAGGTGTTGGGGCCATGGAAACGAACCACAGGACGGTTCAGACGCTTGGCGTCGCCAATGAAGAATCCTTCGCCCCAGAGCTCTACGCGGCGCTGGAACCAGATTTCATTTTCAAGCGACAAGCCGCGACCGTTGATGTCGTAGGAAGGATCGCGATAGGTCTTCACGAAGTTCTCGAGAACGGTTCTTGCTCTGCCTTCGTTGCCACTTTTTGCCAAACCTTCTGCCTGAATGAGAATCATTTCCTCAACACGCATCAGAGGCCAGTCGTTGTTGTTGATGGTAGAGCCAACTCCGCTCTTCATGCCGAACTTGATGTTTGTGTAAGGCAAGAACTTGTCTTTGCCACCGTCAGAAGTTGTGAAATTGGCGATGGCATCACCCGTTGCCGTGACGGATGCATCCTTCGGGTCAACCCATGTCAGGTTAGCCCAGTTGGGCGAATGCAGGTTCTCGTCAAGCCACCAACCTTTGCGAACGTCGGTAGCAGGGATTTTCTTGTAAAGCAGGATGTTGATGGCCGGTGTATTCTGGGTTGCTGCGGCATAGCCGTCGCCCGAGAAGGCGCAAATCCAAGAAGAAGCGTTGGGATAGACTCTGTTGCCAGACACCATGTCTTGCGTCACGTTAATACCCCAAATCCAGTTGTGTTCGTCAAGCACGCAGAATGCGGGAACGCTCACCTCGGCAATCGATGCTGGTGTGTAGCCCTGCATAGCTTTTTCTGCGTCGGCTGCGGCTTCGGCATATTTGCCCATTGTCAGGTTGGCACGGGCACGCAGACCATAGGCCACTTGTTGGTCAACGTATGCCTTCGAAGTGCGCGTTGAACCAGCGAGTTCATCGATGGCAGTCGTTAGTTCTGTAACGACGTAGTCCCATACTTCAGCCACAGTGGCGCGGGGATTGTTGGTGAAGTCCACTTCTTCTGTCAGCAGAGGCACGCAGAGTTTGTCCTTGGCATACTGATAGTTGAACTGGAAGTAGGGAGCGAGTGCCATGTAACCGAATGCACGGAGTGTGCGAGCCTGACCGCGCTGGTTGACAACGGCGGGATCGTCGCTTTCTGCGGGCAGCGAGGCCATGAATTCATTGGCCAGACCAATCAGCGTATAAGGAATTTTGTAGCGGATGGTCGGGTTGGCATAGTTCGGGTTACGGTTCGACCACTCTCCGCAGGTAGAGAACCAGTTGTAGTTATTGTTCTGCTGGAAGAGGTCGGCACCCTCTGCGTCGAGCGAAAGCGCAGCCATCACGAAGCCGAAGTCGTCGGCACGTGTGCTGGAGGGATATGCGCCAAAAGGCTTAGCCATGATATTGAACATACCTGCGAAGGTAGCCTGTGTGCGAGAAGGAACGGCTGCATTTGTTTCTTGCACCTGTTCTTTCGTCAGAGTACCGCCTTCGGGCACTTGCTCGTCGATTTCATTGCATGACACAGTCATCAGTGCTGCACCAAGCATCAATCCGAAAATTTTATAGTGTTTCATATCTTTTACTTTTTTACTTGTTTACCTTTTTTCTTTAGAAAGTAACCGTCAGACCAGCCGTGATGGAACGCATAGCAGAATAGCTACCTGAAGCCAGACCACCACCAGAGGTGTAGCCACCAATACCGAGGTTATAGCGAGGATCCATACCCTTACGCTTGGTCAGCAGGAAGAGGTTTTCGCCTGCCACGTAAACGCGGACATTGCGGAGTTCGAATTTGTTGACGAGGCTCTTGGGCAAGTTGTAGCCAAGCGCGAGGTTGTTCAGACACAGATAATTGGAACTGGTCAGGAAGCGATCCATCGGAGTCTGCGAACCAGAACCCGGATCATCGACCGAAGCGGTGCTCAGACGAGGAATGTCGGAGTTCTTGTTGTCGTAACTCCACGCGTTGAGCAGGTCGCGGTGCATGGCTCGTCCAGTCTCTTGACCATTGTGCATCAGCTGCTGATAAGAACCATCGTAGTACTTACCGCCGAGTTGGAAGCTGAACTGTGCAGTGAGGTCGAAGCCGTAAGCGGCAACCGTTGTGCCGAAGCCACCTTGCAGTTTGGGCAGAATGTCGCCACAGTCGCGGCGGGTAGCCTCATCGATGTTGTAGGTCAGTTCAGACTTTTCAATCATGTAATTGCCGTCGCCGTCGAGAGCGATGTTGTCGGTCTTGTTGCCTTCAGCATCCTTCTCATAGACATAGGTGTCTTTCCAGTACTGGGCGCGTCCGTTTTCGGGATCAACACCAGCGAACTGAATCATGTAAGCGTGCTGCAACGAACCGCCTACTTTTAGAATTTGGTTGCTGTAGCGCTGGCCGTATTTCTCAATGGTCGGGTCGAGTTCGATGATCTTGTTCTTGTTGTGTGCCAAAGCGAGGTTCACGTTCCAGTTGAGGTCTTTCGAGCGAATGATGACTCCGTCGAGAGCAAGTTCAATACCGCTGTTGCGAACGGCACCGATGTTGGTGCTGTAAGAGTTCACGGTCTTACCCGAGGAAGAAGGCAACTGCTTTGTCCAGAGCAGGTCGCTGGTGGTTCCTGTATAAACTTCCAACGAACCAGTGAGGCGATTCTTGAACAGAACAAAGTCGATACCGGCGTTCCAGCTCTTCTTGGTTTCCCAAGTAAGGTTTTCGTTACCCAGACGCGACATGGTGATGCTGTATTCGCCAGTCGTAGCGTTATAAGAAGTGGTGTACTGGTCAGCGTATGCGTAGTAGTTCATACCTTGGTCGTTACCATTCTCACCATAACTGAGCTTGAATTTCAGGATATCAACCCATTTGATGTCTTTCATGAATTTTTCCTTGTTGATTTGCCAAGCGATACCGGCAGACCAGAAAGTACCCCAACGGTGACCCGGTGCGAACTTCGAAGAAGCGTCGCGACGGAGAGAGGCATTCACGAAATAGCGGTTGTCATAGTCGTAGCCTACACGTCCGAGGAAGCCTTCCGTCATGTAGTTGTCGGTGTAAGAATAAGCTTTCTCGTTGGTATGGTCGGTGGCGTTGTTCAGTTCACCGATGAAGGGGTTGAAGAGGTGGTCTTTGTAGCCTTCCAAACTCTGATCTTTGACTTTGTATTGCTCATAACCAGCCAAAACGGTGAGGTTATGAACTTCGTTGAACGAACGAACGTAGTTGACCAAATACTGCTGGTTGACAGCCATATTGCGGTCGTGGAGCACATCGGCGGCACCATCCACACCACCTCCCGACTGCGCAAAGCGACTGTAGAGATAGGTAGCACGGCGGTTGTAGTTGGTTGTGCTGAGCTGAGCCGTGAAACTCAGTCCCTCGATGGGAGTGATAATGGCCGCCCACTGACCCGTGAAGATGTCGCTGTAAGAGTTGTAGTCGTTGAACTCGTTGTCCTGAGCAGCGTTGCCGAGGAAGTTCGGACGTGTCTGGTTCGAGTTGTTGTTCGTCATGTACTGGGGATGTCCGTTCTGCATGATGATGCTGCCGTTCTTGTCGCGCAGATAGAGCGGATAGATGGCACCCATCGAGTTGGCATAGTAGAACAGGTTGGTAGAACTACCATAAGTAGTAGAACTGTACGACGGTGTCTGGCTGATGTTGTGGGTGAAAGCCATGTTCGTGGTCAGTTTCAGCCACTTTTTAGCCTGATACGAAACGTTGGTACGGCCCGTATAGCGACGATAGTTCGAGTTCTTCACCTGACCGCCATCGTTGAGGAAACCAACACTTGCATAATAGTTCAGCTTGTTGGTTGCACCGCTGACAGAAGCGTTGTACTCTTGGCGGAAACTGCTGTGGAACAATTCATCATACCAGTTGTCGGGCAAATAGGTGTAGTCGTCGTCACTGTAGCCCAACTTGGCGTTAGGATTCAGCTTGAAGTTCGTACCGATGAGCTTTTCGCCTTGCGGAACGGTGTAAACCAGCACACCCAGACCGCCGTTGTTATGGTCGAGCAGATACTTGTCAGCGTATGCATAAGCCTCTGCAGCCGTTGCACCATGATAATATTGGCTGTTGAACATCGCACGATAGTGGGTTTCGTAATATTCAGCCGGATTCTTGATAATGTCGTATTGCGGAATCAGTCGGCTGTTAGAACCCCATTTGGCATCGAACTTGAATTCGGCGTCTTGAGCGTTCTTGGCTTTCTTCGTGGTGATGATGATGACACCATTGGCACCGCGGTTACCATAGATAGCACTGGCAGAAGCATCTTTCAGCACTGACATTTCTTCGATGTCTTCAGGGTTGATGTTGGCAACGCTCAGCTCCGTGGGCACGCCGTCTACAATATAAAGCGGTGTGGAACTTGCTGCGTAAGAACCAATACCACGAATGCGAATCGTGGGAGCGCTTCCAGGCGCACCTGACGACGAGGTGGCAGTGATACCAGCAACCTTACCAACCAGTGCGTTGGTGGCGGTTGAAGTGACGTGGGCAGTAATGTCCTTACTGTCAACCTGCACTGCAGAACCCGTAAAGGCCGATTTCTTTGACGTACCGTAACCGATGACAATCACTTCGTCAAGGGCACTTTGGTCACTGGTGAGCAGAATGCGCATATTCGGACGGGCGGTGACCTCAATCGGTTCCATACCCACGTAAGTGATGCGCAACAATTCATGTCCTTTCGGACAGGTCAGCGTGAACCTACCGTCCACGTTCGTTGCAGTACCAACGTTTGTGCCCACGACCATGACTGTTGCGCCCACTACGGGTTCACCGTCGTCTTGAGACACTACGGTACCACTGACTTGCATCTGGGCCATTGCTCCTATTGCTGAGAACAGGAAGGCGGCCAAAAACAAACTTAGTCTTTTAACCATAAATTCTCTCTTTTTA
>JAFPYO010000029.1:0-21927 GCA_017412145.1 Prevotella sp.
ATACCGCAAAGCATCCACCAGACACAAGAGAATTTCGACTTTGTAGCACTCTACGACCAGTGGCTGGGTGGGCATTTACGTTTGCGCTGCCAAAGCATCATGAGTTGCCTCGTCGTGCACAGCAACGGTGACGTACCGCTCTGCCAGAATCTTGAAGTGGTGCTGGGGAATATCCATGAGCAATCTCTCGACGAGATTTTCAACGGTGCATCGGCATGTCAGACCCAATGCCAGTATTCCAAGGACTGCAATGACTGTTGGATCAACTTCCACCGTAAGTATGACATCATCCTCGTGCGCAACTTTGAGCGAATGCTGCCCAAATGGCTTATCGAGAAGATTTATGGTCCGTATCAATGGACGGCAGACCCTAAACAAACATATCGTAAACATCTAAAAGCAATACAATGATACATGAATTTATCAACCGATACAAGCGGATGCGCATAGAGAATTACCTGCGCCAAACGTGCCAACATCAATATGCCTTCGTGGGCATGGGCCAACACTCTCTCACCAACCTTTATCCCGTACTGCATTACCTTGGTGTGCCGTTGAAATATATCTGCGTCACGTCAGAACGGAAAGCACAACTGATAGAACGGAAGTTCCCTGGCGTGAAAGCCACTACCTCACTCGACACGATTCTCAAAGATGAGACCGTCAAGGGCATTTTCGTCTCAGCCTCCCCATCTGTTCATTTCTCACTTGCCTCGCAAATCCTACGTAGTGGCAAATCGCTTTTCATAGAGAAACCTCCTTGCCAGACATTGGAAGAACTCGACACGCTCATTGATCTACAACGGCTCCACGGCTCACCTGTCGCAATGGTAGGACTACAGAAACGCTACGCCCCTGCCGTGCAACTATTGAAGAAACGTCTCAGCAAAGTGCATCTTGTCAGTTATGACCTCCATTATCTCACAGGAGCGTACCCGGAAGGTGATGCTCTGAGCGACCTCTACATCCATCCCCTCGACCTCGTCTACTTTCTATTTGAAAAACCTGAGATAATCGCTGTCCGACGGATAACTAAAGGCTCCTACATCCTCATGCTCCAGCACCCGCACATCGTCGGCACGCTCGAACTCTCCACAGCCTACTCTTGGACAGATGCAGAAGAATCGCTGAAGGTCTGCACAAAGTCTGGCATCCACCGCCTTTCTCAAATGGAGGAACTTACATTTACACCTGTTTCCTCCACCGCCTTCGGCATCCCCATGGAGAAACTACGTCCCCATCATGAAACAAAAGAAATCCTCTGTCAGCGAAACAATTTCAACCCGATATTGCCGAACAATCAAATATACTCACAAGGCTATTTCAACGAAATGGAGGCCTTTGTTAATGCCGTGGAAGGTCGTAATCATACTATCGCCACGGACATCAAGACAATCAGGGAATCATACCAACTGATAAACGAAATACAAACCAATAAAAACAGGTAGTTAAAAAATATGGTTTTCCCCCAAAATATTTGGAAGTTTGGAAGAAAATCCGTACCTTTGGCCAAATTTTAAGTCCAACTTTAAATTTGTCCGAAGAATGGGTAAGCAATTAATAAACAGAATGTTAGCAAAGTGCATTTTCCCTATATAATGCCTAACTCTTGGAACAAACACGCGATGAAAGCCACAGCCCGACGAACGTCAGCAGGCCATTGAGCATGAGCAATTCGTAGCCGAAATGGTAATTGAAATGGTGCACGGTCAGTTGGTCGATGGCGAAGCAAAGCAGTGGGGCGGCCACGCAAACATACGGGGCAAGGGACAGCGAGAAAACGCTGCCCCTTCTCTTTGCGAGCAGGGCAAAGGCGAAAAGACCGAGCAGCGGACCATAGGTGTAGCCGCACATCACGTAGATGGCGTCGATGATGCTCGTGGAGTTGACGGCGCGAAACAGCACGATGACCACGATGAAAACGACCGCCATACCCACGTGCGTGCGACGGCGCAGGTGCTCATCATCAGGACGCTCGCGAATATCGACGCAATAGCTCGTGGTGAGGGCAGTCAGGGCGGAATCGGCACTGGAAAACGAGGCCGCCACCATGCCGAGCAGGAAAAGAATGAGCACGCCTTCGCCCAATGCGCCCGTGGCGGCGAACATCGGCACGAGTTGGTCGGCGGCGGTGGGCAGCGCCACGCCCTGTTTCTGCGCCAGCATCACCAGCAGCACGCCGAGCGAGAGAAACAGCAGGTTGGCCGGCACGAAAGCCAGTCCGTAGCTGCACATATCCTTCTGCGCATCGCGCAAGTTGCGGCAAGAGAGGTTTTTCTGCATCATGTCTTGGTCGAGGCCCGTCATCACGACCACGATGAACACGCCGCTCAGGAACTGTTTCCAGAAATTCTGTCGCGACACCCAGTCGTCCCACACGAACATCCGCGAATGGCTGTCGGCGGCAATCGCTTGCACCGCCTCGCCCATCGTGAGGCCGAGCTCGCCCGTCACCTTATATATAATCAGTCCCAAAGCCGCAAACATACAGAGCGTTTGCAGGCTGTCGGTCCAAACGAGCGTCTTGATGCCACCGCGCCGCGTGTAGAGCCAAATCAGCGCTACCATCGCCACGACGGTGGGCAGGAACGGCGTTCCGAGTATCTGCTGCACGATGAGGCAGACCACGTAGAACCGCGCCGCCGCTCCCGTCATCTTCGAGAGCAGGAAAAAGGCCGCGCCCGTTTTGTAGGCCTCGCGTCCGAGTCGCTGTCCGAGGAAGGAGTAAATCGTCGTGAGGTTCAGTTTGTAATAGACCGGCAGCAGCACGAAGGCCACCACGACGTAGCCGAGAATAAAGCCGAGGCAGGTCTGCATATAAGTCATGTCCTGCCAGAGCACCATCCCGGGCACCGAGACAAAGGTGACGCCCGAAATCGACGCGCCAATCATGCCCCACGCCACCATGTACCACGGACTCTTGCGCTCGCCTCGGAAGAAGACGTCGTTCGAGGAGCGTCGCGCCGTGAGCCTGCTGAAGAGCATCAGCAGCGCGAAGTAGCCTAAAATAATGAGTATTGCCGTCATAGTCGGGTGCAAAGTTACGATTAAGTGAGTGAAAAAGCAAATTTATTTGTTATTTTCCGAACGTGAGTAACTTGAACGAAGTAAAAGTTACGATTAAGTGAGCGAAAAAGCAAATTTATTTGTTATTTTTCCGAACGTGAGTAACTTGAACGAAGTAAAAGTTACGAATTTTATTTGTTTTTTCGGAAAAAAGTTTGGTGATTTGAAAAATTGTTGTAATTTTGCAGGTGAAAACGAAAAATCGTTACAAAAATGACAAGATTTGCAACATATTGGTGGTGGCGTAGCTCAAGATTCAAAAAGTCGTGAGTAGCGTTCGCCTGTGTGGAAAAATCTCGTCTCCAACTGAAAAGGCCTGCCGTTCTTACGACAGGTCTTTTTCTTTTTCCGACATCTTTTTAATCAACAAATTTTTAATCAACAAAATATTCACATTTAAAACCAAAAACAACCATGAAACAGAAAAGATTCATGCTCCAAGAGAGCGAACTGCCCCGCGAATGGTACAACATTCAGGCCGACATGAAGACGAAACCGATGCCGCTAATCCATCCCGCCACGCGACAGCCGCTGGGCGTGGACGACCTCGCCCACATCTTCCCACGCGAGTGCTGCGTGCAGGAGCTCGACCAGACGAACGCCTGGATTCCCATTCCCGAGGAGGTGCTCGAGAAGTACAGCTACTATCGCTCGACGCCGCTCGTGCGTGCTTACGCGCTGGAGGAGGCTCTCGGCACGCCGGCCCACATCTATTTCAAGAACGAGTCGGTGAACCCGCTCGGGTCGCACAAAATCAACTCGGCCCTGCCGCAGTGCTACTACGCCAAGCAGGAGGGCACGACCAACGTCACCACCGAGACTGGTGCCGGGCAGTGGGGCGCCGCGCTGTCGTATGCCGCGTCGGTGTTTGGCTTGGAGGCCGCCGTGTATCAGGTGAAGATTTCGATGCAGCAGAAGCCCTATCGCTCGCTGATTATGCGCACGTTTGGTGCTGCCGTGACGGGATCGCCGTCGATGTCCACCCGTGCCGGAAAAGACATCATCACGCTTAATCCGCACCATTCCGGTTCGCTCGGAACGGCCATTTCCGAGGCCATCGAACTCGCCACGACCACGCCCGGCTGCAAATACACGCTCGGCTCGGTGCTCAACCACGTGGCACTGCACCAGACCGTCATCGGACTCGAGGCTGAAAAGCAGATGCAAAAGGCTGGCGAATATCCCGACGTGGTGATTGCCTGCTTCGGTGGCGGTTCGAATTTCGGTGGACTCGCCTTCCCGTTTATGCGTCATAATCTGACGGGTGAGAAACAGACGAAATTCATCGCTGCCGAGCCTGAAAGTTGCCCGAAACTCACCCGAGGCCAGTTCCGCTACGACTTCGGCGACGAGGCCGGCTATACGCCCCTGCTGCCGATGTTCACGCTCGGCCACGACTTCAAGCCAGCCAACATCCATGCCGGCGGTCTGCGCTATCACGGTGCCGGAGTGATTGTGTCGCAGCTGCTGAAAGACGGAATGATGAGCGGTGTCGATATTCCCCAGACCGAGACGTTCGAGGCCGGACTGCTCTTCGCCCGCACCGAAGGCATCATTCCTGCGCCCGAGTCGAGCCACGCCATCGCCGCCACCATTCGCGAGGCCGAGAAATGCCGTCAGACAGGCGAGGAAAAGGTCATTCTCTTCAACCTCTCGGGCCACGGACTCATCGACATGACCGCCTACGAGCAGTTCCTCAACGGCGACCTCGTCAATTATCAACTTTCCGACGACGAAATCGCTAATCGTTTGGAGAAAATGGATTTTTAATGGAAAAATTTGCAAGAAAAAAAGAAAGTGACTACTTTTGCAGCGATAACTAATTTATTGCTACAATCAAAAACTGAAGATTTATGAAAAATTATTTCGATTTAAAAGGCCAAGTCGCCATTGTGACTGGCTGTTCGGGAGGACTGGGTGTCCAGATGGCGAAAGCACTGGCCAACCAAGGATGTAACATTGTTCCTATCGCTCGCCGCATGGAGAAACTCGAGGAAGTGGCAAAGGAACTGCGCGAGGAATTTGGCGTGGAAGTCCTGCCGATTCGCTGCGACATCACGAAGACCGAGATGGTCGAGGACGTGGTGAAGCAGACGATGGAGCGCTTTGGACGCATCGACATCCTCATCAACAACGCTGGTACGGGCGCGGTGGCTCCGGCTGAGGACATCACCGACGAGCAATTCGACAACGAGATGCAAATTGACCTGTTCGGTACGTTTAAAATGGCGCGTGCCGTGGCGAAACACGCGATGATTCCTGCGAAATACGGAAGAATCATCAACATTGCGTCGATGTATGGACTGGTGGGCAACAAGATTGCGCCGTGTTCGCCGTATCACGCTGCGAAGGGTGGAGTAGTGAACCTCTCGCGCGGACTGGCTGCCGAGTGGGGCAAGTATGGCATCACGGTGAACACGATTTGTCCGGGCTATTTCTGGACACCGCTGACGAAGGACACGCTCGAGACGGAGTGGTTCGCCAACTATGCGAAGGGTGCCATTCCCGTTGAGCGCTACGGCAACGAGGGCGAACTCGATTCCACGACGATTTTCCTGTCATCGCCTGCGTCGAGCTATGTCAACGGCACGGCGATTCCCGTCGATGGCGGTTATACCTGCGTTTAAACGATGTTTTCGGCGAAAAAACGCTTGAATCAGACCAAGAAAAAACCGAGGCGAGAAATCGCTTCGGTTTTTTGTCGTCGGAACTTATTCCGCATCGGAATTTTCCTCGTTTTCCTCCTCTTCCTCGCGGTCGAAGAGTTCCTTAAAGTCGGTGTAGCCGTTTTTCACGAGGATGTCGTACCACTGCAACAGTTTGCGAATGTCGCTGTCGTGCACGCGGTCGCGGTCGTAGTCGGGCAGCACTTCGCCGAGATACGTGTGCAACTCCTTCGACGAGGCTTTCTTGAAGTTCAGCGAGCAGGCTTTGAGTTGCTCTTTCTCGCCCACGTTTCTCAGCACTTTCCACAGCGGAATGTCCTCGCTGTCGGTGAACATGGCGATGTCGCCGAGGCTGGTGATTCGTTCCGTGCCGAAGGCCGGCATTCGTTTTTTCGCTTCGTCGAGTGTTTCGACAATCAGATTTGCTTTTCCTTGGCTGACAAGCCGAAACAGGCCCGGTTTGCCGGCAATTGAAAGAATTGTTTCCATTTTTTTATAGTTTAATTGTTGTTTGTTGAGTTGTTGAATGTTTTTTAGTATTTCGTCGATTTGCTCTTCTAAGTCGCGTTTTCCATCGTTGATGATTTCAAAGTCGCTACGGCGCAGCACTTCCTCTTGTGGCATTTGGCAGCGAATCCATTCCAACGCCTTTTCGCTGGGGATTCCGTCGCGTTGCATCACGCGCTCGACGCGCAGTTCGAGCGGTGCGGTGACGCAAACCACGTGGTCGAATTTCAGACGCGCATTAAATCCGCTTTCGAAGAGGATGGCACTTTCGAGCCACTCCATTCCCGAATCGAGAAAATCCTGCGCCACGGCGGGGTGCACGATGTTGTTCACCGCTTGTTTGTTCGCTTCGGAAGTCAGCAGAAAGGCCGCCAGAAGGCGTTTTTGCAGTCGTCCGTCGGCGGTATAGACCTTGTCGCCCACCAACTCGCGCAGAGCCGTTTTCAGCGACTCCGACTGTCGCATCAGCCGTTTCGCTGCCTCGTCGCAGTCATAGACGCGGATGCCCCGTTTCTTCAGCCGTTGGCACACAAATGACTTGCCACTGCCGATGCCACCCGTGATTGCGATGCGCTTCATTGCTCGATGAGGTAATCGACTTGTGAGATTTCCAACTGCGCATTTTTCACGCCTGCGGGGATGTTGCGCAAGTAGAGTTTGCATTTTTCCGACGGTTTGCGGCTCAGTTCGTTGAAATCGGCAACCACGCGGAAGTGTTCGGGCTTGATTTGTCGGAACATATTTGCTCCGGTCACGAATTTCACCTTGACACGCGGCGGGAAGGTTCGCAGTGTCTTTCCCTCGGGCATATTCACGGCGTGGATTGGCACTTCGACGCTCTCCTCGGTGAGCACGTCGGGACAGAGCGTAATCATCACCTGCGAGGGCACGATTTTCACGCCTTTCATCGCCTGCAGATTCACGGTTTGCACGACGGTGTCATCGAAATTCGTGATCTTCAGTTCCTCGGTCAGCACGTATTTGATGCTGTCGAGCATTGATTTGTCGGCATAGACGGTGACAACGCTCGGCGAGAAGTGGGTTCGCGCCAGATAGTGGCTCTTGGCCGGCGTGATGGTGCCGTTGAGTCGTACAGGAATTTTCTGCGACTGCCCGTGGTTGTAGTAGAATTCGAGTTTTTCGGGCTTGATCGACACGATTTTCGACGAACTGTAGAGGTTACGATTGATGTTTTTCTGCAAGTCGGCCAGCGGAATCAGCCCACGTCCGTTGCTTTTCGCGTAGTGTTGGAAACTCAGCGCGATGGGCTTGAATGGTCTGGCGTAATAATAGGTGGCAAGCATAAATCCTCGGTCTTCGATGGTGACGCGCAGCGTGTCCTCGAAACTGGTGGTGATGATGACGTCGCGCGGCACACCTTTCAGACTGATGGGAATGGCGTATTCGTATTCGTCGGTGTCGTTGAGCGTTGACAGCAGCCAGAACACGCCGCTGACGACGAGAAAGAACAAAAAGATGAGGAACTCCCTGTTCACGATGCTGAACAGGAAGTCTCTCAGTGGGCGATAGATGCGCAAGAATTGTTCTTTCACGGTTTCTGTGGGCTTTTATGCCTTGTTTGCGCCGCCTTCTTGCAATGCAGTCACGTCGGCAAAAACGTAGTTTTTATCGACTTGAATCACCACGCCGCGCGCGATTTCCACTTCCACGATGCCCGAAGCGGGGTCGATGCTCTTGACGGTGCCGTAGATGCCGCCGACGACCACTTTCGTGCCTTGTGTGAGCGAGTTTTGGAACGCGCGGATTTGCTTCTGCCGCTTCTGTTGCGGACGAATCATAAAGAACCAGAAAATGGCGAAGATGGCGACCATCATCAGCAGCATACTCATACCGCCTCCGCCTGCTGGCTGTCCTGCTTGTAAAAGAATTGTTGTCATAGTTTTTTAATGAGTAATGATTAATGTTTAATGAATAATTTTCAATGTTCAATGTTCAATCTTCAATATTCGCATCTCCTTCCTCGCTCCTCGAAATCTCCTCGTTTCTCGAAAAATCCTCGTTTCTCGGCGAATCGACTTTCCTCGATACTCGTTCCTCCTTCCTCGAAACCTCGTCGCCCATCGTTTTCATCAGTTTTCCCGTTTCGATGAGGTGTCGGGCGATGTTGTCGAGCATTCCGTTGATGTAGCCGCCACTCTTGTAGGTGCTGTAGAGTTTCGCCAAATCGACGTACTCGTTGATGGTGACGCTGACGGGAATGTTCGGGAAGGTCAGCATTTCGGCGATGGCGATTTGCATAATGACCACGTCCATATAAGCCAAACGCGAAAAAACCCAGTTGCGCGACGACTCGCTCATATAGCGTTGGTAGGTGTCGGCGTTGAGAATGGTGGCGCGGAAGAGTTTTCGGGCAAATTCGCGGTCTTCCTCGTCCTTGTATTCGGGCAGCAGTTCCTGTCGCGACGCATTCTTGGGTTCGAATCGGCGGATGGTTTTCAGCACGAACGTATCGACCACCTCTTTGTCGTCGTTCCAGTAGAGGCTACGCTCTTCGAGCAGCGCGTCGAGGTCGTCGTTTTCCTGAATGATCTGCTTGTAGATTTTTCGCCACACTTCGCGGTCGGCTTCGTAGGAATCGTCGTCGCTTTCGATGTATTCTCGATAGATTTCGCTCTCCTCAATGAGTACGCACATCTTGCGAATGAACTCGATGTTGTCGGTCCACGACAGTTTCATCGTCTCGGCGGCATCGCGCAACATCTTGTTGTCTTCGAGTTGAAGGGCGAATTTGTTGTCTATAAACTTCGTCGAAGGTTCCTCGGTGCCTTCGCGTCGTGCGCGCTGCTGTCCGATTTCGACGCGGTGGCGCTCTTCGTTGGTGATGGCCACGATGAGCAGCAACAGCAGGTTATAGAGGTCGTAGGCCTTCGACAGGCTGAAGAGCAGCTCCTTCTCGGCATTGTCGAGATTGCGGTTGCCGTTCTGGTAGTAGGCGTAGGTCAGCTGCACGATTTTGATTCTGATCAGTTCTCTGTTAATCATCTTTCTCTAAAGAATTGTGTAAAATCGATTGCAAATTTAGTCATTTTGTGGCAAACGCCAAAGAAAATCGGGTTATTTTACGCATTTTTTCAAAAAAGTTTCGATTTTTGGTGCTCGATTCGGGAAAATTTCGTACCTTTGCACCGCTTTTTTGAGCACATCTCGTGTGATGGCGAATTAAGGCACAATTTTTAATCACTTAATTTAGAGTAACACAAACGATTATGAAAGAATTTGCATTGAACGGTAAGAAGCGCGAATCCGTTGGAAAAAAAGCTTCGAAAATGCTGAGAAAAGAGGGTATGATTCCCTGCAATCTCTATGGTGAAAACACAGTTGACGGAAAGCCCGTGGCAATGGCCTTTACGATTTCGATGGCCGAACTGCGCAAGGTAGTTTACACGCCCGAGGTCTATGTCATCAACCTCAACATCGACGGCGAGCCCCACAAGGCCGTCATCAAGGAATTGCAGTTCCATCCCGTGACCGACGCCGTGCTCCACGCCGACTTCTACGAGGTGAACGAGACGAAGCCCATCACGATTGGCATCCCCGTGAAACTCAACGGACTGGCTCAGGGTGTGCGCGACGGTGGTAAGCTCAACCTCTCGATTCGTAAGATCAACGTGACGGCTCCCTATCCCAGCATTCCTGAGATTCTCAACATCGACGTGACCAAACTTGAGCTCGGCAAGAGCATCAAGGTCGGCGAACTCAGCTTCGAGGGACTCGAACTGGCTACGCCCGCCGAGGTTGTCGTCTGCTCCGTGAAGACCACGCGTGCATCGCGCTCCGCCGCTGCCGCTGCTGAGGCCGAGGCTTCTGCCGCTGAATAAACCGAAGTATGGAAAAATACTTAATCGTTGGACTTGGGAATCCTGGTGACGAATACGCCTCGACCCGTCACAACGCTGGCTACATGGTATTGGACGCTTTTGCGAAGGCGTCCAATACTGTTTTTGCCGACAAGCGCTACGGATTTGTCGCCGAGACGAGCATTCGCGGTCGGAAAGTGTTTCTGTTGAAGCCCACGACGTTTATGAATCTCTCGGGAAATGCCGTGTGCTATTGGCTGACGAAGGAAAACATCGACGAAAAACGGCTCTTGGTCGTCAGCGACGACATCGCCCTGCCACTCGGACAATTTCGGCTGAAGGCGAGCGGTTCCAACGGCGGACACAACGGTCTCGGCCACATCCAACAACTCATCGGACAGGGCTATCCGCGCCTGCGCGTCGGCATCGGCAGCGATTTTCCCTTGGGCCACCAAATCGATTGGGTGCTCGGTCGGTTCGACGACGAGGAATTGCAGCAGTTGCAGCCCGTCATCGACACGGCGGTGAAAATCATTCCGAGTTTTGTGCTTGCAGGCATCGATGTGACAATGAATCTGTATAATAAATTAGGAAAAGGATGTCAGAAACTGCTCGAATAGACAAATGGCTGTGGTCGGCGCGAATCTACAAGACGCGCTCAATCGCCGTCGATGCGATTAAAAACGGTCGTGTGACGATGGACGGCGTGACCGTGAAACCGAGTCGAATGGTGAAGGCTGGCGAGGTGGTTCACGTGAAAAAACCGCCTGTGACCTATTCGTTTCGCATCCTGAAGCCGATTGAACAGCGCGTCGGGGCGAAACTCATCCCCGAAATTTACGAAAACGTCACCGACCCAAGCCAGTACGAACTCCTTGAAATGAGCCGTATCAGCGGATTTGTCGATCGTGCGCGAGGCACGGGCCGTCCCACGAAAAAGGAACGCCGTGCGCTCGATAGTTTCGTCGAACCCGTGATGTTCGGTTTTGATTTTGACGATGATGATTTCGATGATTCTTGAAAAATCACTCCACACTCCACACTTCACACTCCACAAAAAATGAAAAATCTCGCCATTTTCGTTTCCGGTAGCGGCACCAACTGCGAAAACATCATTCGATATTTCGCCAACCACGATGAAATCAGCGTTTCGCTCGTCGTTAGCAACCGCGCCGATGCTTTTGCACTCGTGCGTGCCGAACGGCTGAACATCCCGACGGCCATCGTTCCGAAAGCCGACTTCCAAAACGAGGAAAAAGTGCTCGATTTGCTCAAAAAATACGATGTCGATTTCATCGTTTTGGCTGGATTCCTGCTCAAAATTCCGCCATATCTCATCGACGCCTATCCCCGTCGGATGCTCAACCTCCATCCCGCCCTGCTGCCCAAGTTCGGCGGCAAGGGAATGTACGGCCACCACGTTCACGAGGCCGTTTGGCAGGCTCGCGAAACTGAAACCGGCATCACCATCCACTGGGTCACCGCCGACTACGACCGCGGTCCCATCATTGCGCAATTCCGCACCGCCGTCGCTCCCACCGACACCCCCGACGACATCGCCGACCGCATCCACGAACTCGAACAGCGCCATTTTCCGCAAGTCATCGAGCAAGCCGTCCGCGAAACCCTGTTCGCCGACTGAAACCTTTCCAAAAATCCCTTTAATTTTTCGCAAAAACGGCGGTTGTTAGCGAAAAATTTTGTATCTTTGCAAGCGTAAACAATCAACGGTCTTTGCTTTTGGTGAAGATGGCGAAAAAACGTTATGAAGGAAGGATATTTGGATTTTGACGAATACATCATCGCAAGCGAGCCGCACAAACGCGAAAAGGCTGAGGCTTGGAAGGTGGCCATTGGCTTACAGGCCGTCGATGGCTTGAAGGTTTCTGAGTATCTGAAACAGACAGCCCGTAAACACATCGAAGGTGAAATAACCATCGACGAGGCTCGCCAGTTGGTGAAGCAATATTATGTATCCAAGACACAACACGACGAGGACGATGAAAATAAGGAAGAAGCAGACCGCGTGTCGGCAAACATAACGAAGCTCATCAACGAACCTGCATTCACTTTTAGCACTGCAGGCATCATTTCCATCCATCGGAGTATCTTCGAAGGTGTGTTCAAACACGCCGGCAAACTGCGCAACTATGGCATCACCAAGAAAGAGTGGGTGTTGCGTGGTGACACCGTACTCTATGGTCGCTGGCAAGACTTGCGAATGGCTTTGGATTATGACATCGAGCAAGAAAAGCAATTCGATTACAATGGTTTGTCGATGGACGAAGTCATTCAGCATTTAACTCGCTTCGTTTCTGGCATTTGGCAGATACACCCTTTCTGTGAGGGGAACACTCGAACTACCGCTGTTTTCACCATCAAATATCTGCAGTCTATTGGTTTCAAGGCAGACAACAGAATGTTTGAGGAACATTCGTGGTATTTCCGCAATGCCTTGGTTCGGGCCAACTACAAAAATGTGGCACAAGGTATCAGGCAGGATTATCATTTCCTGAACCTCTTCTTCCGGAATCTGCTGATGAGAGAAAACAATGAGTTAAAGAACCGATATCTTTTGGTGAATGCCCCAGAAGAATGGCGACAATCCACAAACACCCCGACAAGTACCCCGACAAGTACCCCGACAAGTATGACCCTTACCGATAACAAAAACATCATTAAGTTGGTTCGAGCGTTGGGAGAAAGTCAACTTTCGGTCAAAGAAATGATGGCAATGGCAGGATTAAAAGACAGAGAAAACTTTCTCGATTATTCGCTAAAACCTTCCTTAACAGATGGCTTTGTCCGAATGCTATATCCACAATCGCCCCGCCACCCCCGCCAGAAATACCTGCTGACCGCGAAAGGATTGGCGCTGTATAGGCAGTTGGCGTAGAATTATTTCGCAAAAAACGGCGGTCGTTTCCGAAAAATTTTGTATCTTTGCAAGTGAAATAAAGTGGAATTGTAAATATGAGAACTGAGAAACAAATGTCTGCGGCGGCTGCGGAGTTTGCAGCGCGATGGAAAGGCCGGGGTTACGAAAAGGGTGACTCGCAGGTGTTTTGGACGGAATTGCTGACGGAGGTGTTTGGTGTCGAGAATCCAAGCACGTTCATCCGATATGAGGAGCAGGTGAAGGTCGATAACACGAATTTCATCGACGGGCATATTCCCTCGACGAAGGTGCTGATTGAGCAAAAGTCGATTGACAAGGACTTGCGCAAGGGTGTCGTGCAGAGCGACGGATCGGTGCTGAATCCGTTTCAGCAGGCGAAGCGCTATGCTTCCGAGCTGCCGTACTCGGAGCGTCCGCGATGGATTGTGACTTGCAATTTCGCCGAGTTTCTGGTCTATGATATGGAGCAGCCGAATGGCGAGCCTGAGCAGATTTTGCTCGAGAATCTGGGCAAGGAATACTATCGACTGATGTTTCTTGTGGACACGAAGAGCGAGCATTTGTCGAAGGAGATGGAGGTGTCGATGCAGGCGGGCGAGATTGTCGGCAAGATTTACGAGGCTTTGCTCAAACAATACGACGACAACAGTCCTGAAGCCTTGCGATGGCTCAACATTCTCTGCGTCCGCATCGTGTTCTGTCTCTATGCCGAGGACGCTGGTATTTTCCGCCACGACCAGTTCCACGACTATCTCAACGGATATAGCGCCGACGACCTCAGCGACGCTTTGTTGAAACTTTTCAAGGTTCTCAACACGCCCGACGACCAGCGGAGCCGCTATCTGCGCGACGATTTGAAGGCGTTTCCCTACACCAACGGCGGACTTTTTGAGGAGGAGATTGAAATTCCGCAGTTCACCGAGCAACTGAGGCAGACGATGCTTCAGAATGCGAGCCTCGACTTCGACTGGAGCGAGATTTCGCCCACGATTTTCGGCGCGGTGTTTGAATCGACGCTGAACCCCGTGACGCGGCGCACCGGCGGAATGCACTACACCTCGATTGAGAACATCCACAAGGTTATCGACCCGCTGTTTCTCAACGACCTTCGGCGCGAACTCGACGAAATTCTTGAGGAGAAGACCGAGCGCAAGCGACAGAAACTGCTCGATGCCTTCCAAGACCGTTTGGCGTCGCTCACGTTCCTCGACCCTGCCTGCGGAAGCGGCAATTTCCTCACGGAGACTTATCTGAGCCTGCGGCGACTGGAAAACGAGGTCATCCGCGAGCGCTACCACGGCCAGATGATGATGGGCGAGTTCAAGAACCCGATTAAGGTCTCGATTCAGCAGTTCTACGGCATCGAAATCAACGACTTCGCCGTCACCGTCGCCACGACCGCGCTCTGGATTTCCGAGGCGCAGATGCTGACGGAGACGGAGAAGATCATCCGTCACGACATCGACTTCCTGCCGCTGAAATCCTATGCGAACATCCGCGAGGGCAACGCGCTCAAAATGGATTGGGACATCGTCGAGGTGAAGTCGGACATCCCGACCATCTATGCCAAGAACCTGCACTTGATTCTCGAGCCCGAACCGATGATGGCAAGTGAATCGGTCGCGGTTTACAACGAACTGAACGTGGTGGCCAAGCGTTTCGACGGAAATGTGAAGCCCGACACGAAACGCTATCAGGTCCACTTCGACTACATTATGGGCAATCCGCCGTTTGTGGGCGCACGTCTGATGAGCGAAAGCCAGAAACAGGATATGCTCGACATTTTCGGGGCGAAATGGAAGAATGTGGGCAATATGGATTATGTCAGCTGTTGGTACAAGAAGGCGGCCAACCTGATGAGATACAGCCCCGACACGCGAACGGCGCTTGTCTCGACCAACAGCATCTGTCAAGGTGAGCAGGTGGCGAATCTGTGGCAGAAACTCTTCGACAACGGCATCTGCATCAATTTTGCACATCGGACATTCCGTTGGGACAGCGAGGCTTCGCTCAAAGCCCACGTCCATTGCGTCATCGTGGGTTTCAGCTATCAGAATCAGCCGCCGAAGCTGATTTTCGACAACGGAAAGCAGTTGGAGGCGAAAAACATCAATGCTTATCTGGCCGATGCGCCCGACGTGTTTGTCGGCAGCCGACCGAAACCGATTTGCGATGTGCCTGGAATCGGAATCGGGAACAAGCCGATTGATGGAGGAAATTATCTTTTTACAAAGGATGGAATGGACGATTTTATCCGAATCGAGCCGAAATCTGCCCAACTTTTCAAGCCTTGGTACGGAGCAGAAGAATTTATCCACCAAAAACCGCGCTATTGCCTGTGGCTGGGCGATTGTTCGCCTGCGGAACTCAGGCAGATGCCACATTGTATGAAGCGGATTGAGGCTGTTCGGAATTTGCGACTGGCAAGCAATAGTGCTGGAACTCGGAAACTTGCCGACCGTCCGACCCGATTCCACGTCGAAAATATGCCCGACAACAATTTTATTATTGTTCCAAGAGTTTCTTCAGAGCGTCGTCGGTATATTCCGATGGGATTTATGTCGCCTAATAATTTCACCAGCGATGCCGTGCAAATCATCCCCGACGCCACGCTCTACCATTTCGGCGTTCTCGAGTCGAATGTCCATATGGCGTGGATGCGCGTGGTCTGCGGTCGGTTGAAATCGGATTATCGCTATTCTGCCAACATCGTCTATAACAATTTTCCGTGGCCTCGGCCGACGGACGAGCAGCGGGCGCGAATCGAGCAGACGGCGCAGGCCATCCTCAATGCGCGTGCCAACTATCCCGACTCGTCGCTGGCCGACCTCTACGACGAAGTTACGATGCCCGCCGAACTGCGCCGCGCCCATCAGGAGAACGACAAGGCCGTGATGAAAGCCTACGGCTTCGACCCCAAAATCATAGACTACGACTTTGAATCTCCAATCGTCGCCGAGTTGCTCAAATTCTATAAAAAACTGGAATTTGCACGTAAATAAAAAGGCTTTTTCCACCGATTTTCTTTGTGGAGTCGATATTTTAAAAGTCGTTAAAATTTTAGATTAAATACTTTGTTGTCGTTGGAATTTCCGTAATTTTGCAAATTGATTGGAAAATTTCAATAAAAAACAGGATAATTATGAAGAAAATCGCAAGAATCCCAGCCATTTTGCTGTTGATGATTTGCCTGAGCACGCACGTTCAGGCGCAGTCGGTGAACCTTACGCCGTGGCCGAAAAGCCTGACGACGAAGTCGGGACAGTATGAACTTCCGCAGACGATTACGATGGATGTCAGCGGACTATCGGACGAGGTTGTCACGGAAGCCAACAACTTCGCCGATGCACTCCGAGCTGCCACGGGTCGCAACGTGACGGTGGGAAGTCTGGAAAATGCGTCGATTACGCTGAAAATGAACAATTCAACGCTCGACGACGAGGGCTATATCCTGCAAGTCGCCGCTGAGGGAATCACGCTACGAGCCAGCACGGCGAAGGGCTTTTTCTACGGTCTGCAAAGCATCAAAAAGATGTTGCCGGCGAATGTGCTTGTCGAAAAACTCGACGCCAACGCCACCTATGCCCTTCCTTTCCTGACCATCAACGATGCGCCGCGCTTCGCCTATCGCGGTTTTATGCTCGACGTGAGCCGCCACTTCTTCACGGTCGATGAAATCAAGAAGATGCTGCGGCTGATGGCCTATTACAAGATGAATCACTTCCATTGGCACCTAACCGACGACCAAGGCTGGCGCGTGGAAGTCAAGAAATATCCGAAACTGACGACGGTGGGTGCGACGCGTGCCAATTCGTTCAACACTGACCTGAAATACG
Organism: Prevotella sp.; assembly: GCA_017412145.1. Lineage (GTDB taxonomy): Bacteria > Bacteroidota > Bacteroidia > Bacteroidales > Bacteroidaceae > Prevotella. The sequence goes on from JAFPYO010000029.1 coordinate 16,793, forward strand.
GCCAATATTGGACCAACGAGCCATACGGCCCCTATTTCTACACGCAGGACGAGATTCGCGATGTCGTGGCCTACGCTGCGAAACTCCACATCACGGTGGTGCCCGAAATCGAGATGCCGGGCCACCTCGCCGCCGCTATGACGGCCTATCCCGAGTACAGTTGTACGCCGAATGGTTCGCACGAAGTGTGGGTTTCGGGTGGTATTTCGAAAGATGTTCTCAACGTGGCGAACGACCGCGCGGTGCAGTTCGCGAAGGATATTTTGACGGAAATCGCACCGCTTTTCCCAAGTGAAATTTTCCACGTCGGCGGCGACGAATGTCCCACGAATGCGTGGCAGAACAATGCCCAATGTCAGGCGCTTTACAAGAAAGAGGGAATGACGAGTTATTCGCAACTGCAAAGCCGTTTCACGAAGCAGATTTCCGCCCATCTGAAGACGCTTGGCAAGCGCATTGCCGTGTGGAACGAGGCGATTACCGCTGGCGGTGCCGACACGAAACTGATTCAAGACTCGGAAGCAATGATTTATTGCTGGAATCCGTGTCAGCAGGGTGCTTCGAAGGCTGCCGACCTCGGTCTGAAAGCCATCATCACCGAATACAACAGCGCCGGACAGTCGTATTACATCAACCGCAAGCCCACCACGACCGACTACGGCGCAGGTGGCGGCGACAACAACCTGGAAAACACCTACAACTACATGCCCGTGCCGAACAACGTGGTCGGAACGGAGCGCGAAAAGAAATATTACTACGGCGTGCAGGGCACTTTCTGGTGCGAGCACGTCAGCGAGCCCGAGCATTTGGAATACCTCGCCCTGCCGCGACTGATGGCGGTGGCCGAGGCTGGTTGGACACCGCAGTCAAGGAAGAACTGGACTTCGTTCCGCAACCGTATGCGACAGGACACGACGCTGCTCAACCTCGGCGGCTACAACTACCATCCGCAGTTTCTGAAATACGACGGTGCCGACGCTCCGATAGCCAATGTTGTTCCGCCGAAGTCATCGACAGGGCTCGATGCCGCCGATAAATATTGGTACAAACTCGTTTCGCGAGGCGTAGAGCGTGGCAATCGCCAAATCGAACTCATCCAAAGCGGTTCGGCCTTGCTTTCCGCGCAAAGCAGCAACGGTGCAGCCGTCGGAATGCTCTGGGGAAACGTGGCGGCAGCCGAGAACGCCAGCAACTACGACGCGCAACTCTGGGCGTTCGAACTCGACCCGAATGGTTCAGGGAAATACGCCATCGTCAATAAGACGAATCCCAACGGCTCGGTGAAACCGACGGCCTCGGCAGCCAACACAAATGGCCGTTGGTCGTATGACAACGCGAAGAAAAACTACAATTTCATCTTGGCTGACAAGGCTTTCGGAGCCGACGGAAAGAATTATTACTACACCATCCGCAGCGACAAGCATAGCGGCCAGTGGATGAACTGCGCGATGCCTGCTAAGGGCTTCGCCATCAACCTCTACAACGGCCCGACCGACGGAAATGGCGGTCTGTGGACTTTCGTCCCCACGTTTGACGTCGAAGGTGGCGACATCGTCAAAGTCGATTTTCCTATCGCCAACGGTATTTCTCGCACCGCCATCTACGACCTGCAGGGTCGCCGCCTCAGCCACATTGCCCACCGAGGCATCTACATCGTTGACGGAGTCAAGACAATGCAACGCTAAAAATCAGAAAAATCACGATTTCCTCCTGACCCTCAGCGTTTCCACGATGCGCCCCATTTGGTTGGGGATGCGAATCTGCTGTGGACATTTCGGCAGACATTCCTCGCAGTCCTGACAAGCACGAGCCCATGTTTCGGCATTGGGCAGTGCCTTGCGATAGCCCTCGATGAACCGTTTCTGACGCTCGGAATAGTCGGCGGCAGTGGGCGAGGGCAGGGGAAGGATGTGTTCGGTGACGGCTTCGTTGTAATAGGCGAAATTGGCGGGAATATCGACACCGTAGGGACACGGCATACAGTATTCGCAGGTGGTGCAAGGAATCGTCGGAAAGCCCGACATTTGGTCGGCGATGTCGGCCAACAGCGTGTTTTCGGCCTCGGTGCAGACTTCGAGCGGCGAGAACGTTTTGATGTTTTCCTCAAGATGCTCCATGCGATTCATACCGCTCAACGTGGTCAAGATATTGGGGAACGAACCCACCCAGCGGAAGGCCCAGCGAGCCGTGCTGTCGTTGGGACGTCGGGCTTTCAGTTGGTCGGTCAGTTCCTTCGCCATTTTGCCGAACGCACCACCGCGCAACGGCTCCATCACCACGCACTGAACGCCCAGTTTCTCGCATTTCCCGTACAGGTATTCCGCATCGGCATCGGTCTTCCAACCGCCTTTTTCGAGCGAGGCATGACGCCAGTCGAGGAAATTCATCTGAATCTGCACAAAATCCCAGTGATACTCGTCGTTGCGGTCGAGCAGCCAGTCGAAGGCACTCACGTCGCCATGATACGAAAAACCGAGGTGACGGATTCGGCCTGCCTCGCGCTCTTTCATCAGAAAATCGAGCAGACCGTTGTCGATGAAGCGTTTCTTCAGGTTCTTGACACCACCGCCGCCGATGCTGTGGAGCCGGTAGTAGTCGATGTAATCGACCTTTAGCCGCTCAAACGACTGGCGATACATTTTTACTGCTTCGTCGAAGTTCCAAAGCCGCTCGTTTTGGTTCGACATCTTCGTGGCGACGAAAAATTTCTCACGAGGATGGCGCGAAAGGGCATTTCCTGTGAGCACTTCCGACTGTCCGCGCATATACATCGGTGCCGTGTCAAAATAATTGACACCGTGCTCGATGGCATAGTCCACCAGTTGGTTCACCTCGTCCTGATTGTTGGGCAGGCGCATCATGCCAAAGCCGAGCAGCGAAATCTGTTTTCCCGACCCATGCTGCACGCGGTAGGTCATGCGGTTATCCACCGACGAGCCGTTTTTCTCGTCCTTTGCCAATACATTCAGCGGTTCCAACGCCATCAGTGCGAGGGCCGAACCCGTTCCGAGACCGAGTTTCCTAAGAAACTCACGCCGATTCATGTGGAATCTATTAAAGATTATTATTTACAGGCGTAAGTGTTTGTTTATCAGCAAAAAAGGAAATTATAAAAGATTGAACGGTACAAAAAACGTCATTTGAGGAAATGGGTGATTCTTGGAGTTTTGCAAAGCAAAACAACAGGTTAAAAGCAAGTAAAATTTAACAATTAGTTAAGATTATTTAACTTTTAATTTTGAGGCATTTTAGCCGTTTGTCAAATCGAGCTGACAAAAGAAACTCATTTTGGGACTTCTATGATGGTGTATAAATTGGGGGAAAACAGGAGGCTTGTACCGCTATTGCATCTCGGATGCTCTAAGTGTCTGGGATTCAATGGCGGTTAATAATTCAAAGTAACTATAAAGAAGACTTATTGTATTAAGATGTCTATCCAAATAATATGTTATAACGACAAAAAGGAAGAGACATACTTAACATACGACATCTGCGTCCTTTACATATATAATACCGATGCAAATTCATAAACCATAGGAGTTGCGAGCTGTGCGCCACATCTATCGACAGATTGGTAACACCAGCCAGTTATAGGTTACGAAATGCCGATGCCTACATGATTTGAAGCTCTGTTATCTGCACACTCTTAATTTGCTCGTTAGCCAGTGTGGTCACTATGCCAAATTGCCCCCTTAAGAAAACTATACAGAAGGTCTAAGTCTGCGCCTGTATTGTTGGTACTTTTGGGAGCACACATGTTGTCATGATGTTCTACTCCAGACTATTCCTCCTCCCTGTATTTCTGGGGTGTGAGGCCAGTGAGACGTTTGAAGTATTTCGAGAAGAAGGCAGGGTTCGCGAAACCAAGATTATAGGCAATGTTGGCAACGCTCTTGTCGGTGTGAAGCAGTTCTGCCTTGACACGGGTAATGAGGGCACGGTCTATCCATTCCTTGGCGGTGACGCCGCTGGTCTGACGGATGACGGTGCCCAGATAGCGCTGCGTGAGGCAGAGACGCTGGGCATAGTAGTCGAGTTGGCGGTGCTCGGTGCAATGCTGGTTCACTAACTCGATGAAGCGGTCGAAGATGGTCTGCTCACGGCTGCGGCTCTGAGACATCAGGGCGGCTTCGCGGCGGTAGAGAGCATCGTAATGGTGCATCAGTGCTGCCACGAGCGAGGTGACCGTGGGGCGGTGGTAGTCCTTTTGATGTATGGCGTGCCAGATGGTGTCCATGATGTGGCGGGCGGTCTGAATGTCGGCCTCGCCGGGGTGCAGGAAGAAGTCGCGCTGGCTGCCATTATAGGTAGGTGGGAAGGCATCGGGCGCAAAGGGCATGGGAAAGTCGGCAAAGAGTGTCATGCCGTAGACTTCGAAGTCGGAGGAGAACCGTTTGGGATGGATGATGGTGCCTGGGCCGAGATAGACCAGAGTGCCAGCAGTGACGTGCCAGTCGGTGAGGTTGACGTTGATGTCGGCCTCACCTTTCAGCACAATGCCGAGGCGATGGTCATTGATGACGAAGGGTGGCTTCTGCTTAATGATAAACTGGAACACACGGCCGTCGCCATGCACCATGCCCAGTTCGTCGGAGAACCAGATGTGCTCGCGTATCGCTTCAAAGTGGGGCATGAAGATGTCACGCATCCGTGACTTGTCCATCAATTGGGGCTGTCTCTTACTCATAATATACTTCTTTTTGCTGGCAAAGATAATGCTTTTTTATTAATTTAGGGTTGTTTTTTACAGAAATCGAACAAAATGGAAATTTTTCCATTCCGAAAGATAGCGATAGTATGAAAAATACATCGTACTTTTGCAGTAGAATTTTAAGCAAATGATTATGAGAAGATTGATTATTGTTCTTACGATGATGCCGATTATGGCACAGGCGCAGACACTGGAGGAGTGCCAGCAGGCGGCAGAGCGGAACTATCCGCTGATTCAGCAGTATGACCTGATCAACAAGACAACAGAGCTAACGGTCAGTAATATCCAGAAGGGATGGCTGCCACAGGTGTCAGCATCAGCACAGGCCACTTATCAGAGCGACGTTGTGTCTTTCCCTGACGAGATGCAGGCACTGTATCAGCAGATGGGTATCAACATGAAAGGGCTGACGAAGGACCAGTAC
>JAFPYO010000030.1:0-35566 GCA_017412145.1 Prevotella sp.
CCGACAACGTGGGCGACAACGTGGGCGACGTGGCCGGCATGGGTGCCGACCTCTACGAGAGCTATTGCGGCTCGATTCTTTCGACTGCCGCCCTCGGTGCTGCCGCATTTGCCGCTGTGGGTGGCGAAACGCAGTTGAAGGCCGTCATCGCCCCGATGTTGATTGCCGCCGTAGGCGTGTTCCTGAGCATTCTCGGCATCTACCTCGTCCGCACGAAGGAAGGTGCCACGATGCGCGACCTGCTGCGTTCGCTGTCGCTCGGCACGAATGTTTCGGCTGTGCTGATTGCCGTTGCAACACCGATTATCCTCTATCTGCTGGGCGTTGAGAACTGGAAAGGCCTTTCATTCTCGGTGATTACGGGTCTGGCTGCCGGTGTGATTATCGGACAAGCCACTGAATACTATACTTCTCACTCGTACAAGCCGACGCAGAAGATTTCCGAGGCTGGTCTGACGGGTTCTGCCACCGTTATTATTAAAGGTATCGGAACGGGTATGATTTCGACCTGCATTCCCGTCATCACGATTGGTGTTGCCATTATGCTGAGCTATCTGTGCGCCAATGGTTTCGACCTCTCGATGTCGTCCGACAGCCTTGCTCACGGACTCTACGGCGTGGGAATTGCTGCCGTGGGTATGCTTTCGACGCTCGGCATCACGCTTGCCACCGACGCTTACGGCCCGATTGCCGACAATGCTGGCGGTAACGCTGAAATGAGCGAACTCGGCGAGGAAGTGCGCCACCGCACCGACGCCCTCGATGCTCTTGGCAACACGACTGCTGCCACGGGTAAGGGCTTTGCCATTGGTTCGGCTGCGCTGACGGCTCTCGCGCTGTTGGCTTCGTATATCGAGGAAATCAAGATTGCGATGGAACGCGCCGGCACGATGATGACCAACGTCAAGGGCGAGGCCATTTCGGCTGCTCAGGCAACGATTCCCGACTTTATGAACTTCTTCCAAGTCAATTTGATGAACCCGAAAGTGCTCGTCGGCGCCTTCATCGGCGCGATGGCAGCCTTCTTGTTCTGCGGACTGACGATGGAGGCCGTGGGTCGTGCCGCTCAGAAGATGGTGGTCGAAGTACGCCGTCAGTTCAAGGAAATCGCAGGTATTCTCGAAGGAACGGGAACGCCCGACTACGGTCGTTGCGTCGAAATTTCGACCCGTGCCGCTCAGCGCGAGATGATTTTCCCGTCGATTCTTGCCATTCTCATCCCGATTATCGTGGGTTGCGTGCTCGGCGTGGCAGGTGTGTTGGGTCTGCTCGTGGGCGGTCTGGCCGGTGGTTTCACGCTCGCCGTGTTCATGGCGAATGCCGGTGGTGCTTGGGACAATGCCAAGAAGAACATCGAGGAAGGCAACTTTGGTGGCAAGGGCTCGTTTGCCCACAAGGCTACGATTGTCGGCGACACCGTTGGCGACCCGTTCAAAGACACGTCTGGTCCGTCGCTCAACATCCTCATCGAGCTGATGTCGATGGTCAGCATCGTCATGGCAGGCTTGACGGTTGCATTTATCTAAAAATCAACTGAAACCCATCAAATACTATGGAAGAAAATCTGAAAACAACGGCTGAACATAGCGGTGATGAGCGTCATAGCGACGAGCATCACCGCCACCGCAGCCATCGTCGTCATCATAGCCATCGTAGTCATGGCGAAAATCTTGAAGGCAAGCGAGAGAGTTGGCGCAAACCTCGTCAGCGACATATTTGGCGCAGGAGAATTGCGTCGGCTGCGTTCATCATTCTGAGCATTCTTGCTGTTATCCTGATGGCGTTTGTAGCGTATATCTACATGTTTTAATCAACATCAACAAAAAAAAACAGGCTGGTTCCGAAAGGGGAATCAGCCTGTTTTTCGTATCTCTTAATCGTCTTACTCGACGTGTCGAAATAGTCTTACTCGAACACTTCGTCGATTTCAAACTCGTCCATTTCGCTGTCGCCCGAATCGCAGGGGTTGAAATCGGCAGGAATGTCGAACTTCGCATTCGGCGAATAGCCCAGCGAGCGGTCGGCATACACCTTTTTCATATAATAGGCCCAAATCGGAAGCGCCATCGCCGCACCCTGTCCGTAGGTCATCGAATCGAAGTGGATGTCGCGGTCCTCGCCACCGACCCAGCAACCACTGACGAGTTGCGGCGTCAGACCCATGAACCAAGCGTCGGAATGGTTGTTCGTCGTGCCGGTTTTGCCTGCCACATCGCCCTGAATGTTGTGCTGACGGCGCAGGCGGCTACCCGTACCCTCATTGATGACGGCTTGCATGAGAACCAGCATTTTATTGGCACTTTCAGCACTGATGACCTCGTTCATTCGCGGCTGGAAACGGGCGATGACGTTGCCGTCGTTGTCTTCGATGTGGGTGATGAAGAGTGGCGCCACGCGAATGCCATTGTTGGCGAACGTCGTGTAGGCACTGACCATCTCGCCGACCGACACCTCGCACGGACCCAGGCAGAGCGCCATCGAGGGATGGATTTCGGGGTTGTTGATACCGTATTCGTGCAACAGATTGACGAATTGGTGGGGATTCAATTTGCTCATCAGATAGGCCGAAATCCAGTTGTTCGACTGCGCCAAGCCCCATTTCAGCGTCACCATCTGACCATAGCGGCTACGCGAGCCGTTACGCGGTGTCCAGGGCTTTCCTGCAACCATGTAGGTTCGCTGAACGTTCGGAGCCACGTCGCACGGCGAAAAACCGTTTTCCATCGCCAACGAATAGAGGTAGGGCTTGATGGTCGAACCCACCTGACGGCGACCCGTCATCACCATGTCGTACATGAAATTGGTGAAGTCGAGTCCGCCCACGTAGGCCCTCACGAGGCCGGTTTTCGTGTCCATGCTCATGAATCCCGAGCGCAGGAATGACTTGTAGTAGCGGATTGAGTCCATCGGCGACATCACCGTGTCTTTATCGCCCCGATAGGTGAAGACAGTCATGTCGATTTTGCGGTTGAAAGCCTCGCGAATCTCCTCGTCGGACGCGCCGGCGGCCTTCATCGTGCGATAGCGCTCGCTCTGCATCATCGAACGGTTGAGAATCTGGCGCACCTGCTTCGGTGTGAGGTCGCTGGTGAACGGTGCATTGGGTTTCGAGCGCATCGAACGGGTGAAAGCGGGCTGCAAATACTTTACAACGTGCTGATAGACAGCATCTTCGGCGTATTTCTGCATGCGCGTGTCGATGCTCGTATAAACTTTCAAACCGTCGGTGTAGATGTTGTAAGGCTTGCCGTCTTTGCGCATATTTTTGTTGCACCAACCGTAAACAGGGTCGGTTTGCCATGCAATGGAGTCGATGACGAACTGCCGCTGATTCCACGAGGGATAATCGTCGCGATTAGGTTTTTTTGCCATGAGATAATGGCGGAGGAACTCGCGGAAATAAGGCGCTGCACCATCTTTGTGGTCGGTGCGATGGAAGTTGAGTACGAGCGGTTTGTCGGAATATTCGTTCATTTCCGCCCTCGACAGATAACCGGCTTTCTGCATCTGCGACAGCACCACGTTGCGACGCTCACGACAGCGGTCGGGATAGCGCACGGGGTTGAACAGCGACGGATTCTTGCAAAGTCCGATGAGCGTGGCCGATTCCTCGACGTTGAGGTCGCGCGGTTCCTTGCCGAAATAGGTGTTGGCAGCGGTTTTGATGCCCACGGCATTGTGCAGGAAGTCGAAATAATTCAGATAGAACGCCACGATTTCCTCTTTCGTGTAGTATCGCTCCAATTTCACGGCAATCACCCACTCTATCGGCTTCTGCAGAATGCGTTCGAGTTTCGAGTGTGCCGTCTCGGAATAAAGTTGCTTGGCCAACTGCTGCGTAATCGTCGAACCACCGCCAGCACTGGTCTGTCGCATGATTCCGCGCTTCACAATGGCACGTCCGAGAGCAATGAAATCGATGCCGGAATGTTCGTAGAAACGCTCATCCTCAGTGGCGACAAGGGCTTTCACCAGATGGGGCGAAAGGTTGTTGTACGACACGAGGATTCGATTTTCGCGGTTGTAGTTCCACGTTCCGATGACCTTCCCGTCGGCCGAGAACACCTGCGTAGCCGACCGACTGATGGGATTTTGCAGTTCCTCGAGGTCGGGCATATAGCCAATCAGACCGAACCAAATGGCCGCAAAAGCCACAGCCACAAACAAGAGGACGGCAAAAAATGCCTTCCACAAGAAATGAATAAAAGTCTTTCTCATTTTCTTTTATCGTATGTAATTTGCTGCAAAAGTAATCATAAAAACCGAAAAATCAAAATAAAAAGTCAAGAAAACCACCCGAATACGAAGAATTATTCGTACCTTTGCCAGCGAAAACCATTTGAGAATATGAAAAAACTAAGGAAAATATTGGCTACGCTGACGCTGATTGCCCTGCCTTGCACGGCGATGGCGCAAAGCGAATGGGAAGTTCCCGACCAGAAGCCGAAAGAGGAGCGACAGACGCTGTTCGGCAAGTCGAAAAAAACGATTGACCCGAAATATTTGACTGCCGACGCTGTGCCGATGGTCGATGGGAAAGTGGTGTTCACGCTCGACGAAGACGTGTCCGGCAAGAGTGCGCAAGAGATTTACGACATCGTCTATGCCACGCTCGACAGTCTGACGAAGACGGAAAATCAGTTCGAGGAGAGCAAAATTGCGCTGGTGAACAAGTCGGAGCATGTCATCGCGGCGAAATTCCGCGAGTGGCTCGTGTTCAAAAGCACCGCGCTGGTGCTAGACCGCACGGTTTTCAACTACACCATCATTGCGACCTGCACCGACGGCCATCTGAATCTGACGATGTCGCGGATGAGCTACGCCTACGAGATGGACCGCGACGATTCGTCGGGAATGCAGACGAGTGCCGAGGAATGGATCATCGACAAATACGCCGTCAATAAAGCGAGAACGAAACTGCTACGCCACACGGGAAAGTTCCGCCAGAAAACCATCGATCGCAAGGATGAGATTTTTCAAATCATCAGTGAAATGGTGAAAAAGTAAAAAAGTAAAAAGGTAAAAAGAACAGTCAACTATGGAAAAAAATACCGGTCGCCACCCGCGTTTGCGCAACGTGCTCAACATTATTTTCATGCTCGGAGCCATCATCGGCGTCGCCATCTACCTGCTCGGCGACACCACCATCGGCACCATCGTCATTCTGGCTGCCATGTCGTTTAAAATTGTCGAATGTTCACTCCGACTGATTCGCTGATGCCGAAACGCCTACACATATTATTATATATACTGCTGTCGATTTCGACCACCTCGTTGGCGCAGTTTGAAGAACCCATCAACGACGGAGGATTCGGCGGTGGCGGTGGTTTCGACCGTCGAAATCAGGACAAGGAGGGCGGCAACAACAAGGAAATTCCCGTCGGACTGAAGGTTTGGCAGGTCGATGAGCGCTTTGGCGACCGTCGAAATGCCGAGCCCGACACGCTCTCGCCGATGTTTATGAACACGATTTTCACGACGGGTTTGCGTGGCGAATACAACTCCCTGGGAAACCTCGGCTCACCGCGCATCAACCGCATTTTCATCGACCGACAAGCCGACGGACAGTTCATTTTCACCCAGCCCTACGACTTTTTCATCAAACGACCGCAGGATTTCCTTTTTACGAATACGCTCTCGCCCATCACCAACCTCACCTACAACACCTGCGGCGACCGACTGAACGGCGAAGACCATTTCACGGCGAAATTCGGTGTCAATGTCAATAAAAGGCTTGGTTTCGGAGCAAATTTCGATTACATTTACGGGCGCGGATACTACGATTCGCAAAGCACGTCGCACGCCAACTACACGCTCTACGGCAGTTACCTCGGTGAACGCTACGAAGCCCATCTGCTCGCCTCGCTCAATCATCAGAAAGTGGCTGAAAATGGCGGTATCACCGACGATGACTATATCGTCCACCCCGAAAGTTTCAGAGACAGCTACACGACTTCCGAAATCCCCGTCGTGTTGCGTCGCAACTGGAATCGCAACGACAACCAGCACGTGTTTTTCACGCATCGCTACAACGTCGGATTCAACCGAAAAGTGAGAATGACCGACGAGGAAATCGAGGCGCGAAAGTTCGCCATCGCCTCGCAACAAGAACAGGCTGAGAAAAAACGACTCGAAAGCACCGACAGCCTGCAAAATATGGCGGAAGAAGCCGCGCCGATTGACACGACTTGGATGAAAAACGAGTATGTGCCCGTCACCAGTTTCATCCACACCGCCCAATTCGACAATTTCAAGCGCATCTATCAGGCCTACGAAACGCCCAGCGACTACTATGCCGAGACGTTTCCGACCATCGGACCGTTTGCCGCCGATTCTATCTACGACCAGACGCGCCACTACCAACTGCGCAACACTTTCGCCATTTCGATGCTCGAAGGCTTCAACAAATGGGCGAAAGCGGGCGTGAAAGTCTTTGGAACGCACTATCTGCGCCACTTTGAACTGCCCGACACCGCCGACGCACACACGTCGTACAACGAGCACACGCTCAGCATCGGTGGACAACTTTCAAAAACACAAGGAAAAACGCTGCACTACAACGCCGTGGCCGAGGCTTGGCTGCTCGGAGAAGATGCTGGGCAACTGAAAATCGACGCGAATATCGACCTGAATTTCCGACTTTTCGGTGACACGGTGACGTTGGCCGCCCGCGGATTCTTCCATCGGTTGAACCCGACATTCTATTATCGCCACTACCACAGTCGCCATTTTTGGTGGGACAACAGCGATTTGAGCAAAATCATCCACTCGCGCATCGAAGGACTTTTCAGCTATCAGAAAACGCGGACGACGCTGCGCGTGGCGGTCGATGAAATCAAGAATCACACGTATTTCGGCCAGTCGTATCACATCACCGAGAACTACGGACGCACGAACAACACGGTCGGCGTGCGACAATGTGGCGATGCCATCACGCTGCTGACGGCTTCGTTGTCGCAGAATTTCACGCTCGGCCCGCTCAACTGGGAAAGTGTTGTCACCTACCAAAAATCGACCAACGAAGACGCGATTTCAGTACCCGATTTGAACATTTACACGAATCTTTTCCTACGATTCAAAATTGCTCGCGTGCTGAGCGTCGACCTCGGTGCCGACGCCCGCTTTTTCACGTCGTATTACGCACCCGACTACAGTCCTGCCATCGGTCAATTCACCCAACAGGAACTGACTCCCGCAGGCGACGACTATCGCGTGAAAACGGGAAATCGACCCATCGTGAATGCTTACGCGAATTTCCATCTGAAACACACGCGCTTTTTCGTGATGATGAGCCACATCAACGAGTCGATGGGCAAGAAAGACTATTTCTTCACGCCCCACTACCCGCTCAACCAACGTGTTTTCCGCTTTGGTGTGAGTTGGAATTTTATCAATTAGGTTTTAAAAAGGAACTTCTTGCGGCTGCGGTCCTAATGGGTCGTCGTCGGCATTGACTCGACTTCCAATCACCTCACCATTCATACCTGAAGAAATGGGCGCATAGTTCTCATCAAGGTTCGAGAAACGCGTGCAGTCGGCTTCAAACTTCAAAGTGACCGTTCCCGTACTGCCTTTACGATGCTTCGCAATGATGATTTCTGCTTTTCCACGAATCGGATTTCCGTTTTCATCCACAGAATTTCGAGTATAATATTCTGGGCGATGCACGAAAATCACCATATCGGCATCCTGCTCGATGGCACCCGACTCGCGCAGGTCGGAGAGTTGCGGACGCTTGCCCTCGTTGCCTTCGCGCTTATCAACTTCACGGTTCACCTGCGACAGCGCCAAAATCGGTATGTTCAGTTCTTTCGCCAAGCCTTTCAGCGAGCGCGAAATCGTTGAAACCTCTTCCTGACGGTTGCCGAAGCGCATTCCCGAGGCGTGCATCAGCTGCAAATAGTCAATCATAATGATTTTCACGTCTTTTTCGCGAACCAATCGACGCGCCTTCGAACGAAGTTCAAAAATCGAGAGTCCGGGCGTATCGTCGAGATAGATGGGCTTGCCCTCGAGTTTGCGCAGATTGCGATCGAGCCGTTCCCATTCGTCTTTCGCAAGTTGACCGTTCTGAATCTTTTGGCCACTGATTTCACAAACATTCGAAATCAGACGGTTCGACAATTGCACATTGCTCATTTCAAGCGAGAAAAAGCCAATTGGCACCTGATGATCGACCGCGATATTCTTCGCCAAACTCAGTGCAAAGGCCGTTTTACCCATCGCCGGACGACCTGCGATGATCACCAAGTCGCTCGGTTGCCAGCCTGCCGTCATATCGTCGAGTTTATCGTAGCCCGTCGGCACGCCCGTCAAACCGCTCGTGTTCTGCGCCGCCTTTTGCAGAATCGTCACCGCCTCATGCAGCACAGGGTCGATTTGCGTAAAGTCCGACTTCATATTTTTCCGCGAAATCTCGAACAGACTGCCCTCGGCCTCTTGCATCACCGATTCGGGGTCCACCGTGTCGTCGAAAGCCAGTTCCTGAATGCGGCTCGTGTAGGAAATCAGCTGTCGCATCAGCGATTTCTGCGCCAAAATGTGGGCGTGGTATTCGATGTGGGCCGACGAGGCAACGTGGTGCGTCAGGTCCATAATATACTGTACACCGCCGACGAGCTCGATGTCGCCCTGTCGTTTCAACTCTTCCGTCACCGTCAGCAAATCGACAGGTTTGTCATCCATACTCAGCGACTGCACCGCCTGATAAATCTTCTGATGGCGCGGCTCGTAGAACGATTCCGGCTTCAGAATGTCGGCAACCATCGAAAAAGCATCCTTGTCGATCATCAGCGCACCCAGCACGACGCGCTCAATGTCGAGTGCCTGCGGCTGAAGATGGCCGTAGGTATTGTCAATCGGCTGCGATGTGCGCCGACTTTTGCTCGATTTCGTATTATTTTCTGGCATAAAATCAAATTTTTGGACTGCAAAGTTACGATTTTTTTTGTACCTTTGCAAAAAATATCGACGAATATGACTTACCCCTGCGCAAAAATCAATTTGGGACTGAACGTGGTGGCGCGGCGACCCGACGGCTACCACGATTTGGAAACGGTGTTCTACCCCATACCGCTGTGCGACGAACTCGATGTAATGCTTGTGTATGAGGAATTTCCAGGACCGAACTGGCGCCCTGTGTATTTGAAAATGTGGGGCGACGAGGCGGTGGATTGCCCTGCGGATGAAAATCTGGTCGTGAAAGCCTATTATCTTCTGAAAAAAGATTTTCCTTTGCTGCCCGAACTTGAGTTTCAACTGAAGAAGCAGATACCCTCGCAGGCGGGACTCGGCGGCGGTTCGAGCGATGCGGCAGCTGCCATCCGACTCCTCAACGAGCATCCGCGAATTCGACTGGGTCTGAGCAACGAGCAAATGGAACGTTACGCCGCCCAACTCGGTGCCGACTGCGCCTTCTTCATCCAGTCGAAACCATGTTTTGCGACGGGCATCGGCGACCAAATGACGATTTTCGACGATTTGCAAGGACTTTTAGATGGATTTTTTATTGCCATCGTAAAACCTGACGTGGCCGTTTCGACTCGCGAGGCATACGCGGCAATCACCCCGAAAAAGCCCGAAAAATGCTGCCTCGACGTGATTCGACAACCCATCGAAACGTGGCGCGACGAACTCACCAACGACTTTGAGTTGTCGGTGTTCGCCAAGCACCCCGAATTGGCCGACATCAAACGGAAATTGTATGAAAACGATGCCATTTACGCTCAAATGAGTGGTAGCGGCAGCGCATTTTTCGGCATTTTCAAGGAAAATCCGACGGAAATCGACAAGATTTTCCCCGATTGCAAGACGTTTATCTTGAAAAATTAGAGCATCAAGAAGTTGATGGAAGCATACAATTCCATCCCCAAGATATAGAGCGAGAACAGGCTCGACCACTTCTCGAAACCGACGGTCAGCGAGCGAACCATATCCCTGAGTGTGGTCAATCGACCCGTTGTGAAACCGAAAGTGAGTGCCATCACGGTGACGGCGAAACAGACGAATGGAACGAGGCCGTCGGAAAGGGCCGAGGGGAAGAGTTGGCCTGTCGCGCTGAGCAGTGGCGCTTGTGGAATGAGCGTCAGCAACAGCAAAACGGCGAGGAAAATCAAGGCTTCGATGGCGACGAAATGCAGGGCAGAACGCTGACGGTATGTAATGGGACAGCGAAGTTCCGCCAAACCGCTGGAAACGACGGTTCCATAGGCCACACTGCCCAAAATAAGCCACGCGAGCAAGGGCGTGAGCAGATTTTGAGCGAAACTGCCAAACAGCCAGCGGATGCCCTCGCTACTGAGCAGCGAACGCATCGGAAGGTCGGGCCACGCGGCAGTGACAAACCACGAGACCAGAATGAGCAGCAACTGCGCCGCGGCAAGCGCCACCACCAAGTAATCTACAACTTTTCGAAGTGTCATTTATTGTTCGTCGGCCTGAAGGTTGTCGATGTCGATGATGCGCAATTCAAGGGCGCGAACGACCAATCGCGTCGCATTGACGCCGTAGCCGCCGTTGCCTTCGGGAAAGAGTTTCTGAACGAGTTCGTTCTGCCGTTTTTCAAGACTTTTCACGCCGAAAGGCATCCCGCGCAGGTTCGTGATTTGTTCTTTGGTGTAACCGAGGGCGAGATGGCGCAGAAAACGCTCGTCGTATTCGTCGATTTCGTAGTCGATAAAGGCTTCCTGACGCATCAGTTGCGAGCCGACGCTACTCTTGAATCGCTCGACGATTTTCGTCAGAATCGGCTCATTGAACACCATCGTCTTGCCATCCATCACACTCGAAACATCGCCACGCGTCAGCAATTCGCCACTCTTGAGAATGATGCCGTCGCAACCTGCATCGAGCACATCGACCCATAGTTTTTCGTTGAGGATTTCGCCCGTGAAAATCAGCACTTTCACTTGTGGATAAGCCTCTTTCGTGTAACGACAGATTTCCACGCCGACAGTGGTCGATCCGCCGAGTCCGAGGTCGAGCAGCACGAGGTCGGGCACCTGTTTCTTGAGCAATTTCAGGTAGCTTTGCTCGTTTTCGGCGGTGCCGATGATTTCCGCCTCGGGGATGTCGTTTTTGAAGATTCCCTGCGTGCCTTTCAGTTCGAGGGGCACGTCTTCCACGATGATTACTTTAAAAGGTTCCATATCTGTTTTGTTAATGTGATGACAATTTTTTCTGTATTTTCTTCGCGCACGGCTTGTATTCCGCAGGCGCGGGCCTTGGCCGACTCACCGAAATCGCGCACGATTTGGCGGCAGAGGAAGTAGTCGAAATCGATGGTGAGCGGTGTGAAAAGTTGCGTCCGCTGTTGGTCGCTAAGTTTCAAATCAGGCATTTTTACCTCGATTTTGACATAATTTTCGGGTGCATTTTCTTCCGTGGCGACAGGCTCGCTTCCGCCGTGTTTCCGAAGGATTTCAAAGAGATAGACGAGCATATCGCGGTCGATGGGTTTAGCGCCCTCGACTTGTCGCATCGCCTGCGCACTGAGCATCGTGTAAAGTTCCTTGTAATAGGAAGCCAACTCGGCGATGGGTTGCAGATTTTTCTCGGCGTTCTGAAGTTGATTTTCGTATTGTAAAACCTCGTCGGACGAGAGCAGATGACGGATTCGAGACGGATAGTACATCGTTTCGTGCTTCAGCGTCGAAAGGCAGTTGTCGAGCACGTTGTTGCTGATATGTAGGCGGTCGTTTTCGTAGTGCAGACGGCTTAGCACGTCCTCGGCCAACTCGATGTTTTCCTGTTGTTCTTCTTCCTTCGCAATGCCTTTTTGCAGCGCATCGGTGATTTGTTCGACCAATGCGTCGAGCGTCGATTCTTGTGGGTCGGCATCCTTGATTCGAGCCTCGGTTTTAGACCACAACTGATTGATTTTCTGCAATTTATCCTTTTTGGGATCGTCGCTGAGCAACGTCTGATTGATTTTCGTGACACGCTCGAGTTTGTATCTGTAGGCAAGTCGATGGCGATAATACAGGAAATAATAGGCTGGGAAAATCGTCAAAAGCAAGACTATCAAGAGGATTATCGCCACGTTTTTGTCGGTTTCCGACTTCTGCATCACGCGACAATAACTGTCGAGCGTTTTGTCGGCGGAAAGTTCGCGGAACAACTGCGTATATACATTATTATTATACGCGTAGAGTTTCCAGCGATGCAGCGCGAGAGCCGCCACCGCCGCCTCGTTGCGAATGTCGAGAATCACCTCGTAGTTCACGGGAATGCTATCTTTGTACCACTGCAATTCGGCTGGAAGGGTCGCGGAATCGCTGTATTCGACCATCAAATGGCGACCATTGGGCGAAATCTTGCGAAATTCCTCGTTCAGACAAGCGCGACAACTGTCGGCGAAGGCCAAAGTTCGTTCGTAATCGCCGCGAATGTTGCAATAATAGGCGCTGTCGGCGAAGGCATTGGCCTTGATTTCGAATTCGGTCGATTTTTCGGAAGGTTTCGGGAGATTTTGAGCAGCGACAAACAGCGACGAAAGCGAAACGAGAAGCAACGCAATCGTCCGCAGAACGCCTTTCGGCAGGCGGAACCAGAAACGACTACCTCTACCCTGTTCGCTCTCGGCGGAAATGTCGCAAACGCTGAATATCTTGCTGATTTTTCGGTATTTTTCGATGATTCCCTTGCAATTTCTGAGGCCAAAACCATTCGACTGCGTGGGCTGATGGGTCGTGAAAAGGGTTGAAAGTTGCTCTTCGCTCATTCCGCAACCCGTGTCGCTCACCGAAATTTCGACGTAATCGTCGGTCGAGGTCGAGGAAATCGTGACGCGACCGCCTTCCTCGGTGAATTTTCGGGCGTTGTCGGCCATTGTGTTGATCATAAACAGTGTCAGCGTCTTGTCGGCTTTCACGATTTCGGTCGTGTCCTCAACGCTGAAATCGATGCCCTTGATTTGGAACGCCATTCGACCTCGCTTCACCATCTCGAAAAGCGTCTGCAGCGGAAAACTCTCGATTCGCAGGTTCAGTTCGCCCTGTCGCATCTGAATCCAATTGGTCAGAACGCTGTTGTATTCGTTGATTTTGTCGGTCAGTTCGGCGACATAGCCACAGCGTTCCTCGCGCACGGAAGCGTCTTCGCGAGTCGTCTGCAAACGGCGAATTTCGTTCAAAATTCGGTCGATGAAAGGCGTGACAATGTTCACAAGCGACACTTTCGCCCGCTGTTCCAAATACCGCTTTTTATTGTTGAGAATATGCTGTTGCGTCAAGGCGATTTGCTCGTGGATTTCCTCTTCGCGCTCTTCTTGCTCACGCGATTTCTCAAGGGTTTTCCGTTTCCAGTCTTCGAGCGGTTTGAGCAACGATTCCGACGTGAAAAGTTGGTCGTTTTTCCGTCGAAGTCGATGAAACAGGAAAAGCATCACGAGCACCAGCATAATCATCAGCAAAACCGCCGCAATCATCGTGTTCAAAAGACGCGACGATTGTCTGAGTTGGTCGGCACGCGCTTCGAGTTGGCGGTCTTGTCGCGTGCGCTCCTGCATATCGAGATAGATGTTTCGATTGATGTCGCTGAGCGATTTTTGGTCAATCGCTGAATAGACGAGGCTGAACTGCTCGCGAATGCTCGCCACGAGGTCGGGCGCACGATTGATGACGGTGTCGCGCTCGAGGGCGGTCATCAGGCAGATTTCCGCCGATTGATAGTCGCCGATGGTCCAAAAACACTCCGCCAATGTTCGATAGGCACCCGCAATCTGATAGACGTCGCCGTAGTCGGTGAACAGTTTCAGCGCACGCTGCGCCAGATAGCCTGCAACGAGCGTGTCGGCCATCTCATCGGGATTGATCAAGACCATCGCAGGGTAATTCTCCGTCATCATCCGAGCGCGAAAATCGTCGTCTTTCAAATGCTCGCTCATCCCTTGCAGCGCTTGTGCCTCGAAAAACGTGTAGCCGCCGCGGTGTGCCAACTGATAGCAGCGCACAAGATAGTTGAATTCGCGGTCGCTGACCTCCTCCTTGGTCGCTGCCTCGACAATGCCGCCAGAACCAACATTATAAAGGAAATTCAGCAGTTGTGCCGTGTCGGCGACGCTTTCGTGGTTCAGGTCAAGCGAGTTCATCGCTGCCCGCGACTGTTCTGCAAGTCCGACATAATAGAAATAGGTCGATTCGACGATGGCGAGTTCCGATTCGGCATAGGCAAACCGCCGCAACTGATGTTCGGAAAGTCGATTTCGCTCCTCCTTGATGCGCTTCAAATAGCGTTTTGCGCGTTCACGATAGTCGTAGAAAAGCTTGTTTTGCGATTCGCGCTGGCACAATCTCATTCGCTGCACATCAGCCACGAGTCGCTCTATCAAATTGTCGGTCGCGACGCTGTCCAACTGCCGTTTTGCGCGGTCGTAGTCCATCTTCGCAATGCTCACAAAAGCCAAATGATTCATCGCCTCGGCACGTCCGTCGGCATAGTCGGAAGAGGCCTCGTAGGCACGTTCCGCATAGACGCGCACCGAGTCGAGCGAGCGATAGTGATAGGCGTATGCCAAATCGTTCAACTTGTCAGCCGAATCGTGGTTTTTCGACGTGCAAGCAGAGAAAAATATCGCAATCAACAGGGTAATCAAGCTTTTTTCCACGACCGCAAAGATAGAATAAAATTCTTGAAAATACAAATTTTTTGGGCAAATTAGCGTGATTATATCAGATTTTTTAGTATTTTTGCAGGCAAATTATTCACTAAAAACAAAAAAAACATGAGATTAGACGGAAGAAGAGAGAGTCAAAATGTCGAGGATCGCCGCGGCATGAGTACTGGAACCAAGGCCGGTTTGGGTATCGGCGGCATCATTATGGTTGCCTTGATGGCATGGATTACCGGCGGAAATCCGCTGCAGGCTGTGATGCAGGAAGTCGTGCAAAACGGCGGCATCGGCACTGTTCAAGAAGAGCAGATGGACGGTCAGCGTGAATTCACCGAGGAGGAACAGCAGCTGGCGAAGTTTTCGCGTCAGGTGCTCGCCGCCACGGAAGACGTCTGGACAGAGGTGTTCCAGCAGATGGGTCGCAAATACCAGCCGCCCACGCTCGTGCTGTTTACCAATCGCGTCAATTCGGCTTGTGGAACGGCATCGTCGGCTGTCGGCCCGTTCTATTGCTCGGGCGACCAGAAACTTTACATCGACCTGAGTTTCTTCACGACGATGAAGAAGCAACTCGGTGCCGATGGCGATTTTTCCTACGCCTACGTGATTGCCCACGAGGTCGGTCACCACGTTGAAAACCTGCTCGGCATCCTTGGTCAGGCACATCAGCAGATGAGCAAGACCGACAAGGTTTCGGCCAACAAAATCAGTGTGCGCCTCGAACTCCTCGCCGACTACTACGCAGGCGTGTGGGCTCACTACGACGACCAGGAATACAACTCGCTCGAGGCAGGCGACATCGAGGAAGCCATCGACTGCGCCCAGAAAATCGGCGACAATTACCTGCAGAAGAAGGCTCAGGGCTACGTTCAACCCGAGTCGTTCACCCACGGTACCAGTGCCCAGCGCCAGAAATGGCTGAGCCTTGGCATCAAGACGGGCGACATGCGCACGACGACTTTCGGAATCCCCGAGAGCGACCTCTAAATTTTTAAATCACGGACAAAAAAAAGGGGAAGTTTCACGCTTCCCCTTTATGATATTCGCACAACGCATCGATGGGTTTCGAAAGGATTTTTCCGACTTCGAAACCCTCTTTTTCGGCGGCTTCTCGCAGCAGTTTTTCGTAATGAAAAGCGATGCTTCCAACGAAATTCACGGCGAGGTCGCGACGCTGATAGGGCACGATATTGTGACGGAAAAAACGCCGAAATTCGTCTTTCACAAGCTCGCGGAGAGCCTCGTCTTCTTCGAGGTGAAGATGGATGAATTTCGAGAAGGAAGCGAGGAACCTGTTGGGCATGGGTTCGCGATAAACCTTCTTGATGATTTCGTCGAGCGAAAGCGATGTTTCTTTCTGAAAATCAATGCGTAACGATTCAGATAGAACACCTTTGAAAAGTGCATTCAAAAAGCGTTTTCCGAGTGATGCGCCGCTGCTTTCGTCGCCCAGAATGTAGCCCAAAGCGGGCGTGTTTTGCACGATGTTCTCACCGTCGAAAAGACAGGAATTGCTGCCCGTTCCGAGGATGCAGGCGATGCCTTCCGCGTGGCCGCAAAGGGCGCGGGCGGCACCGAGGAGGTCGGATGCTGCGTGGAGTGTGACATGTGGAGTGTGGAGTGTGAAGTGTGGAGTGTGAAGTGTGGAGTGTGAAGCGATGGCGGCAAAGGGCGACCCTGCGGCGAAAGCCTTTTGAAACGCTTCGTTCATCTTCTCCAACTGGTCGGGTCGCACGCCAGCGCCATAGAAAAACACCTCAAAACAGTCCTCATTCGGCAGTTCCGGCAGCAATTCGCATTGCAGAATGCCGACAATTTGCTCTTCCGACATCAAAACGGGGTTCAATCCCTGCGTCTGAAACGATTTTCTGCCCGTTTCGCCGAGCAGCATCCAGTCGGTCTTGGTGCTGCCGCTGTCGGCCACGAGCACGCTTCTATTTCGATTCCTTAACTTCATATCGTTCAATTTTTCTGCAAAAATACAAAAAACTTTCATCTTTTTTCGTGATTCGCGAAAAATTTTGCTATCTTTGCACCGACGAATAATAAAAAGGAAGGAAAACGATGGCAACTTACGCTATTACACTGAACGAACGCACGACAAGCGGGAAAGCTTTAATGGCTTATCTGCAGGCTTTAGGAGTGCTTGTTAAAAAGATTTCCCCGAAAGCCAAAGGAAGCCTTGCGCGTTCACGGGAAGACAAACTCGCTGGTCGTGTCGAGTCGTTCGCCTCATCGGAAGAAATGTTCAAATCTTTAGGCATCTGAACGGTATGTACAAAGTACTGATGACAAATACGTTCCGCAGCTACATTTTACAGGTACAGGAACTCATTCCGATTTATTCTAACTGATTTTAATTTAACAAATCATAATTCTCAACTATCAACTATCAATTATCAACTAAATAGATTGCCTATGACATAAAACAAAGCAAAAAGACATATAGATAGAAAAGCGTTAGCTTTGTATTCTTACTTTCAGACAAATTGGGGAATTTAGAAGAAAGTACGTAAGAGTGAAAGTTGATGCTCGCGTCTGAAGGCGTGGGCTTTTACTCGAGAATGCGTACAAAAGGTCATCCCCAATACCATCTGAAAGCGTGAGCGAAGTTTAGTCCACGTTTTTTATATGTCAATAAACAATAAACATGAAACAATAACCATTAACCAATAAACGTAAAACAATTAACAATATTCAATAACCATTAAACAACAAACTTTATGAAAAGAAAATTTTTACTACTGATGCTTGCGCTCATAGCAATGGCGACAACAGCGCGAGCGCAAGTCGTTTTAAACGAAACGAACTTCCCCGACGCAAATTTCCGTGCGGCATTGGCCTCGATTCTCGGAATTAGCGAGGGCGACGAAATCACAGAAGCAAAAATCGCCGCCACGACTACGATTGATGTTTCCAGCAAATCAATTGCCGACCTTAAAGGCATTGAGCATTTCACCGCGCTGGAAACATTGTCTTGCGGCAACAACCAACTGACCTCGCTCAATGTGTCTAATAACACCGCGCTGACAGGGTTGTCCTGCGGCGGCAACCAATTGACTTCGCTTGACGTGTCGAAAAACACCGCGCTGACATGGTTGAGCTGTGGTTATAGCCAACTGACCTCGCTCGATGTGTCGAAGAATACCGCACTGACATCATTGGGGTGCATCGGCAACCAACTGACCTCACTCGATGTGTCGAAAAACGCTGCGCTGACAAGTTTGACCTGCTATTTCAACCAACTGACCTCGCTCGATGTGTCAAGATGCACCGCGCTGAAAGACTTGGAGTGCTCCTACAACCAACTGACTTCGCTTGACGTGTCGAAAAACACCGCGCTGACAGGGTTGGGCTGCTCCGGCAACCGCCTGACCTCGCTCGATGTGTCGCAGAACACCGCGCTGACATGGTTGAACTGCAATGATAATCAATTGACTTCGCTCGATGTGTCGTCGAAGAACACCGCATTGGAAAGACTGAACTGCCGTGCCAACAAAATCAAGAGCAAAGAAATGGATGCGCTCGTAGAGAGTCTGCCGATGGTGGAGAGTGGTAAATTCTATGTTATCAACACAAAGTACAAGAACGAAGGAAATGTCTGCACGAAGTCGCAGGTGGGCATTGCCAAAGGAAAAGGATGGACGGTCTATGATTATAACGGAGGAAATAGCCAAGAATACGAGGGCAGCGAGGATGCGGTGGAAAGCTCCTGTCCAGATGACAACCATCCTCATATGATTGACCTTGGCTTGCCTAGTGGTACAAAGTGGGCATGTTGCAATCTGGGAGCAGCGAAGCCTGAGGACTACGGCGGGTATTATGCCTGGGGAGAGACGGAGGAGAAAGACTATTACGATTGGAGCACCTACGACCACTGCGATGGCACAGAACGCACTTCCCACGACATCGGCAATGACATTGCTGGCACCCAGTACGACGCTGCCACGGCCAACTGGGGCAGTCCGTGGATGATGCCAAACATTGACCAGATAAAGGAACTCCTTGACAATTGCGAATCTGAGAGAACCACAGAAAACGGTGTGAAAGGATATAGGTACACTGGCCCTAACGGAGTTTCTGTATTCTTTCCCGCTGGAAGTCTTCGCCATGCTGAAGTAGATCGGAACTATTTGGGTACGGACGGTGTTTATTGGTCGTCATCGCTTACACAGTGGGATACAGACAAGGCATATGAATTGATCTTCACCGGTAACGACACATATTATATTTACATAGAGCGAAGTAGCGGCCTTTCTGTCCGTCCCGTAGTGGCTAAAAATGAGAATTCGGAAGTACCTTATGTCGTATGGTGTGGCGATAACAACACGCTCTATTTTTTGAGTAGTAGTTCAGAGTTAAAAGTAGGCGGCACTTATAAGGGATATACAATTTCAAGTTTATGGAGCGGAGAAGCAGTAACGAATTCTCCTGAAAATAAAGGTACGGGATTCTCGCCCATCGCATGGATGGGGTTTAAAACAGAAAAAGTTGTCATAGAAGAGTCGTTTAAGGATGTCCTTGTCAACTCTACTTCAGCATGGTTTATGGGAGTAGAGTCGATTGAAGGGTTGGAAAACCTTAACACAAGTAATGTAACAAGCATGAGCTTTATGTTTGGTTCAAGCAAATTGACAAACTTAGACCTCAGTCATTTCGACACACGCAACGTAAAATACATGCAGAATATGTTTTTAAGATGTCCCAATTTAGCCAGTGTTAATTTAAGCCATTTTGATACACAGAATGTGTTGAATATGCATTGGATGTTCGGAGAGTGTACTAGCCTTTCAAACCTTGATTTAAGCAGTTTCAACACAGAAAATGTAACGGATATGGGTAGTATGTTCAGTCTGTGTTCTAATCTGACAAGTCTTGATGTTAGCGGTTTCAACACGGAAAACGTGACGGATATGGGTGGTATGTTCGGTTGGTGTTCAAATCTGACAAACCTTGACGTAAGCAAATTTAAGACGGAAAATGTAACGGATATGAGCAGTATGTTCTTAGGATGCTCTAGTCTGACAAGTCTTGACGTTAGCGGCTTCAACACGGAAAAAGTGACAAATATGCATTGGATGTTCTCTGGATGCTCTAGTCTGACAAGTCTTGACGTTAGCGGCTTCAACACGGAAAATGTAACGGACATGGGTAGTATGTTCAGTAGGTGTTCAAATCTGACAAACCTTGACGTAAGCAAATTTAAGACGGAAAATGTAACGGATATGAGCAGAATGTTCTCTGGATGCTCTAGTCTGACAAGTCTTGACGTTAGCGGTTTCAACACGGAAAACGTGACGGATTTGAGTTTAATGTTCGAAGGGTGTACTAATCTGGAAACACTATATGCAAGTAATTCGTGGAGCATGTCCAACGTAGATGTCTCGTATGGTATGTTTAATAGCTGCGAAAAACTTGTTGGAGGCTCGGGAACAGTTTATAATCCCAAACGCATTGATGGCCAATATGCCCGAATCGACGGAGGATATTCTAATCCGGGCTATTTTACCGATAAAAATGCGTATCCGTCGGGAATTCTCCTCAACGCCGCGAACTTCCCCGATGCGAATTTCCGTGCGGCATTGGCCAAGATTCTCGGAATTAGCGAGGGCGACGAAATCACCGAAGAAAAAATCGCTGCCACTACTACGCTCAATGTTTCCAAGTCTTACAAAACGCCTGATGAAGCAAAAATCGCCGACCTCACGGGTATCGAACATTTCACCGCGCTGGGCTATTTGTCCTGCTTCAACAACCAACTGACTTCGCTCGACGTGTCGAAAAACACCGCGCTGAAATATTTGCTCTGCTACGACAACCAACTGACCTCGCTCGATGTGTCGAAAAACACGAAGTTGACATGGTTGTATTGCTACGGCAACCAACTGACTGCGCTCGATGTGTCGAACAACACCGCGCTGAAAGAGTTGCTGTGCAGCAGCAACCAACTGACTTCGCTCGATGTGTCGAAAAACACCGCGCAGACATATTTGAACTGCAGCGACAACCAACTGACTTCAATCGATGTATCGAAGAACACCGCGTTGAAATTGTTGTACTGCTCCGGCAACCAACTGACCGCACTCGATGTATCGAAGAATACCGCGTTGGAATGGTTGGAGTGCCAAAGAAACCAACTGACCGCGCTCGATGTGTCGAAAAACACCGCACTGACACAGTTATGGTGCTACAGCAACCAAATCAAGGGCGAGTCGATGGATGCACTCGTAGGAAGTCTGCCGACGGTGGAAAATGGTGAATTCTATGTCATTAACACGAAAGACACGAACGAAGGAAATGTTTGCACGAAGTCGCAGGTGGCCATTGCCAAAGGAAAGGGTTGGATGGTGTATGATTACAACGGAGGAAATCGGCCTTATCCCGAATACGAGGGCAGCGACCCTGTGGCAGAAGGTTTGCTTTTGAACGCCGAGAACTTCCCCGACGCGAATTTCCGCGCAGCATTGGCCTCGATTCTCAAAATTAGCGAGGGCGACGAAATCACCGAAGAAAAAATCACTGCCACAACTGAGCTTGATATTTCAAGTAAACAAATTGCCGACCTCACGGGTATCGAACATTTCACCGCGCTGAAAGAATTGTACTGTTGGAACAACCAACTGACCGCGCTCGATGTGTCGAAAAATACGGCGCTGACAGATTTGATCTGCTACAACAACCAACTGACATCGCTCGATGTGTCGAAAAACACCGCGCTGACATATTTGAACTGCGACAACAACCTACTAACCGCGCTCGATGTGTCGAACAACACCGCGCTGACAGGTTTGCTCTGCGAAAACAACCAACTGACCGCGCTCGATGTGTCGATAAATACAGCATTGACATATTTGTACTGCGACAACAACCAACTGACCGCGCTCGATGTGTCGCAGAACACCGCGCTGAAAGAGTTGTGGTGCAACAAGAACCAACTGACCGCACTTGATGTGTCAAAGAACACCGCTCTGACAGAGTTGCGCTGCTTTAGCAACCAAATCAAGGGCGAGGCGATGGATGCGCTCGTGGCAAGTCTGCCGACGGTGGAAAGTGGTAAATTCTACGTTATCAACACAAAAGACGCGAACGAAGGAAACGTTTGCACAAAGGCACAGGTGGCTGTCGCCAAAGGAAAAGGTTGGACAGTGTATGATTATAATTATGATGGAAGAAACTGGATTGGCTCCGTTGAATACGAGGGCAGCGAGGATCCAGTAGAAGACATCGACCCTGTGGATGAAGACGACAACATTGACTTCGGCAGCGATATGGACGAAAACGACGATTTGAACGGCAATGTCATCGGCGACATCTACTACAACATCAACACGGGCGACGGCGGCTACGACGCTGCCGAGGGCTGCATCGTGGTGAAGAAGCCGACCGACGACGGCACGGTGAACGACCTCGAAGGAAAAGACATTTTTGGCGAGGACTTCAAGAGCCAGTTCACGGGCATTGTCTTCAAGGTTCCTGCCGGCAAGGGAACCATCAAGGTGAATGCCGAGACGACTGGAAATATGCTGCTGAAGGTGAAAATCGGAAACAACGACCCTGTGGAAATGGAACTGAACGGCAAGTTGAAAGTGACCTTCCCCTATAACGTGTCGGAAACAACCTATGTCTATATCTACGCCGGCGCAGCCAACGAAGCGAAGGGCTTCGGCGCTCCCACCTCTGGCGACGCTGCGCTGAAGATCTATGGCATCGAGTTTATCCGCGACAACACGCCGACTGACATCAATTCGGTTGACAGTGGAGAGTTGACAGTTGACAGTTGGTACACCATCGACGGCAAGAAGCTCGCAGGTGAGCCGAAGGAGAAGGGGATTTATATCAGAAATGGTAAAAAGGTGGTGAAGTAAAAGCCCCCATCCTCCCCCCCCCGAAGGGGAGGAGTCAAAAAAGAAGCGAAATATTTGCGGTTTCGCTTCTTTTTTCGTATCTTTGCAGCCAGAAACATCAAAAAAATGATTTTGATATGGCAAATACTGCAACTATGCCCGTTGGTGGGCAAATGATTGTTAATGTGGAAAATGCGTCGATGATGAAAGACCTGAAAAAGGCCATCAGTATGATGCGAGGTGTGACAAAAATCACGATTCCACGCCGTCGGCTCACGTCCTACGAGCGTTCGCTGCGCGACCTTGAAGAAGGACGGGTGTATGAGGCCAAAGATGTTGATGATTTGTTCAAACAATGTCTTGGCTGATGTATAGGATTCGATTTACGGGTGAGTTCAAGCGGCAAATGAAACTTTGCCAGCGACGAGGTTATGACATGGAACTGTTGAGAACTGCCATTCGCATACTTTCTACAGAGGGGCGGCTACCAGACAGATATCTGCCCCACATTCTGCACGGAAATCGCAAGGGACAATGGGAGTGCCACATTCAACCTGACTGGCTGCTCGTTTGGAAGCAAGAGAAGCTGGAACTCACGCTCGTTATGCTCAACACAGGCACACACGCAGATTTGTTCGGGAAAACGAAGCGATAACTTCTTAAAAAAATGCGAATCTTTTGCAAAGGTTCGCATTTTTTTGTACCTTTTGAGAAGGTACTTCCATTCGGAAATAAAAATAAAAGGGTTTTATTTTGTATTTCCCTCACTTATTCGTACCTTTGTCGGCGATAAACATTTTGGAAAGATGAAAAAAACGCTAATCATATTCTTTTTTCTATTGGCATCGACGCTGCAGAGCCACGCGGTGCTGAAGGAAAAAGACATCGACAACACGCTGTCGGTGTTGCGAACTGAACTCACGAAATTCCACTCGGAACTGGAACGGCAAAGCGGTTTCATGAAGGAGCAGCAGTCGGTGATTCGCAAGAACCTTTTCAGCGTGCTCAACCGTTCGAACCAAAATTCGCTGATGCTCTATTCACAAAAATCGGGGTACATTTTCGACCTGACCTACGCCTGCCACGAGGCGACGGAGCAGTATCAGGAATTTCAGCGGAATGTGATGCCGTTTCGCGTGTTTTTAGACCATGCGAACAACGACATTGCCCGCTACGACAGTCTGATTATCAACCTGTCGAACATGCCGACGATGGCACTTTCCGAACGTGCGAAAATCGACCGAAACGTGTGTCTAACATTGGCGGTGAACATTCGCCAGACGCTGAAGGACAACCGCGACCAACTCAATGACTACATCGGTTACTACAAGACCACCGAACAGCAACTGAAAAACCTCAACGACTATGCCCAGAAGCGCTATCTGGACATTCAGACGAGCATTTTCAAGAACCGAGGCGACCATTATTTCAGCATTCTGAGGAATTTTAGCGGTAATTTGCACGACACGCGACAGGCCATCGCCGAGAAATACCAGTCGTACAACAAAGTGAAGTCAGATTGGGATGCGCGGGTGATGATTTTTCTTTTCGCCGCACTGCTCATCTATAGCCTCATTTCGTTTGCTGTCACTTTTGTGGCCGTGCGTGTGTTGCTGCCGAAACGCTTCCAAACCGAGTCGTTCATGGCGAAGCGCACCTGCATCATCATGGCGGCGTCGGTGGTGATTTTGGCGTTGATTCTCGGTGTGATTCGTGCGACGGTAGAGCAGAATTTCCTGATTATGGCGTCGAAATTGCTCGTGCAATACACCTGGCTGCTCGGCGTGATTCTGATTTCGCTGTTGCTCCGCCTCGATGGTTCGCAAATCAAGAGCGCGTTCAAAATCTATGCGCCGCTCATCTTCATGGGACTATTGATTATCGTTTTTCGTATCGTATTGATTCCCAACGATTTAGTTAATCTAATTCTTCCGCCGTCGCTGCTCATTTGTATGTTTTGGCAGTGGTGGGTCATTCGGAAATACAATCGAAACATTCCGCGAAGCGACGTTTTCTATACTTACATTTCGCTGTTCGTTTTCGCTGCGTCGGTGGGCTGTTCGTGGCTGGGCTACACGCTTGCCAGTGTGCAACTGCTGATCCTCTGGATTATGCTGCTGACGTGCATCCTCACGCTCACCTGCATTTCGGGGTGGCTGAAGTCGTATGCACTGCGCAAAAACATTGAAGTGAAACCCATCACATCGACTTGGTTTTTCCGATTCCTCACGACGGTGATGCTGCCCGTTCTCGCCGTATTCTCGGTGCTTTTCTCGTTTTATTGGGCTGCCGATGTCTTCAATTTGAGCGAGGTCACGAACCACATTTTCAACCAAAAATTCATCGAATCGAAGAACATCACCATCAGCATTTCGTCGATTGCCCTTGTGGTGAGCCTTTTCTTCCTCTTTAAGTACATCAACCAGACGCTGCAAAGCCTGCTACGGCTTTATTTCGAGAAAAGCGACATTTCGACTGCCGGAACGCGCAGTCTGATGACGAAAAACATCGTGCAAATCATTGTCTGGGGTGCTTGGCTGCTGATTTCGCTTGGCATTATGAAGGTGAACAACACGTGGCTCGTGGTGGTTTCGGGTGGACTTTCGACAGGTATCGGTTTCGCGATGAAAGACATCATCGAGAACATCTACTACGGCATTTCGCTGATGACTGGACGCATCAAAATCGGCGACTGGATTATCTGCGACGGCATTCGTGGAAAGGTGACAGCCATCAACTACACCTCTACCCTACTCGAAGCCACCGATGGCTCGGTGATAGCCTTCACAAACAGCCAACTGTTCACGAAAAACTGCAAAAATCTGACGAAAAATCACGGCTACGAACTCGTTTTGCTCGATGTCGGCGTGGCCTACGGCACGAACATTGCCGAGTGTCGTCAGAAATTGGTTGATGCCATCAAGGAACTGCACATCACCGACCCGATGAAGGCTCCCGACGTGATGGTGAAAGAGTTTGGCGACAACTCCGTGAACCTAAAAATCAGCGTTTGGCTGCCCGTGATTTCGCAGGCACTTGACCGCGGTCGTGTGCTTGAATGTATCTATAACACGCTGGCTGAGAACAAGATTGAAATTCCGTTCCCACAGCGTGATATTCACTTGATTAGTAACAAAAACGATTAAAAAAATATGAATCCGATTTTCATCGCAGGCCCCTGCGTCATCGAATCTGCCGAACTGCTCGACACCATCGCCGAGGAACTCGTGCGCATCAACCGAACGCTCGGCACCGACATCATCTTCAAGGCATCGTTCGACAAGGCCAACCGCACGAGCATCGGCTCGTTTCGCGGTCCTGGACTGGAACGCGGACTGGAAATGCTCGCCGAGGTGAAGGCGAAGCACGGTCTGCGCATCCTCACCGACATCCACGAGGCGTGGCAGGCTGCGCCCGTCGCCGAAGTGTGCGATGTGTTGCAGATTCCGGCGTTCCTCTGCCGTCAAACCGATTTGCTCGTGGCGGCGGCGCGGACAGGACGCACGGTGAACATCAAAAAAGCACAGTTTTTGAGCGGTCGCGACATGCGCTACCCGGTCGAAAAGGCTCGCGACGCCGGCGCGCAGGAGGTTTGGCTCACGGAACGCGGCAATTCCTTCGGCTACAACAACCTCGTGGTCGATTTCCGCAACATTCCCGATATGCTCGACATCGTGCCGACGGTGATCATGGACTGCACCCACAGCGTTCAACGACCTGGTGCTGGTGATGGAAAAACCGCCGGCGACCGTCGTTTCGTGCCCTCGATGGCATTGGCGGCGAAGGCTTTTGGTGCAACGGGCTATTTTTTCGAAGTGCATCCCACGCCCGACCTCGGCCTGAGCGATGCAGCGAATATGCTGGAACTCGCGAAACTCGAAGCGGTCGTGCGACAATTAACAATTAACAATTAACACTCAACAAAAATATGAAATCGCCCAAAGAATATGCCATTCAGGTCATCCGCGACGAAGCGCAGGCCGTGCTCGACCTCATTCCGAAACTCGACGAGCAGTTCGACCGCGCCGTGGAACTCATCTATCGCTGCCACGGCAAAGTCATCGTGACAGGTGTCGGAAAAAGCGGACAAATCGGTGCGAAAATCGCCGCAACGCTCGCCTCGACAGGCACACCCTCGTTTTTCATCAATCCGCTCGACGTTTTCCACGGCGACCTCGGCGTGATGACTCGCGACGACGTGGTTTTGGCCATCAGCAACTCGGGCCTCACCGACGAACTACTGCGCTTCATCCCGATGCTGCTCCAAATGCGGGTGCCCATCATCGGCATGAGTGGCAACGGCGACTCGCTGCTGGCGAAATATTCGACCATCCACCTGAACGTACATGTCGAAAAAGAGGCTTGTCCGCTGAACCTCGCACCCACAAGTTCAACTACGGCGCAACTCGTCATGGGCGACGCGCTCGCCATTGCGCTGATGGAAAAACGCAACTTCAAGCCGAAAGATTTTGCTCAGTTCCATCCGGGCGGTGAACTCGGACGGCGACTGCTCACCACCGCCGGCGACGTGATGCGCAGCGACGACCTGCCCGTCATTCCGAAGGAAATGCACCTCGGCGAGGCGATTATCCACGTGAGCAAGGGCAAACTCGGGCTCGGCGTGTCGCTTGAAGACGAAAAAATCGCCGGTCTCATCACCGACGGCGACATTCGTCGAGCAATGGAACGCTGGCAGGCCGATTTCTTCAACCACACGGTTGACGACATTATGACGCGACAGCCGAAAACGGTGCTTCCGACGACGAAAATCACTGAGGTTCAACGAATTATGCAACAGCACAAGATTCACACGGTGCTCGTTGGCGACCAAGAGCGCCATCTGCTCGGTGTGGTCGATCATTATTCGTGTATGATTTAATCTGTGGAGTGTGAAGTGTGGAGTGAGGAGTGTGAAGTGTAATATGAAAAGAATTGAAACGATAAAAAATTTTTGGACGAGAAGGGTCGTGCTGGCGACACTTTTCACGTTTCACCTATCTTTATCCATTTCTTTAGCGCAAACTTCCGATTCACTGATTATCAATCAATTACGAGAAGAAGGAGTTACATTTTCACACGACAATAAAGTCAAGTTGCTCAAGAGCGGACAGGAAAAGTTCGACGATATGTTTCAGGCCATTCGCGAAGCCCATAGCAGCGTGAATCTCGAATATTTCAACTTCCGAAACGACTCCATCGCCATGCTTCTGTTCGACCTTTTGGCGGAAAAAGCCGCTGAGGGTGTCAAGGTTCGTGCGCTGTTCGATGCTTTTGGCAATGCCTCGAACAACCAACCGCTGAAAAAGCACCATTTGAAGGAACTTCGCGAGCGAGGAATCCAAATTTACAAGTTCGACCCACTCGATTTTCCGTGGATCAACCACGTTTTTTCGCGTGACCACCGCAAAATCGTCGTCATCGACGACAGCATCGCCTACATCGGCGGTATGAACGTGGCCGACTACTACATCAACGGCACCGAACAGGTCGGTTCGTGGCGCGACATGCACTGCCGAATCGAGGGCAGCGAAGTTCGCACCCTGCAAGAAATTTTTGCCCGAATCTGGAAGAAAACGACGGGCGAAGACATCATCATCCCCCCTTCTGGGGGGAACGAGGGGGGCTTCTACTCCACCGTCGGCATCATCAACCGCGAACCCCGCACGTCGAACAAAATCATCCGTAAATTCTACTATCACGCCATCGACGACGCGCAAGACAGCATCAAACTCATCAACCCCTATCTGACGATTAACCGCAAGTTAAAGCGCAAGATTCGGAAGGCCGTCAAGCGCGGCGTGAAAGTCGAAATTATGGTTTCCACGAAGAGCGACATTCCGCTCACGCCCGACTGCGTTTTCTACAATGTCCACAAGCTGATGAAGCGAGGCGTTGAGGTTTGGATGTACGAGCCAGGCTTTCACCACACGAAAATCATCACTGTCGATGGTCGTTTTTGCACCGTCGGCAGTGCCAACCTCAATGCGCGGTCGCTGCGTTGGGACTACGAGGCCAACGCCGTCATCATCGACAAAGCCATCACGCGGCAACTCGACGAAATGTTCAACCAAGACAAAAAAGACTGTTTCCGACTGACGGAAGAATCGTGGGACCAATTCCGAACACCGTGGCAGAAATTCCGCGGCTGGTTCGCCCATTTACTCGCCCCCTTCCTCTAAAATCGCCGAAACCTTTTAACTCTTTAACCTTTTAACTTTTTAACCTTTTAAATCTTATTGATATCCACATATCCGTTCATCACGGCATAAATCGTCAGTGCCGACACGCTCTTCACACCCAGTTTTTCCATAATATTCTTGCGATGCGTGATGACCGTCGTCAGCCCGATGTTGAGTCGGTCGGCAATTTCCTTGTTGATCAAACCCTGCACGATGAGCGAAAGCACCTCGATTTCGCGGTCCGATAGCATTTTTTCGCGTCCAGAAGCCATTTTCGGCAGGTTTTGCCCCTGTCCGTGCGCGTGTTGTTCGAGCATCAACAGCGATTTTACCAATTGTTTTTCAGGCTGATTGATGCAGAGCGAATGGAAGTCGCGCATCTGTGCATTTGGGTCGGTAGAAGTGGTCAGAACGATGGTTTTTCGACGATGTTCAAGGAAAAAATTGCGATTTTCCAGCACCAAATTCATCGCCACAAAGTAATGCACATAACCCTCGGGCTCGTTCGCCTCCAACTCGGCAAACGACCCGAACACATCGACCTGCATCATCGACGGCATCACCGCTTGCAACATCTGTCGCAAGCCAATCGCCGCCAACGTATTACCATCGACAACAGCTATTTTCGGATGGAAATTCTCCATTTTTCAGCCTTTTTATGCCTCTTCTAAACTTTTTCCTGTCTTCAAATTCTCGACAAAGGCATCGATTTTATGCAATTCACGCGGAATACGGATGTTCTGCGGACAATGCGACTCACACCGACCACAACCGATGCAGTGGTTGGCCTGACGCAGACGCGGAACGCTTCGGTCGAGTCCAATCAAGTAATTTCGGCGCAGTTGCGCGTATTTGGGGTCGAGCGCGTCGGTAGGCAGCGTGCCCTCGTTCTTACATTTGTTATAATGTTGGAAAATGCCCGGAATGTCGATTCCGTAAGGGCACGGCATACAATATTTGCAGTCGGTGCAGGGAATGTTTTGCATCGAGAAGAGTTTGCGGGCAATGTGGTCGTCGAGGAATCGCTGTTCCTCCTCGTTGAGCGGCTTGAGCGGACAGTACGACAGCAGATTGTCCTTCAGATGCTCCATATAGGTCATTCCCGACAGCACGGTATAAACGCCTTCGGGCGTACCAGCGTAGCGGAATGCCCACGACGCCACGCTGTGTTCGGGGTCGCGCTTTTTCAGTTCGGTGGCAACGAATTGCGGCACATTTGCCAGTCGTCCGCCGAGCAGCGGCTCCATCACAGCGGCAGGAATGTTTCGCTTCTGAAGTTCGCCATAAAGGTAGCGTGCATCGGTGTTTCGGTCGTTGATTTCGTTGGCGTAGTCCCAATCGAGATAATTCAGTTCAATCATCACGAAGTCCCACTTGTATTTGTCGTGCCACGACAGTAGCGTGTCGAACACCTCGATGTCGCCGTGATAGGAAAAACCGAGGTTGCGAATGCGACCTGCCTTGCGTTCCTCAGCGAGATAATCGAGCATTCCGTTGTCGATATAGCGCGTGCGGAATGCGTCCATTCCACCGCCGCCAATGCTGTGAAGCAAGTAAAAATCGATGTAATCGACCTGCAATTCCTTGAACGAATTTTTATACATTTGGATGCTCGCCTCGCGCGTCTGCGTTTCGGGTGCGAAATTCGACAGTTTCGTCGCCACGAGATACTCGCTACGCTTGTGACGGCTCAGGGCGATGCCTGTGCTACGCTCCGACATTCCCTGACAATAGGCGGGGCTCGTGTCGAAATAGTTCACACCGTGTTCGATGGCGTAATCCACGAGTTGATTGACCATTTCCTGATCTATTTCCGCCTTGTTTTCACGTGCCGATTCGCCGTGATCGACGGTCGGCAGGCGCATCATTCCATAGCCGAGCAGCGAGACCTTGCCCGTGTTGGGAATATCGCGATAGGTCATCTGACCGACGGGCGGCTCCACCTGCTGTTTGTATTCGTCTTCAGCGGCTTTCTGGCCCTTGGACTTGCAGCCGACGAGTGCCGCACTGGTGGCAACGGTTCCTGCTCCGAAAATCTTCAGAAACGAGCGGCGGGAAATATTTTTGCTATTCATAATTATTAATTTTTAATTATTAATTTAATCTGTGCACTTCGTGTCCTTCGACATAAATCGCCGAGAACGGACGTGCCGGACAGAGATTTTCGCAGGCTCCACAGCCGATGCAGCGCGATTCATTCACCGCTGGAACGTAAGCCGATTCTTCATTTTCTTCATCGACTGGCACCATTTCGATGGCTCCGACGGGACAATGACGGGCGCAGTTGCCACATTCGACGCCATCGGTCAGCGGAATACAGTTTTTCTTGACCCAAACGGCGTGTCCGATTTGCGTCGAAGCCTTTTCCTCTGGCTTGATGAGTTTGATGGCACCCGTCGGGCAAACCTCCGAACAGTCGTTACACTCGGGACGGCAATAGCCTTGCTCGTAGCTCATCGTCGGCATCATCAGCGTCATCAGGTCAGACGAGGGTCGCAGCACCTGATTCGGACATTTCGACACGCAGAGTTGGCAGCCCGTGCAGTGTTGCGCGAAATGCTTCGCCGACAACGATCCCGGCGGTGTAATCGGGGTTTGGCGATGGGGCGCAACCTTGTCTTCGATGGTCGCAAAACCACCATCGACTTTCTTCGCCTCTTGTGCCAAGGCTGCCGTCGAAACCATCGCCGTAGCCAACAAAAACGAGCGTTTGGAAGTGTCGGGGTTCTCTTCAGCAGCCTCCTTTACTCCATTACTCACCAACTCCTTCACTCCATACTTCAACGCCCCAAACTTACACTGACCGACGCAATTTCCACAGACCACGCAGCGCGAATAATCCACCGTGTGGGTCTTGTAATCGATGCAGGAAGCCTTGCAATTCTTCGTACAAAGCGAGCAATTACGGCATTTTTCGGCATCAAATCGAATTTTCATCAACGAAAAACGGCTGAAAAAACTCAACGCCGTGCCGACGGGACAAATCGTGTTGCAATAGGTTCGACCATTTGCGAAAGCCAGCGGAATCAACACCAAACAAGTGATGCCGGCGATGGCAAGCACCATTCCAAACGACGGCAACAACACATCGACCGAATAGAACGCATAACTGTCGATGCTCTCGGCGATGGCCGCCAGACCGTTGTTCGCCAGTTTCCAAATCGGTTGGAAAATCGTCGTGGCGATGCGTCCGAAAGCACTATACGGCTCAAGCAACTGGAAAATGCTGCCGATGCCTGCCACGAGTGCCACGACAAACACACCGAGCATCGTGTAACGCAGCCACGAAAGGGCTTTCGAGGCGGTGTAGCGGTTCTTTTTCGCCTTCTTGCCCAGCCACGCAATGATATCTTGGAAAATGCCGAGTGGACAGATGACCGAGCAATAAATTCGGCCGAAAATGAGCGTCAGCACAACGAGGGCGACAACCACAATGAGGTTCAGCGCGAGAATCGCTGGCAAAAACTGGATTTTCGCCATCCATCCGAGCCAACAATGCGCCACGCCCGTGAAATCGAGGAAGAGCAGCGTGATGCCGATGAACATCACGGTGGCCAATGTAATTCTGATTTTTCTTAACATAGTTATTGAGTTGATAGTTTACAGTTGACAGTTGAGAGTTATTTTTTAATTGTATAGATACTGATTTCGTAAAGCAACCAAATCGGCAGCGACACGATAATGAGCGTGAAGGCGTCGCCCGTAGGGGTGATGATGGCTGCCACGATGAGGATGACAACGACGGCGTGGCGACGATAATCGCGCATCAACTGCCGATTGAGCAGTCCCATCCGTCCGAGAATCCAGCAAACGACGGGCAGTTCAAACACCAATCCCATCACAAGGCTCATCGCAATGAGCGTGTCGATGTACGACTGAAGCGTCAGCATATTCGCCACGTCGGCACTGACTTGATACGTACCCAGAAATTTCACCGTCAGCGGAAAAATCAGGCAGTAGTTCAACAACGTTCCGATGGTGAACATCACGTAGGCACTGCCCACGATTTGCACGGCATAGCGACGCTCGCGCTCGTAAAGGGCTGGCGAAACGAAGGCGAAAATCTGATAGAGCACATAGGGCGATGCGACGAGCAATCCGGCGTAAATTGCCACTTTCAGGTGAATCATAAACTGCTCGGTCAGCCCCGTGTTCATTAGTCTGACGCTAAACGGCTCGACACCCATCAGCCGAAAGGTGAAGAAGTCGCTCGAACGCGGTGCCAGCACGATGTCGAACAGCGTTTCCTTGAAACTGAACGCCACGATACCCACCACGCCGACCACCGCCAGACAACGCAGAATCCGCGTCCGCAGTTCGTCCAAATGGTCCCAAAACGAGGCCACTTCCGTGTCACGGCTCATCTTTCTTCGCCTCTTTTTTCTCGTCCAGTTTCAGGTCGTCCTCGACCTCTTTCATTCCGTCCTTAAAACTCTTCACGCCCTTTCCCAATCCCTTCATCAGTTCGGGAATTTTCCTTCCGCCGAAAACAAGCAGGATGATGAACGCGATGACTAATAGTTCAGGTACTCCAATTCCAAACATAATTTTCTTTTTAATGATAAATTTGTTAAAATTCAATCGCAAATTTACAATTTTTTCTTTGAACACACAAAAATTTTTACTTTTTTTTATTTTTTCAGGCGAAAGATTGCGCATCTCGTCATTTTCATCGCTTTTCTTTTGTCGAATCAGAATTATTGCGTAAATTTGCAGGTTATGAATACAAGAAATTCGCCCGCAAGACGCTGGACGGTGATGGTCATCGTGTCCGTCGTGATGATGATTGGATACGTGTTTTGGGACATCGTGTCGCCGCTTTCCACGATGCTGAAAGCCCCTGTGGGCGAAGGAGGCATGGGCTGGACGGCGGCGGAATACGGTTTCTATGCCGGTTCGTACAGCATTTTCAACATTTTCCTGCTGATGCTGTTCTTCGGCGGTGTCATTCTCGACAAGTGCGGCATCCGCTTCACGGGCATTCTCGCCACGGGAATGATGCTCGGCGGCGCGGCGGTGAATTGGTTGGCGCTCGAACATATCGTTCCGACGACCTACGTCGAAATGCCGTTCACGTTTTTCGGCCTGATTCCCGAACATTTGAAGACGCAAGTGCTCGTTTCGGCGATGGGTTTCGGACTGTTTGGCGTCGGTTGCGACATCACGGGCATCACCGTCTCGAAAGTCATCACGAAATGGTTCACGGGTCACGAACTCGCCTCGGCAATGGGACTTCAAGTGGCGATGGCGCGACTCGGAACGGCCTCGGCCATCAGCCTCAGTCCGCTCATTGCGCAAAATTACGGACTGTCGGCGTCGCTGCTCGTCGGCGCACTGCTGTTGTTGGCAGGATTTCTGATGTTCATTGTCTATACGTTGATGGACAAATCGGAGAAATCCAAGGGCGAAAAAAAGGATTTCTCACTGACGAAAAACCTCTCGCGACTCGCCACGAACAAAGGCTATTGGCTCATTGCGCTGCTCTGCGTGCTGTTCTACACGAGCATCCGCCCGTTCCTCAAATTCGCCACCGACGTACTCGTCAATAAATACGGCATCGACCCCGTCACAGCGGCGTGGATTGTGTCGCTGCTACCCTACGGAACCATCGTTCTCACGCCACTTTTCGGCTCGGTTTACGACCGCATCGGACGCGGTGCCACGCTGATGCTCGTCGGTTGTGCACTCGTGCTCGTTTGTCACGTCGTTTTGGCGCTTCCGATGGCGAATGCGACGTGGTTTGCTACGGCAGTGATGGTGCTGCTCGGTGTGGCGTTTTCGCTCGTTCCGAGTGCGATGTGGCCCAGTGTTCCGAAACTCGTTCCGATTGAGCAACTCGGCACGGCCTACAGCATCATCTATTTCATTCAAAACATCGGACTGATGCTTGCGCCGATGTACATTGGCAACATCATCGACGACTACACCGCACCCGACGGCCACGTCGATGTCACCATTCCGATGTCCGTCTTCGCGCTGTTCGCCCTCGCCGCTGTCGCGGTCGCCGCCCTGCTTCTCTACATCGATCGGCGCGAGGATTATGGGTTGGAAAAATCAAATATAAAATCGGAAAAACAAAAATAATTGCGAGAAATTTTGTATCTTTGCAAGTGAAAAAAGTGGATAACGATATGAAACGATTGAAATTAGCGACAATTTTCGCGCTGGCGGCGATGCTGGCAGTGAGTTGCGGAAGCAAAAACGATGAAAAGAAGTTTAACGAATTTAAGTTGAGCGACCTGCCGCAGTTGGCGGTGGGCGACAGCGTGCAGGGCGTGGCTGCGCCGTTTGCAGGTGTTTTGGGAAGCGACCTCGTAGTGGCTGGTGGCTGCAATTTCCCCGAAATTCCGGCTGCGGAAGGTGGCATGAAATGCTTTTATGCCGAGATTTTCGCGCTCGACCTGAGCAACCCGCATGGCTGGTTGAAACTGGGCGAACTGCCGAAACCGTTGGCCTACGGCGCGACGGTTGCCGTGCCCGAGGGATTGGTTTGCATCGGTGGAACGAGCGACGGAAAAACGTCGGAAAATGCTGTTTTTCTGCTCACTTCCCAAAACCTTAAAACCTCGAAGCCTCAAAGTCTTCCACCCCTGCCCATCGGCCTCGACCAACACGCCGCCGTCTATGACAACGGCACAATTTACGTCGCTGGCGGACAGAGCGACGGCAAGCCCAATCGCTCGATTTTCGCTTTGGAATACGGCAAAAATGCCAAAAAATGGGTCGAAATGTTCCAAACGACGGACGACGAGGCTCGTTTGCAGCCCTGTCTGGTGGTTCAGAACGGCGAAATCGGTCAGGAATTGTATCTTTTCGGCGGTTTCGACCCTGCAACAAAGAAATGTAGCGAACAGGGAATCGCGTGGAATCTGAAAACGAAAACCGCTAAATTCATCCCTCAAAATTCAACACCCAACACCCAACACCTAACA
>JAFPYO010000031.1:0-16329 GCA_017412145.1 Prevotella sp.
ACATGGAACAGAAACACGCCCTTGGAAGACGTAAATCAGCTGTCGCTCGTGTTTATGCAGTGCCGGGCAAAGGCAACATCGTTATCAATGGCCGGGAGCTCTCCGAGTATTTCAAGGAGGAAACTCTCCAGTACATTGTTAACCAGCCCTTCGAAGTTACCGGTACCGCAGGCCAGTTTGACGTAAAGGTTACCCTCGTCGGAGGCGGAACCAAAGGTCAGGCAGAAGCCGTTCGTCTCGGCATCGCTCGCGTTCTTTGCGAGATCGACAAAGAGGCCTACCGCTCCACGCTGAAGGCCGCCGGTTTCCTCACCCGCGACGCCCGCGAAGTCGAGCGCAAGAAACCCGGTCAGCCTGGTGCACGCCGCCGCTTCCAGTTCAGCAAGCGTTAATCTTGCACGGTTGATTTACATTATGCACAGTCCGGTCCAACCCAAATCTTCGGACCTCATGGTGAGGATGGGAATCCTCCCGAGCTACTGAAAGATTGCCGTGACTGAGGAAAACGCGGGAGATTGGTACTCCCACTACTCCCGGGTTGACAAAAAGAGTTAAAAACAAGAAAACAACAGACACAAAATGTCCAGAACCAATTTCCAAGAATTGCTTGATGCAGGCGCCCATTTCGGTCATCTCGCCCGTAAGTGGAACCCTAAGATGGCTCCGTATATCTTCGACCAGAAGAACGGCATCCACATCATTGACCTGCACAAGACTGTCGTCAAGATTGACGAGGCCGCTGAAGTGATGAAGGAACTCGCCCGCAGCGGGCGCAAGATTCTCTTCGTAGCCACGAAGAAGCAGGCCAAGGACATCGTCGCCGAGAAAGCCATCTCGGTCGGTATGCCCTACGTCATCGAGCGCTGGCCGGGCGGAATGCTCACCAACTTCCCCACCATCCGCAAGGCAGTGAAGAAGATGGCCAACATCGACAAACTCATGGAAGACGGTACCTTCGCCAACCTGTCGAAGCGCGAACTGCTGCAGATCACCCGTCAGCGTGCGAAACTCGAGAAGAACCTCGGTTCCATCGCCGACCTGACCCGTCTGCCCAGCGCATTGTTCGTGGTTGATGTGATGAAAGAGCACATCGCCGTGCGCGAGGCCAACCGCCTCGGCATCCCCGTGTTTGCCATGGTCGATACCAACAGCAACCCCAACAACATCGACTTCGTGATTCCCGCCAACGACGACGCGAAGGATTCCGTCGATGTGATTCTGAGCGCTTGCTGCCAGGCCATCGCCGAAGGTATCGAGGAGCGCAAGGCCGAGAAAGCCGACGAGAAAGCCGCAGCCGAGCAAGCTGAGGAAGCAGCCGAAATGAAGCCGCGCCGTCAGCGTCGCAACCGCAAGGACGAAGCCGCTCCCGCCGCCGAGGAAGTCGCCGAAGCACCCGCTGAAGAGGCTCCCGAAGCAGAGGAAGAAGCACCTGCCGCAGAGTAAAATAAATCGTAAATTGTAAATCTTTAAATTGTAAATTAGATTATGGCTTACCAAGTAAGTATGGAAGATATCAAGAAGCTCCGCACCATGACCGGTGCAGGCCTTGCCGACGTGAAGAAAGCACTGACCGAGGCCGAGGGAGACTTCGACAAAGCAAAGGACTTGCTGCGCGAGCGCGGATTGGCCATTGCCGCCAAGCGTTCCGACCGCGAGACCTCTAACGGTTGTGTACTCGTCAAGGCCGTCGAAGGCTTTGCCGCAATGGTAGCCGTGAAGTGCGAGACCGACTTCGTTGCCAACGGAGCCGACTTCATCGCCATGACACAGGCCATCCTCGACGCAGCCATCGCCAACAAGTGCCAAAATATCGACGAAGTGAAGGCTCTCACGCTCGCCAACGGCCAGACCGTTCAGGACACCGTCACGCAGCGTTCGGGCATCACCGGCGAAAAGATGGAACTCGACGGCTACCTCACCCTCACGGGCGACAACATCGAGGTCTATGACCACATGGGCAAGCACACGCTCTGCACGATGGTTCAGCTCAACAAGCAGAACGTCGATGCCGGCCACAAGCTCGCCATGCAGGTCGCAGCCATGAAGCCCGTCGCACTCAACGCCGAGAGCGTCGAGCAGAAGGTGCTTGACGAAGAATACAAGACCGCCGTCGAGAAGACCAAGCTCGAGCAGGTCGAGAAATTCGTCGAAATGAAGCTCAAAAAGGCAGGTCTGAACCCCAACCTCGTCGATAGTGAAGACCACATCGAGTCGAACATGGCGAAAGGTTGGCTCACACAAGAGCAGGCCGATGAAGCCCGCAAGATCATCGCCGACGCGAAGGTCGAGGGCGAAGCCCAGCTGAAGATGCCGATGATTGAAGGCATTGCCAAGGGTCGCGTGCAGAAGTTCCTCAAGGAAAACTGCCTCGTCGATCAGGAATTCCAGTTCGGCGACGGCGACAAGGCCACTGTAGCCCAGTGGCTCGCCCAGCAGGACAAGGAACTTCAAATCGTCGCCTTCAAGCGCTTCACGCTTGTAGCAGAGTAAGGAATCATTGTTCTGGATACTCTGTACCACGTGTAGTAACTCGTGAGAGAGAACAGCGCGGAGGAGTATAATTTTTCATAATTTTATTTGTTGGCATCAGTCGTCCCTGTGAAGAGACGACTGATGTTTTTTTGAGAATATTTTGACGATTTCGCTCTTTTTTCGTACCTTTGCAATTTGAAACTAAACAATCAAACTACAAGAATATGGACCAGAAAAAAAACAACACTTGCGCCACCATCGCCTATCCAAAGGCGGAGTGGTCGCCTGCGTGCGACATTTTGATGCACACACCCGGACAGGAATTGTTCGACGGCGTGATTCATCCCTCTGCCGCACTGTTTGAAGACTATTTCGACGTGAACCAAGCGGCTGCCGAGCACCGACAATACATCAGAATGTTGGAGGCCAACGGCATCAAGGTGCACACGGTGAGCCAGATTCTGCAAGAAACCGACATCGAGAAACTGCGCACGTTGGCTGAGAAAATGCTGACTTACGACATCAGCCACATCAACGAGGAGAATCCCGACGCTTCGGAGAACTACCGCCAGTATGTGCTGTCGAAGATGAGCCGCGCCGACCTGATCAGTTGCATCTTGCGCCAGCCGACGGTGACGCTCTACAAGACTGACCTGAACACGGGCTACGAGGCGGTTTATAGCCTGCGCCCGCTTATCAACCTGTATTTCACACGCGACCAGAGCATCACCACGCCGCGCGGACACGTGATTTGCAAGATGAATTCGTCGCAGCGTGCGCCCGAAACGGAAATCATCGCATTCTGTTACGAGCACCTCGGTCAAAAGCCGATTCTTCGCATCACGGGCGACGGCCGATTGGAGGGTGGCGACTACATTCCGGCGGGCGATATGTCGCTCATCGGCTGCGGTATGCGCACCAACGACGAAGGCATTCGCCAACTGATGGAGGCCGATGCTTTCGGTCACGACACCATCGTTGTCGTTCGCGACCACAAATTCTGGCAGATGCAGATGCACCTCGACACCTATTTCAACGT
Source organism: Prevotella sp. (assembly GCA_017412145.1). Taxonomy (GTDB): domain Bacteria; phylum Bacteroidota; class Bacteroidia; order Bacteroidales; family Bacteroidaceae; genus Prevotella. Next base: position 3,512 of record JAFPYO010000031.1, read on the forward strand.
CATCGACCGCGACCTTTGCACGATGGTGACGAGCCGACTGAACGCGCAGCCGGGGTCGCCGGAGTTTGTTACGTGTGATGTGTATCGAAGGGAAGGGAAAGGCTCTTACGAGTTGGTGGAGCGCGACCTGTCGTTTGTCGATTTCATTCGCCAACAGGGCTACGAAATCATTCCCATCAACCACGACGACGAAATGCACTATGCCAATAACTTCCTGACCATCGGACCGCGCCACATTATGGCGGTCGGACGGCAGTCGATTGATTACTACAAGTCGATGGCCGATGCAGGCGTGATGGTGGAGTGGATTCCACTGGAAAGCCTCATCAACGGCTACGGCGCGGCGCATTGTATGACACAAGTATTAAGAAGAGGAGTTGAGGAGTAAGGAGTATGAAGATTTTAGCCATTGGAAAGAACTACGCGCTACACAATAAAGAGATGGATGGCGCGTTATATAAGACAGCGGAGCCTGTCGTGTTTATGAAACCCGATTCGGCCCTGTTGAAGGACGGAAAGCCGTTTTTCCTGCCCGACCACCTCGGGCGCGTCGATCACGAAGTGGAAGTCGTGGTTCGCATTTGTCGGCTCGGCAAGAACATCGACGAGCAGTTTGCCCATCGCTATTACGACGCGCTGACCGTGGGCATCGACTTCACGGCACGCGACCGCCAGCGTCGGCTGAAAGACAACGGCCATCCGTGGGAAGTGGCAAAGGCCTTCGACGGCAGTGCAGCCATCGGCGAATGGGTCGAAATTGAGGGAAAGGACATCCAGAACCTGCATTTCCACCTCGACATCAACGGCCAGACCGTGCAAAAGGGTTGGACGGGCGATATGCTCTATCGGGTCGATGAACTCATCAGTTATGTGAGCCGTTTCTTCACCCTGAAAACAGGCGATTTGCTCTACACGGGCACGCCTGCGGGTGTCGGTCCGGTAAAGATTGACGACCATCTGGAAGGCTGGCTCGAAGACCAGAAACTGCTCGACTTCCGCGTGAAGTGAAATTTTAAAGAAAAAAAGTGATTTATGCCCATCAAGTGCTGTAAGAAACTCATCGCAACCTGTCTGTTCGCCTGCATTGCCCTCGCGTCGCAAGCGCAGCAGCGATTCTTCAACCTCACCCGTGAACAGGTGAAAATCGACTCGCTACTGCCCCACTTCGGCTATGGCATCGCACTCGGCGAGCATTTCGAAGACTCGACTTATTCGGCCTCGATTCTCTATCCCGAATTTATTGATATGTCGCCCTCTGACGTGGAAAAATATATGAAAATTTCGGGAGAACCGTTGCCGGAAATGCCGGAAATCGAGCAACTGGTGATGAAGAGTCGCGGAAAAGGCACTTTTAGCGTCCGATTCCAGCCGCTCGTCTATCGCGAAGGACGTCATCAGATTTTGGTGAGTTTTATGCTGAAAATCGAGTCGAAAGCGAAGGACAAGGCACTGAAAAGTCCGAAAAAAGCCGGTTCGACGGGTCGATATGCCGAAAATTCGGTGTTGGCAAGCGGTCGATGGGCGAAAATTCGCGTTTCAGAGTCGGGCATCTATCAAATCACCGACGACCTCATCAAAAAAGGCGGTTTCAGCGACCTGAGCAAGGTGAAAGTCTATGGCTACGGCGGTCATCTGCAGCCCGAAGTGCTGAACGAAACCTACCTGCGACAGACCGACGATTTGCAGGAAGTGGCGCAGTGCGTGGTCGATGGCAAACGATTTTTCTACGCCAACGGCCCCGTGAGTTGGGCGAGTGCTGAAACGACGATGCGCACGCGAAATCCTTACAGCGACTACGGCTACTATCTCATCACCGAGAGCAACGAAACGCCGAAAACCATTGCGCAAGAGGAGTTTTTGAAGGCTCACTACCCGAATTTCGACGACTACCACGTGCTCCACGAAATCGACAACTTCGCGTGGGTTGAGGGTGGCAGAAACCTCTACGAAAACACGCCCATCAACCAAGGTTCGTCGAAAACCTACACCATCGCCTCGCCCGTGACAGGGAAGTCGGGCAAACTTTGTGTCATTGTTTCGGCTGGCGTGAACAGCACGGTGCAGGTGCATTGCAACGGCATAGCGCTCGGAACCATCAACATTGCCTTGTCGAGCATCAACTACGAGAAAGGCCACGCCACCAGCCGCGTTTTCAACATCGACGACCTCGCCGCCAACAACGAAGTGACGATTACGACGACCTCGGGCGGACCGGTGCGCCTCGACTACATCTCGCTGACCCTCAGCGAGCCGAAAGCCGCACCCAACCTGCAAAGTGGTTCGATTCCCGTGCCGGAATACGTACACAACATCACCAACCAAAACCTCCACGCCGACGGTCCGACCGATATGGTCATCGTCATTCCGACGACGCAAAAACTGCTCTCGCAAGCCGAGCGACTCGCCCAATACCACCGCGACCGCGACGGACTGCGCGTTCGCATCGTGCCCGCCGATGAAATTTTCAACGAATTTTCGAGCGGAACGCCCGACGCGACGGCCTACAAGCGTTATCTGAAAATGCTCTACGACCGAGCCGAAACCGAGGCCGACCAACCGCGATTTCTCCTGCTCTTCGGCGACTGCGTTTGGGATAACCGAATGAATACCAACGACTCACGCCACACATCGCCCGACGATTATCTGCTCTGTTTCGAGAGCGATAATTCGTTCAGCGAGACCTATTGCTACGTTAGCGATGAATTTTTCTGTATGCTCGACGACAACGAAGCGCTGACCAGCGGCTCCTATCCCTACGAGCGCCCTGCCGGACTAGCCGATGTGGCAGTCGGACGTTTCCCCATCGTCACCGAAGCGGCGGCGAAAGTGATGGTCGATAAAGTCATCGCCTACGAATCGAACCAAAACGCCGGAAACTGGCAAAACACCCTCGTGTTCATGGGCGACGACGGCAACAACAATGCCCACATGCGCGACGTGAACGATGCCGCCCACGACATTTCGATACGCCATCCGGGCTACATCATCAAAAAAGTGATGTGGGACGCCTACACACGCGAGACTTCATCGACGGGAAACACCTATCCCGAAGTGACGAAAATCGTCAAGCAATACCAACAGCAGGGCGCACTCGTCATGGACTATGCCGGACACGGACGCGCCGACCAGATTTCCCACGAATCGGTGTTGAAACTCTCTGATTTTGAGCAATTTACGAATCAAAACCTGCCGCTGTGGATTACGGCCTCGTGCGACATCATGCCCTACGACGGACTGACGCCGACCATCGGCGAAACGGCGGTGCTCAGCGCAAAAGGCGGTTCCATCGCTTTCTACGGAACGGCTCGAACGGTGTTCGTTTCGCAAAACAAAATCATGAATATGTCGTTCCTGAAATACGTGCTCGGATTCGACGAAAATGGCAAGCCGAACACGCTCGGCGAGGCGCAGATGCTGGCGAAAAACGAGATGATTGCGCAGGGAAAGGACAAAACCGTGAACATGCTGCAATATCAACTTTTGGGCGACCCCGCACTGGCATTGAAAGTGCCGATGGGCAACATTGTCATCGACGAAATCAACGGCATCGACATTAAGAATAGCGGCGCAAACCTGCCTAAACTGAAGGCTGGAAGCATCGCAAAAATCAAGGGACACATCGAAGGCGGAAGCGATTTCAACGGTACGATGACTGCTGTGGTGCGCGACACCGAGGAAACCATCGTCTGCAAACTCAACAACACCGACCGCGACGGTGGCTCGCAGACCGCTTTCTTCTACCGAGACCGCACGAAAACGCTCTACAACGGCTCCGACAGCATCCAAAACGGCCAGTTTGAATTTGAATTTGCCGTGCCAAAAGACATCAACTATGCCGACGACACGGGTCTCATCAACATTTATGCTGTAAACAAAGACCGAACGAAAACCGCCCACGGCTCTTCCGACCGATTCCTCGTCGGCGGCACTGAAACTGCGGGCAACGACTCCATCGGTCCGAGCATCTACTGCTATTTGAACTCGCCCTCGTTCAGCAACGGCGGCAACACCAATACAACGCCCTATTTCGTGGCGCAGGTGAGCGACCAAGATGGCATCAACGCCTCTGGAAACGGCATCGGACACGACCTTGAGCTCATCATCGACGGCGACATGGCGAAGACATTCGTCCTCAACGACAATTTCCGCTTCGACTTCGGCAGTTACACGACTGGCACCACGTTCTACCAGATTCCCGAACTCGAACCCGGTATGCACACGCTACTCTTCCGCGCTTGGGACGTGCTCAACAACTCCTCGACGGCGCAACTGTCGTTCAACGTGGTCAAAGGGCTTTCGCCGACGCTTTTCAACGTGAGTTGTACGCAAAATCCCGCCCGAACCTCCACGACCTTCATCATCAACCACGACCGCCCGGGCAGTGCGATGGATGTGGAACTCGACATTTTCGACATGAGCGGACGCCAACTCTGGCACCACGAGGAAAGCGGCGTTTCGACCGACGCAACCTACACGCTCACGTGGAACCTCAATGTCGATGGCGGACAACGACTGCAGACGGGCGTTTATCTCTATCGCGTCAGCGTGTCGTGCGAGGGCAGCAAAAAAGTGTCGAAAGCCAAGAAACTCATCGTCATCGGGTCGTAAAAATTCGTAAAATCGAGCGATTGGAAGCCCCGAAAATAATAAAATGGCGATTTTTGCGTTATCAAATAACATCAATCGAAAAAAGGATATGATTCAAAAGACCATAATGAGGAAATTGCTCCTCGTCACAATGCTGTTTTTCACCGTCGGCGCAGCGAATGCGCAAGACAAGAAAGACATGTTCAACCCCGTGAATGCGTCGGTGACATCGCAGACCATCGCACCCGATGCCCGTGCTGCCGGTATGGGCGACGTGGGTGTGGCAACCGAGGCCGACGTGAACTCGCAATACTGGAATCCAGCGAAATATCCCTTCGCCATTTCGCGTGCAGGCATCGCGCTGAACTACACGCCGTGGCTGCGCCAACTCGTCAAAGACATGGACTTGGCCTATCTGTCGGGCTATTATCGCATCGGCGACTATTCGGCCATTTCGGGTTCGCTGCGCTATTTCTCGCTCGGCGAGGTGTTTCTTTCCGAAGCAGAAAACGCGATGACTATCAAGCCTTATGAAATGTCGTTCGACGTGGCCTATTCGATGATGCTCAGCGAGAAATTCTCGTGGGCAGCCGCCTTGCGCTTCATCTACAGCGACCTGACCTACGACTACACCGACGATACGAAGCCGGGAACGGCCTTCGCCGCCGACCTCGGACTTTATTATCAGAACTATCTGAACCTCGGCGACCGCGAATGTCAGTTGGGTTTGGGTATGAACGTGTCGAACATCGGTTCGAAAATCACTTTCGGTGGCGACGACAACCCCGAATTCATCCCGACGAACCTGCGACTCGGTGCCTCGCTGATGATTCCCGTCGATGAATACAACCGTTTCACGATTGCTGCCGATGCGAACAAACTGCTCGTGCCGACCTATCCGAAGCAGGAAGAGGGCGAATCGACCGAGGCCTATCAGCAGCGCGTGCAGAAAGATTACTACGACATTTCGAGCATCAGCGGTATTTTCAAGAGTTTCAGCGACGCGCCCAACGGCTTCAAGGAGGAATTGCAGGAAATCCAGTGGAGCGTGGGTGCCGAATATTGCTACCACGACCAATTCACGCTGCGTGCCGGCTATCACCACGAGGCCGAAAACAAGGGTAACCGCAAGTATTTCACCTTCGGTGCCGGTTTCCGAATGAATGTTTTCTCACTCGACGCAGGCTATGTGATTGCCACGGCGAAGAGCAATCCGCTCGACCAAACGCTGCGCTTCACGCTGACGTTTGATATGGATGGAATCAAGGACCTATTTAGGAGGTAGGATGATGGGGGTTCGAGTAGGTTTCGGATTTGACGTTCATCAGTTGGTTCCCAACAGAGAACTTTGGCTCGGCGGCATTTTGATTTCTTTTGAAAAAGGACTACTCGGCCACAGCGACGCCGACGTGCTCATCCACGCCATTTGCGACGCACTGCTCGGTGCCGCCAACCTGCGCGACATCGGCCACCACTTCCCTGATACCGCCGCCGACACGCTCAACATCGACAGCAAAATCATCCTCCGAAAAACCGTTGAACTGCTGCGCAAAAACGGCTACGAGGTCGGCAACATCGATGCCACCGTCTGCGCCGAGCGTCCGAAACTCAATCCGCATATTCCGCAAATGCAGCAAACGATGGCTGAAGTCATGGGCATTTCCGCTGGTCAAATTTCCATCAAAGCCACCACTACCGAACGCCTCGGTTTCACGGGTCGCGAAGAGGGAATTTCCGCTTACGCCGTCGCCCTCATCGTCAAAAACGACGCATAAAATCGAGATTAGACGGAAAATCCCTAATTTTGCACCAAATTGATGGGTATGACAGTCGAAAAAACGATGAAAACAATCGGGACGAAGCATTTTTTTCTGCTTCTGCTCTTGAACATGGCATTTTCGGCAGCGAGAGCCGTGAGTTATTCCGGTACGCTGCCCGTCGTTTTCATCAATACGACCAGTGCCATCGAGTCGAAAACCGACTATGTGGACGCGACTTTCTACCTCGACCCGATGGGCATCGACGGCTACGAGGCCATCGGTTCTGCCGACGACCCGTTCCCCTTGAAAATACGAGGCCGTGGAAACTACACTTGGTACGGGCCTTTCGAGAAAAAAGCCTATAAAATCAAACTCGAAAGCGGTCTTCCGCTGCTCGGAATGCCCAAAAACAAGCATTTTGCACTGCTCGCCCATGCCGATGGCGGCCAAACGGCCTTTTTCCGCAATACAGCAGGGTTTGAACTCGGACGACTTGTCGGACTGGAGTTCACACCGCAGCAACGACCCGTAGAACTGGTGCTCAACGGCGACTATCGGGGACTTTATTTCCTGACCGAGACCGTGCGCGTGGGACAACGGCGCGTGAACATCGCCGAACAGCAAAACCGCGAGACCGACCCCGAACTCATCACGGGCGGCTGGCTCGTCGAAATCGACAATGTCAATGAGTCGTGGCACCAAATCATTCCGTCGCTCGCAGGCACTGAACTGACGCGCTTCCGCGTCACCTACCACTCGCCCGACACACTGTCCACCGCCCAACGGCATTATCTCTCCAATCAAATCAAGTCGATGCTGCGCACGGTCTATGTCGCCGACAAAAACGACACCGAATGGGAGCAATTCATCGACATCGACGCCCTCGCCCGCTACTATCTCGTGGTGGAAATGCTCGACCACGTGGAGGCGTTTCTCGGCAGTTGCTACCTCTACAAAGACCGAGGCGAAATGGCGTGGAAGTTCGGGCCACTTTGGGATTTGGGACATGCTTTCAACGGTTGGCACCCGAAAAATCGCTTTCTCTATCAATACAAACACGAAACATCTGCCGATTGGGACATCTGCATCATGGAGGAATTGGCGAAATTTCCGCGACTGCAAGAACGCGTCAAAAAACTTTGGAACGATTTGTCGCCGACGCTCTACCCTACCCTGACGACCTATCTGCGAAATTTCGCGTCGCAAATTGCCGAGGCTGCCGCCTGCGACTACGAGCGTTGGCCCGACTACGGTACAGCCGACACGAATGTCGCCGTGGAATATTGCTTGAATTTGTTGGAACAAAAACATCAATTCCTTGAAAATCAATGGAGTAGCGATTATTCTGGCATTGAAAAAATCGTTGAAAAACAACCTAACCATTCGATTTACGACCTGCAAGGACGCAGACTGAATCGACACGAAAATTTGAAATCGGGCATCTATCTCAAAGGCGGAAAAAAAATTCTTATCAGAAAAACTGCGAAATAAATTTTGTTTTTTGCTTTTTTTGTCCTAACTTTGCAAAAAATCGTAAAAAATCGAAGAAAATGCAGAACAATTGCCATCTTTCGACGCTGATTCACGAGCAGGCGAAGAAGTACGGGTCGAAGCCCGTGCTGAACTTCAAAATGTTCGGTTCGACCGAGTGGAAAGCCGTGTCTTGGAATCAGTTTTCGCTGCGTGTGAAACAGGTGTCGAACGCTCTGTTGAACCTCGGACTGCAGCCGCAGGAGAACATCGCCGTGTTCGCCCAGAATTGTATCCAGTATCTCTACACCGACTTCGGTGCCTACGGCATTCGTGCGGTGACAATTCCGATTTACGCCACGTCGAGCGAACAGCAGATTCAGTATGTCGTGCAAGACGCGGGCGTGCGCTTCCTCTTCGTCGGTGAGCAGGAGCAATACGACAAGGCGCACCGCATTTTCGCGCTCTGTCCCACGCTCGAGCGCATCATCATCTTCGACAAGAGCGTGCGCATCTCATCGCACGACCACAACGCCCTCTATTTCGAGGATTTCATCGCCCTTGGCGAGAATCTGCCGCGCCAGTCGCAGGTGGAACAACTGTGGAAAGAGGCATCGATGGACGATGTGTGCAACATCATCTACACGAGCGGCACGACGGGCGACTCGAAGGGTGTCATCCTGACTTATTCGCAATATTTCGCGGCGATGGCAGCCAACGGTGAGTGCGTGCCCGTCACCGAGAAAGACCGCGTGATGTCGTTCCTGCCCTTGGCGCATATTTTCGAGCGCGGCTGGGCCTACCTGTGCCTCACGGTGGGCACTCAGCTCATTCTGAACACCAATCCGAAGGAGATTCAGCAGTCGATGCGCGAGACGCACCCGACGTGTATGTCGTCCGTACCGCGATTCTGGGAAAAAGTTTATCAGGGCGTGAAGGAGAAAATCGAAAGTTCGTCGCCGATGAAGCAGAAGCTTTTCCGCCACGCGCTGGCCGTCGGTCGCAAGCACAACATCGAATACCTCAGTCGGGGGAAACGACCGCCCATCGGGCTCGCACTCGAATACAAAGCCCTCAACAGCACCATTCTCAGCCTTGTGCGCAAGCAACTCGGCCTCGAAAACGCCCATTTCTTCCCGACGGCAGGTGCTTACGTGTCGCCCGAAGTCGAGGAATTCATCCACTCGATTGGCATCTGGATGATGGTGGGCTACGGCCTGACCGAGAGTCTCGCCACCGTGTCGTGCGACCATATGGACAAGCCTTATTCCATCGGTTCTGTGGGTCGTCCGATTAGCAGTATTCAAATAAAAATCAGCGATGAGGGTGAAGTTCTCTTGAAAGGTCCGACGATTACGCCCGGCTACTACAAGCGCGACGATGTGAACGCGACGGCTTTCGACAAAGACGGCTTCTTCCACACGGGCGACGCTGGCTATATGCGCAACGGCGAACTATTCCTCACCGAGCGCATCAAAGACCTCTACAAGACCTCGAACGGCAAATACATCGCGCCGCAGATGGTCGAGGCGATGCTGCTCGTCGATAAATACATCGACCAGGTGGCCGTCGTGGCCGACCAGCGGCAGTTCGTTTCAGCGCTCATCGTGCCCGAATTTCGACTCGTCGAAGAGTGGGCACGCGACCAAGGCATCGCCTTCGATTCACGCGAGGAACTCTGCCAGAACCGCGCCGTCCACGATATGCTCAAAGAGCGCATCGACACGCTTCAGCAACGGCTTTCGGGCTACGAGCAAATCAAGCGAATCACGCTCATTCCTCATCATTTCTCGATGGAAAACGGCGAACTCACCAATACCCTGAAACTCAAACGAACCGTCATCAACAAGAATTACAAGGAACTCATCGACAAGATGTACGAAGACTTATGATTACGCAAGAACAGCTAAAAGACATACTCGAAAGAGCCGAAAAACTGCACCACTACCTCAATATTCCGCAAAAACAAATGGAATTTGAAGAGGAACAACTGCGCACGCAGGCACCCGACTTCTGGGACGACGTGAAACGGGCACAGGAGCAGATGAAGAAGGTCAAAGGCATCGAAAAATGGCTCAAAGACTACAAAGCCGTGCGAATGGCGGCCGACGAACTGCAACTCGCCTTCGACTTCTACCACGACGAAATGGTGACGGAAAAAGAAGTCGATGACGACTACCGCAAAGCCCTGCAACTCATCGAAGACCTCGAACTCAAGAATATGCTGCGCCAGAAGGAAGACCCGATGGACTGCGTGCTGAAAATCAACTCGGGCGCAGGCGGCACCGAGAGTCAAGACTGGGCGCAGATGCTGATGCGAATGTATATGCGCTGGGCAGAAGCTCACGGCCACAAAGTCACCGTCAGCAACCTGCAGGAAGGCGACGAGGCTGGCATCAAGAGTGTCACAATGGAAATCGAGGGCGGCGAGTTTGCCTACGGCTTCCTCAAGAGCGAAAACGGCGTCCACCGCCTCGTGCGCGTGTCGCCGTTTAACGCGCAGGGCAAGCGAATGACCTCGTTTGCGTCGGTGTTCGTCACGCCGTTGGTCGATGACACCATCGAAGTCTATGTCGATCCGTCGAAACTCTCGTGGGACACGTTCCGAAGCAGCGGAGCCGGCGGTCAGAATGTGAACAAGGTGGAGTCGGGCGTGCGTCTGCGCTATTGGTACACCGACTCCGACACGGGCGAAGAGGAGGAAATCCTCATCGAAAACACCGAAACGCGCGACCAACCGAAGAACAAGGAACGTGCGCTGACGCTGTTGCGCTCGCAACTCTACGACCGTGCAATGAAGAAACGGCTTGAGGCACAGGCGAAAATCGAAGCAGGCAAGAAGAAAATCGAGTGGGGGTCGCAAATCCGTTCGTATGTCTTCGACGACCGCCGCGTGAAGGACCATCGCACCAACTACCAAACCACCGATGTCGATGCCGTGATGGACGGTCACATCGACGACTTCATCAAAGCTTATTTGATGGAGTTCCCTGTTGCGGAAGAATGAATCGCCCCTTAAATTAGGGGATTGGCGGTCTTAACAATTCAAAAATCAACCATCAAAATTCAAAATTCAAATAACTATGGCAAAGAAAACAAATGCAAAGCGCGAAGCTTTTCAAAAAAAGCAAGAACAACAAGGTAAAAACATCGTGATGTGGATCATCGGCTTCCTCATTGCCTTGGGTCTGATTTTCGCCGTCTGGACAAGCCTCGGATAATATGAGCGGATTCGAAATCGAACGCAAATTCCTCGTCAAAAAAGGCAGCGATTTCAAGCAACAAGCCTTCGCCAGCAGCCACGTCCAACAAGGTTACATCCCCTGCGAAACGGCCACTGTACGCATCCGACTGCGCGACGACGAAGCTTTCATCACCATCAAGGGGAAACCGATTGATGGCGGACTGACGCGCTACGAATTTGAGAAGGAAATCACACGCGAGGAGGCTGAAAATCTGCTGAAAATCTGTCGCGGAGGGGTCATCGACAAACATCGCTATCTGGTGAAAAGTCCCGACGGACGCCACACCTTCGAAATCGATGAGTTCCACGGCGCGAACGATGGACTCGTCATGGCCGAAGTCGAACTCTCAAGCCCCAGCGAAACGTTCGAAAAACCCGATTTCATCGGCCCTGAAGTCACTGGCGACCGCCGCTTCTACAACAAGCACATGCTCAGGTATCCTTTCTCGCTTTGGCGCGAAACGCTGCCAGAAGAATACCGATAAGCGTTCCCAGAACCACGCCGACGGAGTTCGCCACAAAGTCGAACCACTCGCCGCTGCGCCGTCCGCCCGTGCAGTAGGCCTGCGCCAGTTCCACCAGTCCCCCCATCGCCACAGGCGCAAGAAAAGCCCAAAGAAACAGCCTGCGGGACTTCAGCGTGGGGTGTTGTCGCGTGTATTCCCACCAAATCACCACCACGAGCGTGCCGTACATCGCCAAGTGCGTCCATTTGTCAATCAGGCTGAAATAGTCAAGTGGAGTTTCTGGCAAAGACGGAATCAGGCACAGCACCCAAATCACCACAATCAGCGTCGTCGAGAGTGGATAGCGTTTCAAAAAATCAACCACGATTTTCATATTGTTTTCATCGTTTTTTGTAAATTTTCGAGAAATCGAGCTGCGTGACCGCCATCCATCTGAGAGTGGTGGAATTGGAAAGAAATGGGAAGCGTAGTCTTCAGCCAGTTTTTTCGGATTTTTCCCCACGCAAGGAAAGGATTATTGTAAATGCCGCTGTATTGATTGGTCACGCTGTCGAGTTCGGTGGCCGTCATTGCCGACGTCCCAATCACCATCACATCGTCGAGAACGACATTTTCACAAGAATTGCTCGTCGATTCGGTCAAAGCCACGTAGTCTGCATTAAACTGCTCCAAATCATCGGAAAACGGCACGTCGCAAAGACTGATGCCACCCTTCCGGTTGTTCACAATGACATTGATACCCAACCGGTCGAATTGATACAACTTGTCTTGAATCGGCAACAAATAGAATTCCTCCATTTCGCTCGCTGCCTTACCAATGCACCAACACAGCAACATATTGAATTTCAGACCCTTACGGCGTCCGATTCGTTCCATTCTCGTCACATCGAACGTCTTCGTCAGTGTCACCATCGGGTTGGGCGACTTCATCCAAAGTTCAAAAGCCTCCCTGCGGTTGGTTTCTTGAGGGTTGATTTCCTGCTTCATCGCTTCTCTCGTTTTTCAACTTGCAAATTTACGAAAATATTTGCAAAATACACGATTGATATTGACAAAAACAAATAAATTCGGAAACAGCCATCTTGCCGTCATATCATTTCTTACATTCAGTACGAAGGTCTTCGAGTGCTTTGTGTTCGGCCGGATCAAACTTCACGATAGGTGCAATGGTCATCCTTGCGGCGTTGCCAAGTCTTTTCTCAAGAAGTTTATACTCTGTGTATTGCGAAAGGACCAACTCCTTCATCTCGTCTGTCAGAGGAAGTTCGTGCTCCAAACCCGACTCTCGGA
>JAFPYO010000032.1:0-3845 GCA_017412145.1 Prevotella sp.
AGCCAGTTGCCCGACGAGGCAGGCAGTTCGTGCGGATGGTTCGCCATTGCGAGTTCCTGCGCCGACCACGGCAACACGCTGACCGACATCGGCTCACGACCGATGAACAGGGCTCCTGCGCCATTGTTGTCGGCGAGCGAGCACCAGCGCGTGTCCTGATGGTTGGCCATATCCTGCGGTTTCGGGAAATTCTCGAATTCGTCGGCCACTTTGTTGCTGTAAATGCCAATGAATTGCGATGATTTTCGGTCGGGATAGTTGTCGATGGGGCCGCGTCCGTAGTAACGGAAATTCTCCATCGTCGAGGGCGTCTTCATCACATAGCCGAGTCGCGGAAGCACCAGATGCGGATTGTTCGACCTGATGGCGGTATTGGCTTCAATGCTACCGTCGGGATAAACCGTGTAGATGAGGTCTTGATGGAACTTGAAATCATCTTTGCCGAAAAGCTTGTCGGTTTGTTCCACGAGGCGTTTCCAATTTCGGTCAGCACCTTCGAGTTTTGCACCGTTGGGTGCTTGCGACTCGATTTCAAAACCGATGGTTACGCTGCCGTCAGCGTTCTTTTTATGCTCGGTGAGACCATTCATATCGTCCAAATTCCTGTGTTTGAGGTTGTGCAGTCCGTTGGCGTACCAATTCTGATAGGCCCACTTGTCATTGTTCACCCATGCTCGGAAGGCATCGAGGCGCGGTCCGCAGCCATCTTCAAACACTTTCCGACCGCCGTAGCTGAGGCTGTAGATGCTGCCGTCGGTGGCGTCGAAAATCACTTCAAAACCCTCTCCGATCAGACGTATTTTTGAGTCGGTCCAATCTTCCTCGATGGCTTTTGCAGTCGTTTTCGCGATGTCCTCGGTTTTGGGGTTTGCCGCCCTCAGTCCCAACTGTTCGTCGGCCTGCACATATCCCGCCTTTGCCCACGGCATATCGCGCTTCAAGCGGAACTCGAAATTGACGAAATACTCGCGTCCGTCTTTCGGGTCGAAATTCTTCAGTTCGGGAATTTCCACAAATTCGACGGTTCTCGGCGCAATGCTGTCGATGTCAATCGTGCCTTCCTTCACCACCTCGCCGTCGGCCAGCACCTTGAAATGGCAATCGAGGTTCGAGAGGTCGGTGAAATAGTTTTTATTGACGATATTGACACCGTCGCGACAAGCGCAATCCCAATCGATTTTGATGTTCTGATAGACTTTTTTCACGTCGAAATACTGCGGTTTGGGCTGCAAGTCGCCGAAAATGATGCCGTTCATCACAAACTGACCATCGTTGGGCGTATCGCCGAAGTCGCCGCCGTAGGCTAAATATTTCTGGTGTTGGGTGTTGGGTGATGTATAGTTATACAGGCTCTGGTCAATCCAGTCCCAAATCGCACCGCCCATAATGAAATTCGACGATTCGATGGCGTCCCAATAATCTTTCAGATTGCCCACGGCATTGCCCATCGAATGGGCATATTCCGAGATGTGGAAGGGATACTTGATGTTCATCTTGCCTTTCACGGCTTCGCGCACCCAGTTCACACTCGGATATTGGTTTGAACCGAGGTCGACAAAACGGAATTCCGTGTCGCGCTCGTATTGTACGGGGCGTGTCGGATCGAACGCTTTCACTGCCTTATAGCTGGCTAAGAAGTTGTCGCCGGGGCCGGCTTCGTTGCCAAGGCTCCAGATGACAATCGACGGGTCGTTCACGCGAGCGTGCGCCAATTCCATCATTCGAGCCACGTGGGCCGCCCGCCATTCGACGGGATGCGACAGCGACTCCTTTCCATAATAATATTGATGGCTTTCGAGGTTGGCCTCGGCCTCGAGATAGATGCCGAATTTGTTGCAGAGATAGTAGAAATACGGGTCGCAGGAATAGTGCGACGTGCGCACGTGGTTGATATTCGCCCGCTTCATCATCATCACCTCTTCAAGCATCTGCTCTCGCGTGATGGCGTGGCCCGTTTCGGGATTCGTCTCGTGGCGGTTCACACCCTTGAGTTTCACGGTTTTTCCATTGACGTAGAAATAGCGACCAGCCAGTCCGAACTCGTCGTTTTCGGCTTTCGTGTCGCGAATTTCCACCGTTCGGAAGCCGATTTGCGTCGAAATGGCCTCTGTGGTGCGACCTTTGTGGTCTTTCAACTCGGCCACGAGCACGTAGAGATTCGGCTCCTCGGCACTCCACGGCTTGATGGTCGTCGCACTCAGATCGATGCGCGGCGACGGCGCGATGATTTGGCGGTTTTCGTCGGAATAAAGGTCGTTTTCGTAAAGGCTATAGACGACTTTGTAGTCCTTCGGGAATTTGTTGTGGTTCTTCACCAGTGCATCGACAATCAGCCAAGCCCGACGACCGGCCCAGTCGGCCCTGACGCGCAGGTCTTGGAAGCGGACTTTCGGCGTGGCATAGACGCTGACGCTGCGGAAAATGCCCGGCAGGCGGAACATATCCTGCGCCTCGAGGAACGAACCGTCAGAGTTGCGATAGACCTCGACCGAAATCGAGTTTTCGCCCACTTTCACATACTTCGTGATGTCGAAACGAGCAGCGTCGCGCGAATTTTTCGAGAAACCGACGTATTTTCCGTTCACCCAAAGATAGAAAAACGAATCGACACCGTCGAACTCGACGAAAATCTCCTGTTTTTTCCACTCTTTCGGCACGGTGAACGTGCGGCGATACGAACCCACTTCGTTGCGATATTCGTAGGTCGTCCAGTTCGTCGGTGGCGTGCGCATCACACCCTCGCGCCAGTCATCGACCTTGCGCTCGTGGTAGAAAATCACGGGCTGGTTCACATAGATGGGAACGCCGTATTTGCCTTCCCAACGGCCTTTCTCCTCGTTCCACGAACCTTTCTTCAACCCCACGATGTTCCAGTTCGACGGCACGGGAATGTCATCCCACGCCGAGCAGTCGAAGTCCTTTTTGTAGAAATCGAGCGGTCGCTCGTCAGGCGTCTTGGCGAAATGGAATTTCCACGTTCCGTCGAGGCTGATGCGCCGCGAACTGTACTCGGGAAGCACCTTCCGCGCCTCTTCCGCCGAGGCAAACGACACAAACCACGCCCTCGGCTGCATTTTGTTGTAGCCCAATCGTTCGGGCGACTGCCATTCTGTGCCGTCGGGGGCCTCGGCGCTGCCGTATTCAAAGCCGTCGAGCCTCGTCTGGATGGGCATCAGCGTCGCAGGTTTCCAGTTGGGCGCAGGGTTGGCGAGGGTTGGGAACTTGAGGAACCCGCAGAGGGTCAAAATCACCAGCGTGGTGGTAAGAAAGATTCGTTTCTTCATATTTTGAAACTTGTTTTTTTGATTTTTCGGAAAATTAGTCGAGTTTCAGGCTCTTTTTGATGGCTTCGACCTTCTTTTTCGCATCGGCCAGACAACGCTCGTAGTCGGCTGCACTGCGCATTGAAGCGTCTTTCACCTCGAGATAGAACTTGATTTTCGGCTCGGTGCCACTCGGACGCACGCTGACTTTCGTGCCGTCGGTGCAGAACCATTGAAGCACGTTCGACGTGTCGGGCATATCGAGTTTTTCGACCGTGCCGTCGGCCTTGCGCATTTCGAGTTTCTGGAAATCTTTCCACAGGCACACTTCCGAACCACCCAAGTCGGTGGGCGGCTCCTGGCGGAAATTCTCCATCATCTGGCGGATTTCGTCGGCACCTGTCTTTCCGGGACGCACAACGTTGATGGTATATTCGTGTGAGAACCCGTATTCAAGATAGATATCCATGAGCAGGTCGTAGAGTGTCTTGCCCTGATCTTTTGCGTAGGCAGCAATCTCGCAGATGAGACAGATGGAGGCTGGTGAGTCTTTGTCGCGCACCTTGTCGAAGGGCAGGAATC
>JAFPYO010000033.1:0-31425 GCA_017412145.1 Prevotella sp.
ATGCGGAGTACGAGCTCCTCCATAGAGAAGGGCTTGGTGATGTAGTCGTCGGCACCGAGTTTGAAGCCATCCACGATGTCTTCTTTCTGGGTCTTGGCCGTGAGGAAGATGATGGGCATTTCGGCATTGGTCTGGCGAATTTCCTGCGCCAGCGTAAAGCCGTCTTTCTTCGGCATCATCACGTCGAGCACGCAGATGTCGAACTTACTCTTCATGAAGGCTTTGAAACCAGCCTCGCCGTCGGCACAAAGTTCGGTCATGTAGCCTTTGGCTTGCAGATACTCGCGAAGCAACATTCCGAGGTTTTCGTCGTCTTCGCACAACAGGATTTTCAGTTTTTCTTCCATAATCTTTGTCCTCCCTCCTACCCCATTTTTCTTGGGGAGTGCCCGCCGGTTTGTGGGAGTTTGCTGGCAGGCGGTTGGTTTGTATTAGTTGATAATTGATAGTTGACAGTTGATAGTTGACAGTTGATAGTTGACAGTTGATAGTTTTCAATTTTTCATCACTGGCAATTTTATCGTGAATGTCGTACCCTTGCCGAGTTCGCTATCGACGCGGATTTCGCCCTGATGCAGCGCCACGATGTTCTTCACGTAGGCCAGTCCGAGTCCAAAACCTTTCACGTCGTGGACATTGCCTCGGGGGACGCGGTAGAACTTCTCGAACACCTTTTTCAAATTCTCTTTCTTGATGCCGATGCCCGTGTCGCGAATCGAGAGATAGAGATGGTCGCCGTCGTTCCACGTCTTGATGAAAATGTCGATCGGACTGTCGGGTTTGCGATATTTCACGGCGTTGTCGAGCAAATTGTTGATAACATTCTGGAAATGCACCTCATCGACGAACATCGCCGAATCGACGGCTTCAATCTGCGTATAAATTTTTCCGCCAGTGTGCTCAACGCGCAACGAGAAATTGTTGGCAATGCTCTCGACCATTTCGTTCAGGTCGAGTTCTTTTTTCTTGAACGTCGTGTCCTGACGGTCGAACATTGACATTTGCAGCACTTTTTCCACGAGAAAACGCAGTCGTTTCGCCTCGTCGTTGATGACTGTTCCGAGGTGTTTCGTCATTTGTTCGCTCTTCGTCACCGAGTCATCGTTCATCATCTGCGCTGCCAACGAAATGCTGGCAATCGGCGTTTTGAGTTCGTGGGTCATGTTGTTGATGAAGTCGTTTTTCACTTCGGAATAGCGCTTCTGACGGAACACGAGAATCAGCGTTATAATAAAGGTGATGAGCAGCACGAGTGTGAAAATGATGCTCGGAATCATGAACCGCACCGATGAATAGATGTAGGAGTTCATCGTCGGGAAGTGGACTTTCACGATGCCGACTTTCGACTGCGGGTCGTTGCGGAAAAGCACCTGCGAATAGCTGACTCCATCGCCTTCGTCGGAATATTCGGGACAGCGATAGACTTCCCGACCGTCTTGCGTCGTCACAATGAAATGATAGGGAATGTTGATGCCGTTGTTCATCAGTTCGGCCTTCAAATCCTGGTCGAGCAACTTGAAGTTGATACGCTCTTTCAACGGTTTGTCGCTGGCGGAATAGAGAATCGAATAGACCACTTTGTCGAGCAGCGCTTTCTGATAGACATAGCGGTTTTTCATGATTTCCTGCATCGACTTGCTGGCCTCGGAAATGGCGTTGCGGTCTTTGCGAAGGATCATCGCCTTGGGCTTCTGCGAGGGCTTCGTCTCGATGGTTTTCAGCATGAACGACGAATAAATCGTGCCGTCTTTGCCCACGACGGAATATTGGTGGCTCTGCTGAATCGTGCCGTCGGGCTGTCCCGAGCGCGTTCCTATCGAATCCACGCTGAACGAGCGGCGTTCGGCTTCGTTGATGTCTTTTTCAAGGTAGCGTTGGGTCTCGTTCAGTTCCAAGTTGCTGCTGGCCTGATAGAGCGCCCTGTTCACCGACTCGTCGAACTGCTCTTTCTTCATTTCAGCCATCTCGCGGATGTACTGCAACTGAAGGAAAAGCAGGGCGAGGAACGAGCCTCCCATGATGATGGCGATTGTCCAAATGGTCCTTTGCTTCATAATGTTGTGAACATTTTTTTTATTTGATGATGCAAAGGTAATGAAAAAGTGAACGAATTAACAGTGTAATGTTAATAAAATTCTGTATTATTACAAATTTTAACTTAAAATCAAATTTTAATTGTTATATTTTAATTAAAAATGACCTGTTGGAATCCTACAAGGCGGTCGGTGCGCTCTCCCACCCCACGGAAATAGACGTAGGCCTGATAGCTGTTTTCGGTTTGATAGAAACTGCCTTCCGATGGCACAGGCACGAGTGTTCCGTCGGGATTCATCATCAAATATTGGTAGGAATAATAGCCTTGTTTCAGCGGTACGACGAGTTCGTATTGCTGATTCTCGTCGTCGTATTCCATCATGTAGCGCGGCAGAAAGCGGTCGTTCGTCCACACGCCATTCACATAAACGGGCGAGGCCAATCGCGGCGATTGAAGGCGGAAATGCACGAGCATGTAGTCGCACGTGTGGTTGATTTCGTAGTTGTCGCTGTTGCGAATGAGGAAAGCTCCGTTGGCATCCTCGTCGTAGAGATAACTGCGGCGCGGCTCGTCGATGTAGAGGTAGGAGTGGTAGTTGTCGCCGTCCCAATCGATGGCCTCGATGCCCATCGTTGGGTGGCTAACGTCGAGGATTTCAAACTTACGATATTCGTTTCCGGCAGGGAAAATCAAGTCGCGATTGTGGCTCCAGCGAAGTCCGTCGGCCATGACAAACTGCGGACGGCTGTTCACGACGGAATTGTCCCAACGGTTGTTCTGCATAACGACGGTGCAGAGTTGACGTTCGGGGTCGGTGACGTTGAGGGCGCCGTAGTTAAGTTGCATTTCCACCTGCTGATTCCGTCCGTTGATGTCGATGTCGGTGTTACTCGTGACGCTGAGGCTGATGCCTGCCAACGGCTCCACCACCATGAAACAAGCGGTCAGCATCGGGCGGTCGTCGTTGTTTTCGTCGTAGATGGTGACGCGGTAGTTTCCGCTCATCTTGATTCGACACCGCTCGTTCGGAATTTGCAGTCGATAGTGGGTGTAGAGCACATTGGTGTTGAGCGATTCGGCGAGGTCGTCGATCGTCAGTCGGTCGGCAAAACCTTCGATGTAGTCGCTGGCGAAAAGGCTCTCCGACACGGTCCAATCGGCCTCGCAATGTTCGATTTTATAGACATAGCGATGGTATTCGTGGGTGAGGTCGTCGAAATCGATGCAAATGGGCACGTTTCCGTCGAGTCGAATCACGGGTGGCGAAAGCCAATCGTCGCCGGCAGTGACTTGCAGCGATGCGATGCGCTCGTTGAGGATTTCGTGACGTTGGGCAAACGACTTCCCAAACATCAACGCGATGACGAGGAGGATAAGACTGCGTTTCATGTCGATTTATTCTTCGCGAATCCCGTTTTTGATGATGTCGGTCACGCCATCAATGATGCGCTCGAGGGCGTCGCCGGTGGCACTGTCGGTTCGCTCGGTCATCTGTTTTTTGACGAGTTGCCCCATTGTTCCAACGAGTTCGTCGCCGAGGTTGTCGAGCAGACCTTTCGTGTCGATGTTGTCAATCGCTTCCTCGATGGTTTGGGCATCTCCGACGATTTCCTTTCCGACCGAATTGAGGTCTTTCAGGCTTGCGAAAGGATTGTTTTGCTCGATGTAGGTCGCCACATCGTCTTCGTTCAGCGTGAAAATCTTGCCGAAAACGCCGTAGGAAACCGTGTGGGGCTTGCCGTCGAACGTTACGCTGCCTTTCGAGAAGAAAAGGTAGCTTTCGTAGTCGAGCATTCCGTCGAGCATCGTGTCGAACACACGACTGCTAAGCATTTTCTGGACGATTTGCAGGCCCGTTCCAAACAAATCGTCATGGGCATCGGCCGATTTCTGGATGCCAGACAGCACATTGTTGGCGATGGCTCGTTTGTGGGCATCCTTCCCCGGATTCGACACAGCCATGGCGATGAGCAGGGCGACGAGCAAGAACAGAAAGGCGACGAAAAACCGTTTCAGACACGAATCTTTCTTCTTGACAGGGATTTCGGGCGGAGTCAACGGACTCGGTCTCAAAATACTATTCAATTCTTCTACTTCACTGGCCGGTGTCCAGTCTTCCATGTCTTCCGACCAGACCAATCTGTCGGCTGTGATGCCCATTTCGCGCAGTTGGTCGATGCTAAACGGACCCTGATGTTCCTTGTTTTCAATGATATAATATTCCATGTTTTTGAGTTGATAGTTGACAGTTGATAGTTGATAGTTGATAGTTCATTCTTCACTCTTCATTTCCCTTTCATAAACCCGCTCGAACTCATGGCGAAGTCGTTTCGGGTCGGCAATAATATTGCGCAGTTCGCGAAGATGCTGCTCGTTGGGCGAATTCGGAATCCACAGCGTGATATACCCCTGCGCCGAATACTTGTTTTTCAGATGCTCGGTGAAACGTTCCCAATGCTCTTCCTTGCCCTTTTCAGGGTAGTTTTCAAGCCCGAACTGCACGGTTCGCGTCAGAACAACTTCTGGCGCAAGGTCGCGGTCGGCCTCGGCCACGATTTTCCCGTAAATACTGCGTGGCGCATGGCTCAGCGATGCCCGATGGTCTTCGACAGCCTCGCGCATTATCGCAATTTGCTGCGGATTGAACCATTTAAGCAGACGCTGGTCGGCGGCGAGAATTTTCCCGCCTGTCACGTGGTGAATGGCTCGCGGACCACTCATGCCAATGTCGTGATAGGCGGCCACGACGTATGCCATATTGATGTCGGCACCAATCGTTTTTGCCAGTTGCAGACTCTGCTCTATGACGCGCTGCACGTGGCGAATGTCGTGGCTTCGCCCGAATGCACTGTACTGTGGAAGTATCTGCGTTTCCACAAACTGCATCAAGTCAAGACTTACGTTTTGGTTCATTTTGATTACTTTTCGGGACGATTTCTCGTTCCATGCCTGCAAATGTAGTCAAAAAATTCGAATAATGACATCAAAATAACCAAATATCATGATTTTTTATGCAAAAAATCGCTAAAATCGAGGAAAATACCTAATAATGGGGATTGCGGGTATCGATTTTTTTTCGTTATTTTGCACCCTAATAATATATAATGTACGTATGAAACACTTGAAAATGTACGAAGCGGACGACAAACTGATTTCGATTATCCGCGATAATTACAGCGTTTTGCAGAGTCTCGGTTCGTTTGGCATCAACCTCGGTTTTGGCGACAAAACCGTGCGAGAGGTGTGCGAGGAACAAGGCGTTGACACCTATACATTCCTTGCCGTGGTGAATTTTACCATCAACGGCTACCTCGACAACGAAAATTCTGACCGCCTCTCGATTCCCACACTGATGCACTACCTGAAGGCGTCGCACGACTATTACCTTCGCTTTCAGTTGCCTTTTATACGCCGCGAACTCGCCGATGCGCTCGACGAGCACAGCAGTCTGGCGCAACTCATCCTGAAACTCTACGACGAATACGCCCACAGCATCCGCGTGCACATGATGTACGAGGAAAAGACGGTTTTTCCCTACGTCGAAAACCTGCTCGAAGGCAATGCCAACGACAATTACGACATTGAAACCTTCTCGAAAAACCACGGACAGACCGACCAGAAACTGCGTGAACTGAAACAGATTATCATCAAATATCTGCCTGCCGACGGACTGCGCAACAACCAACTTTCCGCCACACTCTACGACATCTACAACAACGAGGAATGGCTGTCGTTGCATGCCAATGTCGAGGACGAAATCTTCATTCCTGCCATTCGACGACTGGAACAGAAATCGCGGAAGAACGATGTTTCGGCGAAAATCTCCAACATGATTAGCCAGAGTCCGAACAACTCGGAAGTGCTGTCGGAGCGCGAGAAAGATGTCATCGTCTGCGTCGTGCAGGGAATGTCGAACAAAGAAATTGCCGACCATCTCTTCATCTCAACCAACACCGTCATCACCCACCGCCGAAACATCGCCCGAAAACTCCAAATCCATTCGCCGGCTGGTCTGACCATCTATGCCATCGTCAACCAACTTGTCGATATTTCAAGCGTAAAAATGTAGGTATAAAAAACGGTTTTTTAGTAAAAAAATGTCTTTTTTTGTTGATAATCAGCAAGAAAAGACGTTTTTGTTCATCGAAAACTGCAAACTTTCACGATTTTTTAGAATATTAAAAAATGTAAAAATGAAAATTTTCTTAGAATTTCTTGCTTGTCGTATCATCTTTTTTGCTAATTTTGCAAGCGCAAATGAATTTTCAAATTAGAAAACTTTGATGGAGGATTTGAAAGGAGAAATTTCCAAAATGGAAAACTTCTTGGAAAAATTTTTCTGAAAAGTTTTCCAAAACTAAAACCAAAATGGAGATAAAAAACTTTACCATCACGAAGCGCGACGGAACGAAAGACCGCTTCTCTTTGGACAAAATCATGAACGCCATCTTGAAGGCGTTCGAGTCTGTTAACGAACCCATCGACTTGGGAAGTATCTCGAAGATTATCAGCCACTTAGACATGCAGGAGGATATCAAGGTGGAGGACATCCAGAACCAAGTCGAGGAAGCCTTGATGCGCGAAGGCTACTATCAGGTTGCCAAGTCGTTTATGCTCTATCGCCAGCAGCACACGGAAGACCGCGAAACGCTGGAAAAATTGAAATTTTTGTCAGACTATGTCGATGCAGCCAATGCCGCAACGGGTTCAAAGTATGACGCAAATGCCAACGTCGAGCATAAAAATATTGCAACTTTGATTGGCGAACTGCCCAAGGCAAGTTTCATCAGATTGAATCGCCGCCTGCTGACCGACCGTATTAAAAAGATGTACGGCAAGCAACTCAGCGACGAATATATCAAAATGCTCACGAACCACTTCATTTATAAAAACGACGAAACATCGCTCGCCAACTACTGCGCCTCGATTACGATGTATCCGTGGCTCATCGGCGGAACGGCCTCGATTGGCGGCAACTCGACCGCGCCGACCAACCTCAAATCGTTCTGCGGCGGTTTCGTGAACATGGTGTTTATGGTCAGTTCGATGCTCAGCGGAGCCTGCGCCACGCCTGAATTCCTGATGTATATGAACTATTTCATCGGCAAGGAGTTCGGCACTGATTATTATAAGGATCCCGAGCGCGTGGTCGATCTCTCGCTCAAACAGCGCTCCATCGACAAGGTCATCACCGACCATTTCGAGCAAATCGTCTATTCGCTCAACCAGCCGACTGGCGCACGCAACTATCAGGCCGTGTTTTGGAACGTCGCTTACTACGACAAGTTCTATTTCGAGAGCCTTTTTGGTGAATTCTTCTTCCCCGACGGCTCGAAACCCGATTGGGAAGGTCTTTCGTGGCTGCAAAAACGCTTCATGAAGTGGTTCAACAAGGAGCGCACGAAGACCGTGCTGACGTTCCCCGTGGAAACGATGGCACTGCTCACGAAAGACGGCGACTGCATGGACAAGGAATGGGGCGATTTCACCGCTGAAATGTACTCAGAGGGCCACTCGTTCTTCACTTACATGAGCGACAACGCCGATTCGCTGTCGTCGTGCTGCCGTCTGCGCAACGAAATTCAGGACAACGGCTTCAGCTACACGCTCGGTGCAGGTGGTGTTTCGACGGGTTCGAAGTCGGTTCTGACCATCAATTTGAACCGTTGCATCCAGTACGCCGTGAACAACGGAAAGGACTATCGCGAGTACCTGACCGAAGTCATTGACCTCTGCCACAAGGTGCAACTCGCCTACAACGAAAACCTCAAGGAATTGCAGTCCAACGGCATGCTTCCGCTGTTCGACGCAGGCTACATCAACATCGGTCGGCAGTATCTCACCATCGGCATCAACGGCATGGTCGAGGCCGCCGAATTCATGGGACTTGAAATCACCGACAACCCGAAATACCTCGCATTCGTACAGGAAGTGCTCGGTCTGGTCGAGAAGAAAAACAAGGAATACCACACGAAGGACGTGCTGTTCAACTGCGAGATGATTCCGGCGGAGAACGTTGGCGTGAAGCACGCGAAATGGGACCGCGAAGACGGCTATTTCGTGCCTCGCGACTGCTACAACTCCTATTTCTACGTGGTCGAAGACGACTCGTTGAACATCATCGACAAGTTCAAACTCCACGGCGCACCCTACATCCAACACCTCACGGGCGGTTCGGCGTTGCACATGAACCTCGAAGAGCATCTTTCAAAGACGCAATATCGCCAACTGCTCTGCGTGGCTGCGAAGGAAGGCTGCAACTACTTCACCTTCAACGTGCCGAACACGCTCTGCAACGATTGTGGATGCATCGACAAGCGCTATCTGCACGAATGTCCGAAGTGCGGCTCAAAGAACGTCGATTACATGACCCGAATCATCGGTTATCTGAAACGTGTGAGCAACTTCTCGCTGGCTCGTCAGCAGGAGGAACACCGCCGCTTCTACGCCGGAAAAGAAAAATTGGTTCTTGAAAAGGCGTAAACCATGCTAAAATACGTTAACACAGGCGTCGTCTTTCAGGAAATCCCTGACGAGACGACGCTCTCCGTCAATATTTCGCGCTGTCCGTGCCATTGTCCGGGCTGCCATAGTTCCTATCTGGCCGAGGACATCGGCGAACCGCTCGACGAGGCCGCCATCGATGCCTTCGTCAGCGAGTTTGGTGGCGACATTACCTGCATAGCCTTCATGGGCGGCGATGCCGAACCCGAAACGGTCGATTCACTGGCGCAATACATCCACAAGCGTCATCCGCGCTATCGCGTCGCGTGGTACAGCGGTCGAATCCGCATTTCGCCGCGCATCAGCCGACAGCATTTCGACTACATCAAAATCGGTCCCTACATCGCCCACCTCGGCTCGCTTTCGAAGCCCACGACCAACCAGCGGCTCTACAAAGTCGCGCCCGACGGCGAACTCACCGACATCACCGCCCGATTCTGGAAAAAACCGTAAAATGGTTTGCGGAATCGGAAATTATGTGTAATTTTGCAGCCGCAAATCGTCAAAATCGCTTTGCAGCAAGGTTATGAACAAGCAACAACTGGAACTTCGGAAGAAAAGTCCGATTCAGATCAAGAACAAAAAGGCCGCCTTCGAATATTTCTTCGTCGAGGAACTGACGGCGGGCATTGTGCTGACCGGCACGGAAATCAAGTCGATTCGTGCGGGCAAGGTTTCGCTTGTCGATACCTATTGCTACATCGTGAACGGTGAGATTTGGGTGAAGAATATGAATATTTCGCCCTATTTCTATGGTTCCTACGCCAACCACGAGGCGAAGCGCGAGCGGAAACTGCTGTTGTCGAAGCGCGAAATCCGACAATTGGAAGACGCTGGAAAACAACCTGGCTACACGATTGTTCCAACACTGATTTTCATCGACCCAAACGGTCGGGCGAAGGTCGATATTGCCCTTTGTCGAGGCAAAAAGCAGTACGACAAGCGCCAAACTTTGAAGGAAAAGGAAGACCGTCGCGAAATGGATCGAGCCATCAAGCATTATTAAAAAACACACAAAGAACAGAGAGGATGTATCCACACGGACGCATCCTCTCTTTCGGTTTTTAGAAATTTAGGTTTATTTCTTAGCAGGCTTCGAGCCGACCAGCGCATAGAACAGGATGTAGGCAGCGCAGAACACGACTACCGAGAAGCTGGCGATATAGCCGAAAGCATCGGCCACAAATGCCTGCACAAACATCATCACAGCGCAGCCGACCACCATCGTCATAAAGATACCAGAAGCAATGGCGGTGTATTTGCCCAGTCCTTCGACGGCCATATTGAAGATGGCTCCCCACATCACGCTGGTGCAAAGACCCACGAGCAGGAAGGCGAAAATGCCCTGCGGAACGGGAGTCATCTGCACGGTGAGCGTACTCCAGTCAACGCCCGGGAACGGAACGAGAACGTCTTGCGACGCGAACATTCCGAACAGCACAAGGCAGAGAGTGGCAACGGAAACCGTCGTCACCATGGCACGGCTACTCACTTTGTTGCCAATCGCAGCGCCAACGAAACGACCGATGAGCATCATAAACCAATAGACAGCGACAATCATACCCACCGTACTGGCGCTCATTCCTTTGTCTTCGATCAGATAGAGATTGACGAAGTTAGGCACTCCCACCTCGATTCCCATATACAGGAAAATGGCGAGGGCACCGAGTGCGAAATGGCGATAGCTCATTGCACCACCGATGAGGCTCAAATCTACAGGAGCCTGCTCGGGTTCGTCGATTTTCGTGAAGAGAATCACGACGAAGGCGATGACGAATATGGCGAGGGCAATCATCAGCGCGGGCGTAGCGTCGGCAATCTTAGCCTTCGTAGCGTCGGCGATGAGCGCACCCATCAGAATGTAGCAAGCCACAGCGGCGGTCGAGTTGAACACGCCACCAATCTGAATCAACTGGTTACCCTTGTTGCCGCCGCCTCCGAGGAGATTCAGCATCGGGTTCACAACGCAGTTCAGAATGCACATCGTCAGACCGGCGATGAAAGCACCGATGAGATAAACAGCGAATACGACGCCGATGTTCGAGCCGTCGCCGTTGTCAATTAAACCGCTCATCCACTGGATGAGAATACCAATCATACCGACGACAAGGCCGATGAGAGCGGTTTTCTTATAGCCAAACTTCGAAATGAGCATACCGGCAGGAATACCCATCACGAGATAGGCCACGAAGTTGCCGTAGTTACCAATCTGGGCAAGCACATTCGAAATTTCACCCTGATTCTTGATAATCGTTGCCATCGGCGTACAGAGGTTCGTCACGAAGGCAATCATGGCGAAGAGCGCAATCATCACGATGATGGCTCCCCATTGTTTCTGTTGTGTACTCATATTTTTAATGTTTATGAATTAGCAAATCTTACGCGAACCGTCGCTGATGACCACGTCATAGACTTTCGGCACTTTGTTATATTTCTCGAAATACTTCTTCTTGGCCGTCTCGATGAACGAGTCGTAGAGTTCGTCCTTGACGAGGTTGATGGTGCAGCCGCCGAAGCCACCGCCCATGATGCGCGAACCCGTCACGCCGCACTCCTTGGCAACGTCGTTGAGGAAGTCGAGCTCTTCACAGCTCACTTCGTACTCCTTCGACAGTCCTTCGTGCGTCTCGTACATCTTCTTACCAACGGTTTCGTAGTCGCCAGCCACCAATGCGTCGCAAACAGCCAACACACGGTCTTTCTCGCCGAGCACGAAATGGGCGCGGGTGTAGTCTTCCTCGCCGACTTCGGCACGCACTTCCTCGAGTTGTTCCCAAGTACAGTCGCGCAATGTCTCGAATTTTCCTTCGGGATGCTTCGCAGCGATGTGTTTCACGACGTTTTCACACGAGTTGCGACGGTCGTTGTAGGGCGAACCGACGAGTTCGTGCTTCACGCAAGAGTTGAGAAGTACGAGCTTGTAGCCTTCGGGGTTGAAGGGGAAATACTCGAACTCACGCGAACGGCAGTCCAGACGCATCAGTTTTCCGGCCTGTCCGAAGACGCTGGCGAACTGGTCCATGATACCGCACTTCACACCGACGTAGTTGTGCTCCGTGGCTTGTCCTGCGAGGACGATGTCCCACTTGGAAATCTTGTTGTCGCCGAAAAGGTCGTTCAGACCGCAGGCGAAGCAACTTTCCATGGCAGCCGACGACGACATACCTGCTCCGAGGGGCACGTCGCCTGCGAAAGCGATGTTGTAACCCTTGACGGGCACGCCGAGTTTCTCCATTTCGAGCGTGATGCCGTAGATGTAGCGAGCCCACGATGCACGGGGACCCTGACCGTCGTGGAAGTCGAAATCGACGCGATCTTTCAGGTCGATTGAATAGGCCCGAATGGTGCTTTCAGTACCGTTGGGGCGCATTTCTGCCATGATGCCTTTGTCGATGGCACCGGGGAATACGAAACCTCCGTTGTAGTCGGTGTGCTCACCGATGAGGTTGATACGGCCTGGCGATGCGTAGATGTTGCCAGTTTTTCCATCGAAGTGCTTGATGAAGCGACTTCTTACGAATTCAATGTCCATAGCTTTAATCGTTTTTATGGTTAATAATTACTTGTCAATTCCAAATTTGTAAATGGTTTTCTGCTTGTATTCCTCACCCGGACGCAGCACCACCGACGGGAAATAGGGATGATTCGGCGAATCGGGGAAGTGCTGGCACTCGAAGCAGATGGCCGAACGACGACCGAACGTGGCACCGTGATAGCCGGGGAATCCGTCGGCCCAGTTGTCGGAATAGACCTGCACACCAGGCTCGGTCGTATAGACCTCCATCGTGCGACCGCTCTTCGGCTCCACGAGTCGGGCGGCAAAACTCAGTTCGCCCTCTTCCTTCTTGTTCAAAACGAAACAATGGTCGTAGCCGGCACCGTTTTTGATTTGCTCATCGTCGGCGTCGATGTCCTTGCCGACGGCCTTCGGATTGCGGAAGTCGAACGGCGTACCCTTCACAAAGCGAATTTCGCCCGTCGGAATCGATGTGTCGTCGATGGGCAGGTAGTAATCGGCGTTGATTTGGCAGATTTGCTCGTCGATGGTCGGTGTCGGATTGTCAAGACCTTGCAGCGAGAAAAATCCGTGGCTCGTGAGGTTGAGAATGGTCTTTTTGTTGGTCTGCGCCATGTATTCGATGACGAGCTCGTTCTCGTCGGTGAACGTATAGACCACCGTCACTTTCATTTCGCCCGTGTAGCCTTCTTCTCCGTAAGGACTCACATACTTCAGCACGAGCGTCTTGTCGTTCATTTGCAGGGCATCCCACACTTTCGCGTTCCATCCGACCCGACCGCCGTGCAGCGAGTTCGGACCGTTGTTGATGGCCAGTTCATACTGCTTTCCGTTCAGTTGGAAGCGGCCTTTCGCAATGCGATTGCCATAGCGTCCGATGAGCGTCGAAAGATAAGGCTCGGGACTATTGATGACACTTTGGATGTTGTCGTGTCCTTGAATCACGTTGGCATGCTTGCCGTCGCGGTCGGGAACCATGATGGCGACAAGCGCTCCGCCGTAGTTGGTGACGGCAACTTCGTTGCCTTGACTGTTCTTTAAAATGTAAAGATCGGTTTGCTTACCGTTCACTGTGGTCTGGAAGTCTTCGCGCTTCAGACCACAGAGATTCGCTGTTTCTGTTGTCTTCATCATAACGTCTGGTTTTAGTTGTTAATGATAGTTTCTGCAAAGTAAGCAAAAAAAATCGACAATTGCAAGCATATCGGTCAAAAATGTCTTTTATGCGACGTTAAAAACTCTTAAAATCGAAAAAATGGGCATTTTCGGGCGAACGATTCTACACATTATTATATAAAAAAAGCCCGACGCAATCGCATCGGGCATTTTCGTATATCGACTTTTAGAAAAGCGATTTTTTAGAAGAACAGATAGCGGTTGTCTTCTACTTTTGCTTTCTGGTAGAGGTCGCCCATGAATCCGCTGGCGAACTGCATCACGCGCTGGCGGAGTTTGGCTTCTTGTTCCTTGGCGTTGAAAGCCTCGGCGTGGCTGTGGCGGTCGGTCACTTGGAAGAGATAGACTCCGGCATTGCCCTTCACGGGGGCCTTCGAGAACTCGCCCTTGGCTGTTCCTGCGACGGCACCGCTCAGAGCGGGCTCGCTGGCACCACTCGACGCGATGAACACGGGAGCGGCAAACGTAATCTGGCTCACGGAATCAACCACGGCACCCTTGGCCTTTGCGTCGGCAATCGACTTCACGCCCTGTGCCTTTTCCATCAGTTGAGCGGCTTTCTTGTCGCGAATCACTTCTGCCTTCACGAACTCTTTGACCTGCGGGTCGTCGAACGAGCGGTTACCAGCCTTGTGAATCTTGTCGAGCACGACCACGAGCAGGTGGTTGTTGTCTCCACATTCGTACATCGGCGAAATTTCGCCTTCCTTCGCCTCAAAGAGCCACTTCAGCGCGTCGCGGGTGCCACGAATGTTGGCGAGATAGTGCTCGGCGGTGGTGATGTCGTTGCGGGTTTGCACCTGATAGCCGTTCTTCTGAGCGTTGTTGACGAGGTCTTCGCCTTTCTGGTTAGCGCTCACGAAGGAACTGAACTTGTTGTAAGCCGTCGAATAGGTGTCTTTCGAGAAGTCGATGGTCTTCTTGACAACGGCAGCAGTGTATTTCGTGATGAAATTCTTGCGGTTGAGAACCTGAACGATGATGTTGCCCTGCGACAGTTCGATGTTGCGAAGTTCGTTGGCGGCCATCGTGTTTAGTTGATTCAGAAGGCTCTTCGTGTCAGCGTCCATCGTCGGAGCGAGCTGATATTCACGGGTTGTGAGCCACATTTTGTCGGCTGTCTGACCATATTTCTTGGCCAAAACGTCAAATTCGGCACCAGCCTTCAGAGCCGTGTAAATCGAGTCGGCACGCTTGCGAGCGTCTTCAATCGACGTTCCACCAACCTGAATGCGACGATATTCAACCGAGTCGGGCAACTGCGTCTTGGCGACGAGTTTGATGAGGTTGAGCGTGTTGTCGGCCTTGCTTTCCATCGGACCATAGACGCTACCGACTGCCATCGAGTCGAGTTTCTGCGCAATGTCAGTGGGGAAGGCAGAAGAGGCGACGGGCAGACCGAGATACGGCATCAGCGAAGTGCTCTTGCGGACGACTTCCGTCGGATCAGCAGCCTCGGTGAGTTGCTTCTGATAGTCGGCGAAGAGTTTCTGAATTTCAGCACGGTCTTGTGTCGAGGGCTGAACCTCTACGTCCACGAATTTCACGTCGCGGCTTTCGACCGGCTGCAAGAAACGAGCCTTCAGTTCGTCGTATTTGGCTTTCAGTTCACTTTCGCTCACTTCAATTTTGCTGTCTTCAATGCTGCTGTAGGGGAACACAGCCAATTCAACGTGGCTTTCCTCGCTCTCAGCGTCGAATGCCATCTTCGCCTCGACGGGGTTCGAGAGCAGACAGTTGGCGAACAGAGCCTGATATTTCTGCTGAAGAACCTGCTGACGAAGGGTCTTTTCGATGAAAGTCCAGTAGCGATACACCGACTGATACTGCTGAGCCAACTGCGGGTTGGTAGCCTGCTGCTGCTTGTACTCGGCGAGGAACTGCTGCAGGGCGTTTGCGTCGAAACGTCCCGTCTGCTGGTTCACGAACGGCGTACTGAGAAGCATCTGGTTCGTGCCTTCCTTCAAAATGTTCTGCACTTCCTCGTCGGTGACGGTCAGACCGAGTTTCTTGGCCTCGTTTTCAATCAGACGATTCTGAACGAGGGTCTGCCAAACGGCGTCCTTCACCTGATTGAGCTGCTGCTCGTTGAGGTTTTCCTGTCCTTGCTGCATTTTGATGACTTCCTGATACTCGTCGAGGAGTTTCTGGAAGTCTTGCACGCTGACTTTTTCACCCAAAACTTGACCAACTTGCTGACGCTGGTCGTTACGTGTGGTTTCGCAAGAGCGAACCGCTTCTTCGGCAATGAATGCGAAGAGTGCCAGTGCAATCGCGCCTACGAGCACCGGACCCCAACTTCTGATTTTTCCAATTGCTGCCATTTTTTTACTTTGTTTTTTATTGATTTTTATTTATTGTCTTCAAAAAAGCGCACAAAGTTACGAAAAAAGTCTGAAACGACGGAATTTTTCGGATATTTTTTGGTTTTTCGAGCCGATTTTCCCGATTTTTCCGTGTTCAGAAGCCGTTTTTTCAGCCATCTTCCTCGACTTTGAGTTTTACTAACTCGATTTTTGTCATCGTATTTTTGATGATTTTGAACGTGAATTTTCCGATTTTCACTTCCTCGTTGAGTTTCGGGAAACTTTGGTATTCGTGCAGAATCAGTCCCGAGACGGTCATATAGTCGTCGCTTTCGGGCAGTTCGAGGTCGAAAAGTTCATTGACTTTGTCGATTTCGAGGCGTGCCGAGAGGACGTATTCGCCGCTTTCGAGATGCTTCGCGACGTATTTCGAATTGTCGTGTTCGTCTTCGATGTCGCCGAAAATCTCCTCAACGATGTCTTCGAGCGACACGATGCCGCTCGTGCCGCCAAACTCATCGACGACGACGGCCAGCGACTTTTTCTGCGCAAGGAAAATCTGCATCAATTTCTGCGCCATCATCGTTTCGGGCACGAAGGGAATGTCGATAATCGCCTTGCGCCAGTCGGCAGGGTTTCGGAACATTTCCGACGAGTGGACGTAGCCTTTGATATGGTCGATGTCGTCGTCATAGACAAGGATTTTCGAGTGGCCGCTCTCGATGAATTTCTGGCGCAGTTCGTCGGCGGTGCTGTCGTTGCCGACGGCGACAATCTCGGTTCGCGGAATCATACAGTCGCGCACGCGCGTTTCACCGAAGTCGAGGGCGTTTTGGAAGATTTTGACCTCGTCGTCGATGTCGTCGTCGTTTTTCGCGCTGTCGATGCTCGAATGGACGAGGTAGTCGAGGTCCACACGCGAAAATTCGCCTTCTTCGACCTCTTTGTTCATCCTAATCCCGAAAATTCGGAGGAAAATCTTCGACAAAAACGTGGAAAATTTGCTGACGGGCCACAGCAGCACGTAGCACAGATAGGCGGGCACGGCGAAGAAGTCCAAAAGTCGGTTCGGATTGCTTTTGAAAAGCGTTTTCGGCAGAAATTCGCCCGTGAACAGCACGATGAGGGTCGAGAGAATCGTGTCGAGCGTCACGCGGGTGGCATCGTCGAGCGAGGCGAAGAGCGTTCGGTCGAAAAACGAGGCGAAAAGGATGCCATAGACCACGAGGGCGATGTTGTTGCCGACGAGCATCGTGCTGACGAAACCATTGGGATGGGCGTGGAAGCGCGAGAGGATGCGCTGTGTGAGACTGCTTTTTCCCGTATCGATTTCGGCCAAAAGGCGGTTGCTCGACACGAAGGCAATTTCCATTCCCGAGAAAAAGGCGGAAAACACCATACTCACGAGGATTCCAATCAATAAGGGTATGTCTATTTGTCCTTCCATATTCGTTGTTTTTAGCGGGTCGATTTGCGCTGCGGCTGCGACATATCGCGGAATGGCGGTTGGTCGCCAATTTCTTCTGATTTTTCGTCGTTCGAACCGTCGAAGTCGCTCTTTTCAAACGTACCTTTCGAGTTCGACACGTAGTAGTGGGTCATTCGGTCGTCGCTGCGGAAATAGGTGCCTTGCAGGGTGCGCTCGGGCGTGACGAGTTTCGAGAAAACGTGCGAGTAGAATTCGTGCTTGACCTCGTCCCAGAAAAGTTGTTCGCTGGTGAAGCGCAGACCGTCTTTCGTCAGGATTCTGACCCGTCCGCGCAGTTCCCAAAGGCGCAATTTATCGTAATTGTAGGCGGTGTCGCACTGGATGTAGCCCTGCACGTGGAATTTTTCGTCGAATTGGGTCAGGAAAAGACCTTTTTCAAAGATAGAACGCGAGGGATTGACGTTCGGATTATAGTCCCACTGCTCGGTGACGATGCGATATTTGATGACGCCCGAGTCGGAAATCAGCGCATTCACGCCGTAACTCGTCATCATCGGCACCGAGTCACGCGGATTCACCGCCGGCGCGATGTGCTCGTGCTGCTCTTGACAAGCCACCATCATCGCCAGAAAAGCGACTAAAAAGACGATTCGTTGAGGTTTCATCGCTTCGCACTACTCCACTTTCCACTTGTCGAACCAACGCTCGTTGAACGTCAGGCCGATGTTGATGCGGAACGTGTTTTCCTTGATGAACATTTTGCTTTCCTGCCGCACATACTGCGCACTGATATTCAAGATGGAACGGTTGCTCCAGCCGTCGAAAATCGGGATTCCGAAGCCCAGACTCGCACTGAGTTCCTTCGGTCCGTCGTGCCCATTTATTTTTAAATAAGGTGTAGCGTATGCCACGCCTGCGCGATAGCGAACGCGATTGAGGAACTTTCGGCTGTTTTCTGCGGGGCAGATTTCCGCGCCAAGCGAAAATTTGTGGCGATCTTGATAGATGTTGTCCGAGAGTTGATACGTCGGAACATTGTTGACGACGGTATATTCGGGGAATTTCACGCCGCCCCACTTCTGCAACGAGTAATCGACACCGACCTTCACCTTTCCGCTGTGGTTCCACATCAGTCCAGCGCCGATGGTCATCGGAATTTCCAAGTCGAGTTCGCCGTTTTTCGGATAGGAAATCGTGTCGGAAACTCGCGTCTGCGGATTGTAGGAAATCACTTGACACGTCGGATTTCCACCGATTTTCCTGTTCAGTCCGTAGGTTGCACCGAGCGTCAAATGGTCTTTCTTCGAGAGCCGAGCCGTCAGTTGCAAACCGAAATCGACCTTGAAATTACGCACGTCGGCGGAATATTCCTTCGACAGCGTGTTCACATAACTGTCGCTGTAGGAATTTTTCACCGTGCGGTCGTAGCCGCCCCAGAGATAGCCTGCGTTGAAACCGAACGCAAAGCCCTTGAACGGTTCCCAGCCCATTCCGAGATAAACCTCGTGGATGCCGCCCTTGCCCGTGAACGTGCTCGTGTAATATTCCGAGGAAGTGGCATTGACCTTCTCGGAAACGCTGTAGTCGTAGCCCACATTCGTATAGGGCAATATGCCGAAACTCACGCCGAGGTGCTTCGCAAGGCGGAAACCAGCCACGACATACTCGAAACTGGCATTTTTCGCGTTCAACCGCTTGCCGTTTTCCTCAAAATTCGTCAACTGACCTGACAAACCCACGTCGAAAATGAACGAAAGCGAGTCAATCGCGGCATACGACGCTGGGTTGAGCGCATTCACCTGATTGTGTTCCCGATAGGCGATGCCGACGCCGTTCATTCCGCGTCCGACACTACCTGCCCGTTCCGAGATGATGCCCAATCCGTACTGGCTGTAGGGCGAGTTCGTTCCACTTTGTGCAAAGCCATTCACTGCGGCAGCCAGAGCAAGGATGCCGACTATCATTTTTTTCTTATACATAGTGTCAAAATTCACGTTTTTGTGCCAATTTTCCTTGACATTTCACTAACAGAGTGCAAAATTATTGAAAAAAATCGAGATAAACGCACGAAAAACGAAAATTATAAGTTATTTTTGCATCGTGAAACTTTTTAAAAGGATTTTAAGACTTTATTTTTGCGTTCTGCTGCTCGTTTTTGGCGGCGGCGTAAACGTGTTTGCACAAAATTTTCCCGAGGCGAAACTTTCCGCCGAAGAAGCCGCCCACGTCGATTCGACGATTACCATCAGCCTGCTGACTTGTCAGGAAGGTCAGGAATCGTACAGCCTTTACGGTCACACGGCGATTCGCTATCAAAATCGCGAACAGGGCGTCGATGTGGCCGTGAACTACGGAATTTTCGATATGAGCCAGTCGAATTTCGTGCTGCGCTTCATTTTCGGGCAGACCGACTATATGATGGGTGTTCAAGACTTCTTCGAATTTTGCCAAACCTACGCTTACGAGCGTCGCGGCATCATCGAGCAGGAACTGAACCTGCCGCCAGAGGAAAAATTGCGCATCGTCCGAACCATCGAGGAAAACTACAAGCCCGAAAATCGGGAATACCGCTATAACATCTTTTATAATAATTGCACGACGAAGGCGCGAGACGTGCTTCTCGGTTCGATGGATGTCACCTACGAGCTGGAAAACAACGGATGGTCGTTCCGACAAATGCTGCATTTATGCACCATCGGCCATTTCTGGACAGAATTGGGTAACGATTTGCTGCTCGGACTCAAGGCCGACGCACCTACCACGAAAAGCGAACAGCAATTCCTGCCCTTCAACTTGAAAGAAGACTTTGAAACTGCATTGATTGGCGACTCGATTCCGCTGGTGAAAGAGGAAAAACAAGTCGTTCCGATGTTCTACGACAGCCAAGAAAAGTCAGCATTAAAGAGCATCATCACTGTTTTGCTGATTTTATTCTTGGGCATCGTTTTCTACGTTCTCAGTTGGTATTTCCCTTCAAAATTTAAATTTTTCTGGTGTTTCGAAGCACTGCTGATGCTGGTCGTCGGACTCTGCGGCCTCGTTCTGACGGCGATGATTTTCTCGCAACACCCGACGGTGAACTTCAATTTGCAGATTCTGATACTCAATCCGCTTGCGCTCATCGGTGTTTATGCCGCCTACAAAGACCGAAATGGCCCTAAAAAACATTGGTTCTGGCGGTTTTATTCCCTTTGCTTCATCGCCTTTATCGTCGCCGAAATCCTCGCCTATTTCATCGTCGGACATATCCAAGTTTTCGCGAGCGGTCTCGCGATTTTGGCACCATATTTGTTCAATATAAGAAAAGGTAAAAAGGTAAAAAAGTAAAATAGTCAAATTGTAAAATTGTAAAATCGTCCAATGAATAAATATCTCGCCCTCATTGTCGCCCTCATCACGGGCACCGAAGTGCAGGCCATTCAACTTGCGCCGAGGCTCGTCGTCAATATCACCATCGACCAGTTGCGCACCGACTATCTCGAGGCTTTCACGCCGCTCTACAACGCTTCTGGCTTCCGAAAATTGATGAAAGACGGCACCGTGTTCGACGCGGCATCCTATCCGTTTTCACCCGTCGATCAGGCGTCGGCACTGAGCACTATCGCCACTGGCACAACGCCCTATTACCACGGCATCATCGCCAACCGATGGCTCGACAGAAACACGCTGCGACCCGTTTTCAGTGTCGATGACTCGAAGCATTTCGCCTCGCCCCATCGCCTGACAACCTCGACCGTCGGCGACGAATTGAAGGTCAGCACGCAAGGTTCGGCCATCGTTTGGAGCGTCGCTGCCGAGAAAGCCGCTGCCATTTTGTCGGCTGGTCACGCTGCCGACGGCGCCCTCTGGATCGACAGCAACAACAACCGTTGGCGCACCTCGACCTATTATTTCGCTTCGACACCCGAGTGGATTAAGTTAAACTCGAATATAACGCGAGAACTTTCTAAGAATAAGCAACTTACGAATGAAGAAGTTGTCGATATGGCTCTGAAGGTCGTTAGTGCGACTGGAATGGGAGCCGACGAAGTGAGCGATATGATGATTGTGACGCTTTCGGCGGCCAATCCCGACGGAATCACGACAGATTGGCAGACCGAAATGGAGAGCGTCTATATGCAACTCGACAACTCGCTTGGAAGGCTCGTGAGCGGCATCGAAAAGGCTGTTGGAAACGAGCGCGTGTTGTTCGTCGTGACGAGCACAGGCTACGCCGACGAGCGCGAGAGCGACCTCTCGCAATATCGCATCCCGACGGGCACGTTCTACATCAACCGCACGGCCAACCTGCTCAATATGTTCCTCACCGCGATTTACGGGCAGGGACGCTACGTCGAAACGTGTTTTTCGAATCAGATGTACCTCAACCACAAGCTGATTGAGGAAAAACGCATCAATATGTCGGAATTGCTGCAACGCGCACAGGATTTCCTCGTGCAAAACGCGGGCATCGCCGATGTTTACACGTCGGAGCGGCTTTTGGCAGGCAACAACGACATTCTGAAACTGCGCAACGGCTTCAATCCGAGCCTCAGCGGCGACATCATCATCGAAGTGGCTCCCGGCTGGCGACTGCTGAACGAAGACACCAACGAGTCGTTCACCTCGCGCTCGGGCTTCCTGCCCTTCCCCATCATCTTCTTCGGCGCAGGCATCCACAGCAGCCGCATCGCAACACCCGTCACCGTCGATCGCATCGCGCCCACCATCGCCAAAAGCATCCGCATCCGAGCACCCAACGCTTGCTCGACCGAGCCGCTTTTTTAATCGAAAAATCATAAAAAAGTAGCAACGCTGGCAAAAGTACGGAAATATTTTCGTACCTTTGCACCCGCTTTATTATCAATAAGGTGGAAAATCTCAAAATCGTCAAATAGTAAAATCGTAAAATAGTCAAATAACAAGATGAATTTCAACAAATTCCTGAAATCACTGTTCGGCGACAAGTCGGCACGTGATATGCGACTGATTCAGCCGCTGGTCGAGAAAGTCAAAGAGGCATATCCCGCCATCGAAGCCCTCAGCAACGACGAACTTCGTGCCAAAACGAAGGAGATTCAGCAGTATGTGCAGCAGTCGGCAAAAGCCCAGAAAGACCAAATCGAGGAGTTGAAGGCGACCATCGAAGACACACCGCTCGACGAGCGCGAGGCCATCTTCAACCAAATCGACAAATTAGACAAAGAAGCGCTCGAAATTTACGAGAAAGCCCTCAATGAGGTGATGCCCGTCGCCTTCAGCATTGTGAAGGAAACGGCCCGACGCTTCGCCCAAAACGAAGAAACCATCGTCACCGCGACCGATTTCGACCGCGACCTTGCGGCCAATCCCGCGAAAGACTTCATCACCATCGACGGCGACAAAGCCATCTACCACAACCACTGGACGGCAGGCGGCAACGACCTGAAATGGGAGATGATTCACTACGACGTGCAGTTGTTCGGCGGTATTGCCCTGCATCAGGGAAAAATCGCGGAAATGGCGACGGGTGAGGGTAAAACGCTGGTGGCGACGCTGCCCGTGTTCCTCAACGCACTGACGGGCAACGGCGTTCACGTCGTCACGGTGAACGACTATCTGGCCAAGCGTGACTCGGAATGGATGGGACCGCTCTACGAGTTCCACGGCCTCAGCGTCGATTGCATCGACAAGCATCAACCCAATTCCGATGCGCGTCGCCGTGCCTACAATGCCGACATCACCTTCGGAACGAACAACGAGTTCGGTTTCGACTATCTGCGCGACAATATGGCTTCGTCGCCCCACGACCTCGTACAACGCGCCCACAACTATGCCATCGTCGATGAGGTGGACTCGGTGTTGGTGGATGATGCCCGCACGCCGCTCATCATCTCGGGCCCCGTGCCCAAGGGCGACGACCAGATGTTCGAGGAATATCAGCCGCTCGTCGAAAAACTCGTGGGTGTGCAACGCCAGTTGGCGACTCAGTATCTCGCCGAGGCCAAAACGCTCATCGGCAAGGGCCAGACACTGATGGAGCAAGGTCAGAAAAAGGAAGGTCAGGAGGCGCTCGACGCTGGTTTCCTCTCGCTCTACCGCTCTTACAAGTGCTTGCCGAAGAACAAGCCGCTCATCAAATATCTTTCCGAGGAAGGCATCAAGGCTGGTATGTTGAAGACCGAGGAAATCTATATGGAAAACAACAACCGACGGATGCCCGAGGCCATCGAACCGCTTTATTTCGTGGTCGAGGAAAAACTCAATTCCTGCGAACTGACCGACAAGGGAACCGAATGGCTCGCCAAGCAGGTGAACGACCGCGATTTGTTCGTGTTGCCCGACATCACCTCGCAACTTTCCGCTCTCGAAGCCGACACCTCGCTCACCGAGGAACAGCGCGTCGATAAGAAAGACGATTTGCTGAACCACTACGCCGTGCAGTCGGAGCGCGTTCACACCATTCGCCAGTTGCTCAAGGCTTACTGTATGTTCAACAAGGACGACGAATACGTTGTCATCGACGGCGAAGTGAAGATTGTCGATGAGCAGACAGGCCGTATTATGGAGGGTCGCCGCTGGAGCGACGGACTGCATCAGGCCGTCGAGGCGAAGGAGCACGTGAAGGTCGAGGCCGCCACGCAGACGTTCGCCACGATTACGCTGCAAAACTACTTCCGTATGTACCACAAACTGGCTGGTATGACGGGTACGGCCATCACCGAGGCAGGCGAATTCTGGGATATTTACAAACTCGATGTTGTCGAGATACCGACGAACAAGCCTGTCGTCCGCAACGACCAAGAAGACCGCGTCTATAAGACCAATCGCGAAAAATATCGTGCCGTCATCGACGAAATCGAAGAGATGCGCAACGCCGGAAGACCGTGTCTGGTCGGTACGACCTCGGTCGAAATTTCGGAAATGCTGTCGAAAATGCTGTCGATGCGCAAGATTCCGCACCAAGTACTCAACGCTAAACTGCACCAGAAAGAGGCCGACATCGTTGCTCTCGCCGGTCAATCGACCAAGGGCAAAGTAGTCATCGACGGCCACGAGGAAGAGCGGATGCTCGGTGCAGTGACCATCGCAACGAATATGGCTGGTCGTGGTACCGACATCAAACTGACCGACGAAGTGAAACAAGCCGGTGGATTGGCGATTATCGGCACCGAGCGACACGAAAGTCGCCGCGTCGATCGTCAGTTGCGCGGTCGTGCCGGTCGTCAGGGCGACCCTGGTAGTTCGGTTTTCTATGTTTCGCTTGAAGACAAACTGATGCGTTTGTTCGGTTCCGAGCGAATCGCTTCCGTGATGGACCGCCTCGGTTTCAAGGAAGGCGAGCGAATCGAAAGTTCGATGATTACGAAAAACATCGAACGCGCCCAGAAAAAGGTCGAGGAAAACCATTTTGGTACGCGTAAACACCTGCTCGAATACGACGACGTGATGAACAAACAGCGTACGGTCGTCTATGAGAAGCGTCGCCACGCACTAATGGGCGAGCGCATCGGAATGGACATCGCCAACATCATCTGGGACCGCACCATCAACATCATCGACAACAACGACTATGCGGGCTGTCGCGAGCAGTTCCTGAAGATTCTCTCGATGGAATGCCCCTTTACGAACGAAGAATTCATCAACACCCCGCGCGAACAGCTCTACGAACAGGCCTTCCAAGCCGCCATGCACGAGTTCACGCGCAAGACCGACCGCCTGCAAAGCGTGGCCTGGCCCGTCATCAAGAACGTCTATGAAAACCAAGGCCAGATGTACGAGCGCATCCTTGTGCCCATCACCGACGGAAAGCGCGTCTATAACATTCCCTGCGACTTGAAAGAGGCTTACGACAGCGAGGCAAAATCGGTCGTGAAACAGTTCGAGAAGACGATTATGCTTCACATCATCGACGACTGCTGGAAGGAAAACCTGCGCCAACTCGACGAACTGCGCCACTCGGTGCAGAACGCCTCCTACGAGCAGAAAGACCCTCTGTTGATTTTCAAACTCGAAAGTGCCAAGTTGTTCGACGATATGGTGAACGATATGAACAATCGCATCGCCTCGATTCTGACACGCGGCCAGATTCCAG
Organism: Prevotella sp.; assembly: GCA_017412145.1. Taxonomy (GTDB): domain Bacteria; phylum Bacteroidota; class Bacteroidia; order Bacteroidales; family Bacteroidaceae; genus Prevotella. The sequence goes on from JAFPYO010000033.1 coordinate 25,021, forward strand.
AAATGGAACAGCAGCAGGTGCGCGAGGCGGCTCCCGAACAGCGTTCGCAACGCTACAACGAGCAGCGCGGCAACGAACTGGTCGATCCGAATCAAGAGGCCGCCGCCCACACCGACACACGCGGTCAGGCGCAGCAAGTCAATCGCACGCCCATCGTCAAGGACAAGATGCCCGGTCGCAACGACCCGTGTCCCTGCGGCTCAGGCAAGAAATTCAAGAATTGTCACGGACGGGGAATTGCGTAAGCAGTTGATAGTTGATAGTTGACAATTGACAAATGAAAAAAGGTAAAAAAGCCGATGCTTTTTTACCTTTTTTTGATGGAAGAAATTTCGTTCAGAACGCTTGGTTGATGATGTCGTCATCGACCAGATTCGGCAGCGTCACCTGCAGGTCGGGCGTGCGCTCCATTTCGCGCTTGATGGCGTCGATGGAACCGCTGTTGCGAGCCCACGAACGGCGTGCGATGCCGTTGTTCACGTCCCAAAGCAGCATCAGGCGGATGTTTTTGTCGGCCTGTTCGCTGCCGTCGATAACCATTCCGAAACCGCCGTTGATGACTTCGCCCCAGCCTACGCCGCCGCCGTTGTGGATGCTGACCCACGTCGCACCGCGGAACGAGTCGCCGATGACGTTCTGCACGGCCATATCGGCGCAGAACTGCGAGCCGTCGTAAATGTTCGAGGTTTCGCGGAAGGGCGAGTCGGTGCCGCTGACGTCGTGGTGGTCGCGACCGAGCACGACGGGGCCCGACAATTCACCGCGACGAATGGCTTCGTTGAATGCCAAGGCGATTTTCGTGCGACCCTCGGAATCGGCGTAGAGGATGCGCGCCTGCGAACCGACGACGAGTTTGTTTTTGCCAGCTTCCTTGATCCAATGGATGTTGTCGGCCATCTGCCCTTGAATGTCGGCAGGCGAGTTTTTCATCATCTCTTCGAGCACCTCGGCGGCGAGACGGTCGGTGGTTTCGAGGTCTTTCGGGTCGCCCGAGGCACAAACCCAACGGAACGGCCCAAAACCGTAGTCGAAAAACATCGGACCCATAATGTCTTGAACGTAAGAGGGATAGCGGAAACCACCCTTTTCGTCGAGAATGTCGGCTCCGGCGCGGCTTGCTTCCAACAAAAACGCATTGCCATAGTCGAAGAAATACATTCCGTTGGCAGTCAGTTTGTTGATGGCGGCCACCTGTCGGCGCAGCGATTCCTGCACAGCCGCTTTGAAGCGCTCAGGCTCCTCGGCCATCATCCGCTTCGACTCTTCGAGCGAGTAGCCGACGGGATAGTAACCGCCTGCCCACGGGTTGTGGAGCGAGGTCTGGTCGCTGCCCAAATCGACTTTGATGTTCTCGTCGGCGAGCCGTTCCCACAAATCGACCACGTTGCCGACATACGCCATCGAAACGACGCGCTTTTCGGCCACGGCTTTCTTCGTGGCTTCGATGAGTTCGTCGAGGTTTTCGTGAAGTTCATCGACCCAGCCTTGTTCGTGGCGCTTGCGGGCTGCCAACGGATTGATTTCCGCCGTGATGCTCACCAAGCCGGCGATGTTTCCTGCCTTCGGCTGTGCGCCCGACATTCCGCCGAGACCAGCCGTGACAAAGAGTTTGATGTTTTCGCCGCCAACCTTTCGCGCCGCATTCAACACCGTGATGGTCGTGCCGTGGACGATGCCCTGCGGCCCGATGTACATATACGAACCTGCCGTCATCTGACCGTATTGGCTCACGCCGAGCGCGTTGAAGCGTTCCCAATCGTCGGGCTTCGAGTAGTTCGGAATCACCATTCCGTTGGTCACCACGACGCGAGGCGCATTCTTGTGCGACGGAAACAGCCCAAGCGGATGGCCCGAATACATCACAAGTGTCTGCTCGTCGGTCATTTCGCTCAAATATTTCATCACCAAACGATATTGCGCCCAGTTCTGGAATACCGCGCCGTTGCCGCCGTAGGTAATCAATTCGTGCGGATGCTGCGCCACGGCCTTGTCCAAATTGTTTTGAATCATCAGCATAATCGCCGCCGCCTGCCTACTTTTCGCTGGATATTCGTCGATGGGACGGGCGTACATCTCGTAACTCGGACGATAGCGATACATATAGATTCGGCCGTAGGTCTTCAGTTCTTCGGCAAATTCGGGTGCCAACTGCGCGTGAAGCGACTTCGGGAAGTAACGCAACGCATTGCGCAACGCCAGTTTCTTTTCTTCAGATGAAAGAATTTCCTTGCGCTTCGGTGCGTGATTGATTTCCGTGTCGTATGGCTTGGGCTCTGGCAATTCGTTGGGAATTCCAAGCCGTATTTCTCTTTTAAAATCTTCGTTATTCATATGTTTTATAATTTCGATTCCACGATTTTGATGATTTCAGCCTCTTCAACATTAGCCTTAGCGATGAGTTCGTTCGCTTCGCCCACCAATTTCTCAGCCGTTGCTTTGTCGGCGAGACTTCCTGCATTGATTTTCACGTTCAAACCAGCACCGAGAACCGCTGCACGAGCCGCCAAAGCACCCACGCCAGCGTCGGAAACGCTGTTCGGATTGCCCTCTTCGGCCATCGCACGGCAAATTTCAAACGCCTTGAACGACGCCTTCATCGTCTGCAGCGGAATCTGCGTAGCATACAGCGTGGCAGCCTGAATTGCAGCCGAGCGGGCGGCCTTTTCCTCGTCGGTCTTCTTCGGCATTCCGAAGGCTTCCATAATGCGGTTGAACGCCTCGGTGTCTTCATCGACGAGGTGCAGAAGCTCCGTCATCAGCACCTGACCCTTGTCGGCCCACGCCGAAAATTCGTTCCAACGCGCATCCCAACCGGCCTTGTGGCTCGACAGGTTCGCCACCATCGTGCCCAATGCAGCACCGAGCGCACCCATATACGCCGAAATCGTGCCACCGCCAGGTGCAGGACTTTCGCGAGAAGTCTCCTCGGCAAAGCCTTTCACGGTCAAATCGACGAGTTTTTTCGCCGACGCGTTGGCATCTTCGAGCAAGAATTCGATGACTTTCTCACGCGGATTAAACGGTTTGAGGTCGTCGAGTCCCATCGATTTCACGGCGATGTTGATGATGTCTTCCTCGGGGATTCCCGTCGAGCGATTCTGCTTTTCAAGGAAATATTTTCCGGCATCGATGAGCGTGCGCTTCGGCATCAGACCCACGATTTCGGTGCCCGTAACGCGGATTCCGCGATTCTGCGCACAACGGCAAACCTCGTCGAAAGCCACGTGCAGCGGTGTCACATTGATGTTCGTGATGTTCATCGACACCTGCGCAATGCCGTATTCATCGATGAACCAGCCGATGGCCTTCGTCGCCTTCAGCGTGCCGGGAATCATCATCGTCTCGCCGTTCTCGTCCTTCATCGGTTTTCCGACGGGCGAACCACCTTCGCGCTTCGGACGACCCTTTTCGCGCACGTCGAAGGCAATCGCGTTGGCGCGGCGCGTCGAAGTCGTGTTCAAATTATAGTTCACAGCGATGAGGAAGTCGCGTGCACCCACCGCCGTGCAGCCCGTGCGTGCAACGCCCTCGTCATACGGACGAGCCCCGAAATCGGGTGCTTTCTCGGGATTCGACATCTTTTCGGGCAGCGCCTCGTATTCTCCGGCACGGCAAACCGCCAGATTTTGTCTTTCGGGTTTGAACGCCGCAGCCTCGTAGCAATAGCACGGAATTTTCGCCTCGTTCGCGATGCGCTCGGCCAGTTTCCGCGCCAATTCGGCACATTCTTCGAGCGTGATGCCACTGACGGGAATCAGCGGACAAACGTCGGTCGCACCCATTCGTGGATGTGCGCCGTGGTGCTGCCGCATATCGATGAGTTGCCCGGCCTTCTTCACGCCGAGAAACGCCGCCTCGACCACCGCCTCCGGCTCACCCACGAAGGTCACCACCGTGCGGTTCGTTGCGTCGCCCGGGTCCACGTCGAGCAGTTTCACACCCTTCACACTCTCAATCTCGTTGGTAATCTCTTTGATGATTCCCATGTTGCGGCCCTCGCTGAAATTGGGCACGCACTCAATCAGTTTTTTCTGCATAGTTTTTTTTATTTTTTGTTTAGGTTATTAGTTTCGGTTTGCAAAGTTACGAATAAGTGAGGAGAATGCAAAAAGAAAACTCGTTTTTCTTTTCCATTCTCGAACGAAAGTAACTTCGACGAAGTCAAAGTTACGAAAATTTCGAATAAGTGAGGAAAAATAAAAAGATTATTTTGTCGAACGAGAGAAATTTATTGAATAAGTGAGCAGAATGCAAACTTTTCCACTTTTTTTTGTACCTTTGCCATCCAATTCATCATTTCGATTCCTCATGAAAGACGGATTTGCAAAAGGATTTCTCATCGGTGCCGCCCTCATTTTCGTGGGTTTGTCACTGGAATGGAGCATCGGACCAGTGGCGTGGAGCCGATTTGCGTGGCCTGCGAATGGCGTGGTGTTCGCGGTTTTCCTTGCGATAATCGCCGCCCTGTTCCGCTTGCGCCGTCGCGTGCCGTTTTTTGGCTTCATCGGCAGCTATCACGCCGCCATTCCAGCACTCGTCTATGCTGTCGCCCTGACCGTCGTGATGGGTTTGACGCGCCAATCTGCCGATGGTTCGTGGTTTTACAATATGCTGTCGTTCTGGCCGTTCGTACTCATCTATGTCTATATCGCCCTCATTTTAGAATTAACGATTCTCCGCCAAATCAAGGCTGCGGCAACGAATTTTTCATCCACTTCTCACTTCTCACTTCTATTCCACCTCGGCCTTTTCATCGCCATCACCACCGCCACGCTCGGCCATGCCGACATGGAACGAGTGAAGATGATTTTAAGTCTGGGACAACGGGAATCGACGGCACTGACACGCGACGGCTTCGTTCGCCAAATGCCGATGACGATTGAACTCAAACGATTCGTCATAGAGAACTACGACGACGGTGCGCCGAAGCGTTTCGCCTCGGAAATGTTGATTCTGACGAAGAAAAACGAGGAATTGGGGGCGACGGTCGAAGTGAACAAACCCGTCAGTGTGAACGGTTGGAAAATCTATCAAAACAGCTACGACACACGCATGGGCGCGAAAAGTCGAATGTCGATTCTGGAACTCGTCCGCGACCCGTGGCTGCCCCTCGTCTATTCGGGCATCTACCTGATGCTCGGCGGAGCTTTTCTGCTGTTTCTATCGGCTGTCAGGCGACATTCTCCCTCGAAAAATAAGCGTTTTCTACCCATTTTGGCGATTTCTGCCCTCGTTTTCGTCGTCATCGTCCTTTTCAAAAATTCCATGCAGTCGAAAACGCTCGTTCCAGCCTTGCAAAGTCCGTGGTTTGCACCCCACGTCGTGGTTTATATGTTCGCCTACACCGCGCTCGGACTCGCCACACTCATGGCACTGTGGCAACTCTTCAGAAAAACACCGGCATCGCTCACCACCATCGACCGCCTCGTGTCGTTCGGCCTTGCCTTCATGACCGTCGGAATGCTCTTCGGAGCACTCTGGGCGAAAGAGGCGTGGGGGCACTACTGGTCGTGGGACCCGAAAGAAACGTGGGCAGCCATCACATGGTTTTCCTACCTCATTTTTATCCACTATCGCCGCCTGCCATCGCATCGTCCGCGACTCGCGCTCTGTCTGCTACTCGTCTGCTTCGCGTTGCTCCAAATGTGTTGGTGGGGCATCAACTACCTACCGTCGGCACAAGCCACCAGCATCCACACCTATCAATTATAATCAAAACAATTTTTTAAGGAAATGATAAATGGCAGCACCCGTCAGCAAACGGCTGCCAAGGCTCGGTTTGGGGGTATAGTCCCTGCTTCTGATGTTGTGGGAATAAGAATCAAGTCTTGCTTCCTCAGCCTCTTCCAATGCCATGAGCCTTTCATACTCGCGGTCTTCCCGTTCCCACTGTCTTTCCTGAGCAGCCCATTCCTTTTGTTCCCGAATCCATTCCAATTCCCTTTCATAATCTTCTGTGGCCTCAGCAATTTTCTCATCGCGAATCCGATTGTGATTCTCAAGAATCTGCTCAACCTCATCATCGGAATAGATTCCACTGCTCTTGATATACTCATTCTCCCGATCCCAATAATCATTGATTTCACAGACGTTTACTTCATATAGAGTTCTTTCATACTCCTCATCATAAAGAATGTCATCGATTTCTTCCATCAATGAATCATCGTCATAGGCATAGTCATCAAATTCGTCGTACATCATGGTTCCTCCTTGTTTTTAGTTTTCTTTGCAAATATACCACCTTCTACTGAATCCACCAAATTTTGGAGCAGCAAATGCAGAGAAAATTTCATTTTCTTTGCTGAGTCGTGACAAAATTACTCCATCGGCTTAATCATCGATTCGATGAAGGCGATTTCGTCGGCGGTGAGGTTGTATTTCGCGTATAATTCTGCGTCCGTCCAC
>JAFPYO010000034.1:0-13267 GCA_017412145.1 Prevotella sp.
ACACACAGGAGGATGTCGATTGGCTTGTGCGCAAAATTACCAATCTGCGCATATTCGACGATGACGCAGGCGTGATGAACAGGAGTATTCTCGATATGGGCGGCGAGGCGTTGGTCGTCAGCCAGTTTACGTTGTTTGCCTCGTACAAAAAGGGAAATCGTCCGTCGTGGCTTCGCGCTGCACGGCACGAAATCAGCATTCCACTCTACGAATCGTTCTGCTCGGAACTCGGAAAAATCATCGGGAAACCCGTTGGAACGGGCGAATTTGGAGCCTATATGCAAGTGAAACTTGAAAATGATGGGCCTGTAACGATTTGTATTGACACCAAAAACAAAGAATAATCATTATGACACTGAAAAAAACTATCGAAATTATTAGTAATATCGGAACACTGATATTCCTTATCTATTTTGTTATAAGCCTTGTCTTGTATCAAACACTCAATGGCTTTAAAAATGATGATATCTTACGTTATTTATTGTATATCGCCACCTTGATGATTATACCAAAATATATTTACCGATTCGCTCATTTCAACGAATATCGGAAAGAAAACATCGGCAATCTCATCTTTTTGGGGATTATCCTAATTATCATTTTGTTACATTTTTATTTCAAGAAATAAGTCCTTATGGAAGCATCAAAAACTTTAAAGAAAATCATCGAAATTGCCTACTATGGCGGTTTTATTACGTGGATTGTGGGGGCAATTTTACTTAGAATCTATGGCAATCCATTATATCATGATTTACGACATATTGGAATACTTCTCGTTTTACTCACAGTAATTCTTCGCCTTATTTTCTGGAAAACCTATCGTAAAGAGTATAATTTTTTCTTCTGGTTTTTTGGAGTCGTATCATTTTTTTACACCATCGTTTGGCTGATAAAATTTATACCATAGACTATGACCATTAAAGAAGCACAAAACATTGTCAATCAATGGATTAGCGAATATGGCGTTCGCTATTTCTCGGAACTGACGAATCTAGCGGTGCTGACGGAGGAAGTCGGCGAACTGGCGCGTGTGATGGCACGACGCTACGGCGACCAGTCGTGGAAGGCGACCGACCCTCGCAGCGAAGACAACGGTCAGCAGGCACTCGGCGAAGAAATGGCCGATATTCTGTGGGTGTTGCTCTGTCTGGCGAATCAAACGGGCATTGACCTCACGGAAGAACTCAAAAAAAGCATCGAGAAAAAGACGCGTCGCGATTCGCTGCGCCACATCGAAAATCCAAAGTTAAAAGCATAAAATGACGATGAAACCGACGATTTTTAAACATTAAATAAGAAAATTATGGCAAAAGAAAGCATCAATTACAGCAACAAAGTCGAGGATATTCTGAAGAAATACAACCTCGAAGTGGATGACGCGCAGGTAAAAGCCGCCGTCACGAAACTCATTGCCGAGAAAGTGCCTGAAAACGACACGCTCGACGTGAAAAAATTCCTCTTTGGCAGCATCGAACTGACCACGCTGAAAACCACCGACTCTGACGAGAGCGTGATGGCCTTCACCGAGCGTGTGAACGACTTTGCTGCGCAATACCCTGCCCTACCCCACGTGGCTACGATTTGCGTCTATCCCTGCTTCGCCCGCACGGTGAGCGAGACGCTCGAAGTCGAGGGTGTCGAGGTGGCTTGCGTGAGCGGTAGTTTCCCCTCGTCGCAGGCGTTGATCGAGGTGAAAATTGCCGAGACCGCCCTTGCCGTGAAGGATGGCGCAACGGAAATCGACATCGTGATGCCTGTGGGAAAATTCCTCAGCGGCGATTATGAGAGCGTTTGCGAGGAAATTTCGGAGTTGAAACAGGTCTGTGGCGACGATGTGGCGATGAAGGTGATTTTGGAAACTGGCGACATCGTGACAGGCTCGAACATTAAAAAAGCGTCGATTTTATCGATGTATGCTGGTGGCGACTACATCAAAACTTCGACGGGAAAAGAGAAAATTTCTGCCACGCCTGAAGCTGCATACGTGATGTGTCAGGCCATCAAGGAATACTACGACGAAACGGGTATTCAGGTCGGTTTCAAGCCTGCTGGCGGCATCAACACCGTGAGCGATGCCCTAATCTACTACACGATTGTGAAGGAAGTATTGGGTGATAAGTGGCTGACTAACAAATGGTTACGACTCGGCACATCACGTCTTGCCAACCTGCTTCTCAGCGAAATTGAGGGTCAGGAAATCAAATTTTTCTAAGTATTCAATTGCGGAAAACGACTATTTATTCCGCTTGATGACATAATCAAGATAGGCGTGGAGGGCTTCGCGAACAGCGGGGTCCTCTACCCTTTTCTCAATAAATCCGACTGCCTCGGCGTGGAATTCCCACATCCGTTTTTCGGCGTATTCGATACCGCCCTGTTGCTTCGCAAATTCCACCAAAACGGCGATTTCATCGGGATTGATGGTACCAGCCTTGACCTTTCGGGCGAGTTTCGTCATCGAGTCGAATGACGAATGGTTGAGCGCATAAATCACAGGCAGAGTCAGTTTTCCCTCAGCCATATCGTTGCCTGTCGGCTTGCCAATTTCGGGCGAATCGTAATAGTCGAAAATATCGTCGCGAATTTGGAAAATAATGCCCAGATTTTGACCAAACCGCTTTGCCTCTTCCACCACTTCCTCGTCGGCACCGACAGAAAGCGCCCCGATGCCGGCACAAGCCTCGAAAAGTGCCGCTGTTTTTTCGTTAATCACCTGATAATAAACCTCTTCCGAGAAATCTTCGTTCTGAATGTTCGTCAGTTGCAAAATCTCACCATTCGACAGCGTTCGACCCAGTTCGGCGAGATTTTCCACAATGCGTTGGTCGCCCGTTTTCGCCACGTTCAGCAGCGCGGTCGAGAGGATAAAATCGCCCACCAACACCGCCACTTTATTATTATAGGTCGCGTTCACCGAGGCCTGTCCGCGCCTTTCCGAACTCTCATCGACCACGTCGTCGTGGACGAGCGAGGCCGTGTGCAGCAGTTCCAAACCCACGGCGGCGTGCTGTGTCACAGGCGAAATTTTACCGAAACTCTTCGCGATGAGCAGAATCAAAATCGGTCGCATCCGCTTGCCCGTGCGCTGTCGAATGTGTTCGAGAACCTGTCCGAGCATTCCGTCTTCGTGGGTCAGCGATTGGTTGAAAATCTCGATGAAATCGGCAATTTCTGTCGAAATCGGCTGTTTGATAATCGATGAATAATCCATAAAAATTACTTTTTCAGGACAAAATTACAGAAAAATTCGGGATTTTCTGCAAAAAAAGTTGTAATTTTACACGATAAAATTGAAATTCGTATGAAAAAACTGTTTCTATTCGACGCTTACGCGCTGATTTACCGTGCGTATTACGCCTTCATCAAGAACCCTCGCATCAACTCGAAAGGGCTGAATACATCTGCAGTGATGGGCTTTGTGAACACGCTCAACGAGATTATCACCAAGGAGCAGCCGACACACATCGGCGTGGCTTTCGACCACGGAAAAACCTTCCGCAACGAGGCGTTTCCCGAGTACAAAGCACAGCGCGAGGAAACGCCCGAGGACATCAAACGCTCGGTGCCGATCATCAAGCAATTGCTTGAGGCGTGGCACATTCCGTGCTTGCAGGTCGATGGGTTTGAGGCCGACGACGTGATTGGCACACTCTCGATGAAATCGGGGAAAATGGGCATTGAAACCTATATGCTGACCCCCGACAAGGACTACGGGCAACTCGTTCGCGACAACATTTTCCAGTTCCGTCCGCGTCACGGCGGTGGCTACGAGAAAATGGGGCCAAAGGAGGTTTACGCGAAGTATGGCATCGAAAATACCGACCAAATCATCGACCTTTTGGCGCTGATGGGCGACTCTTCGGACAATTTCCCGGGCTGTCCGGGCGTTGGCGAGAAAACCGCCGTGAAACTCATCGAGGAGTTTGGCAACATCGACAATCTTTTGGAACATTCTGACCAAATCAAGGGAAAATTGCGCGAGAAAGTCGAGGCGCACGTCGATGATATTCGGATGTCGAAATTCCTCGCGACGATTCGAACCGACGTTCCGATTGAACTCGATTTGGATTCGTTGCAACTTCGCGAACCCGACGAGGAAAAATTGCGTGCCCTCTTCGCCGAACTCGAGTTCAAGACCTTGGCCGACAAAATTCTTAAAAAACCGACACAAACACCAAAAATTGTTAATGGACAGCTCGATTTGTTTGGAAATTTTGCGCCCGAGGATACGGAAATCCAAAAAAATCCCGATTTTTTGACCCTTCAAACGACCCCTCACAATTACCAACTCATTGATAATCAAGAAGAAATGCAAAAACTTTGTGATTTTTTCTTGACAAATGAAATTCTCAGTTTAGACACCGAAACCACCTCGACGAACCCGATTGAGGCGGAATTGGTCGGTTTGAGCTTCGCCGTCGAAGAAACGAAGGCGTTTTACGTTCCTGTGCCAGCCGAACGCAACGAAGCGCAAAAAATTGTCGAAATTTTTAGACCTGTTTATGAAAATCCGAAAATTCTGAAAATCGGACAGAATCTGAAATACGACCTCGAAGTGTTGGCTCGCTACGGAATCGAGTTGAAAGGTCCGATGTTCGACACAATGATTGCCCACTACCTGCTGCAACCCGAACTGCGCCACAATATGGACTATATGGCCGAGACGCTGCTGAACTACCAAACCATCCACATCGACGAACTCATCGGCGCGAAGGGTAGGGCACAGCGGTCGATGCGCGACCTACAGCCGTCGCAGGTCTATGAATACGCCTGCGAAGATGCCGACATCACACTGCGGCTGAAAAACGTGCTGGAGCCACGCCTGAAAGAGGCTGGGGTAGAGGAGTTGTTCCGCGACATCGAAATGCCACTGATGCCCGTCTTAGCCGAAATGGAGATGAACGGCGTGTGTTTAGACACGAAAGCGTTGTCAGAAACGTCAAAACTTTTTACTGAAAGAATGTTGCAACTCGAACAGCACATTTACGAGTTAGCAGGCGAGCCGTTCAACATTTCAAGTCCGAAGCAAGTGGGCGACATTCTCTTCGGAAAAATGAAAATCATCGAGAAACCGAAGAAGACTAAAACGGGTCAATTTGTCACGTCGGAAGAAGTGCTGATGCAACTGCGTTCGAAGAGTCCCATCGTCGGAGAAATCCTTGATTATCGCGGTTTGAAGAAATTACTCGGCACCTACGTCGATGCACTTCCGAAACTCATCAATCCGCAAACTGGTCGTATTCACACCTCGTTTAACCAAGCCGTTACGGCGACTGGACGACTTTCGTCGAGCGACCCGAACCTGCAAAACATTCCCGTCAGGGGCGAAGACGGAAAAGAAATCAGAAAATGCTTCGTTCCAGAAGAAAATTGTCAATTCTTTTCAGCAGACTACAGCCAAATTGAATTGCGCGTGATGGCCCATCTGTCGGGCGACGAAAATATGATTCGAGTCTTCCGCGAAGGCAAAGACCTGCACGCCGCCACCGCTGCGACCATTTACAAAAAAAATATCGACGACGTCACACGCGACGAGCGCACGAAGTCGAAACGCGCCAATTTCGGCATTATCTACGGCATCACCGTCTTTGGACTGGCCGAGCGGCTCGACATCAGCCGCGACGAGGCGAAAATGCTCATCGACGGCTTTTTCCAAACCTTCCCGCGTGTGCACGACTATATGGAACAAGCGAAACAGACGGCTCGCGAGCGCGGTTATGCCGAAACGCTGTTCCATCGTCGGCGCTATCTGCCCGACATCAATTCGCGCAACGCCACCGTGCGCAATTTCGCCGAGCGCAACGCCATCAACGCACCGATTCAAGGCTCAGCCGCCGACATTATCAAGGTGGCGATGATTCGCATTCACGAGCGATTCAAAGCCGAAAAAATCCGCTCGAAAATGATTCTGCAAGTCCACGACGAACTCAATTTCTCGGTCGTTCCCGAGGAAAAGAGTAGGGTAGAGGCCATCGTCTTAGAGGAGATGCAGAATGCCTACAGCCTCAACGTGCCGCTCGTGGCCGACTGTGGCTGGGGCGAGAACTGGCTTGAGGCGCATTAAAGGCTCAAAAACCGCGAAAAATCGGTTATTTAAACTCAAAAAGATTGATGAAACCCGTCATGGTGAACACCTGACGAAGGTCGTCGTTGAGTCCCGTGATATAGACGTGGCTTCCCTTTGGTTTGGCGGTTTTCAGCAGACCGAGAAACAGTCGCAGACCACTCGATGAAATGTATTCCATCTCGGTGCAGTCGAGCACGACGTCATGGCCATCGCACTCGTAGAGTTGCTGCATTTCCTTCTCCACCTGCGGAGCGGCTGCTGTGTCGAGCCGCCCTTCAAACTTCATTACGAAATTACCGTTTTCCTCTTTGAATGTTGTGTTCATATTTCTATTGAATTTTAGTGATTTTAATGCTTAGATGAATCATTTTTCAGATGGTTTAATCGACGATTTCATTCGACGTGAGTTTTTTGCGAAGCGTCAAGACGTTTTTGTTGTCGATGCGCTCGTAGTTGATGCTGTCCATCAGTTGTCGCACCAAGTAGATGCCCAGTCCGCCGATGGGTCGTTCCTCAGCCGAAAGCGTCGTGTCGGCCTCGGGTCGGGCGGTCGGGTCGAAGGGGGTTCCCGAGTCGCTGATGGTGAATTTCAGGCAAAGGTCGTCGGCCTGCGCCATGATGTCGATATCGCCTTGCGTACCGGGCAGATAGGCGTAGTTCATCACATTGACCACCGCCTCTTCGATGGCGAGGTTCATCTGCATCGTGTCAGTCGCTTCGAAGCCCATTTCCTCGCACACTTCATCGACGAAAGCCGAAAGTTTCGGAACTTCTTGAACGTCGTTGGTCAGGGTGATGTTGCGCTGCATGCGCACGGCTCGCTTCGTCTTGGTATATTGGATGGCGAACATCGTCAGGTCGTCGCTTTGTTCGGCCTCGCCAACAAATGCCTTGACCGCATCGCCCATCGCCGGCAGCAGTTTGTCGGGTGAATGTAGGCTTTTTTCATACATGGTTTGAGCCGTTTGCATCATTCTTTCCATGCCAAACTGCGTTCTGTTGATGTTTTCGGCCTCGGTCAATCCGTCGGTGTAGAGGAATATCGTCGTTTGCGGCTCGATGATGACCTCTTGCAAGGGATAGCGCCATCCGTTCATCACGCCGAGCGGAATATTCGACTCGACGGGCAACATTCCGACGCCTTGTCCGACGAGCATCGGGGCGTTGTGGCCGGCGTTGCTGTAGCGCAGACGACCCGTTGGCAGGTCGAAAGAGCCGAGGAAACAGGTGACAAACATATTCGATTCGTTCATTTCCGCCATCGAGTCGTTCATCAGGGTCAAAATGCGGCTCGGGTCGGACTCGTGGGCCGAGTGGGTGCGGAACAGCGAGCGTGTCACCGCCATCACCAACGAGGCAGGAACGCCCTTTCCACTGACGTCGCCGATGATGAAAATCAGTTTTTCGTCGCGGAGATAGAAGTCGTAGAGGTCGCCGCCCACTTCCTTCGCTGGCGTGAGCGAACCGAGAATATTGAGGTCGTCGCGGTCGGGGTAGGGCGGAAAGAGTTTGGGCAACATGCTCATCTGTATAGCACTGGCGATGTGGAGTTCGCTACCGATGCGCTCTTTTTCTGCTGAGATGGCCTGCAAATTCTTATAACCGCGAATCGTGCGGAAAAGGATATACGACATCAATGACAAACCCACGAGCATCAGCAGCAGCAAGTTTCGGGCGACTTGTCGCAAACTCTTGAAAATTTCACGGTCGCTGCATACGACAGCCATCGACCAACCCGTTTCACCCTCCACAGGCGCATAGTAAACGTAGTCTTTCTCGCCTTGTTCGTTGATGACAGTTGCCTGACCGCTGATTCCCGACATGATCTGCTGGTTGATGCGATTCACGGTCGTGTCTTCGACGCGGGCGGTTGCCTCATGGATGTTGGCGTTCAAAATCAGGCTTTCCACAGGACAAGCCATCAGTTTTCCCGTACGCGAAATCAGCAGGTTGTAGGCCGAAGGATAGATGGGGTTCGCGTTGAGGAGGTCGCTCAACCAGTCGAGCGACACATCGGCACCGACCACACCCACCGTGCGACCTTTGGAATCGTGAATGGGAACGGCATAGGTGCAGAGCATTTTCATCGCGCCAACTTTGTCGAAATAGGGTTCCGACCAATAGCCTTTACCCAATTCTTTGGGCTTGGAATACCATTCCATTTGATGGTAGTCATGCTCTTCGGAACCAATCTGCACCACTTCGATAAAGCCATCTTCCGTGCGCGTGGCGTAAGGTTCGAACCATCGTCCGTATTTCGGATAGAAATTCGGCTCAAAACCTACGGCAGTGCCAATAATCGTCGGATTTTTCTTGACGATTTGACGAAGGATTCCCCGCAATGAATCGGGGTATGCCAATTGTTGCTCAATCATCCAAACCGAGTTATCGACGGCGGTTTCAACGGCGGTCATCACTCGCTGAATTTCGAGGTTTTTCAATTGGAGTTCTGTCTTGGCACGATGCTCCACACCCTCGCGAATGCCTTGACGGGCATAGAAATACTGCACCAACGAGGTCAATTCGATGAGAACGGCTGCCAAGACGAGCACAATGATGGTCGAGCGTGTCTGAAGCGACTTGCGCCAGCGGTTAAATTTATCTAAATTCATAAGGTCCAATCGTTAAATGTTTTACTGATTTCTAACAATTTTTCTTTCTGATTCAAGACTTTCACGACGAAAAGCTCTTGACACTCGCGAATGACTTCCTCGGGGAAGGAGTCGCTCAGCGAAAGCCAACTGAAGTTGCGCACGCGGCTAACCACATTGATTTGCTCCAAGCGATGAGCGATTTCGGCGGCGCTCAAGCCCTCGAAATAGTAGTTGGCCATGCGCATCCACAAATCGCTGCCCAAAGGCTTCGGCAGACCGATGACAGCCTCGTAGTCGCCCACGAGTTCAACCATCGCCGAATAAGAATGGCCTAAATCCATCAAGGGATGGCCACTGCAAACCTCACCCATGTCAATCAGCATCGGTTCGGAACCTTGCATCAAGATATTTTTGGATTGTAAGTCGCAGTGTAACAGCCGATTAGCGTTGGGAATATTGCCAGCAATTTGCAACAAAATGTCGATGCTCGCGGTGTCGAAATAGCGTTCGAGCGTGCGAATCGACTGCTCTTCTTGCTGCGCGGCGTTGGGAATCGGGCTGTACGATGGCACTTCGATGCTATGCAAATGGCGGAACATATTGGCATAGAGTCGCGCGAAATCATCGACTTTCTCGGGTTCGCGACCGACAATCGTGCTCAGCGTATGCGCTTTCAGCAGTTCATAAATCAGACCGTATTGGTTTCCCACTTGCACGCAGTCGAACGAAATGGCGGTGGACATTCCCAGCACAAAAGCCTCTTTTGCCATCGTGATTTCGCGCTTGACTTCGTCAAGGCTGGTTCCCTCGCGGAAAACCTTGATAATCGTCTCGTCGTCAATGCGATAGACGATTCCGACACCGCCACGACCGATTTCTTCGAGTCCGTCGATGCTCAGCCGTCGCAAGGCACGCTCGACGGTCATCATCTTCGTGAAACCCGTCATGTCGAAAACCTCATAGACGTTCTGGGTGGCATTCGTCACGCGAAAACCGCGATATTTCTTGGCGAGCATGAGAAAAATTCGCAGTCCGGCACTGGAAATATACTCCAAATCCTGCGCGTCACAGACAAGGTCGCTGATGGGTTCGTATTCGGCCAAACCCTTCTCAATGAGCGTAGTAGCGGTGGCGGCAGCAGTAGAATCGAGCCGACCCGTAAGCAAAATCCTCACACCGTTTTTTTCTTTGCAAATCCTAACTTCCATGACTATCTTTTTTTTTCATAGATACCCTGCAAAGGTACACTTTTTTGTTGAAAGTCCAAATTTCCGACGTTGTTTTTTTGCAAGAAATGTATTTTTTCCGATTTTTATTCGTACCTTTGCTTCTTGTAATTCGATTGTTGAAACATTTTTAGGAAAAATATGGCTACGAAAGATAAAGGCTTGACGCCGATGATGAAACAGTTTTTCGATTTCAAGGAGAAATATCCCGATGCGGTGCTGCTGTTTCGCTGCGGCGACTTCTACGAGACCTACGGCGAGGATGCTGTCGTGGCATCGCGGATTCTGGGCATCACGCTCACGCGGCGCAACAACGGCGGAAATTCTGGCGACACAGAGATGGCGGGCTTTCCACATCACGCACTCGACACCTACCTGCCGAAACTGATTCGCGCAGGGCGGCGCGTAGCCATTTGCGACCAACTCGAAGACCCGAAACTGACGAAAACGCTCGTGAAACGCGGCGTGACCGAACTGGTGACGCCGGGTGTGGCGATGAGCGACAACGTGCTGAACTACAAGGAAAACAACTTTCTGGCTGCCGTGCATTTCGGGAAAACAGCCTGTGGCGTGGCATTTCTCGACATTTCCACCGGCGAATTTCTGACGGGCGAGGGTGCCTACGACTATGTCGATAAACTTCTGGGCAATTTCCAGCCGAAAGAAGTGCTTTATTGTCGCGAAAAAAAGGCCGATTTCGAGCGATATTTCGGGGCGTCGGGTAGGGCAGTGGCCTCGTTCTCGACCTTCGAACTCGACGACTGGGTTTTCACAGAGCAAACCGCCAACCAAAAACTGCTGAAGCACTTCGGAACCCACTCGTTGAAGGGTTTCGGCGTGGAACACCTGCGCAGTGGCGTGATTGCGGCGGGAGCGGTGATGCAATACTTGGAAATGACGCAGCACACGTCGGTCGGCCACATCACCCACCTGCAACGCATCGAGGAAGACCAATACGTGCGACTCGACAAATTCACGATTCGCTCGCTCGAACTCGTGCAACCGATGCAAGACGGCGGCATCTCGCTTTTCAACGTCATCGACCGCACAACAACACCGATGGGTGGCCGAATGTTGCACCGTTGGCTGGTGTTTCCGCTGAAAGAAGTCACACCCATCAACCATCGGCTCGATGTCGTAGATTATTTCTTCCGCGAACCAAATTTCCGCGAACTCATCGACCAACAACTGCAGCGCATCGGCGACCTCGAACGCATCATTTCGAAAGTGGCCGTCGGGCGCGTGTCGCCGCGTGAGGTCGTGCAACTGAAAAATGCACTGTTGGCCATCGAACCCATCAAAAAAGCGCTGGAACCCAAGGGTGGGTTACCTGCTGCACTGACCGACATCGGCAATCGCCTCAACCTCTGCGAAACCATCCGCGACCGCATCGCCCGCGAAATCCAGCCCGACCCACCGCAATTGGTGTCGAAAGGCAACATCATCGCACGCGGTTTCAACAGCGAACTCGACGAACTGCGCAACATTTCGTCGAACGGACGCAGTTATCTTCTTCAGATTCAGGAACGCGAAAGTCAACAAACGGGCATTCCGTCGCTGAAAGTCGGCTACAACAACGTTTTCGGCTATTATCTCGAAGTCAGAAACACCTATAAAGACAAAGTTCCGCAGGAATGGATTCGCAAGCAGACGCTGGCGCAGGCCGAGCGCTACATCACGCCCGAACTGAAGGAATACGAGGAGAAAATCCTCGGTGCCGACGAGAAAATTCTCGCGATGGAAGAGCGACTGTTCAACGAACTGGTGGTGGCGATGCAGGATTTCATTCCGCAGATTCAAGTGAATGCCGCGCTCGTCGCCCGACTCGACTGTCTGCTGTCGTTTGCGAAAATTGCCGAGGAAAACCGCTATGTGCGACCCGTCATCAGCGACGACGACGTGCTCGACATCCGTCAGGGTCGTCACCCCGTCATCGAACAACAACTGCCACTCG
Source organism: Prevotella sp. (assembly GCA_017412145.1). Lineage (GTDB taxonomy): Bacteria > Bacteroidota > Bacteroidia > Bacteroidales > Bacteroidaceae > Prevotella. The sequence continues at coordinate 11,842 of JAFPYO010000034.1, forward strand.
GCGAACACTACGTTCCCAACGACATCGAACTCGACACCGAACAACAACAAATCATCATCATCACAGGTCCGAATATGGCGGGTAAGTCGGCTCTTTTGCGCCAGACGGCCCTCATCACGATTCTCGCCCAGATGGGCTCTTTCGTGCCTGCGGAAAGTGCGAAAATCGGTCTTGTCGATAAAATTTTCACACGCGTCGGTGCCAGCGACAACATTTCACTCGGCGAATCGACATTTATGGTCGAAATGACCGAGGCCGCCGACATTCTCAACAACGTCACACCGCGCTCGCTCGTGCTCTTCGACGAACTCGGCCGCGGCACCTCGACCTACGACGGCATCAGCATCGCGTGGGCCATCGTCGAGCACCTGCACGAACACCCGAAAGCCCGTGCGCGAACGCTTTTCGCCACCCACTACCACGAACTCAACGAGATGGAACGGTCGTTCCGCCGCATCAAAAACTACAATGTGTCGGTGAAAGAGGTCGATGGAAAGGTGATTTTCCTGCGCAAACTCGAACGTGGCGGCTCGGAACACTCGTTCGGTATCCACGTGGCCGACATCGCCGGAATGCCGAAGTCGATTGTGAAGCGGGCCAACGTGATTCTCGGAGAATTAGAGGGAAAGTCGAAGGGAACTCAACACCCATCACCTATCACCCACCACCCGTCGTCCGACACCCGCGAGGGAATGCAACTTTCGTTCTTCCAACTCGACGACCCCGTGCTCAGTCAGATTCGCGACGAAATCCTCGGTCTCGACATCAACAACCTCACGCCCGTCGAAGCCCTCAACAAACTCAACGACATCAAGAAAATTGTAGGAGGAAAATAACATTCCACCCCAAAAATGGGGAGGAGACAAAAAAGTCCGAACCGCCAATCGATTCGGACATTTTTGTTTTTAAAGAGGAAAATAGTCGGACTGAATAGTATCATCCAGCTTGCCACTTGTCAAAGTTTCCTTACCTCCAAATTCGTCACGCGACTTTTGAAATTGCCTGCTTTTTCGAGCGGGAACACGAGCGTGGCGACGTAGAACATTCGACGCGTGGGCACATAGACGGTCGTGTGGTAGGGCGCATCGGGCATCGTGTTCAGCGGTTCGCCGACGGAATAGGCATCGCGCTTGCGAAGCGTTTCGCGGTGGCGGTTATTGACGAAAAGTCGGGTTTCGGCGTTGGTTCCCTCGACTCGAATGCTGACACGACCGGTTTCGGGCAGTTTGTAGTTGAATTTGTTGAGATAGCCGTCGCGACTAAACGCCAAGCGACCCGTCTCGGGGTCGGCGAGGTAGAACGTGGCATTTTCGCCAGTGGTCAGGATCGTGCCATTGGCCTCGGCTGCGCAGTCGATGTCGAAAGAAACGGCATAGTCGTAGCAGGCCTCAGTAATTGAATTTTGTATTTTGAATTTTGAATTTTG
>JAFPYO010000035.1:0-20473 GCA_017412145.1 Prevotella sp.
CCTCCGCACCATGGACTGCACGGGTGAAATCACTCTGCCCGCAGGTGTTGAAATGGTGATGCCTGGTGACAACGTCGAGATTACGGTTGACCTGATTTACGCCGTCGCCCTGAACAAGGGTCTGCGCTTCGCTATCCGCGAGGGTGGCCGCACCGTCGGTTCGGGTCAGATCACGGAAGTCTTCGAGGACTAATCCACCGATTCTGAAGGAAACTTTATAAAACTTTAGAACATAACCGAAGCCCCCGCTCGAGGGTGGGGGCTTTACTTACGGGAATAGCTCAGTTGGTAGAGCATCGGTCTCCAAAACCGAGGGTCGTGAGTTCGAGTCTTACTTCCCGTGCTGAAGACAAGAAAGAAACTATGTTGAAGAGATTTATTAATTATTGTAAAGATTGCTACGACGAACTTGCGCATAAGACTACTTGGCCTACTCGTCGCGAACTGACACACAGTGCGGTGGTTGTTTTATCTGCTTCCCTTTTCATCGCGCTGATTGTATTCGCAATGGACTCTGCGTTTAGGTGGATTATGGGTATGGTTTATCCTGGTTAATCGTTTTAGGAAGATGGCTGAAACAAAAAAGAATTGGTACGTGCTTCGGGCGATCAGCGGAAAGGAAGTCAAGGTGAAGGAATACATCGAGGCTGCGATGAAAATCAACTCGACGCTTGGTGCCCATGTCTCACAGGTGTTGCTGCCTATGGAGAAGCATGCCTCTCTGCGTAACGGCAAGAGAGTTGTCAAGGAGAAAATCAGTCTCCCTGGCTACGTATTTGTTGAAGCTGCCCTTGTAGGCGACGTGGCGCACATGTTGCGCTTCATCCCCAACTGCTTGGGCTTCCTTGGCGGTATGGAAAACCCTGTACCTGTCCCACAGGCAGAAATCAACCGTATGCTCGGAACTGTCGAAGAGACCGAATTGGCGGATGAAATTGACATCCCCTACATGGTCGATGAGACGGTGAAGGTGACGGACGGGCCTTTCAGCGGTTTCAGCGGTGTCATCGAAGAGGTGAACACCGAGAAGCACAAGCTGAAGGTAATGGTCAAGATCTTCGGTCGGAAAACTCCGCTGGAGCTCGGTTTTATGCAAGTCGAGAAGGAAGGATAGTCTATTGTTACGGATAGCATTCCCTCTTTCGTATAATTAACTTTAATATTAACGAAAAAATGGCTAAAGAAGTTGCTGGAATAATCAAGTTACAGATTAAAGGCGGCGCAGCGAATCCCTCTCCTCCCGTAGGCCCTGCACTGGGTTCGAAGGGTATCAACATCATGGGATTCTGCAAGGAGTTCAACGCCAGAACGCAGGACAAGGCCGGCAAGGTCATTCCTGTTGTCATTACCTACTATGCTGACAAGTCGTTCAGCTTCGAACTCAAGACGCCCCCTGCAGCTGTACAGTTGAAAGAGGCAGCCAAGGTGCAGAGCGGTTCAGCCCAGCCCAACCGTCAGAAGGTCGCTTCCGTGACGTGGGATCAGGTGCGCGCTATCGCCGAGGACAAGATGAAAGACTTGAACTGCTTCACAGTTGAATCAGCCATGAAGCTCGTTGCCGGTACTGCCCGCAGTATGGGTATCACGGTCAAAGGGGATTTCCCTGGTTAATAATAACTTAAACTTCAATTAGAAACATGAGTAAACTGACAAAAAATCAAAAGTTGGTGGCTGATAAGGTTGAAGCAGGGAAAGTCTACACGTTGAGAGAGGCTATGGACTTGGTCAAGGAGATTACCACGACGAAGTTCGAGGCTTCTGTTGATATCGATGTGCGACTGGGTGTGGATCCGCGTAAAGCCAACCAGATGGTTCGCGGCGTTGTTTCGCTGCCGAACGGAACTGGCAAGGTGACCCGCGTTCTCGCGCTCTGTACTCCCGACCAGGAGGCTGCCGCCAAAGAAGCTGGTGCTGATCATGTTGGTCTTGACGAATACATCGAAAAGATCAAGGGTGGATGGACAGACGTTGATGTAATCATCACTATGCCGTCTTGTATGGGTAAGCTTGGCCCGTTGGGCCGCGTGCTCGGTCCGCGTGGACTGATGCCGAACCCGAAGAGCGGCACTGTCACTATGGACGTTGCTAAGGCAGTGAAGGAAGTGAAACAGGGTAAGATTGACTTCAAGGTTGACAAGGCTGGTATCATCCACACGTCGATTGGTAAGGTCACGATGACCCCTGATCAGCTTTTCGGCAATGCGAAGGAATTCATCGCTACCGTCATCAAGCTGAAGCCCGCCGCTGCTAAAGGTACATACATCAAGAGTATCTTTATCTCGAGCACGATGAGTAAGGGTATCAAGGTTGATCCTAAATCAGTTGAGTAACTCTAAAAGTTTGGTAAGATGAGAAAAGAATTGAAAGATACTGTTGTTGTAGAGCTTGGCAAGAAGTTTGAGGAATATGCACACTTCTACCTCGTGGATGTGCACGGACTCAATGCTGCCGAGACGAGCGACTTGCGTCGTAAGTGCTTCAAGAACGACATCAAGATGGTGGTTGTCAAGAACACCCTCTTGCACAAGGCGTTCGAGGCAAGCGAAATCGATTTCGAGCCCCTCTACGAGGCTCTGAAGGGCAACACTGCGCTGATGTTCTGTAACGCAGCCAATGCGCCTGCCAAGTTGCTGAAGGAATATAAGGACAAGAAGAAGGAAATTCCCGCTTTGAAGGCCGCTTACGCCGAGGAAGGCATGTTCGTGGGTGCTGACAAGCTGGATGAACTCTGCGCAATCAAGAGCAAGAACGAGCTTATCGCCGACGTTATCGCTCTGTTGCAGTCTCCGATCAAGAATGTTGTTTCTGGCCTCAACGCCGGTGGCAAGATTCACGGTCTGCTCGACGCTGTCGCTGAGCGTAACAAATAAGCGAACCCGAATTCATTCACATTAAAAACAATTTAAATTTTTAAATAAAATGGCAGATATCAAAGCTATTGCTGAAGAGTTGGTAAACCTTACAGTGAAAGAAGTAAACGAGTTGGCAACCCTCCTGAAGGAAGAGTATGGAATTGAGCCCGCTGCTGCAGCTGTTGCTGTGGCTGCCGGTCCTGCTGCTGGTGGTGCAGCCGCCGCTGCTGAGGAAAAGTCGTCGTTCGACGTTGTCCTCGCTGAGGTTGGTGCAAACAAACTGCAGGTTGTGAAGGCAGTGAAAGAGGCTTGCGGTCTTGGTCTGAAAGAGGCTAAGGACTTGGTGGACGGTGCTCCCGCCACGATCAAGGAAGGCCTGTCGAAGGACGAGGCTGAGAACCTCAAGAAGGCCATCGAAGAGGCTGGTGCCAAGGTTGAGCTCAAGTAAGAAAGAGCTTACAGAAATCTTATTAAATAGCAATGGTTAGGGTCTTCCCAATCGGTGGATCCTAACCTTTTCGTGTCTTTTATTGCGACACGAAACCCTTACGGTCAGACACAAAACCATTCGTCCTAATAGAAAAAAAGATTGTATAATGGCTTCAAAGAAAACAGTTGACAGCAAAAAGCCGGTCGAAAGCAAGAAAAAGGCTGAGGTCAAGAAGAAAATTGACGTTCAGAAGCTGGTTGACGGCAGAATTCATTTCGCCAGCGTGCAGAATCCGATGCCCTATCCGGATTTTCTCGATGTGCAGTTAAAGTCGTTCAAGGACTTTTTACAGTTGGATACCCCTCCTGAGAAACGCAAGAATGACGGTTTATACAAGGTTTTCGCAGAAAACTTCCCGATAACCGACACGCGCAACAGCTTCGTTCTTGAGTTTTTGGACTATTTCATAGACCCTCCGCGCTACACCGTGGAGGAGTGCTTGGAGCGCGGACTGACTTACAGTGTGCCGCTCAAGGCCAGGATGAAACTGTATTGCACCGACCAAGACCACGAGGACTTCGGTACGCACATTCAGGACGTTTTCTTGGGAACCATTCCCTACATGACCGACAACGGCACATTTATCATCAATGGTGCTGAGCGCGTCGTCGTGTCGCAGTTGCACCGCTCGCCGGGCGTGTTCTTCGGCCAGGGCGTGCATGCCAACGGTCGCGTGCTCTATACGGCCCGCATCATCCCATTCAAGGGCTCGTGGATTGAGTTTGCCACGGACATCCACAACGTGATGTATGCCTACATTGACCGTAAGAAGAAGTTGCCCGTGACGACGCGGCTGCGTGCCATCGGCTTCGACCAAGACAAGGACATCCTTCAGATTTTCGACCTTGCCGAAGAGGTGAAGGTGACGAAGAAGACGATGAATGACTATATCGGTCGCCGCCTTGCCGCCCGCGTTTTGAAGAGTTGGAACGAGGACTTCGTCGATGAGGACACGGGTGAAGTCGTTTCCATCGAGCGCAATGAGGTCATCATGGAGCGCGAGACGGAACTGACCGCCGAAAACATCAACGACATCGTGGAAAGCGGTGCGCAGTCGATTCTGTTGCACAAGGACGCTGAGATGGCTGGAAAATATTCCATCATTTTCAACACGCTGGCAAAGGACACGAGCAACTCGGAAAAAGAGGCTGTGCTCTACATCTACCGCCAGTTGCGCAATGCCGACCCAGCCGACGACAACAGCGCGAAGGAAACCTTCAACAACCTGTTCTTCTCGGATAAGCGCTACGACCTCGGCGAAGTTGGTCGCTACCGCATCAACAAGAAACTCGGTCTCGATACGGACATGAGCGTCCGCGTCCTAACGAAAGACGATATTATTGAAATTATCAAATACTTGATTCAGCTGGTCAATTCCAACGCCACCGTCGATGACATCGACCACTTGTCGAACCGTCGCGTGCGCACCGTAGGCGAGCAGCTTTCGAATCAGTTCAGCATCGGTCTGGCCCGTATGAGCCGCACCATTCGCGAGCGCATGAACGTGCGCGACAACGAGGTGTTCTCGCCGACCGACCTGATCAACGCCAAAACAATTTCGAGCGTTATCAACACGTTCTTCGGAACGAATCCGCTCTCGCAATTCATGGACCAGACCAATCCGCTGGCCGAGGTGACGCACAAGCGTCGTCTGTCGGCACTGGGTCCTGGCGGTCTGTCGCGTGAGCGTGCCGGTTTCGAGGTGCGTGACGTTCACTATACGCACTACGGCCGTCTCTGTCCGATTGAGAGCCCTGAAGGTCCGAACATCGGTCTGATTTCGTCGCTTTGCGTCTATGCAAAGATCAACGAACTCGGTTTCATCGAAACGCCGTATCGCAAGATTGAAAACAGCATCGCCAACCTCGACAACAACGAAGTCGTCTATCTGACGGCAGAGGAAGAGGCCGAACACATCATCGGACAGGGCAATGCACCGCTGCGCGACGATGGTTCATTCATTCGTCCTGTGGTGAAATGCCGTCAGGATGCCGACTTCCCCGTCGTTCCGCCAGCACAGGTCGATTTGATGGACGTTTCGCCGCAGCAGATTGCGTCGGTTTCGGCAGGTCTGATTCCGTTCTTGGAGCACGACGACGGTCACCGCGCACTGATGGGATGTAACATGATGCGTCAGGCCGTTCCCTTGCTTCACAACGAGGCTCCGATTGTCGGAACTGGTCTGGAAAAACAAGTCTGCGAAGATTCCCGCACGATGATTGTGGCCGAGGGCGACGGTGTCATCGAATACATCGATGCTACGACGATTCGCATCCTCTACGACCGCACGGAAGACGAGGAATTTGTCAGCTTCGAGCCCGCTTTGAAGGAATATCGCATCCCGAAATTCCGCCGCACGAACCAGAACATGGTCATCGACCTGCGCCCGATTTGCGTGAAGGGTCAGCGTGTGAAGAAAGGCGACATCCTCACCGAAGGTTACGCCACCGAAAACGGCGAGTTGGCACTCGGTCGCAACCTGCTCGTGGCCTATATGCCGTGGAAGGGTTACAACTACGAGGATGCCATCGTGCTGTCGGAGCGTCTGGTGCGCGACGACGTGCTCACCTCGGTTCACGTCGATGAATATTCGCTCGACGTGCGTGAGACGAAGCGCGGTATGGAAGAATTCACCGCCGACATCCCGAACGTGAGCGAGGAAGCCACGAAAGACCTCGACGAAAACGGTGTTATCCGCGTGGGTGCCCGTGTCGAGCCTGGCGACATCATGATTGGAAAAATTTCGCCGAAGGGAGAAAGCGATCCCTCGCCCGAGGAAAAACTGCTTCGCGCCATCTTCGGCGACAAGGCCGGCGACGTGAAAGACTCGTCGTTGAAGGCCAATCCGTCGCTTTCTGGCGTGATTATCGACAAGAAAATGTTCTCGCGTGCCGTGAAGACCCGCGAGTCGAAAAAACAAGATAAGATTACCTTGGCCAAAATCGACGAAGAGCATGAGGCCAAGAAAAACGACCTGAAAGACATCCTCGTCGAAAAGTTGCTGAAACTGACGAAGAAAAAGACCTCGCAGGGCGTGAAAGACTACACGGGTGCCGAAGTCATCACGAAGGGCAGCAAGTTCACTGCAGCCATTCTGAAGAAACCCACATTGGAGTACGACGGCATCCAGTCGGGCAACTGGACGGGCGACGAGCATATCGACGAGCTCATCCAGCAACTGATTATGAACTACATCCGCAAGTACAAGTTGCTCGATGCCGAGATGAAACGCCGCAAGTTCGCCATCAGCATTGGCGACGAACTGCCCAACGGCATTCTGCAGATGGCAAAGGTCTATGTGGCCAAGAAACGCAAGATTGGTGTCGGCGACAAACTCGCCGGTCGCCACGGTAACAAGGGTATCGTCTCGAAGGTGGTGCGCATGGAAGACATGCCGTTCCTCGAGGATGGTCGCCCCGTCGATCTCGTGCTGAACCCGCTCGGCGTGCCTTCGCGAATGAACCTCGGACAGATTTTCGAGGCCATCCTCGGTGCTGCTGGTCGCAAACTCGGCGTGAAGTTCGCTTCGCCGATTTTCGACGGTGCGAAACTCGACGACCTCTCGCAATGGACCGACAAGGCCGGTCTGCCGCGCCTGTGTTCGACCCGCCTCTACGACGGTGAGACCGGTGAGCAGTTCGACCAGCCCGCTACTGTTGGTGTGACCTACTTCTTGAAACTCGGCCACATGGTCGAAGACAAGATGCACGCCCGTTCCATTGGCCCGTACAGCCTCATCACCCAGCAGCCGCTCGGCGGTAAGGCCCAGTTCGGTGGACAGCGTTTCGGTGAGATGGAAGTCTGGGCACTTGAAGCCTTCGGTGCCAGCCATGTCTTGCAGGAAATCCTCACCGTCAAGTCGGACGACACGGTGGGCCGCTCGCGCACTTACGAAGCCATCGTCAAGGGCGATTCGATGCCAACTCCCGGAATTCCGGAGTCTCTGAACGTATTGCTGCATGAGCTTCGCGGCCTCGGACTGAGTGTCAAGCTCGACTAATGATAAGTAAAAAGGTAAAAAAGGAAAAAAAATTATGGCTTTTAAGAAAGAAAACAAGGTAAAGAATAATTTTTCAAAAATTACCATCGGTCTGGCTTCTCCCGAAGAGATTCTCGAACACTCGTTCGGCGAGGTGACCAAGCCCGAGACCATCAATTACCGTACATATAAGCCCGAGCGCGACGGTTTGTTCTGCGAGCGCATCTTCGGTCCGACACGCGACTATGAGTGCGCCTGCGGCAAGTACAAGCGCATCCGCTACAAAGGCATCGTTTGCGACCGTTGCGGCGTAGAGGTGACCGAGAAGAAAGTGCGTCGTGACCGTAGCGGCCACATCGAACTCGTCGTTCCCGTCGCCCACATCTGGTATTTCCGCTCGTTGCCCAACAAAATAGGCTATCTGCTGGGAATGCCCACGAAGAAACTCGATGCCGTCATCTACTACGAGAAATACGTCGTCATCAAGCCGGGTATCCTTGAAGGCAAGAAAGACGCCGATGGCAACGACCTGATCGGCTCGCACCAGTTCGATTTGCTGACCGAGGACGAGTATCTGTTCTTGCAGGAGAACTACCTCGACCCGAACAACGACTATCTGGACGACACCGACCCCAATAAGTTCGTCGCCAAGATGGGTGCAGAGGCCGTTTACGACCTGCTCGCCGGTCTCGACCTCGACTCGCTGTCGTATGAACTGCGCGACCGTGCCAACAACGACTCGTCGCAGCAGCGCAAGACCGAGGCTCTGAAGCGTCTGCAAGTGGTGGAGGCTTTTCGTGCCAATCGCGAGACGAACCGTCCCGAGTGGATGATTCTGAAGATTCTTCCTGTCACTCCGCCCGAACTGCGCCCGTTGGTGCCGCTCGATGGTGGACGTTTCGCAACGAGCGACTTGAACGACCTCTATCGTCGTGTCATCATTCGCAACAATCGTCTGAAGAGACTCGTCGAAATCAAGGCTCCCGAGGTGATTCTGCGCAACGAAAAACGTATGCTTCAAGAGGCTGTCGATTCGTTGTTCGACAACTCGCGCAAGTCGAGTGCCGTGAAGAGCGATTCGAACCGTCCGCTGAAGTCGTTGAGCGACTCGCTGAAGGGTAAACAAGGACGTTTCCGTCAGAATTTGCTCGGTAAGCGTGTTGACTACTCGGCTCGTTCGGTGATTGTGGTCGGCCCTGAACTGAAAATGGGCGAGTGCGGACTGCCGAAACTCATGGCAGCCGAGCTCTACAAACCCTTCATCATCCGCAAACTCATCGAGCGCGGTATCGTCAAGACCGTTAAATCGGCCAAGAAAATCGTCGATCGCCGTGAGGCCATCGTTTGGGACATCCTCGAAAACGTGATGAAAGGCCATCCCGTGCTTCTGAACCGTGCCCCGACGCTCCACCGACTCGGTATTCAGGCTTTCCAGCCGAAACTCATCGAAGGAAAGGCCATTCAGCTCCATCCGCTGGCTTGTACGGCGTTCAACGCCGACTTCGACGGTGACCAAATGGCTGTCCACCTCCCGCTGTCGAACGAAGCCATTCTGGAGGCACAGATTCTGATGCTCCAGAGCCATAATATCCTGAATCCAGCCAACGGCGCGCCGATTACCGTGCCGTCGCAGGACATGGTGCTCGGACTCTACTATATCACAAAAATGCGCCCGGGTGCGAAGGGCGAAGGACTCACGTTCTACGGTCCCGAAGAGGCCATCATTGCCCACAACGAGGGCAAGTGCGACCTCCACGCGCCGGTGAAAGTGATGGTCGATGACGTAGTTGATGGCAAGAAGGTTCGCCACATGGTGGAAACATCGGTCGGTCGCGTCATTGTCAATGGAATTGTACCCAACGAGGTCGGTTTCTTCAATGAAATCATTTCGAAAAAGACACTTCGCGGCATGATTGCCGATGTCATCAGCAAGGTCGGTATGTCGCGTGCCTGCGAATTCCTCGATGGAATCAAGAACCTCGGTTATCGCATGGCTTACGAGGCTGGACTTTCGTTCAACCTCGACGACATCATCGTGCCGCCCGAGAAGGAAGGCATCGTCGCCAAGGGGCAGCGCGAGGTCGATGACATCCAGGCCAACTACGACATGGGTTTCATTACCGACAACGAGCGCTACAACCAAGTTATCGACGCGTGGACACATGTGAACAACGAACTCGGCGAAATCCTCTTGAAGGAAATGACCGAGGCTGACCAAGGTTTTAATGCCGTTTATATGATGCTCGACTCGGGTGCTCGTGGTTCGAAAGACCAGATTAAGCAGCTTTCGGGTATGCGTGGTCTGATGGCGAAGCCGCAGCGCGCAGGTACCGAAGGTCAGCAGATTATCGAAAACCCGATTCTCTCGAACTTCAAAGAGGGTATGTCGGTGCTCGAATACTTCATTTCTTCACACGGTGCGCGTAAGGGTCTGGCCGACACCGCTATGAAAACGGCCGACGCTGGTTATCTGACGCGTCGTCTGGTCGATGTCAGCCACGATGTCATCATCAACGAGGAAGACTGTGGCACGCTCCGCGGACTGGTTTGCTCGGCTCTGAAGAGCGGCGACGACGTGATTTCGAGCCTCGGCGAGCGTATTCTGGGTCGCGTCAGTGTCCACGACATCATCCATCCCTCGACGGGCGAGATGATTTGTGCCGCCGGCGAGGAAATCACGGAAGAAAAAGTCGCTCTCATCGAAAATTCGCCGATTGAAAGCGTCGAAATTCGCTCGGTGCTGACCTGCGAATCGAAGAAGGGTGTTTGTATGAAGTGTTACGGTCGCAACCTCGCCACGCAGCGCATGGTGCAGAAAGGTGAAGCTGTTGGTGTCATCGCGGCACAAGCTATTGGTGAGCCGGGTACACAGCTGACACTGCGAACGTTCCACGCTGGTGGTGTGGCAGGTAATGCCGCCGCCAATGCCTCGATTGTCGCCAAGAACGATGCCAAACTTGAATTCGACGAACTGCGCACGGTTTCTTTCCTTGAAAAAGAAGGTGGCAACGAAGTCGAGTGCCAGATGGTTGTCAGCCGACTGGCCGAAGTGCGCTTCGTCGATCCGAATACGAAGATTGTGCTCTCGACGATGAACGTTCCTTACGGTTCTTCGCTCTACAAGATGCAGGGCGATACCGTTAAGAAAGGCGAACTCGTGGCCAAATGGGACCCGTTCAATGCCGTCATCGTCACCGAATTTGCAGGTAAGCTGCACTTCCGCGACGTGATTGAAGGCACGACCTATAAGGCTGAAACCGACGAAACGACCGGTCTGACCGAGAAGATTATCATCGACTCTCACGACCATACGAAAATGCCGTCGTGCGACATCGTCGGTAAGAATGGCGAGGTGCTCGGCACGTACAACTTCCCCGTGGGCGGTCACGTCGTGGTGGAAGATGGCGATATGATTGAGACGGGTCAGACATTGGTGAAAATTCCGCGTGCCGTCGGCGGTGCTGGCGACATCACGGGTGGTCTGCCGCGTGTTACAGAGTTGTTCGAGGCTCGCAACCCGTCGAATCCGGCTGTGGTCAGCGAAATCGACGGCGAGGTGACGATGGGCAAGGTCAAGCGAGGCAACCGCGAGATTGTCGTGACCTCGAAGACTGGTGACCAGAAGAAATACCTCGTGTCGCTCTCGAAGCAGATTCTCGTACAGGAACACGATGCCGTGCGTGCCGGAACGCCGCTCAGCGACGGTGTCATCACGCCGAACGACATCCTCGCCATCAAGGGTCCGACCGCCGTTCAGGAATACATCGTCAATGAGGTGCAGGACGTCTATCGTCTGCAAGGTGTGAAAATCAACGACAAGCACTTTGAAATCATCGTGCGCCAGATGATGCGTAAGGTTCAAATCAGCGAACCCGGCGACACGACGTTCTTGGAGCAGGAACTCGTCGATAAACTCGACTTCCTCGAGGAGAACGACCGCATCTGGGGTAAGAAAGTCGTCACCGATGCTGGCGATTCCGAGAACATGAAGCCCGGTCAGATTGTGACGGCACGCCGTCTGCGCGAGGAAAACTCGTCGCTGAAGCGCCGCGACCTGCGTCCCGTTCAGGTGCGCGATGCCGTGCCCGCCACTTCGACGCAGATTCTGCAAGGTATCTCGCGTGCCGCACTCCAGACGAAGTCGTTCATGTCGGCTGCATCGTTCCAGGAAACCACGAAGGTGCTCAACGAAGCCGCCATCCGTGGCAAGGTCGATACGCTCGAAGGCATGAAGGAGAACGTCATCACCGGTCACCTGATTCCTGCCGGAACGGGTATGCGCCAGTGGGAGAAAATCATCGTCGGTTCGCGTGAGGAATACGACCGCATGCAGGCCAACAAGAAGAACGTGATTGACTTTGCCGAAGCCGATGAGGCAGCGGAGTAGTTTTTCAAAATAGCATCGAGGCAACGACATTCGATTAGAAACGATTTTCGTTACCTCGAACCTCAAAAAAAAGAGCGAATCTAACAAAAAATTCGCTCTTTTTTCGTACCTTTCGACTTTGTAGAACTTACTTTCATTTGGAAAAATCCAAAACATTTTGGTTTTTCCCTCAATTTTTAGTATCTTTGCAAGCAAAATCAAAACTGAATGAAAATCATGAAGAAAAAACAATTTATTTTCCTGCTGACGATGTTCTTCTCGCTCAGCGCGTTGGCCGATGGCTACACAATTTATCCGATTCCCCATGAGCAGGTCGCTGGACAAGGCTCTGCCACGTTCACAAAGGCGGTGAGCATCGTCGTTGAGGATGGAATCGACAGTTATACACAAAGTCGCGCCATTCAGGTGCTGGCCGAGCGCGGACTGCAGGCTGCCGTCGTGAAAAAGGCGAAAGGCGGCCAGTCGGTGGTCTATTTGGGCGTGAATGGCTCGAAAGGCGTGGCCGACAAGATGACCGACCGTCTGAAACTGCGTCGCGACGTTTTTACAAAGGAAAAATACGACCGCCACATCGTGAACCTGACGGCGGAGAAGGGTAGGGCACAGGTCGTGGTGCTCGGCGAGAACACTGATGCCGTTTTCTACGGCTTGGCGACACTGGAGCAGATACTCGACCGAGGCACGAAATCGCTGCCCTGCGCCACGTTCTACGACTATGCCGACGTGCAGAATCGCGGTGTCATCGAGGGTTACTACGGTGTGCCCTACAGCATGGAGGTCACCGCCGATTTGTTCCGCTTCATGGCGCGCTACAAGCTGAACGCCTATATGTACGGCGCGAAGAGCGACCCCTATCACTCGCGCTACTGGGACAAGGCCTACCCCGAGAAAATCACCGACGAGGAGCGCCGCCTCGGCCTCATGACGCAGGATATGCTCTGTCAACTGACCGACGTGGGCCACCAGACGAAGGTGAATTTCATTTGGGCGATTCATCCGGGGCAGAGTTTCACGAGTGCCGACAGCAAGGACGTGCTCGACCGCATCATGTCGAAATTCGAGAAGATGTATGAACTCGGTGTGCGGCAGTTCGGCGTGTTTGTCGATGATGTCGGTGTGCCCGACGACGAACCCACGTTGAAACTCGGTGCCGAGCGACTCGCTCAGTTGCAGGGCAAAATCGACGCGAAATGGAACCGTCCAGGCGCGAATCCCGCCGACACCGTGAAACCGCTGCAATATGTGCCGCAACTCTATGCTTTCAGTTGGGTTTCCAAGGAAAAAGCCCAGAAATTCTGGGAGTCGCTGCGCCCCGTACCGGCGAAGGTGAACATTTATACGACGGGTAAAAACGTGTGGTCGGTGCCCAACAGCAGCGACCTCGACGTGCTCCACGACTATCTCGGACGCGAAGTGTCGTGGTGGTGGAACTACCCGTGCAACGACAACGATATGACGAAGATTTTCCCTGCCGACACCTACTCGAATTTCGCCGACGAGAAGCACATTGCCAACGATGCGAAACTCGAAAAGGGTCTGCGTCTGAAAACCATCATCATCAACCCGATGCAACAGGGTGAACTCTCGAAAATTGCGCTGTTCAGCGTGGCCGACTACACGTGGAATATGGCGACCTTCGACAATATGCAGAGTTGGGAAGCCTCGCTGCCCGCCATTCTCGGACGCGACCGTGCCGATGCCTTCAAGCAAATTGTTCCCTATCTGCGCCACTACGACGCTCAGACGCCTCTCGCCCATCTCATCGACGACTTCAAGAAGGCTCACGAGTTGGGAAATGCGGCTGAAAAAGCGAAAACTTCGACTGCGCTGACGGAAGAATTGAAGTGTCTCGGTGAGGCTTGCGATGTCGTGGCAGCGATGGCTGACAGCGGTTGTGAGAGCGACAGCCTTTTTTATGGCGACCTGCGTCCGTGGCTGCTCAAACTCAAGTCGATGACTACGCAGGCACAGACGATGCTTCGCGCAATGGCACCCGATGGTGAGAAAACCGTTTGCCGAATCGACTTCGCGAAGAGTTGGTCGGCCATCGAGGGAATGGAGAAGAACGAGCAGTTCCATTTCGACGTGCTTAACGGTCTCGGCAGCGACATCAAACTTTCCGTCCTCACCGCCGAGCCTGCCGCCAAATCGCTCCGTCCGTTCCTCGACTGGCTGTTGAAGCAGCAGAAATAATAAAATTGTAATACAATATTTTTAGATCAAAATGGAAAACAAAAAACAACCCCAAAATCAGGGACTGCAACTGAACCTGAAGCCCGAAATCGCCAGTGGCGAATATTCAAACCTCGCGTTGATCACCCACTCGCCCAGCGAGATAGTCTTAGATTTCGCACGCCACATGCCCGGAATGCCGCAGCCGGAAGTCTGCAGCCGTATTATTATGGCACCGGAACACGCCAAGCGACTGCTCGGTGCATTGCAAGAGAATATCTACAAATACGAGCAGCAGTTCGGACACATCGAACTCTCCAGAGGTTCACAACGCACCATCGCACCCTTCGGAGGCGGTCATGGAGAGGCTTAAAAACTCAAATTTTGAGTTAATAAGTGTTTTAAGTGTTATATTTTATTAAAATCGGTCTTTTGTCCGATTTTTCTTTTCTTTTTATAATTGTGTTTGAAAAAAAAAGTGTAATTTTGCAGCCCGAAATGTCATAGTTGTGCCCTTTTTCGAATAGGGCAGTGCGACGAAATACATTCGTAAACAGTTGAAAATAAACGAAATACAATAATATAAACTTAAAAAATTAAACATTATGCCTACTATTTCACAGTTAGTTAGAAAAGGCAGAAAGGAGCTTGTGGACAAGAGCAAGTCGCCCGCTTTGGATTCATGTCCTCAGCGTCGCGGTGTCTGCGTGCGCGTCTATACGACAACTCCTAAGAAGCCTAATTCGGCAATGCGTAAAGTTGCCCGTGTTCGTTTGACAAACCAGAAGGAAGTGAACTCCTACATCCCGGGAGAAGGTCACAACCTTCAGGAGCACTCTATCGTTTTGGTGCGCGGCGGTCGTGTGAAAGACCTCCCCGGCGTGCGCTATCACATTGTTCGCGGAACCCTCGACACGGCTGGTGTGGCCAACCGCACACAGCGTCGTTCGAAGTACGGTGCCAAGCGTCCTAAAGCGAAGAAGTAAACAAAAGGCTCAAGGCTAAAATCGGAGAAGGTTTCAGCCGCAGGCCGTAAGAAAAAAGAGAATAAAAACAAACCCGTTTTGCTGGAGAAAAGTTATCAAGGTTGAGTAAACGGCCGAGAGAGGACGTTGAAGATCGGAAAAACGACAGCCCCAAGCAGAATCAATTTTCAAAACAAAATGAGAAAAGCAAAACCAAAGAAGCGTCTGGTATTGCCAGACCCAGTGTTCAACGACACAAAGGTGTCGAAGTTTGTGAATCACCTGATGTACGACGGTAAGAAGAACATCTCTTATACGATTTTCTACACCGCCCTCGACATCGTCAAGGAGAAGATGGCCAAGGAAGAGAAGGCTCCGCTTGAGATTTGGAAGCAGGCCCTCGACAACATCACCCCGCAGGTCGAGGTGAAGAGCCGCCGTATCGGTGGTGCAACCTTCCAAGTGCCGACAGAGATTCGCCCCGACCGCAAGGAGAGCGTTTCGATGAAGAATATGATTAACTTCGCCCGCAAGCGTGGCGGTAAGGGTATGGCTGAGAAGCTGGCTGCCGAAATCATGGACGCCTACAACAGTCAGGGTGGTGCCTTCAAGCGTAAGGAAGACATGCACCGCATGGCCGAGGCTAACCGTGCATTTGCCCATTTCCGTTTTTAAAGGTTAAAAGGTGAAAAAGTCAAAAGGTTAAAAGATTTAGGGTAATATCATTAATAGAGGAAAAAAGAAAAAGGAAAAATGGCAAATCGCGATTTACATTTGACTCGTAACATCGGCATCATGGCCCACATCGATGCCGGTAAGACAACTACGTCGGAGCGCATCCTGTTCTACACGGGAAAAACCCACAAAATCGGTGAGGTGCACGATGGTGCAGCCACGATGGATTGGATGGCGCAAGAACAGGAGAGGGGCATCACCATCACTTCTGCCGCCACGACGTGTAATTGGAATTACGACAACAAGCAATACAAAATCAACCTCATCGACACTCCGGGACACGTCGATTTCACCGCCGAGGTGGAGCGCTCGCTGCGCGTACTCGACGGTGCTGTGGCAACCTACTCGGCTGCCGACGGCGTTCAGCCCCAGTCGGAAACCGTTTGGCGTCAGGCCGACAAGTACAACGTACCCCGCATCGGTTACGTCAATAAGATGGACCGCTCGGGTGCCGACTTCTACGGAACGGTGCGCCAGATGGAAGAAATTCTTGGTGCCAACCCCTGCCCCGTGCAGATTCCCATTGGTGCCGAGGAGAATTTCAAGGGTGTCATCGATCTCATCAAGATGAAGGCCATTCTGTGGCACGACGAGACGATGGGTGCCGAATACGACATCGAAGAGATTCCCGCCGACCTCGCCGATGAGGCACAGGAGTGGCGCGACAAGATGATTGAGCAGGCTGCTAACTTCGACGATGCCCTGATGGAGAAATACCTCGAGGGTCAGGAGATTAGCGAAGCAGAAATCATCGCCGCCATCCGCAAGGGATGCTGCGCCATGCAGGTGACCCCGATGGTGCTCGGTTCGTCGTATAAGAACAAAGGTGTGCAGCCGCTGCTCGACTACGTTTGCGCATTCCTTCCATCTCCCCTCGACACCGAGGCCGTGATGGGTACGAATCCCGACACCGAGGAAGAAGAAGGTCGCAAGCCCAGCGAGGCTGAGCCCACGTCGGCATTGGCCTTCAAGATTGCCACCGACCCCTACATGGGTCGTCTGGTGTTCTTCCGCGTCTATTCGGGTAAAATCACCGCAGGAAGCTACGTCTATAACCCGCGCTCGGGCAAGAAAGAACGTATCAGCCGCCTGTTCCAAATGAACTCGAACAAGGAAATTCCGATGGAATCGATCGACGCTGGCGACATTGGCGCAGGCGTAGGCTTCAAGGACATTCGCACGGGCGACACGCTCTGCGACGAGGCCCATCCGATTGTCCTCGAGTCGATGACCTTCCCCGACACGGTGATTTCGATTGCTGTGGAGCCGAAGTCGCAGGCCGACATTGCCAAACTCGACAACGGTCTGGCAAAACTCGCCGAGGAAGACCCGACCTTCACCGTCCGCACCGACGAACAAAGCGGTCAGACCATCATTTCGGGTATGGGCGAGTTGCACCTCGACATCATCATCGACCGTCTGAAGCGTGAATTTAAGGTGGAATGTAACCAAGGCAAGCCGCAGGTGAACTACAAGGAAGCCATCACGAATACTGTCGAAAACTATCGCGAGGTCTATAAGAAGCAGACCGGTGGTCGTGGTAAGTTCGCCGACATCATCGTCAACGTCGGCCCGAAAGATCCCGACTACACCGAGGGCGACCTGCAGTTCATCAACGAAGTCAAGGGTGGTAACATTCCAAAGGAATACATCCCGTCGATTCAGAAGGGTTTTGAAACCGCTATGAAGAATGGTATTCTCGGCGGTTATCCGATGACCGGCCTGAAAGTGACCGTCGTCGATGGCTCGTTCCACCCCGTCGATTCCGACCAGCTCTCGTTCGAACTCGCTGCCATCAACGCCTATCGCAACATCTGTCCGAAGGCCGGCCCCGCTCTGATGGAGCCGATTATGAAGGTGGAAGTTGTCACGCCCGAAGAGAATATGGGTGACGTGATTGGCGACTTGAATAAGCGTCGCGGTCAGGTCGAAGGCATGGAAGAGGCTCGTTCTGGCGCTCGTGTCGTGAAGGCAAAGGTGCCCCTGTCCGAGATGTTCGGCTACGTCACCGCCCTGCGCACGATTACGTCGGGTCGCGCCACCAGTTCGATGGAATACGACCACCACGCTCCGCTGTCGAGCTCGATTGCAAAGGCAGTGCTCGAGGAAGTGAAGGGTCGTGCGGACCTTGTGTAATCAACAATTAACAATGAACAATTAACAAGGGAGTGCCGTTGAGCAAATGACTCTTTAGCGGCTCCCTCTCAACAATTTTAAATTAACAATTAAAAATTAACAAATTATGAGTCAGAAAATCAGAATCAAGCTGAAGAGCTACGACCACAAACTCGTGGACAAGTCAGCAGAGAAGATCGTGAAGGCAGTGAAGGCCACGGGTGCCATCGTGAGCGGCCCGATTCCCCTGCCCACCCACAAGCGTATCTATACGGTGAACCGTAGTACGTTCGTCAACAAGAAGGCCCGCGAGCAGTTCCAACTCTCGAACTACAAGCGCCTCATCGACATCTATAGTTCCACCGCCAAGACCGTCGATGCCCTGATGAAGCTCGAACTTCCCAGTGGCGTAGAGGTTGAAATCAAGGTATAATTCAGCTTTGGAATCAAAGAAGTGGTGCAGCCGATTGTCGGTTGCGCCATTTTTTTTTGTCCAAAATCCGTCCGCTCGACTCCGATCTGTAAGATTTTTCATAAAAAAACATAAAAAAATTTGGTGCGAAAGAAAAATATTCGTACCTTTGCACCCGCAAAAGTGCGTATTGCGCTGGCTTGAAAGCTATCAATACACTGATAAAGAGCAACTTAGCCTTCAAATGCGAAGTAGTTGAAGTTCCTTTTTGAGTGTTTTGTGGGCTTGTCAGAAAGCGGAATTTCACACTTAAAAAGGAACAAATTTTTATAACATTATTATTAATTTAGACTGAAATGCCAGGATTATTAGGAAAGAAAATCGGAATGACATCCGTTTTCAGCGACGGCAAGAATGTGCCGTGCACTGTTATCGAGGCTGGTCCTTGTGTGGTCACTCAAGTCAAGACTGTTGAGAAAGACGGATACAAGGCTATTCAGCTTGCTTTCGGCGAGGCCAAGGAGAAGAACACCACCAAACCGATGATGGGCGTCTTCAAGAAGGCAGGAACAACGCCGAAGAAGCACTTGGCCGAGTTCAAGTTTGACGAGGACTACAACCTCGGCGACACAATCACGGTGGAGCTGTTTGGCGACGCCGAGTTCGTGGACGTCGTGGGCACCTCGAAAGGTAAGGGTTTCCAGGGTGTGATGAAGCGCCACGGTTTCGGCGGTGTTGGTCAGGCCACCCACGGTCAGGACGACCGCGCTCGCAAGCCGGGTTCTATCGGTGCCTGCTCTTACCCCGCAAAAGTGTTCAAGGGAATGCGCATGGCTGGCCGCATGGGCGGTGACCGCGTGACGACCCAGAACCTCAGAGTGTTAAAAGTGATTCCTGAGCACAACCTGATCCTCGTGAAGGGTAGCTGTGCCGGATGTAATGGTTCAACCGTCTTAATTCAGAAGTAACCATGGAAGTTAGTGTATTGAACATCAATGGTCAGGAGACCGGAAGAAAGGTAACCTTGAACGAGGCTATCTACGGAATTGAACCGAACGACCACGTGCTGTATCTGGCCGTCAAGCAGTATCTTGCTAACCAGCGCCAGGGCACAGCCAAGTCGAAGGAAAGAAGCGAAATCACGGGTTCGACCCGCAAGTTGATTCGTCAGAAGGGTAGTGGTGGCGCCCGCCGTGGTGACATCAAGTCGCCGCTGCTCAGAGGTGGTGGCCGCGTGTTCGGCCCGAAGCCCCGCGACTACTCGTTCAAGCTGAACAAGAAAGTGAAGTTGCTGGCTCGCAAGTCGGCTCTCTCGTACAAGGCACAGGAGAATGCCATCATCGTCGTCGAAGACTTTGATTTTGAGGCACCCAAGACAAAAGATTTCTTAAATGTAGTTAAAAATCTGAAAATCGAGGGTAAGAAACTGCTTCTTCTTTTGCCGGATGTGAAGAAAAACGTATATTTGTCGGCTCGTAACCTGCAGCGTTCCGAGGTGATGACAGCATCTGCACTCAATGCCTACAAGGTTTTGAATGCCGACGTGCTTGTTGTGACCGAGAAGTCGCTGGAGTCCATCGACGAAGTCTTAACCAAGTAAACTTAGGAGGATTTAAGATATGGCATTCTACATTGTCAAGCCGCTGGTCACCGAGAAGATGACCAAGATTACGGAGAAGCGCCCCAACCGCTTCGGCTTCATTGTTCGCCCCGAGGCAAGCAAGGAGCAGATTAAGAAAGAAGTCGAGGAACTCTACAAGGTCACGGTTGAGTCGGTGAACACCGCCACATACGCTGGCAAGCGTTCGTCGCGCTACACAAGAGCAGGCCTCATCAAAGGCCAGAAGAGTTCATTCAAGAAGGCTATCGTCACTCTGAAAGAGGGCGAAACGATTGATTTTTACAGCAATATTTAAATAAACAATGGCAGTACGTAAATTTAAGCCGGTTACACCCGGTCAAAGACACAAGATTATTGGCACGTTCGAGGAGATTACTGCATCCGTGCCAGAGAAGTCTCTCGTTTACGGCAAACGTTCCACCGGCGGTCGCAACAACACCGGTAAGATGACAGTCCGCTATCGCGGCGGCGGTCACAAGAGGAAGTATCGTCTGATCGACTTTAAGCGTGAGAAAGATGGTGTTCCAGCAACAGTGAAGACAATCGAGTACGATCCGAACCGCTCGGCCCGTATCGCATTGCTTTTCTATGCTGATGGTGAAAAACGTTACATTATTGCTCCTAACGGACTGCAAGTGGGGACTACCCTGCTCTCAGGCGCAGAGGCTGCGCCTGAAGTGGGCAATGCTCTTCCCTTGGCAAACATCCCAGTAGGTACTGTGATTCACAACATTGAATTGCGTCC
>JAFPYO010000036.1:0-25083 GCA_017412145.1 Prevotella sp.
AGAAATCATGCGCTTCTTCAGCGGCACAAACATGCTCATCATCTTCCCCGACCAGTTCGGCGACGCGATGAACGAAATGACCTTCGCACAGCCACAACACACCGAGGAACTCTCCTACTACGATATTCTCAGAAAGTGGATGATTCGTTTGAGGAACGAAGGAATTGCAGGAGTTCAGAAGTTCAGACAATACATAAAAAAATAGAAGAAAATGATTACCGCAAAAAATATCACCAAAAGTTTCGGCCAACTGCAAGTGCTGAAAGGCATCGACCTCGAAATCGCAAAAGGCGAAATCGTCAGCATCGTTGGCCCATCGGGAGCCGGAAAAACCACCTTGCTGCAAATCATCGGCACACTCGACCGACCCGACAGCGGCAACCTCACCGTGAACGGTACCGACATCACCGCCCTATCGCGAAAAAAACTCAGCGATTTCCGCAACCAACACATCGGCTTCGTGTTCCAGTTCCATCAACTGCTGCCCGAATTTACGGCACTTGAAAACATCATGATTCCCGCGTTCATCGCTGGGAAAGGGCACAAAGAAGCCAAATCTCGCGCCGAGGAACTGCTGCAATTCATGAACCTCAGCGACCGCGCCACCCACAAGCCTGCCGAACTCTCAGGCGGCGAGAAACAGCGCGTCGCCGTGGCACGAGCCCTCGTAAACAACCCGGCCGTCATCCTCGCCGACGAACCCACCGGCTCGCTCGATAGCCAAAACAAACAGGAACTCCACCAACTTTTCTTCGATCTGCGGCAAGAATTCGGCCAGACCTTCGTCATCGTCACCCACGACGAAGAACTCGCCCAACTCACCGACCGCACCATCCACCTAAAAGACGGTCTAATCGTTTGAAAAATGAAACAAAAAAAAGGCTTCACCAACGTGAAGCCTTTTTTATTAAATAAAACCTTTATTCAGCAATACAAATCGTCACACGGTTCAGGTCGTTCTCAGCGAACGGCTGCACACGCGAACCCTTGCTGTCCTTCATGATGCGCTCAGCAGGAATGTTGTACTTCTGCGTCAGCAGGTTGGCAACGATGTCGGCACGACCAGCGGCCAGACGGTCGTTGATCTTGTCGTTACCCGTGCCAGCGTCGGCATAACCCGTCACGCTCACCTTAGCCTTCGGATACTTGTTCAGGTAGTCAACAATCTCGCGAACCTTCACTTCCTCGCTCTCAACAACCTTCGTCGAGTTGATGGTGAAGAACACATCGCGACGCAGCGGCTCAACCTTCACAGGTTTCGGCTGCGGTTTGGGTTCGGGCTTCTTCTCCTCAACCACCTTCACAGGCTCGGGCTGAGGCTCGGGCTCGGGAACATAGACAGGAGCAACTGCCGTGTAACCCTTGCCGAGGTTGATGCGCAGACCAGCCAGCGCGTTGAAATACCAGTCGGGGTTCTCAGCCTGCTTCGAGTTGTACTTGTCCGTCGTGATGTTGGCGTTACCCTCGATAACGAAGCGAACAGCGTCGCTCAGGCGGAAAGCGAACTCCAGACCACCGCGACCGAAAGGCAGCACCTGCGTACCATCCCACAGATAACGGAAAGGCACACCCTTGGCAGCCAGTGCGTTGGCCTCGTCGTTCTCAAAACCAATGTTGGCACCACCACCCAAGAACAGCGTTGCATTGAACACACGCTTGGGATTCCAGCCAGCAAACAGGTTCGACAGGTTGAACATGAAGTCCACACCCGGAGCCACATACTTGTACTTGTACAGCTCGTTGATGTCGGTGTTGAAACCGCCCTTGCTCTGCCAGCCGTTAGCTTGGATACGAGCACCGAAAACCGGCGAGAACTGATAACCCAAACCAAGCTGGACATTGGGCGAAATCAGGTCTTTGAACTTAGCCTCGCCAAGCGTGTACTGAGCACCGCCTTCCAGATTCAGGAAACCGTGCTTCTTAAACTCATACGTTGTGCCGTCGGCAGCCGTATAGGTTGCCTGGGCCATCGCAGTCGTGGTCAGCATTGCGACCATGGCTACAAGAATAAATTTTACTTTCTTCATAATTACTAAAAGTTAGTGAATAAATAATATTTCTTTCTCTCGATTTTACTTTTTCTTATGTTTCACAGGTCTGACCGTCAGTCCACCCTTGCGCGAGAAACGCGAGAGATTATAACCATCGGTCTGGTTGAAAATCATGGCATAGCCCATCTGATATTCACGTGCAAACAGATACATCGTGCTACACCAATAATCTCCTTCTTCGTTCTTATTCAGCAAGTCATATCCATTGTATTTACCGGCACAGGGTAGGAAAATGGAATTTCCGTTAGGTCCTGTCACCTTGTAGCCAACCACGCCCTTGCGCGTTTCTTTTGTCCAATTGCAGTCATCGCGGAGCTCCTTGAACTGGGCATCTGTCGGCATCCTCCAATCGCCTTTCCAACGCACGTATGCAATGTCATATTCCGTTCCGGCAATATCGTTACCAAGCATAGTGCTGTAGCCCTCATATTGCGTGTTATTGGGATCCAGATAAGCATAGTTATCCTTGAAATAGCCCTCGCCAATCTTCTCCGTCAATTCACCCCAAGCCACATACACTCCGGCCTGCGTTTCGTTTTTTGCACCCACATTGTAGTTGGCCCAAAGCGTGCCCGACCACAAACCGAGATCAACAGCCGTGCCAGCCTCTTCCGTTTCCGGCTCGGAAGGGTCGTCGTCATTAGGTTCTGAATCTACGGGATCATCAACATAGACGGCACGTACGAAACGATGGCGAACCTTGCTGCTCTCCTGGAAAATTTGACTGCGTGGCCCGGTGATGCTGAATACATAGGGAACGTCGCCACCGACACAATCTGCTGTCCAGTAATAGCCATTACTGGGAGAGTAATGGTTTGACAGGGCGTTATCATAATAGCCATTGACGGGAATATCCAACTTTTCCCCATTCGGAAGCGTTGCAACATATTTTTTGATGCCGGCGTTATCATCATAAGTCCAGAAGCCACCCGAGGCTTCTATCAATTCTTCAAATTCGGCACGGGTCGGCAGTCGCCAATGTTTACCCCACTTGGCGGTTGCTATGTCGTATTTCGTACCGCCGATGTTAGTCAAGGTATTGCCGACGGCATAGTGGTTTTCGTATGACGAAGTTTCCTCGCCGGTAGCATCTCCCCAACCATAATAGCCGCCGTATTCATTTTCGCTCTCGGCACCGATGTTCCACTTGGCCCATTTCACACTCAATCCGAGATCGACATAACGCGAATCTGTCGTGAAAACCACCATCAAACTTTTCAGTGTGTCCCCGCCAAGCACTGCATAGGCCACAGCTTCATAGCGAGTGTTGTCATCAAGCCCCGTCAGTTCGAACACTTCCTGTTCGTTGGCAGGCGAACCGCTCTGTTCCACCTTCGAGGCAACGGAGATGGCAACGCCTTTTCCTGTGTATTTCTGCCAAGCTACACCATATTTCATCACACCGACGGCATTCCCGTCAAACGTGATGGCTATTTGGGCATTGTCATAACCTGCTTTTCCTTGCTGAGCAGCCGAAATCGACAGGGGAATCACATATTCGCCCTGAACAGGACGGATAGCAAGACCCAGAAAACGATCCATCGCATGCAAAAATGCCGTGTTCTCACCCTCGGTTTCGCAAATTTTCGCAGCCAACGCCTGACGGGTATCCTTCGACAGAAGTCCCGTCCAATAATGGCCATTCAAAGCCTCCGACTCCTCCACATTGTGGCCGACGCGATAGCCCGTGGCCGGGAAGAACAGCGAATTGCCATTGTTGGCAGTTACTAAATAGCCCTGACGGTCTTCGTCCCAAGTCCATTCGCAGGCCTCAATCAGTTCGCGGAATTCGGCATCAGTAGGCAAACGCCAGTCTCCCCCCCACATCAGTTGAGCCAAGTCAAACTCCGTATTGATAATCGTAGATGGCGGAGTCTTTTGGGGATAAAAATTCAAGTTTTCTGATTCGTTGGAAGCCGTATTGTCGCCCCAACCTACCAAGAAACCACGACCCATTTCGTCTGTCGCACCGAGGTTGAACGAGGCCCACTTCACCGACAGCCCCATATCAATGGGCTCGGCTTCGGCAGGGCTTTCCACTACATCGTCGGAAAAGCCGAATGTGATTTTATCAACATCGCTCATTTTCAGTGTTTCTTTCGTACCGTCAGACTTGTTGATGACCACCACGCGGGCAGGCTTGGCTGGCGATTTCTCCTGAGCGTTGCTGCCTACAAAAGCAGCCAGAGAAAGAATTGCAATTAAAAAATATTTTTTCATTTCCTGATAAACTTAAACGATTGTTGATTGGTTTTGATGATATAGAGTCCGCGAGACAGCGAGCCAAGGCGGATATTGATTTCGCTTTGAGAATAATCTACCGGCACATCCACCGAACGACCGTCGGCACCATACACCGATACTTCAGGACTCAGGTCGTTTCCAATAACTTTCACCAAGTCTTCGCCGAGAATCCTGAATAGAATTTTTACCGAAACATCCGGCATCTCCTCCTTCTTTGTGACGACGGACTCATTCTCGACAAAATTCATCTCGACAACATCATCTATCTGATAAATTGCCGACGAAGCCGTCGATTGGATATAAACCGTCTCGTCATCGAATGTCACCTCTGGGTTTTTCTCTAACGAGAAAAGAACCTCAGAACCATCCATCAAACTGACACGGAGAACAACATCGTCCTCAGCGGCACGAAGACCGCTAACCGTCAGCAGCAACAGGCTCAAAAGCCATAGGCGGATTTTAGTTGTTTGCATACTTCAATAATGCGTGAAAATAGACATCGTGGTACATCGTATCAGCTGAATTCGAGGAAATCGAAATCGAACGCTCAATGTCACCCGGAGGATAGATGGAAAAGTCGTAGTTCAACGTGATTTTCCCATTCCTACCACCGCGCACAATCGTATCAAAGCGCTCCACCGTCACACATTCACACGACGGCCAAACGCTGTTGATGACGAGAGGCTCGTCGCCTTCATTCCGAAACTCCACATCAAGGCTGTGAGCAGCATCGTTGGTGTACACCGTTCCCAAGTCGATGTCTGTCTGCAGAAACGAAATCTGTGCAGGTTTCTTTTCGCAGGCAGCCAGCGAAACGGCAGCCAGTGCCGCCCAAACGATATGGCTCATTCTATGACGCATAAAAGACATCATCAGTTTTCGTAATAGTCTTCTACTCCTTCGGCCTCCTTGTCGCGAACCGTCAGATACCATATGCCGTCTTTCTGCACGGGATTCAGCGAGAAATGGGTCACGCCGATGTTGTTTTCCATATCGCCGTTTTCAATGATTTGAACCTTCAACTTCATTTCGTTGTTTTTCTCGGTCCGAATCGTGAACTCGGAGAGCTCACAAGCGTAAATCGTGAAGTTCTTCATAGCCTTGACGAAGTCCTCGCGTCCTTCCGCCGTCAGCGGCTTCACGCTGTCGTTCTCCACCCGATAGAGCATCTGACTGGCGGTCTCGAAATCGTTGTTGGCAAAAGCCTGAACGTAATTGTCCACCAACTGACGAACCTGCACCGTGTCTTTTTCCGTCAAATCCAATGTCACGGGACGCAGATACTGGTTCTGCGGACCAGTTTCCTTTTTCTTGTCGCCACCACAAGCTGCAAAGAGCATTAGGCAAACAGCGGCCAACGATAAGTACTTTTTCATCATATAGTGTGTTGCTTTAGTTGAAGAAGGGGAGGAGTTCACACCCCTCCCCTTTCAAATATATTACATCGTAGTTCTGCAATTAGAACTGCTTTGCGTTACCTTCAGTTCTCTTCACCGTGACAGTTGCCTTGGTGTTGAACTCACCCCAGATGTACTCGACAACGACGGGGATTTCGAGCTTGAACTCCTGAACAGTGCTGCTCAAGTTGTTGTACTCGAGGTAGTTGCCGTTTGCATCCTCGTGGTAGGTGAAGTCGAGCTGGCTGGTGATGGTGTAGAGAGCCTTCATACCAGTGTTGTTCAGGTCAGCCAACACATCGTGGTTGTCGCTCAGAGGATCACCGTTGGTCAGACCAACAACCTTGATGCCCTTGATGCCATAGTACTCGAAGTAGCCAGTATTCCAAGCGTCGCGCCAGTCCTTATAGTCGAACAGACCGTCCAGCTCGATGATCTGCTTGCCTCCCTTACCTGCGTCGATGATGGATGCTTCAGCATCGGTGACGTCGAGCGGACGGAGGAAGCGGACGTTGAACGTACCATTCTCAACCGTGAGGGGCTTACAATTGTCAGCACCCTGCTGAGTACTCTGTACAGACAGCGTGATAATCACGTTGAGGAAGTCCTTCAACACGGCCTCGTTCTTGGCGTTGAACTCGCTGTGCGAGCAGTAGTTCAGCAGAGCGTGAGCGGCAGTAGAGTGCTGGTACTCAATCATAGTGTAGTTAGCCTCTTCTGTGGTACCTG
This sequence comes from Prevotella sp., assembly GCA_017412145.1. Classification (GTDB taxonomy): domain Bacteria; phylum Bacteroidota; class Bacteroidia; order Bacteroidales; family Bacteroidaceae; genus Prevotella. The sequence continues at coordinate 6,422 of JAFPYO010000036.1, forward strand.
CCTTGTCGGCAAACTTAGCGGGCAGCACGAGCTTAGCAATCGATTGACCACCATCTTCCAAAAGTTCACGACCATCTTTAGCCACCTTCAAGGTGTAGGTCTTGCCGTCGGCACCCTTGAACTTCTTGCCAGTGTTAGCTTCGTCGAAGATCAGGCGATAGATATAATTGTTGTAATTGAAGCCTGAGCCTGTTTCACCTTTCACGATGGTCTTGTTCACGATTTCGTTATTGAAGAATTCGTTCGAGAACAGGTTGGTCAGCGAGTCAGCATCAGCACGCAGAGCGTCCTCAACAGAGGGAACGTTGGTGTGGAGTTCGTCGGTACCCATCTCAGCGGTGTTCTTGACATACCAGTACTTCGCAATCTTGGCGTTGTTCCAGTCGACAGTCACTTTCATATTTTCCTTCGTGTAGGGCTTGAAGGTCACCTTCGTCTTGAAGACGACATAGACATCCTTATAAATATCGCCGTTGCACTGAGGATTGTGCTTGTCCTCATACTTGAGGGCAGCCGTGAGCTCATAGGTCTTTTCAGTCTTCTTGTCCCAAGCACGATACAACTTCTGAATGTCAGCCTCGGTAACCTCATAGGTAATGACGGAGGTCTGAGCGTGAATGTCACCAGTTTGGTCGTCAAGCACGGTGAATTTACCGACATAGTCAGCACGGTTACGTGCAACCCACTTGCCGTTCTTCAATTCATACTGCTGATAGTCCTTCTGAGCGTCGAGAACGGGTTTCTCAGCATAGTGCTCGAGGAAGTCTGCACGGTCGAGACCGAGGAGCTTGTAGATGTCGTACTCAGTCTGGATCCACTTTGTGGTATAGACAACATAGCCAGGAGTAGCAATGCTCGGGCATGCATCTTGATATGACTTGTCAAGTCCACTGTAGTCAACCTCTACCCAAGGACGCGGCTTTTCGGGTTCCGGAGTAACGGGATCCTTCACGATTTCGATACGGATGTAACCGTAGTCGAGGGTGTTGCCATTCTTGTCAACGAGCGACACGCGAACAACCGGCGTACGGCCTACAGCCTGCAGAGCGTTCTCACCGATGAAGTCAGCTATCTTCGGATCGTTCGGGGCAACCTGCTCATAAGCAGTGCCATTCTTACGCGGCAGCTGCGGACGGAAGGTAACACCGTCGTCGAGGATAGCAGCGTGAGCCGATTCGTCGGTCTCGTTGCCACCCATCACCAACTTGGTGAGTTCGAACTTGTAGCTCAAACCGAACTTCTTGAATTCATCAGCGGTCATCATAACGTGCTTAACATTTCCACTTTCATCAGGAGCAGTCGTCCAGTGAGTTTCAACTAACTTGGTAAGGTCGAGGGTCTCCTTGTAGTTCACGATGTCCTGAGCATTGGTCTGAGCCTTCGTGTTGCGGTGGTTCTTTTCAAATCTCACAGCTTCGTCGACAGTAGCCATCACGTGATGGTTGATGTCGCAAACACCACAGTGGGTGTTAGTCTGACCCGTAGCGTAGGGATTGGTAGCCTTGTTGACGTGAGCAATGCGCAGGCCAATCATCTTGTCAGCGAAGAGCGTAGCGTAGTCAGAGGTAACGGTGGTATCCTTACCTTGCTTGTTCAGGGTAACCTGCGCAGCAAAGACGGTAACCATCGGCTTCTTCTGGCCATTAGTTGCCCAATTGCCATTATCCAAAACCGACTTGATCTGCTCGGGATTCTTCATGTCAATCTGGACATTGAGTTTGCCGTTTGCCACTTCCCATTTCTTCACCGAGAGACCAGCATCAGCCTTCTCGGCCGAACGGGTGTTCTCGAACCACTTGTCGCCAGAGAGAACTTCCACTTTCGAGAAGTTGTCAACATCGACATTCGACGGGTTGAGGTGGTAGTGTGCCCAGAGGTCTTCGACCAGAGCAATCTTGGTGGAGTCGTAGCGGTTGTGCAGCGTGCGGGCACCAGCAACAGCAAGGTCGATATTCTTCTCTTTCGAGTCGTTGTAGTAGCCGCGCTTCTCCTGAACGTTCCACTTAGCTTCGGGAACATTGTTGTACTTGAAAGCTTCCAGATAGTTGAAGCTGGTAGCCTCGATGCCGTGGTAGTATCCCTCGGGGATGAATACCAAGCTGCGGAGGCTGTTCTTCACGAGCACGTTCAGAACGTTCACCTCTGCCTGCAGAGCGTCAACCTTCTTCGAGAGAGCCTCGAGCTCTTTCTTCACTTTGTTGATTTCCTGATCGGTGTAGGTCTTCGATGCAGCGATAGCAGCATTCTTAGCCTCTTCAATCTTCTCAAGGAGTTCTTGCTTGTCGGCAGCCTTCAGATAGTCGGCTTCGATGGCCTTGACGCGCTTCTCGAGGTTTTCCAAAGCGGCCTTCTGCTGTGCGAGGTCGGCAGCAACAGCCTTGCGGGCTGCGATTTCGTCTTCCAGACCCTTCTCCAGCACATCGATGCGCTTGAGAGCATTACCAAGACCAGTCTCGACAGCTTCAAGCTTGCCATAGATGTCGGTAATCTTCTCGTTGAACTCGCTCTTGTCAACCTTGTTGTTCTGCAAGTCAACAATCAGGGCATTGATGTCCTTGATAGCCTGCTCGGCAGTAGCCATACGAGCTTCGAGGGCAGCAATCTTGGCTGTGTTGTCAGCAACTTGTCCCTGCAACTTTTCAATTGCAGCGGCGTTCTTGTTAACATCGGTACGAAGACCGTCGATTGCCGTCTTGTTGGCAGCAATCTGAGCCTCTGCGGCCTCGATGCGACCCTGCAGAGTAGCAATCTTAGCATTGAGCTCGGTCTTAGCCTCGTTCAAAGCGTTCAGATTGTTCGTGATCTGATTCTGCAAGTTCTGGATGTCATCATCGTAGTCCTTGCAGGACGTCAGCGACGTGGAAGCAATTACGAGTGCTCCCAGCATCAAAAAGCTTAAAAACTTTCTTTTCATAAACATTTAAAGTTTAAATTAAACACTAAAAATTAATTAATTATTTATCATTTTCTCTCGTCCTAAAGACAATTTTCCACTGTCATATAGGGCGTTTTTGCGCCCAAACACAACAATTTCGCTGCAAATATAGAGCATTTTCCGAAAACTCACAAATTTTTTTTTATTTTTTTTTCGTTTATCGCGTTTTTTTTGATGTTTTTCCCATTTTTTTGCTGTTTGACGACATTTTTCCCTAAAATTCGGCATTTTTGGGTGTCCGCGGGAACGGAATCACGTCGCGGATGTTCTGCATACCCGTGATGAAGAGAATGAGGCGCTCGAAGCCGAGGCCAAAACCTCCGTGCGGACAGGTGCCGAAGCGGCGCGTATCGAGGTACCACCAGAGGTGGGTGGTGTCCATGTCGCGACGCTTGACCTCGGCCATAAGCTTGTCGTAACTCTCTTCGCGGACCGAGCCGCCGATGATTTCGCCAATCTGTGGGAAGAGCACGTCGGTGCCCTGCATGGTCGGGCCAGGGGCGACCGCACCTTTGTAGCCGACGGAACCGCCATCGGCAGTCTCGGCGTTCTGCTTCATATAGAACGACTTGAACGCACGCGGGTAGTCGGTCATGATGACGGGCTTCTTGAAATGCTCCTCGACGAGGTAGCGCTCGTGCTCGCTGGCAAGGTCGTCGCCCCAGTTGCAGGGGAACTCGAACTTCTTTCCGTTCTTGATGGCTTCTTGCAGAATGTTGATACCCTCGGTGTAGGGCAGGCGCACAAAGGTTTCCTTGAGCACACCCTCGAGCCGCTCGATGAGCGTCTTGTCAATCATCTGGTTGAGGAAGGCGAGGTCGTCGCTGCAGTGGTCGAGTGCCCAGCGCACGCAATATTTGATAAAGTCTTCTTCGAGATCCATCAGTTCCTCTTGGTCGAGGAAGGCGACCTCGGGCTCAATCATCCAAAACTCGGCCAAATGGCGCGGGGTGTTGGAATTCTCAGCGCGGAACGTGGGACCGAAGGTGTAGATGGATCCGAGCGCAGTGGCTCCGAGTTCGCCCTCAAGTTGTCCGCTGACGGTGAGCGAGGTCTGCTGTCCGAAGAAATCGTCGTCGTAGGTGATTTTGCCGTTTTCGTCCTTCTGCAGGTCGTAGAGGTTCTTCGTGGTCACTTGGAACATGTTTCCGGCGCCCTCGCAGTCGCTGGCGGTGATGATGGGCGTGTGGAAATAATAAAAGCCGTGCTCGTGGAAGTAGGTGTGGATGGCCATCGCCATGTTGTGGCGAATGCGCATCACGGCTCCGAAGGTGTTCGTGCGCAGACGCATGTGGGCGTGCTGGCGCATATATTCGAAGCTCTGACCTTTCTTCTGCATCGGGTAGTCGGCTCCGCACGTGCCGAGCACTTCGATCTTCGTGGCTTGAATCTCGACAGCCTGTCCGCTGCCGACGCTTTCCACCAACGTGCCAGTTGCACTGATGCACGAGCCTGTGGTAATCTGCTTGAGCATTTCCTCGTCGAATTTCTCGGCATCGGCCACGACTTGGATATTTTTAATGGTCGAACCATCGTTCAAGGCAATAAAATGAACGTTTTTAGAGCCTCGATGGGTTCTCACCCAACCTTTTGCGCAAACTTCGCCGCCGGGCTGGGTCGCAAGTAAATCTATAATCTTCGTTCGTTTCATCTGACTATTGTTTTTTATTTGTTTCTAATTCCTCCCCTTTCTGGGGGAGGTTAGGAGGGGGCTTTTACTCATACGCCCCCATTCTCAGCATTTCGACTTCCTTCTCGGTGAGGAAGCGCCAATCGCCACGGCGCACGTTCTTCTTGGTGAGTCCGGCGAACTGCACGCGGTCGAGTTTGATAACTCGATAGCCGAGGGTCTCGAAAATTCGGCGCACGATGCGGTTGCGACCGCTATGAATCTCAATGCCCACCTGCGACTTGTCGGTTTCGTGGGCGTAGTCGATGGCGTCGGCCTTGATGTCGCCGTCTTCGAGCGTGATGCCCTCGGCAATCTGGTGCAGGTCGTGGGCGGTGACGTTCTTATCGAGCGTGACGTGATAGACCTTTTTCTTCAAGAAGCGCGGATGCGTGAGTTTCGAGGCCAGTTCACCGTCGTTGGTGAGCAGCAGCACTCCCGTGGTGTTGCGGTCGAGTCGTCCGACGGGATAGATTCGCTCGGGACAAGCGTCCTTCACGAGTTCCATCACAGTCTTACGGTTTTGCGGGTCGTCGCTCGTGGTGACGGTGTCTTTCGGCTTATTGAGTAGCACATAGACCTTCTTCTCCATCGTGACGGGCTGGTCGTGGAACTTCACCGTGTCGGTGCGCATCACTTTCGTGCCGAGTTCCTTCACCACCTCACCGTTCACCGTGACGACACCGGCCTGAATGAAATCGTCGGCCTCGCGTCGGCTGCAAACGCCGGCATTGGCCAAAAACTTGTTCAGACGCACGGGTTCGTTGGGGTCGATGTGCGTTTCCTTGTATTCGATGCGTTTCTTCATGCTATATTTCGCATGAGGATTGTAGTCGGCCGTGCGCGGACGGTGGCCGTAGCTGTTGTAACCGCCTTGCTGACCGTAGCCACCCTGCTGTCCGTTGTAGCGCGGACGATAGCCTTGCTGACGCGGCTGGTAGCCGTCGCCGTCGTTGTTGTAGCGCGGACGATAGCCCTGCTGACGCGGTTGGTAACCTTCACCGTCGTTGTTGTAACGCGGGCGATAGCCTTGATGACGGGGCTGATAACCACCGCGCTCTCCATCGTTGTTGTAGCGCGGACGATACTGTTGGCGAGATTGATAGCCGTCGCCGTCGTTGTTGTAACGCGGACGATAAGACTGTTGTGTCTGCTGCAACCCTGCGCCGAATCCCTCGGGGCGGAATCCCTCATCGTCGCGACGGGGGCGGCTGCCGTAAGACACACGTTGCGATGTGTTGATACGTGGTCTTTGTGGTTTCTTTTCAAATTCTTGTTCCATAAAATCCTGATTTTTTGTCTATAATATATAATAAGGTGTGTTAGGAGTAGATTCCTGTGTAGTTTCCGGGTGCGATGGCGGCAAGTTCCGCCTTGACTTCGCGACTGACATCGAGGTTCGAGATGAACGCTGCGATGCTGTCGGCGGTCATTTGCGTGTTGGTTCGCGTCAGGGCTTTCAGAGCCTCGTAAGGTTTCGGATAGCCTTCGCGCCGGAGAATCGTCTGGATGGCTTCGGCCACCACCGCCCAGTTTTCGGCAAGGTCATCGTACAGTTTCCGCTCGTTAAGAATGAGCTTGCGCAGACCTTTCAGCGTGCTTTGCATGGCGATGACGCTGTGGGCGATGGGTTGTCCGATGTTTCGCAGCACGGTGCTGTCGGTGAGGTCGCGTTGCAAGCGGCTGATGGGCAGTTTCTGCGCGAGGAACTGCAAAATGGCATTCGCCATGCCGAGATTTCCCTCGGAATTCTCGAAATCGATGGGGTTCACCTTGTGCGGCATCGCGCTCGACCCTACTTCACCCTCTTTGATGCGCTGCTTGAAGTATTCCATCGAGATATACATCCAGAAATCGCGGTCGAGGTCGATGAGAATCGTGTTGATGCGGCGAAGCGCGTCGAACACGGCAGCCAGCATGTCGTAGTTGCTGATTTGCGTGGTGTATTGTTCGCGCTGCAAGCCTAATTTTTCGCCGACGAAGCGGTTGGCAAAATCGGTCCAATCGATATGGGGATAAGCCACGTGGTGGGCGTTGAAATTGCCCGTCGCACCACCGAATTTTGCTGTCATCGGTGTTTTTTTCAGCATATCGAGCTGTTCGGTGAGGCGATAGACATAGACCATCACCTCCTTACCCAATCGTGTGGGCGAAGCGGGCTGCCCGTGGGTGCGCGCGAGCATCGGAACGGCTTTCCATTCATCGGCATATTGGCGAAGTTGGTCGATGAGTTCCGTGAGCAGTGGCTCGAACACGTCGTCGAGGGCTTCTTTCAAAGAAAGTGGCACGCTCGTGTTGTTGATGTCTTGTGAAGTAAGGCCGAAGTGGATGAATTCCTGGAAAGTGGAGAGTTGGCTGTCGGGAGTTGATAGCTTGTCAATTTTCTCCTTGATGAAATACTCGACGGCTTTCACGTCATGGTTGGTAATCGATTCGATTTCCTTCACGCGACGGGCATCGTTTTCGTCGAAATCTTCGTAAATTTTACGCAGACTCGGGAAAAGCGAATGGTCGAAATCGGCCAACTGCGACAAAGGCAGTTCGCACAAAGCGATGAAATACTCAATTTCTACGCGGATGCGGTAGCGTATGAGTGCAAATTCGGAAAAATAGTCGGCCAAATTTTCGGTTTTTCCACGGTAACGACCATCGACGGGTGAGATTGCTGTAAGTTCCTGAAGTTTCATAAAATAAAAAAAATGCCCACGAATTGTGGGCGTTGACGGATTCGAACCGCCGACCCTCTGCTTGTAAGGCAGATGCTCTAAACCAGCTGAGCTAAACGCCCTCTTGAAACTTTGCAGAGCCGGATTGCTCCGGTTCTGCAAAGTTTTTTGATTTGTTATTAACTTTCAGAAATTATTTCACCTGAACAGTTGCACGACGGTTGAAAGAGATGGGCGACAGTTCATCAACACCACCCTTACCAATCGTTTCAATCTTGTCGCGGCTCACACCCATCTTCACGAGTTCCTCAGCAACCGTCTTAGCGCGCTCGTCAGAGAGCCACTGGTTGCGCTCGGGAGTACCAGTTGCGCTGTCAGCATAACCAGTAACGAGCAGGTTCGTGTTGTTCTCAGCAGCGTACTTAGCAACGCCCTGGATGTTCACGAGGTCCTTCTGCGAAGCAATGTCGGTCTTGTCAAGGTTGAAGAACACAGAGATCGGAGTCATCACGAATTCGCGGACAGACTTCGGAGTCTCAGCGGGCTTCTGGTTTGCAAGAGCATCGCGGAGTTTAGCGTTCAGGCGAGCGTTCTCAGCGTTAGCATCGTTGAGCTGTGCATTGAGAGCGTCGATCTGGCTCTGCGAGAGGGCCTTGATAGCGTCCACATCGGGAGTCTTTTCCCAACCCACCTTACCGAGGTTGAAGGTCAGACCGATTTCGCCAGTAAACCAACGGTCGTGGTTAGGAATGGCATGGCCACCGCCCTTACCGCCGAGGTCTTTGTAATAGTTGTGACCAATGCGACCTTCGAAGTCGTCACCGCACAGATTGAAGTTAGCCTCGAGGTTCAGCAACACGCGCTTCGAGAGTCTGAACGTGTTCAGAATACCAGCACTTGCAACAAGCTCATAAGTGTTGTACGAGCAGTTACGAGCCACACCAGCACCAATGAAAGGAACGAAATTCCAAACGCGGGTCTCGTTGTAACCGCAAAGCAGATTGCTGACATTGAACAGGATTTGCTCCTGTGCGTTCCAATACTTCACCTTAGCTTGGTCCTTTGTGGGCTGCAAGGTATAATGCTTGTTGCCATCCAGCTGAGGCTGAACGCTACGGCCGTCCATTGCCGAGAACTTGGTACGGAGACCGAGACCCGGAGTAAACCACTTACCGAGAGCTACAGAGAAACCGGGAGCACTGCGGAAATCCTTGAACGGGCTCTTGTCATAGTCTGCACCCTTCTCCTCGTTAGAGTAGAAAGCAGTCCATGCTCCGTTAACCTGGAAGAACCAGTTGCTCCAGAACGAATTCGTTGCTACGCTATACTTCTGCGTAGGATCTTCCTGTGCCATCGAGGCGACAGAAATGCTGGCAAAAGCCAGAATCATTAAAAACTTTTTCATAACTATCAATTAATAATGAATTAAAAAATTAAGTTTCTATTTTACATTTTCGGCTGCAAAGTTAATCATTTTTTTTTATTGGCAACATTTTTTTCAAGAAAATTACCATTTTTCCTCAAAAAAAGTGCATTTTTCTTCATTTTCAGAGCATTTTCGGTCACTTTTCCACTTTTTTCATCCAAAAATCTGCTCAATCTCCTGCTGTTGGATAATATAGAGGATTTTCTTGCCGTCGGGCGTATAGTTTACGTTCGAACAGGCGAAGAGGCTGTTGATGATATGTTCCATCTCGTCGTTCGAGAGCACCTGCCCGTATGGAACGGCGGCGTGGCGGGCCAGATTCAGCGACAGCGTATCGGCGATTTCGCGCTGGGCACTGCCTCCGACGTTGGCATCGGCTACGATGTCGCGCACCAACGTGACGGGATTCACGCCCTCCAATCCGACGGGGATGGCATTGACGGCGTAGCTGTGGGCACCGAGGTCGGTCAGTTCGAAGCCGAGCGCGGTCATCTGCGGCATCATTTCCAGCAAAACGAGTTCCTCGGCAGCAGTGAATTGGATGACTTCTGGGAAGAGGATTTTCTGGGCAGTCGGCTGGCGATCTTTCTCGCGACCAACATACTCCTCATATAATACGCGCACGTGCGCGCGATGTTGGTCGATGAGCATCAGACCCGACTTGACCGCCGTCATAATGTATTTACCCTTGTATTGATAGTGCATCGGGGCGCGTTCGGCGAGTGGTTCGGAGGGTTTCTCGTCGAAAAGTTGGGGTTGGGCGGTCTGCGTCGGAATCAGTTCGTCGTAGAGTTGCTGCCAATCGGTCGTTTTTCGCGGACGCTCGGTCTTGCCGCCGCTGAACGGGTTGTATTGCGGATTATAGTTGACTTTCGGCATCTCGGGATGTGCCAAAGGGTCGAATTGGGGAATATTCGGTTTTCCTTCCGTATCGAAATCAATCGTGGGAACCTCGCTAAAAATACCGACAGCCTCGCGGACGGTTGCCGTGAGAATCTGCCAGACGGCCTGTTCGTTCTCGAACTTGATTTCGGTCTTGGTCGGGTGGATGTTCACGTCGATATTCTCGGCTGGCACCCTGAAATAAATGAAATACGGCACTTGTTCGCCCGTTGGAACGAGCCGCTCGAAAGCGTTTTGCACGGCTTTGTGGAAATAGGGATGGCGCATATAGCGACCATTCACGAAGAAATATTGGTGAGCACCCTTTTTCTTCGCCGATTCGGGCTTGCCGACGAGTCCAATGATTTGACACAAAGACGTGTCGGCCTCGACGGGCAGCAAGTCTTGGTTCAGGCGCTTGCCAAAGACATCGACGATTCGCTGTCGCAGGTTCGTCGCACGAAGGTTGAAGAGTTCAGAGCCGTTGCTGTGAAACGTGAAGGCGATGTCGGGATAGACCAATGCGATGCGCTCGAAGGCTTGGACGATATTGTTGAGTTCGGTGACGTTGGATTTGAGGAATTTCCGACGCGCCGGCACGTTGAAAAAGAGGTTTTCGACCTTGAAATTCGAGCCGACGGGACACGAACAAACCTCCTGTCCAACCACTTTCGAGCCTGAAATCGTGAGCAGCGTACCCACTTCTTCGCCGCTTTGTCGCGTGCGCAGTTCGACCTGTGCCACAGCTGCAATCGACGGCAGTGCCTCGCCACGGAAACCCATCGTTTGAAGGGCGAAAAGGTCGTCGGCCTTACGGATTTTCGAGGTTGCGTGACGCTCGAAAGCCAGTCGAGCATCGGTTTCCGACATTCCACAGCCGTCGTCGATGACTTGAATCGTCGTGCGACCGGCATCCACCACCAACACGTTGATGGTTTTGGCACCGGCATCGACAGCGTTCTCGACGAGTTCCTTGATGACGCTCGCCGGTCGCTGGATGACCTCACCAGCCGCTATTTGGTTGGCTACGGAATCGGGAAGAAGTTGGATGATGTCATTCATTTTTATTTCGTTTACCTCGCCAATTAAAAACATCGTCTTTGTTAATGGGACGCAGTTCCTCGAGCCACGCGAATTGCTCTAACTTCTCTTTTCCAGAGGGGATTTGCGTCAGCGGATACCAAGTGCCTTCGGCCTTCGGCATCCAGATTTTCTCGAGTTTGCGCTCAGTCGAGAAGTACATTTTCATCGTGTCGGTCTCGGTGTAGTCCATCACAATAATCGACGTGTCTTTCTCGTCGATGGGATAGTAAATCGCCCGCACGTTGCCCGAGGAAATCACCCGTCGGATGTTGCCATCCTCGAAAAACGCCGTCATTTCCTTCGATGAAATTTGGTTGAAATGCTCCTCGTCATCGACTTTCTCGATGGAAAGCGCCTGTCCGATGATGTGCGCCATACGAATCGTGGAATCGTTGAGATAGACGCGGATTTCGTCGCCGAGCAACTGCCGCCCTTCGCTCCAAACAATCGGGTCTTGGTACATCGTCATACAAGAATCCTTCGAACTATACACCATCGAGTCGCACACGGCCTGCACGTCGTTGCGATAGGCGCGAACGTGCTGGAAACAGTGGATTTTCCGATAAGCGGAATCGGTGTTGAGGTGGAACGTGTAGATTTTGATGCTGTCGCCGTGCATATAGAGCGTGTCGCGTTGCGAAAAATCCTTGACCAAGGCGCGTTTCGTGGCGAAACCCGTGCCTGTCTGTTCGTTGTAGATGAGGTGGTCGCAGTTGAGTTCGTTTTTGTTCTCCAAATCGACGTAAATCACGTTGCCGAAGGCCTCGCTGTAACCCGATTTGTCGTCGTAGAAAAGACTGTCGCCCGTGATGGTTTTCTGCTGATCGACCACCGTCGAGCGTCCGTACATCTGCGCTTGGTCGGTTTTCGTATTGAAATAGCCGTTGTCGGTGTCGATGGTGCTACCTTGCGAGGTCACTTTCGACGGTCCAACGACGTGGGCAATCGACTTTTGCGTGTCGTAGTAAAGCGTGTCGGTGGTGACGAGGCGGTTGCCGTTGTAGAGTTTCACGTCGTAGAAGAAAATGGCCTGTCGCGTCTCGGTGTTGTATTGTCCCCAGTCGGAAACGAGGTTGTCCTTGCCATCGACGAGTTTTCCGCCATCGACGAAATAGGCCGTATGGTAGAGTCGGTCATAGGTCAGGCTGTCGGTGTAGAGCGTCTGCCGACGGTGCTTCAAGACGACATTCTTGCTGGCCGTCATCAGTTCTTCGGAACCGTCGTAAGTGCCTTTGTCGCAGGTCAGCGAGAGCGTGTCGCCTTGCTTGAAACGCACGTGTCCGAAGGCTTTCACCGAGTTCGACGACTCGTAGTAATAAGCGCTGTCGCACCACAGATGCGCTCCTTGATGGATGAAATGGACGCGACCCTTGGCAATTTGCACGTCGGGATTGGGTCCGTAGAGGTCGTAGCGTAGCACATCGGCGTGGTTCAGATAGACTTTATCGTCTTTCGGTGCCCGTTTTTTCGATTTTCTGACGGGCGTGGCCGCGAAAATCAGGCAAAAACCGAAAAAACCCAGAATCATCAAAAGAGAAATTCTGTGTGTCCGGGGCTTCGGAATATGTCTGAAAACAGATGCCATTTTTCGGAAATCGACCTTACTTAATCCAGCCCTGATGCTCGAAATTGCAATTCTTGTAGCGGTCGTTCATACGCACGTAGGTGTGCTTGATTTTATCGGCGACCCATTCCTTGAGCACTTGCTCGCGACGCTGTGCCAACACGATGTTTTTCATCACTTGGAAATCCTGCGTGATGGTGGCGCGATGGGCATCGACACGGTTCACGAGTTTCACGATGGCGGTCGTGAGTTTTCCACGCGAGTTGATCATCGAAAATGCCTGCGAAACCTGACCGACTTTCAGCGTATCGACCACGCGGGCGACTTCCGTCGGAAGGTCTTTCATACTGAAGCGCGAGGTCAGCGAGCGTGTATTTTCGTCGATGTGCGACATCAGTCCACGGTTGTTGCGCGTGTCTTTGTCGTCGGAAATGGCAGCGGCTTCCTCGAAAGTGAACTTGCCCTCGCGAATTTCGCTGGCAATCGAGTCGAGGCGGGCTTTCATCTGCTCGACAGCCTCGCCCGAAACCTGCGGTTTCAAGAGGATGTGGCGGCAGTTGATGCGGTCGCCACGCTTGTCGATGAGTTGGATGATGTGGAAGCCGAACTCCGATTCGACGATTTTCGACACTTTTTTCGGGTCGGTGAGGTTGAAAGCGACGTTGGCAAAGGCTGGGTCGAAGGTTGCGCGACCCGTATAGCCCAACTCACCGCCCTGACGCGCCGAAACGGGGTCTTCGGAATAGAGTCGGGCGAGTGTGGCGAAGGTTGTTTCGCCCTTGTTCACGCGCTCGGTGTATTCGCGCAACAGGTCTTTGACGCGATTGATTTCCTCGATGGCGATGCGCGGCTGCTGCGTGATGATCTCGACTTCCACCTCCGTCGGAACGTAAGGAACGCTGTCGGAAGGCACGTTTTCAAAGTAACGACGCACGTCGGAAGGCGTGACGCTCACGTCCTCGACGAGTTTTTGGCGCATTTTTCCGACCAGAAGCGTGTTTTTGTAGTCATCGTGCAGGTCGCGACGGATTTGCGCGATGCTTTTCCGCTGGTATTCCTCGAGTTTTTCCTGCGAGCCGACGATGCTAATCCAATGGTTGATTTGGTCGTCGATGCCTTGCGTCACTTCCGATTCGGTCACTTCTATCGAGTCGATGGCGGCTTGGTGCAAAAACAGCTTTTGCACGGCGAGTTGCTCGGGAATCGAGCAGTCGGGGTCGCCCTTGAACGGAATTTTCTCCACTTCCATTTGCTGGCGCATCGCCTCGACGTCGGACTTGAGAATCGGCTCGTCGCCAACCACCCAAATCACCTCATCGACGATGCTCGACTCAGGAATCACCACCTCGCTTTTCGACTGATTGACAGAGTCGGCAGCCATCGGTTTCGGGGTGAAAATGCTGCGGCCATCGACGTTCTGCGCGAAGCCAAACAACGCGGCGGCCACGAATATTACGATTTTTCTCATATTTTCTTAATGGTTATTGACGGTCTTCAGCACCTTTTCATCGACCTTCACGGCATATTTACGGCGCAATTCAGCCACCCATTCGTTTTCCAAAGCCTCCTGATAGTCGGCCACGACGAGTCCGCGCACGTCCTGATAACTTTCGGGTTTCTTCAGTTTCTTGCCATAGACGGCATCGATGGGGAATTTCTCGAGTTTTTTCACCTCGGCAGTCTTCACCTTGAAGATTTCGCGATCGACAAAGCCGTTGTCGCCCTGCTTGAAGATGCCTTTTTCCACGCGGATACGCAACACAGAGTCGTTGTTGAAGGTCGTGCGCAGTTTCTCGGCCCATTTGTCGAAAGCCAAGCCTTTCACCGCATTTTTCACGGCTTTCACGTCGCCCTGCTCCTTCACGTGATAGACCATTCCCTTGAATCGGGGCTTGTCCCACGCATATTTTTTCTTGTTTTTGTTGAAGAAGGCGGCCAGTCCAGCCTCGTCTTTGTTAGCTTTTTCCCAAACTTTCTTGTTGCTGATTTCGTAAAGAAGAAGTCCGTCATGATATTCCTGAATCAAGTATTTCAGTTCCTCGTCCTGGGCGGTCATCTCGTTCATCTTCTTTTCGACGATTGCCTCGGCGGTTGTTCCCTCGGCCTCGGCCATTTCGTTCAGTTTCTTATCGACGATGCTCTCGCGAATGTTGCGCTGCTCGATGAAGTTCAGAATGTCGGTGCGCACCGAGTCGTAGGGGAAGAAACCGCCCTTGTCAATCATTTTGATGATGTGGTAGCCGTATGGCGAGAGCACGGGCTCGCTCACTTCGCCTTTGTTCAGGGCGAAAGCGGCCTTTTCAAAGTCGGGAACGAGTTGTCCCTTCGTCACCCACGGCAATTCACCGCCATTCACCGCCGAACTTTTGTCGTCGCTCAATCGGCGGGCGAGGTCGGCGAAATCTGCACCATTTTTCAAGGCTTTTGCGATGGAATCGATGCGCGTCTTGGCGGCTTTCTGCTGTGCTTCGGTTGCCTTTTGGCCGAGCATCAGCAGGATGTGTGCCGGCTTCATCATTCCACCCATCGAGTCGATGCGGTGGGCCGTTTCGTCGTAGATGCGATGAGCCTCGGCCTCAACGTCGGCATCGGTGATGAAGGTCGGGCGAATCTGCTGGTCGCGATACGACACAAACTCCTCGCGGAACGAGGTCATCGTGTCCATTCGAGCCTCTTTCGCGGCCTCGACTTTCAGTTTGTAGTTGATGAACAAATCGACATATTCTGCCACGTTTTTCTTGTCGATGACACCGTCGGAATTGTTCTTGTTGAAAGAATACTCAAACTCTGAGCGCAGCACGGGCTGTCCGTTCACAGTCATAATGACGGGGTCGTCTTTCGTCTGCGCATTGGCTACCGATGCTACGAAGAGCAGAGCGGCGAAAAGCATTTTTTTCATATCTTTTACTTTTTTACTTTTTAACCTTTTAACTTCATTTTCACTCCCCTTCCATTCCCTTTATTTGTCATTCGTGGCGCGAATAATTCGGTGCCTCGCTCGTAATCGTGATATCGTGCGGATGGCTTTCGTTCACACCGGCGTTCGTGATGCGCACAAACTTCGCCTGATGCAACTTTTCGATGCTCTCGGCACCGCAGTAGCCCATACCCGAGCGCAGACCGCCCGTGAGTTGATAGATGACTTCCTGCACCGTGCCTTTGTAGGGCACGCGACCAGCGATTCCCTCGGGCACGAGCTTCTTCGTCTCCTTCGTATCGCCTTGGAAATAGCGGTCTTTCGAACCATGTTTCTGTTCCATCGCCTCGAGCGAGCCCATGCCGCGATAGCTCTTGAACTTTCGTCCATTGAAGATAATCGTGTCGCCAGGACTTTCCTCGGTTCCGGCCACGAGCGAGCCAATCATCACACACGAGCCACCAGCGGCCAGAGCCTTCACGATGTCGCCCGAGTAGCGCAGACCGCCGTCGGCAATCAGCGGAACGTCGGTGTCTTTCAGGGCGCCATACACGTCATAGACCGCGCTCAGCTGTGGCACGCCCACGCCGGCCACCACGCGCGTGGTGCAGATGGAGCCTGGCCCGATGCCCACCTTCACGGCGTCGGCACCGTTTTCCACGAGCATTCGGGCTGCCTCGCCCGTTGCCACATTGCCCACGACAATATCGACCTGTGGGAAAGCCGCCTTCACCTCGCGCAGTTTCTCGATGACACCGAGCGAATGGCCGTGCGCCGTGTCGATGACAATCGCGTCGGCACCGGCAGCCACCAACGCCTCGGCACGCTCCATCGTGTCGGCCGTCACGCCCACACCAGCGGCCACGCGCAACCGCCCCTTTTCGTCTTTGCAGGCCATCGGCTTGTCCTTCGCCTTCGTAATGTCTTTGTAGGTAATCAGACCGACGAGCCGCCCTTCACGATCAACAACGGGCAGTTTTTCGATTTTATTCTCCTGAAGAATCTGCGCCGCAGCCGTCAAATCGGTCTGCTGATGCGTCGTGACAAGGTTTTCAGAGGTCATCACCTCGTCGATCAGCTTGTCGAGCCGACGCTCGAAGCGCAGGTCGCGGTTCGTCACGATGCCCACCAAATGGCCGTTGTCATCGACCACGGGAATGCCACCGATGTGGTAGTCGGCCATCATATTGAGCGCGTCTTGCACGGTGCGACCGCGACGAATCGTCACGGGGTCGTAAATCATACCATTCTCGGCCCGCTTCACAATCGCCACTTCACGCGCCTGGCTCTCAATCGACATATTCTTGTGAACCACGCCGATACCGCCTTCGCGGGCAATCGCAATCGCCATTGCCGACTCAGTCACGGTGTCCATTGCCGCCGTCACAAAGGGTACATTCAAGTCGATGCGCCGCGAGAAACGGGTCTGCAACGACACGGTTTTGGGCAAAACCTCGGAATAGGCCGGAATGAGCAGTACGTCGTCGAAAGTCAGTCCGTCCATTACAATTTTGTCTTCTACAAACGATGCCATAATTTCGTATTTGCTTATATTTAATGTGCAAAGTTACGAAGAAAAATTGAAAAACGGGACGTTTCGTCGTTTTCTTTAATACGTTTTAACGACTTTCGCGATAAAAACAGGCGAAACTCACAGAAAAAGGAGTCAGATTCTCTCCGACTCCTTTTCCGAAGTGCTTCAGGATGGGCTTGAGATTTGTCACTTTGGTGACCCTTCGACCGAATGGTTGCTATCGCCGAGAGGCGGTGAAACTAATTCAATGAGGGAGAAAACCTTGGTGAAAGCCTCCTGAAAAACAAAAATCCCGAGGGTTTTCTCGGGATTTGCGCTTCAGGATGGGCTTGAACCAACGACCCCCTGATTAACAGTCCTTTCTCACTTATTTTTAGTGATAGCGAACCATATAAATAGTTGCTCATTTTCAGCGAGTTAGCTAACAAACTGAAATTTAGTGAATGTTGCTGATATGCCTTAAAAGGCCGACAGCGTGTTCCCTACGTGTTCCCTCTATCAGGTTTTTCAGAATGTCTGAGAGCGCAAATTTGAGAGCTAAAATCACCCTTATTTTCTCGTTTGCAAAGGTAATAATAATAATTTTAACGCCCTTTTTCCATTAGCAATTTTTAACCAATTTCTTAATAGCGCATGTTATATTCTACCTAACTTTGTTGGTACAAATAGCATATCAAGAGATAGAATATGACAACGAAAAAGAAAATATTTGACAAGATTTCCGTTCTTTTTGAAGAGCGTGTTGGAGTCTGCTCCATATCCATGTGCCTCGATAAAAGACACCCCAAAAGGGAAAAAGACGAAGCCTTTCCACTATGCGTAAGGTTTACCATTCAGCGCATTAGATACTATCATAGCCTTGGTGAAAAGTGCTCATCTTCACAGTTGGCAAAGGTGGCGACTTCTACAGGTCAAGGAGAACGCAAACTTGGGATTGAAACCAACTATGAGAGACAGAGCAGGCTGCTTGAAGTATTCAACAGCTTTGTGAATACTGTTGTGAACCTGAACCAGACAGGGCCTCTCACCCTTGATCGTATCAAGACTGCATTGACAGGCAGGTGTGAAGCATCCTCATTCATCAGCGTCTGGGAGGAGATTATTGCAGAGAAACGTAATGCAGGAAAAGCAGGTACAGCCGACTCATATGAGGGTGTTCTAAACTCATTCAAAGAGTTAACTGGCTTTGATTATAAGGATGGATTTGCCATCGATTCCTCCTTGATAAACAAGTGGGTAGAGGGTATGGTCGGACGCAACCTTGCCAGTGCCACGCAAGGGATCTACCTGAGAACATGCCGTTTGGTTGTCAACCGCTGTATTGGTGAGGGCTATCTCATGCCCAAGGCTTATATGTTCGGCAAAAGCCGTGATAAGGTAAAGATTCCTGCAGGAGCCTCACGCAAGGGATGGTATCTGGATGTTGCCAAAATGCAGGAGCTATTTGACCATTGGCAGAAAAGGGATGTGCACTTTACCATCCATAATTCAAGGAGCAAAGATAACCCCAAGAATACTGTGAAGACAGAGGCAGGCATAGAATTGATCTACAAGGCTTTGGGAATGTTCCTAATGCAGTACTTCTGCTGTGGATGCAACCTCGCTGACCTTGCACTATTGAGATACAATCGATTCTATTTTGATACAGATGGGGATGCTTTCCAGTTTATTCGTAAGAAGTCTGAGGATGAAACCATGGATGGCGAGGGTATGGAGGTCATCGTTCCTATCATAGACCCGATGCGTGAACTCCTGGAAGCTTATGGAGCTGAGCCAAAACTTGATGCGCTGGTATTTCCTTTTTTGTTGGGTGATGCTATTAAGATGGACGAACAGGCCATGCGTGACCGTGTTCATCAGGAGAACAAGAATATTGCAAAGAGACTGAAGAAGTTCACGGAACAAATAGAATGGACTGTACATCCTACAGGAACATTCGCCAGGCACTCTTTTGCTACCAATCTCCATGCTGCCAAGGTACCAAGA
>JAFPYO010000037.1:0-6176 GCA_017412145.1 Prevotella sp.
ATGCCGGCATTCTCGTCACGGTTGGCATTTTTTACTGATGCGCCTGAAATACCGAGTATCGTCTTGTTCGAACCCACCATGATTCTTGTACTTAGCGAAATATGCCCTTGAATATACACAGTGGCTGGCTCTGTGCCACTCACGGCATTCCTCAGCTCTGCTTCTGTGGTCACGAGAACAGGGTTCTGGTTATTGCTACCCGTCACCTCTTTTCCGAATCCTACTGGTCGGTTCATGTCATAAACCGACAGGTCTGGCTTTTCTTCTTCTCCAATGGGGGTGTCAGCGTTGTCAGAGCATGACGAGAATACTAGGACTGTACCGAGCAAAAGGGCTACCGATACTGATAAGTAGAATCTTTTCTTCATATGTCTTATATATTACTTTATCGAATACGGATGCAAAAATACGCATTTTATTTTAAAAAGGCGCAAAAATGGTCTTAAAAATAAACGATATATCTCACAAACAATGTTGCGGATGATTTGCATGGCTCATTTTTTATTTGTAATTTTGCAGCCAATTAAAGATGGAATCAATATGTTAGAAGTACGAAACCTGCACGCCCGCATCGGCGACAAAGAGATATTGAGAGGCATCGACCTTGTGATAAAGCCCGGCGAGACCCACGCTGTGATGGGACCGAACGGAAGTGGCAAATCGACGCTCTCGGCGGTGCTCGTGGGCAATCCGCTCTACGAGGTGACAGAGGGCACGGTCGTGTTCAACGGGAAAAACCTGCTCGAAATGAGCCCCGACGCACGCGCCAACGAGGGCATTTTCCTGTCGTTTCAGTATCCGGTGGAGATTCCGGGCGTGTCGATGACGAATTTTCTGAAAACAGCCATCAACGAGAAGCGGAAATACCAAGGTTTGCCCGAACTGAAGGCGGCTGATTTCGTGAAACTGATGAATGAGAAGCGGCAAATCGTGGAACTCGACTCGAAATTCACGCGTCGCTCGGTGAACGAGGGTTTCAGCGGTGGCGAGAAGAAGCGCAACGAGATTTTCCAGATGGCGATGCTCGAACCAAAACTCGCCATCCTCGACGAGACCGATTCGGGCCTCGATGTCGATGCAATGCGTATCGTGGCCGAGGGTGTGAATAAACTGCGCACAGCGGACAACTGCCGCATCGTCATCACCCACTACGACCGCCTGCTCGATATGATTCGCCCCGACGTGGTGCATATTCTTTACGATGGTCGCATCGTGAAAACGGGTGGAATGGAACTGGCGCAGGAGATTCAGAAACGCGGTTACGACTGGCTTAAAACCCATTGAACATTGACGATTGAAAATGAAGAAGAGCGAGGAACAATATATCGACCTATATCGTGAACAGCGCGACTTGATTTGCGAGAACAGCGCTGAGGCGATGAATGCGGTGCGCGACGCGGCTTTCGAGGACTTCCAACGCCTCGGACTGCCCACGAAAAAGGTGGAACGCTACCGCTACACCGACATTCCGAAGATTTTCGCACCCGACTACGGCCTGAACCTCAAGCGGTTGCGCATTCCGGTCGATCCTTACGAGGCGTTCCGCTGCGACGTACCGAACCTTTCGACAAGCCTTTATTTCGTGGTGAACGATATGTTCTACGACGAGGAAAAACCGAAAAGTCTGCTGCCCGAGGGCGTTGTCGTCGATTCGTTGAGGAAATTTTCCGACGAACACCCCGAAATCGTCAGCAATTATTACGGAAAAATCGCGAAAAACGACGGAATCACGGCTCTCAACACGATGTTGGCGCAAGACGGTCTGGTGGTCTATGTGCCGAAGGGTGTGAAGGTCGAAAAGACGGTGCAGGTCATCAATATCCTGAGCCTCCCCCTAACCCCCTCCAAAAAGAGGGGGAACAACTTGGAAGGCGATACTCCTCCCCCTTCTGGGGGAGGTCGGGAGGGGGCCTCTTTGATGCTCAACCGCCGCGTGTTGGTGATTGTGGAGAATGAGGCGCAAATCCGCCTGTTGTTCTGCGACCACGCTGCCGACGACCGCGATTTCCTAACGACGCAGGTCGTGGAAGCCTTCGTGGGCGACGACGCGAGCCTCGAACTCTATTGTCTGGAGGAAACCCACTACAAAAACGCCCGCGTGAGCAACGTCTATATCGAACAACAGAAAAACAGTTCGGTGAAGCACAACGTCATCACGCTGCACAACGGCACGACGCGCAACCAAACCGATGTGTCGCTGCTCGGCGAGGGTGCCGAGTGCGGTCTTTACGGCTGCGTGATTGCCGACAAACAGCAGCACGTCGATAACAACACGCTGATTGCCCATCACGTGGCGGAATGCAAAAGCACGGAACTCTACAAATACGTGCTCGACGACCAGTCTGTGGGTGCTTTCGCGGGTCGTGTGCTCGTGGAGCACGGGGCGCAGAAGACCGAGTCGCAGATGCGCAACCAAAATCTTTGTGCCACGCGCGAAGCCCGAATGTTCACCCAACCGATGCTCGAAATCTATGCCGACGACGTGAAATGTGCGCACGGCTCGACCGTCGGTCAACTCAACGATGCCGCCGTGTTCTATATGCAACAGCGCGGCATCAGCCTCGAACAAGCCCGATTGCTGCTCGAAATCGCGTTCATCAACGAGGTCATCGACCAAATCGAACTCGTTCCACTGCGCGACCGCCTGCATTACCTCGTGGAAAAGCGATTCCGCGGCGAACTTTCGAAATGCGTGGGCTGCAAATTGTGTCAATAATTTTTCAAGATGAAACTGCCAAAAGTCCTTCTGACAACGCTTCTCACGATGGTTTTCACGGCAGCCAACGCCCAAGCCATCGACGGTCTTCTGCAACGCATTCTACCGCAGGACGCCGACCGAATCGTGTACCGCAGAACGACGTTTGACAGCGAAAAATCGACTTTCAAAATCTCTTCCGATGGTCGAAAAATTACGGTCAAAGGCAGTGACAACGTCGCCATCGCCGCAGGCATCAATTGGTTTTTGCAACATTACGCAGGCATCAACATTTCGTGGAACAACCCGAGCGGAAAATTGCCCAAGAAACTGCCCATCGTCAAGCCCGAAATCCATCATTCAAGCGTCGATTACCGCTATTATCTGAACTTCTGCACTCACAGCTATTCGATGGCGTTTTGGGACTGGAACCGCTGGCAGCAGGAAATCGACTGGATGGCGCTGCACGGCATCAATCTGCCGCTCATCATCACTGGAATGGAATGTGTCTGGAAAGAGGTGCTGATGGGCGGTTACGGCTATGAAAACCTCGACCAAGTCAACGAATTTGTGACGGGTGCGGCCTATTTCGGCTGGTTTTTTATGAACAATATGACGGCGTGGGGCGGTCCGTTGCCCGAAAGTTGGTACGAACAGCGTGCCGAACTGGGTCGGAAGATTTTCCAACGGCTTCGCGAGTTCGAGATGAAAGCCGTGATTCCTGGGTTTGTCGGGATGGTTCCGAAGAATTTTCTGCAACACGCCGCCACCGAAAAAGTGGCGCATTGGAAGCCGTCGGACATCGTCAGCGGAGGCGTTTGGTGCGACTTCCAACGACCTTTTTTCATCGACAACACCGCCCGTCTGAAGGAATTTGCCGAAAAATACTACGCCGCCATCGAAAAAGTTTTTGGAGAGGCGGCCACGACCCATTTCTATGCCATCGACCCCTTTCACGAGGGCTATGTGCCGAAGGGCGTGAGCGATGCGAAAGCGTCGGTTCGGGCGATGTACGAAGCCCTGCTGAAGCACGATTCTGAGGCGATTTGGGTGGCGCAACACTGGCAGGAAAATCCCACAACCATCGTCACGCACACCGTTCCGAAAAATCGGCTCATCATCCTCGATTTGCACGGCGACAGCAGTGGCGACACCGTTTGCAGCGGCCATCACACCGATGAAATCGGCCAAAATCACGACTGGATCTGGGGTCAGGTGAGCAATTTCGGTGGAAATGTCGGTCTTTTCGGGCGCGTCAATCGCCTCATCGACTGTTTTTACAAGGCTCGCGACAATGCTTCGGACAACGCACTCGTCGGCATCGGAGCATTGCCCGAAGGCATCGAAAACAACGCAATGTTGTACGACCTGCTCTACGCCCTGCCGTGGACGAACACCGACTACACGCCGCAAACGTGGATTCGCGACTATGTGCAGATGCGCTACGGAACCGATAAAACGACTTCCAAAACGCTGGAAAGCGTCTGGAATCGGCTGTTGCAAGGCATTTACAACTGCCCGAACGACCGCCAACAAGGCACCACCGAAAGCATCTTCCTGATGCGACCGTCGTTGGCGGCGGGCACGGTGAGCAGTTGGGCAAATTCGTCATGGTATTGGGACTTCGACGATCTTCGGAAGGCCCTCGGCGAGATGCTTTCCGTCGCAAAAAAACTGAAGAATAACGAGAATTTCCGCTACGATTTGGTCGATTTAACACGCCAAGCGCTGGCCGACTACGGAAAAACCCTTCTCGACTCGATTTCAAACGCAAACAATTCCGATGAAATGGGCGATTTTTGCAATCGAAAAGCCTTGGAAGAGCGTTTTCTGAATCTGATACTCGACCAAGACCGACTTCTCGGCACGCGACGAGAATTTCGACTGGGCAGATGGACGGAAATGGCACGAAATTGGGGTCGAAGCGAAGCCGAAAAAGCCCTCTACGAAAGGAATGCGCGAATGTTGCTCACGACGTGGGGCGACCGCGAACAATGCGAAAAAGGCGGTCTGCACGACTATGCCAACCGCGAATGGAACGGATTGCTCGCGTCCTATTATTATCCGCGATGGAAGGCGTTTTTTGCGAGGAACGAGGCGAAAATCGACTGGTTCGACCACTTTGAATGGCCTTTCGTCACGGGGAACCTCGATGCCGTCGCCCAATTCCTGCTCGAAAACGCACCCTACGCCTACGCCTCGTTCACAGCCGAGCCTGAGGGCGATTGCGTGACCCTTGCGAAAGAACTTTACGACAAATATTTCAACACTAAAAATTATGTACAACCCTGCAACCATCCGTGAAAAATTCCCGATTCTATCGAGAGAAGTCCACGGCCATCCGCTCGTCTATCTCGACAACGCCGCCACGACGCAAAAACCGCTCTGCGTGCTCGATGCGATGCGCGACGAATACCTCAACGTCAATGCCAACGTGCATCGCGGTGTGCATTACCTCTCGCAACAGGCCACCGACCTACACGAAGCGGCCCGCGAGCGCGTCAAAACCTTCATCAATGCGCGAAAAATCGAGGAAATTGTCTTCACACGCGGCACCACCGAGGCCATTAACCTCGTGGCAGCGACGTTTTGCGAGTCGCAAATGCAGGAAAACGATGAAATCATCGTGTCGGAAATGGAACACCATTCGAATATCGTGCCGTGGCAGTTGCAGGCAAAAAAGCACGGTTTCATCGTGAAAGTCATCCCGATGACCGACGATTTTCAACTCGACATCGAGGCCTACAAAAAACTCTTTACCGAGCGCACGAGACTCGTCAGCGTGACACACATCAGCAACGTGCTCGGAACGGAGAATCCAGTCGATGAAATCGTGGAAATTGCCCATCAGCACGGTGTTCCCGTGATGATTGACGCAGCACAGAGTGCGCCCCACGCAAAACTCGACGTGCAAAGCCTCGACTGCGATTTTCTGGCCTTCAGTGGCCATAAAATGTACGGTCCGACGGGCATCGGCGTGCTCTACGGCAAAGAGGAATGGCTCGAAAAACTGCCGCCGTATCAGGGTGGCGGCGAAATGATCGACCGCGTGACGTGGGAAAAGACCACTTTCGAGCGACTGCCCTTCAAATTCGAGGCTGGGACACCCGACTACATCGCCACGCACGGCCTCGCCACCGCCATCAATTTCCTCGATGAAATCGGCCAAAATCGCATTTTTGAGCACGAAAAATCGCTCACCAAACATTGTTTGGAGCAACTGCGCGACATCGACGGCATCAATCTTTACGGCCACGACAGTTCGTCGGTCGTTTCCTTCAACGTCGCTGGCATCCACCACCTCGACATCGGCACCCTACTCGACCGCCTCGGCATCGCTGTGCGCACGGGCCACCACTGTGCCCAACCGCTGATGAGCCGCCTCAACGTGCAAGGCACCGTCCGCGCCTCGTTCGCCCTCTACAACACGCTCGAAGAAGTCGATGTGTTCGTCGAAGGACTGCGTCGCGTCGTCAAAATG
>JAFPYO010000038.1:0-25524 GCA_017412145.1 Prevotella sp.
AAATACACCGAACAGCAACTGCTCAAGCGCATCGCCGGTCAGGCCGGTGTCGCTGCGCATCTCGGCTGCAACGACATGCGCGTGGTGGAGCAGCGCATCATGGAGGGCGACGAACACGCCAAGCTCATCGTGGATGCAATGATTTACCACACGGCGAAGAACATCGTGGCCGAAGGTGCCGTGCTCTGCGGAAAAGTCGATGCCATCCTGCTCACCGGCGGACTGGCGCGTTCCGAGTACATCATCAACGGCCTGCGCGAGCGCATCAGCTTCCTCGCACCCATCCACTGCTATCCGGGTGAAGACGAAATGCAAGCCCTCGCCATGAACGCGCTTGAAGTGTTAAGAGGACGGCAAGAAGTAAAAATTTATGTATAATAGGTACTAAAAGTAATAAAATTTGTTAAATTTTTAATAAAATAATGCAAAGTTGGTACCTATTTAAAAAAATATATGTAATTTTACACTGTCAAACAAAATGATTGTTTAAGGAAAACTTATAACACATAATATTATATTACTAATTTTAACTTAATCCAAATCCTTTAAATCAAAAAGCAATGAAAAAAAACAGGAATGAAAATGGGCTCTTACGCAGAGCTCTTTGGACGATGCTTTTCATGCTCTTTAGCGTGGGAATCTATGCGCAGGACATTACTGTTCGCGGTACGGTGACCGACCCGACTGGTGAACCCGTCATCGGTGCCACGATTAAAGCGCAGGGAACAAACCTCGGAACCATTACGAATGCGAATGGTGAGTTTTCATTACAAGTTCCAGCCAACAGCCAGCTTACCGTAAGCTACGTCGGATTCGCTCCGCAGACCCTTACGGCTGCCAGAGAAATGAACATTGTGCTGGCAGAAGACGCAACTGGCTTGAGTGAGGTCGTCGTGACGGCTCTTGGCTTGAAGCGCGAACAAAAGGCACTTGGTTACGCCATGACCGAATTGAAAGGCGAGGATCTCGATGCCAACCTCATCAATCCCGTGCAGGCACTGCAGGGTAAGGTGGCCGGTGTCGAAATCACCTCATCTGATGGTGGTATGTTCGGTGCTTCTAAGATCTTGATTCGTGGTGCTTCCACGCTGAACAAGAACAACCAGCCTATCTACGTCATCGACGGTGTTATTCTCGACAATGGTATCGTGGAGAACGATGCTGACTGGGCATCGGGTGCTCAGAACTACGGTAATGAGTTGAAGAACCTGAACCCCGACGATTTCGAAACCGTTTCAGTGCTGAAAGGCGCTGCCGCAACGGCTCTTTACGGTTCTCGCGGTCTGAACGGTGCTGTTGTCATCACCACCAAGAGTGGTAAGGGCAAGCGCGGCTTGGGTATCGACTTCTCGCAGACCTTCGGTTTTGACAAGGTGACACACCAACCAAAATTGCAGAACGAGTTTGCCGAGAGTTTCTTCTATGCTTCGAACCCCAAAAGCGGATTCCTGCAGAACGACCTCTACTGGCTCAACAGCGACGGCTATCCCTCTTACAAGGTGCTGAGCAGCTATAAAGAGATGGGTACCGCTTTCGGTCCTTCGTTCGACTTCATCAAGGCTAACGCCAAGGATGGTCTGATGGAAATGTACGACGGACAGCTTCACACTCCGGGTGCTTATGCCAACAACTTCAAGGATGCCTACGACACTGGTTTCTCCACGAACACCAACGTCGCTGTTTCTGGAGGCAACGACCGCACTTCGTTCTACACCTCATTGTCGTATCGCTACAACAATGGTACACTGCCCAACAACGACTTCCGTCGTCTGAGCCTCTTGGCCAAGGCCAGCCACAAGATTACCGACAACGTTGAACTCGAGGCCAGCATGACCTTCGCCAACTCGAAGCCGCGCAACGCTCAGCCCAACATCGGTGAAAACTTCATCAACGGTACGTGGGATCGCATGTACGACGCCAAGTACTATCGCGACAAGTATAAAGGTTCGCATGGTGGTATTGCCAACACCTCCTATGGTGATGAGTGGGGATTTGTCATCGGACGTGACACTTGGTGGTCAATCTGGGAGGACGAGTACTACCAGAAGGAAACCGTCGTTCGTCCTGACCTGAAACTCACGTGGAGCTTCACTCCTTGGCTGAAGTGGGTTACCGAAGCCAACTACAACTACTACTTCATGCAGGGCGAAAGAAAGAATCCCGGCCAGGGTTACTACAACCAAGGCGGTAGATACAGCACCTCGCAGACCCGCAAGGAGCAAATCAACCTGAACACCAACCTCATGTTTGACAAGCAACTCAACGAAGACTGGCACCTCAACGGCTTCCTGCGCTACGAACTCTACAACGGCTATCAGTCGTACATGAGTGCAGAAACCAAGGGCGATTTCATCGTTCCCAACCAGTACTTCCTTGCCAATGGTTCCGAAGGCTACAATGCTTCAGCCAGAGTTTCCGACACAAAAACCATCCAATCGGTAGCTGCACAGGTCGGCTTCAGTTGGAAAGATCAGGTTTATTTGGATGTCACTGGTCGTAACGACTGGTCGTCGGCTCTCGTCTATGCTGACGGACATGGCACATTCAGCTATTTCTATCCTTCGGTGAATGCTGCATGGCTGGTTACCAATTCCCTCCGCCAGCAGTTACCCCAGTGGCTCAGTTTCTGGAAACTTCGCGCTTCCTATGCTGAGGTAGGTAACGACTGTCTGCCCTACTACATCAATTCAGCCTATGGTCTGGAGAGTTACACCAACAAGTATGGCAAACCCTTCTCGACAACTGTAAAAAATACCACTTACAGCCAGAATCTGAAACCTGAGCGCAAGAGATCATGGGAAATCGGTACTGACATTCGCTTCCTGAACAACCGTATCGGTCTCGACTTCACTTATTATAAGGAGAACACCGTTGACCAGATTATGGAAGTTGCCATTCCTTCTGCATCAGGTTACAGCAATGCTCTGATTAACGCTGGTAACATCCAGAACTCGGGTGTTGAAATTGCACTGAACACAACTCCCGTGCTCACCAAGGACTGGCAGTGGGATTTGAACTTCACCTACACGAAGAACAGCTCTAAGATTGTTGAACTGTCTGACCTCTGCGCCGACTACATCCGCCTGCAGGGTACTCCTGACTACGGTAACTACCGTATCGGTTCTGTGGCCAAGGTGGGTGGCACCTATGGTATGCTGATGACCGACGCCGCTCCGCTCATCGACCCCGTGTCTGGTCTGCAGGAGTTCGACCTGAGATACTACAATGCCGGTTACTACACCCCGATTGTGAAGCGTAACGGCACCGTCGAAGAAATTGGTAACTCTGTTCCCGACTTCCTCGGTTCGATTAACACCACCCTGCGCTGGAAGAACTGGACGCTGAGCGCCAGCTTCGATGGCCGCTTCGGTGGCAAGGTTGCTTCTTACGGTTCTCACTATGGTACAGCCTATGGTTACACCGATGCTTCGCTCGCAGGACGTGAAGGCCATGGTGGTATCACCTTCACCTCTGGCTTCGACGGCTTTGAATACCACGATGGTATCATTCCCAATGGTATCGTTAAGGCAGGAACGCAGATTGTACAACCCAATGGTTCGATGTACACAGTTGGATCGGGTCAGTACAGCAGTGGTGAAACATGGGCAGAGCTTGTTGCTGCAGGACATGCAGAATACGTCCATGCAAGTGGTTGGCACTACTTCTACAACTCTTGGGGACAGGCTGTTGTTAACGACCAATGGTTCAAAACTCTGAACTATATCGCATTCCGCGATCTTTCACTGAGCTATCAGTTCGACAGCAATATTGCCAACAAGATTGGTGCTAAGCGCCTCAGCCTCACCGCTCAGGCTCACAACCTCGGCTACCTGCTGAACACGATGCCTAACAAGGAGAATCCGGAAGCTGTTGCCGGTACAACCGCTGCTGAGTTCCGTATCCGTCAGTTCTCTGGCGTTACGACCAGTTTCACGTTCACTCTGAAAGCTACATTCTGATATAAACAAAGTACATTCTAACCTTATAAAAGAATAAAGAATATGAAACTCAATAAATTATTCATTGCAGGTGCCATGGCCGCCGTGTTCATGATGAATATCAGTTGTGCCGATGATTACAAAGATTTGAATCAGGATCCTGCCAACGTTACCAAGACTATGCCTGAAGGTTTGATGACAGCTGCCATCAATACGTTCCAGCCCACAGACTACCTCGTATGGTTCTACAATGTACAGTATTTCACGCGTTGGGACCAGATGGGAACTCCTGGCGGTGGTTTCTCTGACGACTTCACAGGTATGGCTGAATCTGGAGGACAGGGCAGCCAGTACATCAACACCCTGAAGTATCGCAACCGAATTCAAAACTACATCAACGAGACTGGTGAGGTTGAAAACAACGGTTATCTCGCTGCCACGGGTATTATGACCATCTATCTCGGCATCTTCGATACCGATATGTATGGAGCAATTCCCTACACCGAGGCTTGCCATTATGACGACAGGGGCATCTTGACTCCGAAGTACGAGACTGTTCCCGAATTGTATGACATCTGGATTACCGAGTTGAACGAGTACATCAAAATGCTTCAAGCCGACAACCTTTCGGGTGTTTCTCGTCAGGATGCTGCCTACGGCTGCAACTGGGCGAAGTGGGCTAAGTTGGCCAACTCGCTGAAGTTGAAGATTGCAGTTCGTCTTTACAACAATGAGCCTCAGAAAGCCCTCGCCATTGCCACCGAAGCAGCTAGCAACTCTGCTGGTCTGATTACCGATGTCGACGACGGCTTCCGTTTTGCAAAGGCTACGGCCTACGCCTCTGGCGACGCTGACTATGTCTATGGCACGGGCAACGGTCTCTCGACGATCTATGCGACCGAGAACGTGTTCAAATTCATGCTCGACAGCAAAGACCCACGCATTCGTTTCATCTATGCAAAGAACAGCTTCAACTCGAAGGTTGTGCAGAGTTTCATCGACAATGGCAAGTGGGACAAACTCCCGCGGTCGGTGAAGGCTAACGTTGTGCTCGACGACGAAGGCAACTTCAAGGAGTGGGGCGGCATGGGCGAGCCTTGGGTGCGCTACACAGCACTGCCCGTACAATATGCGCCGAAGGTTTCTCACGACGCAGGTACGCTGCCTGACGAGGATTTCGAGGAATATTGGAACCCTGGCACTCGCTATCAGATTCAGATGGGCGACAACCAGCGCTCTTACAATCCTTGGAGCTACTATTCTGAGGAAATGCGTCGCGGACGCGTTGGCTTCCAACTGCCGACAGCCATGACAGCTAATGAGGATGGTTCGATTGACATGCACGTCATTCAGGATACTGACGACAATCCTCTCTATCAGATGTATCTGGGCGCTGGTGAGGTTAACCTCTACATGGCTGAGTTTGCGCTGCTCAATGGTGGTTCGTTTGGCGGTAAGACCGCTGAGGCTTGGTATGAGGCTGGTGTTCGCGCTTCCGTTCAGGAGTTCGATGCACTTGCTCGCGACAACAAGATTCCTTACTACGGCACCAACTACGGCTACGACGTAAACGATAAGCCCATCGACCTGAAGGAAGGTGAGATTGAGGATATGTTGGCCACTGCCAACGTGAAACTCACTGGATCGCAGGCTGATAAACTCGAGAAGGTCTATCTGCAGCTTTTGATTCACTTCAGTGAGCAGTGCGACGACCAGTTCGTAACCGCACGCCGTTCGGGTTATCCGAAGGTTGGCTCATCGCTGCTGCCTTTCGTGAAGTTCCCGAATATCGAACTCTCGGCTATTCCTCGCCGCTTCGTCATTGGTGAGCCCGTCGTGACCGACATCATGTACGACATCAAGAAGGCTGCATACGAATTACAAGGCTTCAAGACTCTTGGCACCAACAGCCAGGGTAGCCAGTACAACAAGGGCAATGCACCTCTGAACACCGAGCGTGTATGGCAGGATAAGAATGCTCCTCAGTGGGGTACTCCTAAATAATAATTCTGCAAACTACACATTCTAATATTGATGGCGGGCAGCGTAAGTTGCCTGCCATTTTTTGATTCCTTATTATCGCCAACAAGAATAAAATAAGTTAAATAGTTATGAAAGAATCGTTGTATTCCATCAAAATTTCGTATTTTTGCGGTGATAAAAACTAAAATTCGTTCATCATTATGCGTAATTTATTAACCATTATTCTAATTGCTATCTGCACCACCATTATGGCGCAGGAAAAGCGCATTTATTATTACTCCAATTTCGTGAAAACCGTCATTCTTTATAAGAATGGGGCAAAAAACGTTACAAATGCCAACTACGACATTGCCAACCGCAAATTGATGTTCATGCAGGGTGAACAACTCATGGAACTCTTGGCTCCCGAAAGCATTGATACCCTTTATATGGGTGGCAGCCGATGGATTTACAATGACAAGCAGTTTTGCGAAGTCATAGACCGCGAGGATGGCAACCGCATTTTCGTAGGATGGCACACCACAAAAGTTCACGAGGGCTACGAAGGCGCACTCGGAAGCGTTTCGCAGACACCCTCGCGCAAGGTTCAACTTGGCGACCAGTTTGGCATGGGAACCATTGCCGGCATCAGTGGTGGCATGTACAACGGCACTTTTGGTACCAACCAATACGACGGGAACGGTCGGAATTTGGATGTTTGGAAAATCAGAAACCAAAGTACCTATTACTTTACCAAAAATGGAAAAGAATACGCCTTAAAGGGTTTGAAGAGCATCTACAAAGCTTTTCCCGAGCATAAGGAACAAATCAAACAGTTTGTCAAAACAAATAAACTTGAGATGACAAATGCTGAGAATGCATTGAAAATCGTCGACTATATACTGACACTGTGAAACGCAGTTGTTTTCTAAATATGAATCAACAGGAGATCATCAACACCATCGCCCTGACGCGAATCGGCTATTTCGGAATGGCCGGTCTCACGGAGTTGTACCAGCGTGTGGGCTCGGCGACGGAAATCGTGGAGAACCGCCACGACATTCGGGCGGTTGTGCCCGATGCGTCGGAGCGGCTGGTGAGCGCGTTCACGGAGATGGACGACGCACTGCGGGCCGCCGAAACGGAGTTCGCACAGGACTTGGAAATGGGCATCACACCGCTTCCGATGGCCGCCGAACGCTATCCACAGCGACTGCGCGAGTGTGCCGACGCGCCGATTCTCTTGTATTATAAAGGTGGAGCCGACCTGAACCAACTGCGCATTGTCAGCATCGTCGGAACGCGCCACGCCACGACCTACGGACAAGACCTCGTGCGCCGATTCATCGAGGATTTGCGCCAACTGTGTCCGCAGGTGCTTATCGTCAGCGGACTGGCCTACGGCATCGACATCTGCGCCCATCGCCACGCGTTGCTGAACGGTTTTGAGACGGTGGGCGTGTTGGCGCACGGGCTCGACGAACTCTATCCTACGGCCCATCGGAAAACGGCGGAGGAAATGCTTGCGCAGGGCGGATTGCTGACGGAATATATGTTCCAGACGCGGGTCGATAAGTCGAATTTCGTGCGACGGAACCGCATTGTGGCGGGGATGTCCGACGCGGTGGTGCTCGTCGAGAGTGCCGACAAGGGCGGCGGTCTCATCACGGCACGCATCGGGCGCGACTACAACCGCGAGGTGTTTGCCTTCCCGGGTGCCGTCGGAGCGAAGTTCAGCGAGGGCTGCAACCTGCTGATTCGCAACCAAGAAGCAGCGCTGATTCGCCACGCTGCCGACCTTGTGGAAGCGATGGACTGGCCGACAGAAAAAGCACGTTCAAAGGCGCACGAACAAGGCGTTGAACGGCAACTTTTCCCAGACCTGACCGACGAGGAACGCAAAGTGGCCGACGCATTGCAACGGCAAAACGACCAGCAGGTGAACACGCTGAGTGTGCAGGCCGACATCCCCGTCGGAAGGCTCTCAGCCATCTTGTTCTCGCTCGAAATGAAGGGTGTGGTCAAGGCAATGGCTGGTGGAACGGTACATTTGATAAAATAAGATATGAGAAAAGGACTATTTGTGGGTACTTTCGACCCATTTACGATTGGCCACGAGTCGGTGGTTTCGCGGGCACTCGGGCTGTTTGACCTGCTCGTCATCGGTGTGGGCAAAAATTCTGCCAAAAACCCCGTGCAGTCAGCAGAGGAGCGCGTTTTGACGATTGAACGGCTTTATGCCAACGAGCCGCGCATCGATGTGGTTTCCTACGACGGACTGACGGTCGATTTGGCACAGGAATGTGGTGCGCAATACATCGTCAAGGGTGTGCGCTCGGTCAAAGATTTTGAGTTTGAACGTAGTCAGGCCGACATCAACCGCCGACTGACTGGCATCGAGACCATTCTGCTCTTCGCCGAGCCGGGTCTCGACAGTATTTCCTCGACGCTCGTGCGCGAACTGCAAAGTATGGGGCGCGATGTCAGTGAATTTCTTCCAACGTTGTGAAAGTGAAGTGTGAAGTGAGTTATGATTAGCTATCAAACTGAGGTAGTTCGGATGCCCGACATCAAAAAGCGCGCGACGACGCGGTGGATCAAGGCCGTGGCGGCTTCCTACGGCAAAAAAACGGGCGAAATTGGCTATCTTTTCGTCGATGACGAGAAAATTCTGGAGGTGAATCGCGAGTATCTCGGCCACGACTACTACACCGACATCATCACTTTCGACTATTGCGAAGGCGACACGCTCAACGGCGACCTCGTCATCTCGCTCGACACCGTACGCACCAACGCCGAGAAGTTCCACAAAGCCTACGACGAGGAACTTCACCGCGTCATCATCCACGGCATTTTGCACCTTTGCGGCATCAACGACAAAGGGCCGGGCGAGCGCGAACAGATGGAGGCTGCCGAAAACCGTGCGCTGGCGTTGCGGAGCGAAATTTGAAGCCGCAAAAACATCGGAAATCAAAGAAAAAAAATCGATTTGGGGGCTTTTTCATCTTTTTTTCGTACTTTTGCAGAAAAATCAGCGAAAATATGTCGAAAATTGAGGTGAAAAAGGTCGTGACGAGTCGTGACCTGAAAGATTTTATCGAGTTTCATTACGACCTGTACAAAGGCAACGAATACGACGTTCCGACGCTGTTCAGCGACGATTGGCAGACGCTGAGCCGCGACAAGAATGCCGCTTTCGAGTTTTGCGAAGCGGATTATTTCCTCGCCTATAAAAACGGGAAAATCGTGGGTCGCGTGGCGGCGATTGTGAACCACAAAGCCAACGAAAAATGGCAGCGCAAGAGCGTTCGCTTTGGTTGGATCGACTTCATCGACGACCTCGACGTGAGCCGTGCGCTGTTCGATGCCGTGGCCGATTTTGGCCGTCAGAAAGGGATGGAAGAAATCATCGGACCTCTCGGATTCACCGATTTCGACCCCGAGGGAATGCTCACGTTCGGTTTCGATGAACTCGGCACGATGGCAACTATCTACAACTATCCCTACTACCCCGAACACATTGAGAAACTGGGCGGTTGGGAGAAGGACAACGACTACGTGGAATTCAAGATTTTCGTGCCCGAGCAGGTGCCTGAAAAAATGGTGAAAATCTCGGAAATGATTATGAAACGCTACAATCTGAAGGTTCGCACGCTGACGAAAAAGGAGATTTTCGAGGGTGGAATGGGCAAGCAGATTTTCGGCCTCATCAACGACACGTTCAAGGATCTTTACGGTTTTTCGGAATTGTCGGAGCGGCAGATTGAGCAATACGTGAAAATGTATCTGCCCTACGCCGACCTAAACCTGATTCCGATTGTCGAGGATTGGTCAACCGACGAGCATCGGCTCATTGGCGTGGGCATCACGATTCCGTCGCTGTCGCGGGCGTTGCAGAAGTGTCGTCGCGGCAGGCTGTGGCCGTTCGGTTGGTGGCACGTGCTTCGCGCCCTGAAGTTCCATAAGACGAATATCGTCGATTTGGAAATGATTGGTGTCCTACCCGAATATCGCTCGAAGGGCGTGAATGCACTAATGTTCTACCACCTGATTCCGTGGTACAACAAGTACGGCATCGAATGGGGCGAAAGTCAGGTGGAAATGGAGTCGAACGAGAATGTGCAGGGGCAGTGGAGCTATTTCCACACCGAAAATCACAAGAGAAGGCGTTGTTATAAGAAGGAGTTGAGGAGTAAGGAGTAAAAGATATGGAAGAAAACAAAAATAATGAGATAGAACAGGTAAATTACGGCGAAGACGCCATTCGTCATCTTTCCGACGTCGAACACATTCGGACGCGCCCGGGAATGTACATCGGTCGTTTGGACGACGGTTCACACGCCGAGGACGGCATCTACGTGCTGCTGAAAGAGACCATCGACAACTCGATTGACGAATTTCGGATGAACGCTGGAAAACGCATCGAAATCGACATCGACGACCACCTGCGCGTATCGGTGCGCGACTACGGACGAGGCATTCCACAGGGAAAACTCGTCGAGGCTGTCAGCCAACTCAACACGGGCGGAAAATACGACTCGAAGGCGTTTAAAAAGTCGGTCGGAATGAACGGCGTGGGCATCAAGGCGGTGAACTTCCTGAGTTCGCGCTTCGAGGCTCGTTCCTATCGCGACGGACAGGTGCGCCGCGTCACTTTCGAGCGGGGCATAATGACGAGCGACACCACCGAGCCGTCGCAAGACGAAAACGGCACGTTCATCTTCTTCGAACCCGACGACACGCTCTTCAAAAACTACTCGTTCCACGACGACATTGTTGAGACGATGCTGCGCAACTATACCTATCTGAATTCGGGTCTGACGATTATGTACAACGGTCGGCGAATCCTGTCGCGCAACGGTTTGGAAGACCTGCTGAAAGACCGAATGACCAACGACCCGCTCTACCCCATCATCCACCTACAGGGCGAGGACATCGAAATCGCGCTGACCCACGCCAATCAATACGGCGAGGAATATTATTCGTTCGTCAACGGTCAGCACACGATTCAGGGCGGAACGCATCAGTCGGCTTTCAAAGAGCACATCGCCCGCACCATCAAGGAATTTTTCGGGAAATACGAATACGGCGACATTCGCAACGGTCTTGTGGCCGCCATCGCCATCAACGTCGAGGAACCGATGTTCGAGAGTCAGACGAAAATCAAACTCGGTTCGACGCAAATGGCACCCAACGGCGAGTCTATCAACAAATACGTGGGCGATTTCGTCAAACAGCAGGTCGATAACTACCTGCACATCCACGGCGATGTGGCCGAATCCATCGAAACCAAGGTGAAAGAGAGCGAACGCGAGCGCAAGGAATTGGCTGGCGTGACAAAAAAGGCGCGTGAACGAGCGAAAAAGGCCAATCTGCACAATAAAAAACTGCGCGACTGCCGCATCCACTACAGCGACGTGAAAAACGACCGCAAGGAAGAATCGAGCATCTTCATTACCGAGGGCGACTCGGCCAGCGGAAGCATCACAAAGGTGCGCAACGTCGATACACAGGCGGTGTTTTCGTTGCGTGGAAAGCCGCTCAACACCTTTAAACTAACGAAAAAAGTGGTCTATGACAACGAGGAATTCAACTTGTTGCAGGCTGCTCTCGACATCGAAGACGGGCTCGACACGCTGCGCTACAACAAAGTCATCGTGGCGACCGATGCCGACGTCGATGGAATGCACATCCGCCTGTTGCTCATCACTTTTTTCCTGAAATTTTTCCCCGAATTGATCAAAAAAGGGCACGTCTATGTGCTGCAAACGCCACTTTTCCGTGTGCGAAACCGTCGTACAAAGATTAAAAACAAGAAATTGTTGGCCGAGGCAGACGAGAAAAGCGGAAAAAGGACCGATTTCGTGACGCGCTACTGCTACAGCGAAGAAGAACGTGCACAGGCGATTCGCGAACTGGGTCCCGACCCCGAAATCACGCGGTTCAAAGGTCTCGGCGAGATTTCGCCCGAGGAATTTGCCGTGTTCATCGGCCCCGACATCCGTATGGAGCAGGTCACCCTTCACAAAACCGACGAGGTGCAGAAACTGCTCGCCTACTACATGGGCGACAACACGATGGAACGCCAGAATTTCATCATCGACAACCTCGTTATCGAAGAAGATGTCGTTGGAAGTGATGAGTGAAAGATTGAAAGAAGGAAATAATGAAATATTGAAAATGACAAAAACAAACGCCATCAAAATGTTTGAAGACCGATTGGTGCGTTCGGTCTGGGATGATGAAAAAGAAGAATGGTATTTTTCTGTAAATGATGTCGTGGAAATACTTACAGACTCTACCAACGTTACAGACTATATAAAGAAAATGAGGAAACGCGATGAGGCGCTTTCCGAAGGATGGGGACAAATTGTCACCCCCCTTGCCGTTCAGACGGCAGGGGGTAAGCAAAAGACAAATTTTGCCAATGCCAAAGGTCTTTTTCGCATCATTCAATCCATTCCTTCAAAAAAGTCTGAGCCTTTCAAACTATGGTTGGCGGAAGTCGGAG
Organism: Prevotella sp.; assembly: GCA_017412145.1. Taxonomy (GTDB): domain Bacteria; phylum Bacteroidota; class Bacteroidia; order Bacteroidales; family Bacteroidaceae; genus Prevotella. Next base: position 12,412 of record JAFPYO010000038.1, read on the forward strand.
CACACCGATTAGAGCAAATGCAAGACCCCGAACTTTCCATCAAGCAAGCGTTGCAGGATTATAGGCGACTCGGCTATTCCGACAATTGGATTAACCAGCGATTGAAATCAATAGAAATCCGTAAGGATTTAACAGACCAATGGAAAGAACATCACGTCAGCGAAGGTGTTCAGTATGCTGCGCTCACCGATATTATTTATCAAACTTGGGCAGGTAAAACCGCGAAGGAATACAAGCAATTTAAAGGTTTGAAAAAAGAAAATTTGCGGGACAATATGACAAACGAGGAACTTGTCTTAAATATGCTCGCCGAACTTTCGGCAACAAGTATTACAAAAGCAAAAAATCCCCAGTCATTAGAAGAAAATGCCCAATGTGCACACGAGGGAGGTATTGTTGCAGCCGTCGCTCGTAAAGAACTTGAATCAAAAACAGGAAAAAGCGTTGTTAGTCCGCTGAATGCAAGGGAATTCTTTACAAGACAAATTGAGCAAAACGACAATAATGGTCTTGCCCTTCCATTAGCAAATGATGACGAAAACAAATAATATGATTACGATGATGAAATATTTATTGACTACATTTCTTTTGTTTTGTGTGTTAAATAGTAACGCCCAATTCCGCGTGAATCTCGGCAACGAAGCACCACTTCGCAAACTTCAGATGGCGGAAATGGCCATCACGAACCACTATGTCGATTCGGTGGATGAGAGCCGACTCGTCGAAGATGCCATTCGTGGAATGCTCGAAAAACTCGACCCCCACTCGTCGTACACCACCGCGAAGGAAACGAAAGCGATGAACGAACCGTTGCAAGGCTCGTTCGAAGGCATCGGCGTGCAGTTTAATATGGTGGAAGACACGCTACTCGTCATCCAACCCACGCTCAACGGCCCGTCGGAAAAGGTCGGAATCCTCGCCGGCGACCGCATCGTGATGGTGAACGACACGGCCATCGCGGGCGTGAAAATGTCGAAAGAGGAGATTATGAAACGACTGCGCGGCAAAAAAGGAACAAAAGTGAAACTCGGTGTGGTGCGACGCGGCATCGGCGAAATGCTGAACTTCACCGTCACACGCGCCAAAATTCCCATTCACACGCTCGACGCCTACTATATGATTCGACCCGACGTGGGCTACATTCGCATCGGTTCGTTTGGCGCGACGACCTACGACGAATTTATGGCCGCGCTCGACACACTGCAACAACGTGCCGACGGCAAACTCGAAAAACTGATTCTCGACCTGCAAGACAACGGCGGCGGCTACCTACAAGCGGCAGCCCAGATTGCCAACGAATTTCTGCAAGACGGCGACCTCATCGTCTATACCGAAGGCCGTTCCGTACCCCGACAAGAGTTCCGTGCACAGGGTTCGGGCCGACTGCGCGACAACCTTCGCGTCGTCGTGCTCGTCAATGAATATTCGGCATCGGCCAGCGAAATCGTCACTGGCGCCCTGCAAGACCAAGACCGCGGTCAGGTGGTTGGTCGGCGCACGTTCGGAAAAGGGCTCGTACAGCGTCCCATCGACTTCCCCGACGGTTCGATGATTCGCCTCACCATCGCCCACTACTTCACGCCGTCGGGTCGTTGCATCCAGAAACCCTACGTGAAAGGCGAGAAGCGCGACTACTACGAAGACATCGAAAAACGCTTCCAACACGGCGAACTCTACTCGAAAGACAGCATCAAATTCGCCGACTCGCTGCGCTACGAAACGCTGCGGCTGAAGCGCACCGTCTATGGCGGCGGTGGCATTATGCCCGACTTCTTCGTGCCGCTCGACACCACGCAATACACCCGATTCCATCGGCAGTTGGCGGCGAAATCGGTCATCATCAACGTGAGTTTGAAGTACATCGACAAAAATCGCAAGTCGCTGCGCAAGCAATTCGCCACGTTCGACGATTTCAAGCGCGGTTTCGAGGTGCCGCAGTCGATGATCGACGACATTGTCGCCGAGGCCGAGAAGGAAAAAGTGAAGCCGAAAGACGACAAAGAATTGCAACAAACCCTTCCGATGCTTCGAACGCAGTTGAAAGCGCTTGTCGCCCGCGACATTTGGGATATGAACGAATATTTTGCCATCATCAACGAGCAAAATCACATCGTGCAGCGAGGCCTCGACGTGATGGGAAAATAAAAAAATCATCATTTTCTTGTAGTTTTTTGGTGAACGACTGCGTCTAATGGGTAAAAAAACGTTCTGAACCAATCAAAAAACGAGACAATGACGACCATTGAACGACAATTTGCACAAACCGTCAGGGAACACAAGAGCACGATTTACACCGTGTGCTATATGTTCTCGAAAGATGCCGACGAGGTCGGCGACCTGTTCCAAGAAGTACTAGTCAATCTTTGGAAAGGTTTTGAGGGCTTCGAGCATCGCTCAGACATCAAAACGTGGATCTACCGCGTCGCACTCAACACCTGCATCTCGCTCGACAGGAAAAAGCGACGCTCATCGACGGTTCGGCTGACGATGGACATCAACCTCTTCGAGGACCGCGACGAAGACACGCGACAAGTCGATATGCTCCACAAACGCATCTCGAAGTTGCAACCCTTCGACCGCGCCATCGTCTTGCTGTGGCTCGAAAACCTCTCGTACGAGGAAATCGGCCAAATTGTCGGCATCACTGCCAAGAACGTCAGCGTCCGCTTGTTCAGAATCCGTGAGCAGTTAAAACAAATGTCTAACGATTAAATTCTTACCCAAAATGAACGCAACTAACAACTTTGAAATGGACGAAATGCGCCAGCAGATGGAAACGCTGAAGAAAAAACTGGACGCGCAGCAAATCGTGAACGACCGACTGATGCGGCGTTCGATGAAATCGACCGCGAACAAAATCGTACAACGCCACAATGTCGTAATGGCAGTCGCATTACTGATGATTCCCTTTGGCTACTTTTCTATCGTGGTGTCTGGTGGTCTGAGCATCCCGTTTTGGATTGCCACCTGCATTTTTATGATTATTGAAGCGGCAGCCACTTATTACATTGGTTTCGACCTCCGCGATTCTCGACTGATGCAAGGCAAATTGTTGGAAGTCCGTCGGAAAGTGGCACGTGCCAAGAAACTCGAAAACCAATGGCTTTTCATCTCGATTCCCTTGGTGATTTTGTGGCTTGCGTGGTTCGTCTATGAGGCGATGCTGCAAAATGTGGATGGAAACAGAAGTGGCTATGGATTGATAGTTAGCGGAGCCATCGGCGGTGTTATCGGCCTCATCATCGGCTTCAGCCTCCACTTCAAGACCCAACGCCAATATCAGGAAATCATCGACCAAATCGAGGATTTAAGCGAGGAATAACGCCAATTTTCGACGAAAAAAAACATCCGCGCAGGTTTGTGCGGATGCTTTTTTGTTATAAAAAGATGTCGATTATTCAGCTTTGACAATTTTGAAAAGTTTGTCGTTGGGCCGAACTTTTTCGGGCACGCGGATGGCGGCGAGTTGGTGCTGTTGGGCCGTTGGGGTGGGATGGCCGTCGTTGTCGTGGATTTCGGCGACATCAACCCAGAGTGCGCCCGTGGTCGGACCAGTGATTAAGAGGCGGTCGCCGACGGAGAACGTCGCAGCATCCACACTGACTTCCGCCACGCCAATCCGCGAGAAATATTTCGTGACGCGACCCACGAGTTGCTTCCGCTCGGTGGCGTTCGAGCCGTAGTCCTTGTTCCATTCGCCGAGCCGCTGACCTTGGTAATATCCATCCCAAAAACCTCGGTTGAAAACGGTTGCCAGCCGCGCATCCCACTCGTCTTTTCGCGCTTCAGAAAATGCCTTTTCCTCGTTCCTCGCTCCTCCTTCATCGTTCCTCGAAACCTCACTCCACGAATCCTCGACAACCGCCGCAATCGCCTCTTTATAGGCTTTCACAACCGTATAGACATACTCCGGCCCGCGTGCGCGACCCTCGATTTTGAATACGCGAACGCCCGCCGCCATCATTCGGTCGATGAAACGGATGGTTTTCAGGTCTTTCGGGCTCATCAGGTACTTGTTATCAACCTCGATTTCGTTGCCCGTCTCGGCGTCGGTCAGGATGTAACTCCGACGGCAAATCTGGATGCACTCGCCCCGATTGGCAGAGCGATTCGCGTCGTGCAGGCTCATATAGCACTTTCCGCTGACCGCCATACACAGCGCACCGTGACAAAACATTTCGATGCGCACCAACTCGCCGCGAGGTCCGCGAATCTGCTGTTCGACGATTTGGCGATGGATTTCCGCCACTTGTTCGAGGTTCAACTCACGCGCCAGCACGACCACATCGGCAAACTGCGCGTAGAATTTCAGTGCTTCGATGTTGGAAATATTGAGTTGGGTCGAAAGATGCACCTCCACGCCCTTTTCGACGCAATATTGCATCACCGCCACATCGCACGCGATGACCGCCGTGATGCCTGCCTCGCGAGCCGCATCCACGATTTGGTGCATCGTCGCAATGTCGCCGTCGTAGATAATCGTGTTCACCGTCAGATAGGTTTTGATGCCTGCCTGGCGACACGTGTCGGCGATTTCGCGCAGGTCGTCGAGCGTGAAATGATTGGCCGAGTGCGACCGCATATTCAACTGTCCGATACCGAAATAAACCGAGTCAGCACCAGCCTTGATAGCCGCTGCCAACGAGTCGCGTGAACCGACTGGCGCCATGATTTCAAAATCCTTGATATTGTTCATTTTCTTCGTAAAAATCGTGATTGATGGTGCAAAGATAGTGGAAAAAAGAGAATTTTTCGCGTTAAGAGATATTAATTTTTCCCTTGTTACAAAAGTTTAGACTAATTTTGCACCTAAATTTGGAAAAATGAGCCTGACAAGCATCGCAAGTAAGTTCTTTTTTCCTCGTCAGAAGGCTTTGGAACGGCATTTTGGCGAGGGTTTGGCACTGCAAGACGCAGTGCTTCGCTACTTGTTGAGTCGCGGCAGGCTGACGGAATACGGACGGCGTTTCGGCTTTGAAAACATCAAGAATTACGAGGATTTCGCCCGACAAGTGCCGCTGGCCGACTACGAAGCGTTGAAAGACGACATCGACCGAATGCGACGCGGCGAAAACGACGTTCTTTGGCCTGGACGGACCAAATGGTTTGCGAAGTCGAGTGGAACGACCAACGACAAGTCGAAGTTCATTCCCGTGACCGCCGAAGGCTTGAAAAACCTCCATTATCAGGGCGGAACCGACGTGGTGGCGCTTTATCTGAAAAACCATCCCGACAGTCGCATTTTCAACGGAAAAGGCTTGATTCTCGGCGGTAGCCATCAGCCAAACTACAATCTGAGCGGCTCGTTGGTGGGCGACCTCAGCGCCATTCTCATCGAAAACATCAATCCGCTGGTCAATCTTGCACGTGTACCGAAGAAATCGACCGCCCTACTCGCCGATTTCGAGGAAAAACGCGACCGCATCGCCCGCGAAACAATGCGTCAGAACGTGACGAACCTGTCGGGCGTTCCATCGTGGATGATGAGCGTGCTGGTGCGCGTTTTGGAACTATCGGGAAAATCGTCAATCGACGAACTTTGGCCGAATCTCGAGGTGTTTTTCCACGGCGGCATCGCCTTCACGCCCTATCGCCACCAGTACGAACAACTGATTCGCTCACCGCGGATGAAATATATGGAAACCTACAACGCCAGCGAGGGATTTTTCGGCATCCAGAACGACCTTGCCGACCCCGCGATGATGCTGATGCTCGACTACGGTGTTTTCTATGAATTTCAGGAAATCGGCTGCGGAAAGGGCGACATCGTGCCGCTATCGGGCGTGGAAACGGGCAAAAACTACGCGATGCTCATCAGCACCTCGTGCGGTCTGTGGCGCTATATGATTGGCGACACCATCAAGTTCACGAGCCTGAATCCGTATAAATTCGTCATCACGGGTCGCACGAAATATTTCATCAATGCCTTCGGCGAGGAACTCATTATGGACAATGCCGAGAAAGGCCTGGCCTACGCCTGCGAACAGACGGGTGCCGAGATTCTCGAATACACCGTCGCACCCGTTTTTATGGACGAGCAGGCGAAATGTCGGCATCAGTGGATGATAGAATTCGCGCGGAAGCCCGATAATATCATCGTTTTCGGTCGTCTTTTAGACAAAAAACTGCAAGAACTCAACAGCGACTACGAAGCCAAACGCTCACGCGACATCACCCTGCAGCACCTCGAAATCATCGAGGCTCGCAGCGGTCTGTTCAACGACTGGATGAAACAGCGCGGAAAACTCGGTGGACAAAACAAAATTCCCCGACTTTCCAACGAACGGAAGCATATCGAGGAATTGTTGCGGATGAATTAAAAAATCACTATCTTTGCAAGCGATAAAAACGAAGTTAGAAGAATGGCAAAATATAAATTTTTATTCCTTGCACTGCTCAGTTCAATACTTTTGAGCAGTTGCGCCCGAATGGGCAGTCCCGACGGCGGATGGTTCGACGAAGAGCCGCCTCGCGTAATCGGTACGTCGCCGACGGACAAGGGAACGAACGTGAATTCGCAAAAAGTACGGATTTTCTTCAACGAATTCATCAAAATCGACAATCCGTCGGAGAAGGTCATCGTGTCGCCGCCGCAGATGGAACCGCCTGAAATCAAGGCGACGGGCAGGACGATTTTCGTGGAACTGAAAGACTCGCTCAAGCCCAACACAACCTATACCATCGACTTTTCCGACGCCATCACCGACAACAACGAGGGCAACCCACTCGGCAGCTATACCTACAGTTTTTCGACGGGTGGGGAAATCGACACGATGGAGGTCAGCGGCTATGTTTTGGAGGCGGAAGACCTCGAACCCGTGAAGGGCATTGCCGTAGGACTTTACAAGTCCGACGCGCCCGACTCTGTATTCCGCACCGAGCCGCTGCTGCGCATCACACGCACCGACAGTCGAGGCCATTTCGTCATCAAAGGCATTGCGCCAGGCAGTTACCGAGCCTTCGCCCTGCAAGACCTTGACGGCAACTACGCTTTTTCACAGAAAAACGAGAAAATCGCCTTCAACCACGACATTTTCGTGCCGTCGTCGAAGCCCGACACGCGTCACGACACCATCTGGCGCGACACGCTGCACATCGAGCGAATCCTCGCGATTCCCTACACCCATTTCCTGCCCGACGACATCGTTTTGCGGGCTTTTACGGAGGTGCAGTCCGAGCGCCATCTACTGAAAACCGAGCGGAAAGACCCCGACAGGCTGAACTTTTTCTTCACCTACGGCGACACGCAACTGCCTGAAATCAAAGGACTTAACTTCGACGAAAAAGATGCTTTCGTGGTCGAGGCCAACGAAAAACTCGACACGATGACCTATTGGTTGCGCGACACGATTCTCGTCAATCAGGACACGTTGCAAATGGTGGTGACATACAACGAAACCGACACACTCGGCCAACTTGTCGCGAAGACCGACACGCTCGAAATGATTCCGAAAACGTCGTATGAGAAGCGTTTGAGGCAACAACAAAAGGCGTTTGAAGATTGGAAAAAAGAGCAAGACAAGAAAAAACGTCGCGGTCAGCCCTACGACAGCGTGATGCCTCCTAAGTTCTTGGAAATCAAGTTGAAAGCGGCAGGACAACTCGACCCTGACCATCATATTCTCATCGATTCGCCGACACCATTTGCGAAGGTCGATTCGTCGCAAATCCGCCTTTCGATGAAGGTCGATACGCTGTGGCAGGCGGTCGATTTCAACCTGCAGCAGTTGGGTGTCAGACAACTGAAATTCAGCCACGAATGGCAATTGGGCGCGGAATACAGCCTCGAAATCGACAGCGCGGCCATCAGCGACATCTACGGAACGGACTGCAAGGCCATCAAACAGACGCTGAAAGTGAAAAACGAGGATGCCTACACGAAATTGTCGTTTGCACTCGGCGGAATGAACGGGAAAAAGGCGGTCGTGCAACTGCTCAATAGTTCTGGAAGTCCCGTCAAACAGGCGGTTTCAACCACCGGGCAGGTCGAATTTCTCTATGTCGAGCCTGGAACGTATTTCCTGCGAATGTTTGTCGATGAAAATGACAACGGCGTGTGGGACACGGGCGACTACGATGCCGACCAACAGCCAGAACCCGTCTATTTCCGTCACGAACCCATCGAGTGCAAGGCGAAATGGGACGTGAACCAGCGTTGGAACCCGACAGAACGACCTCTCTACCTGCAAAAAAACGAGAAAATCACCAAACAAAAGGCCGAAAAGCAGAAAACGATTCGCAACAAAAACGCGGAACGGGCGAAGCAACTCGGAATCACTTATAAAAAGTGAAAAAGTAAAAAAGTGAAAAGGTGAAAAAATAATGTTCAATCTTCAATGTTCAATCATTCAATGATGAAAAAACTGACAATTCTAATATTTTCCGTGCTGTGCGCCTCGATTTCATTCGCCCAGTGTCCGCTTGAAAACACCGCGTTCAAGGGCGGCGAACACCTGACCTACAACCTCTACTATAACTGGAAATTCGTGTGGGTGAAGGCTGGAACGGCGAGTATGTCCACCGTGCAAAGCAATTACAAAGGCAAAACCGCGTGGCGTGCGTCGCTCATCACACGCGGCAACGACAAGGTTGACCAATATTTCGTGTTGCGCGACACCCTTCTGAGCTATTCCACGCTCGACCTTGCGCCCCTCTACTACAAAAAAGCCGCTCGCGAGGGCAAACGCTACTACATCGACGAGGTTTTCTACGACTACGCCGCTGGAAAAACCAATGCCCGACAGCATCGGAAAAAGGCCGACGGCAACAGCGATTGGCTGAAAAAATCGTACAACGAATGTGTCTATGATATGCTCACGATGTTCGTCCGCGCCCGCTCTTTCGACCCGTCGAACTGGAAGAAAGGCCACACCATCGACTTCAAGATGATCGACGGAAACAGTTGTGAACCCGCTCGAATCGTCTATCGCGGAAAGTCCAACATCAAGGGCGACAACGGCGTGAAATACCGCTGTCTGCAACTGTCGTATATGGAACTCGACGACGGAAAATACAAGCGCATCGTCGATTTCTATGTCACCGACGACTCAAACCACATTCCCGTGCGCCTCGATATGTTCCTGAAATTCGGCTCGGCCAAAGCCTTCATTGTCGGCATCAAGGGCAACAAAAGCACGATTTCATCGATTGTGAAATAGGGAAGAGCAAAGGTTTTGAAAACCGCAAAAAAATAATATTTTATCCGAATCGTTTGGCGGTTCGGATATTTTTTGTAATTTTGCGAACAGAAACAACCAAAGAAAGGAATAATATGGAAGATTTGGTATTGTCGATTCCCATTCAGGACAGTGCATTCATCGAAACGCTGGCCGCCCGTATGGGTTGGACGATGCGCCGCCGTCGCACGTCAGTTGAACGATTCATCAATTCCTGTCCGACATCCCCTCTGATGACCGACGAGGAGATTCAGGCAGAGATTAACGCAGTACGGCAAGGACTATGAAGGTACTTTTCGACAGCAACCTGTGGATTTCGTTCTTGATTGGCAGGCGACCTTGGAACACACGCAGGCATTCCAATCTTAAAGTATTCGGAGTTTCTTCAAAAACTATAAATGACAAAGAATAACTATCAACAATCATTCAACCATCAAAATTCAAAGGCCTATGACATAAAACGAACTTTAAGACATATAGACAAGAAGCGTCCGCTTTGATTCTTGCATTTCGGATAATTGGGGAATTAGAAGAATGCACAAGAGTAATGGCTGATGCTCACGTCAGCGATGGCGTGGGCTTTTACTCGAATATAGTGCATTAGGTTATCCCCAATACCTCCGAAGGCGTAGACGAAGTAATTGAGTCCACGTTTTCTTTTTCTATTCAATTTCCACTGCTAATAAACAATCACAAATATTCATTTAAACTTTTAAAGAACATGAAAACCAAGAGAATTTTAACCATGATGGCAGCAATGCTGCTCGTCATGAGCGCATGGGCGCAGAGTAACAACGAATTGCTGAAAGGCAATAAAAAAAGCCGAAAAGTCATGGCCGTTTATGATGGCGTGGACAGGTACATTCAAGATGATTGTCCGTCTATATTTCCGACTGGCTATTATGTCTATACGTTGAGAGGTACTAAAATGAAGGAAGATTTCGGTCAAAGTCTCGGTATCGACGCTTCCACTTTCAGCGAACATTTTGAAGACCCAGTTCGAGATAGCCAACTGGACTTTCAGCAGTATGAGGAAGATGAATCTGGAAACTTCGTGGCTCGCACCAATGATAAATATATTGGTCATCTTATTGTTTATGAAGATGGCGATTTGCAATGGAGAATGGCTGACGCTGATGTTCAGAAACTATATGAAAGGTGGAATCAAGAAACATACAAGAACACAGAAAAGACCTACGAGCTGTCTGTTGCTTTCAAATTCGAGGACATACATGGTTCTCAATCGCATTATGATGATATTTTCGTCGTATTTACGACAAACGTCACGTTCAAGCCTTTTAGTTACGTTCCCATTAATGTTAGGGTTGATTGGAGCAATGCCAAAATCAATAAATACTGGTATGCGAAAAACACGACTGACAATGGTTCCGACGAAGTCCATATCACCGTTCCTCCGACGAAAGCAGATAACAACGAAACCAACTTTAACTATCTGCTCTCAAATGCTTTTATTAACGATGAAATAGTCAACAGGTTCATCATTACAGCAGGTAATACAGGCTTCAACTATAACAACTACAATTATCGTCTGGTCTTCCACGAGTCTAACAACGGAAAGAAATTCAAAGGCACCGATGGCAAGACCTACACACTGAAAGTTTCGGACGACGGTCGGACGCTGCTTGTAGGCATCCATGAAATTGCTAAACTTGTAGTGCCTGAGATGTTTTACGATAAAGTAGGCGACCGTAATGAGCCCAATTACACGATGATTGAGTACCAGCAATCCGATATTGCACAAGCTCTGCTGAACTACTGCTCGCACGAGGATTTCAAAAACAATAACCAAGAAAAGTTGAATAATTTTCTGAATGTAGTCGTCAGCATCGCTATTCAGAATGGAGATTATTGCAAGCCTCTCAGTGTCGAGAATCAGTCTTTCAATGTGCGTTTTATTCCCATCACACAGGAAGAAAGCGTCGAGGGTAAACAGATTTTCTATCTGAAAGACCTGTTCAAATCTGATGGCAATGAAGAAATCACGAGCATTACTATCCCGGCATTGACGGACTACGATAATTTGAGCGACAACAGAGATATTCAAACCAACCTGAACGATCGAATAAAACCGCTATACCAAATTACGAGACTATTTAATCTCACTTACCATGAAAATCCAACTTTGGGTAACTATATCGAGTACAACCAATCGGGCGGTTTTGTTGTTCAGAAATTTAATGTAGTAATTCCTGTCGAAGTTGAATACGTTGGAGGCAATATAGTAAAAACCACCGTTACTTTGACGATTGGCAGCGACGATGCGGCGGCAAAACTGCTGCTGAACGCCGAGAACTTCCCCGACGCGAATTTCCGCAAGGCACTGGCCTCGATTCTCGGGATTAGCGAGGGCGACGAAATCACCGACGCGATGATTCAGCAGACAACAAAGCTGGATGTTTCCGAAAAATCCATTGCAGACTTAACAGGTATCGAGCATTTCACCGCGCTGAAAGAGTTGTACTGCAACGACAACCAATTAACCTCGCTCGATGTGCCGAAAAACACCGCGCTGACACGTTTGTTATGCAGCAGCAACCGCCTGACCTCGCTTGATGTGTCGAAAAACACCAAACTGACAGACTTGAGCTGTGACTACAACCAACTGACTTCGCTCGATGTGTCGAAAAACACCGCGCTGACATCGTTGTACTGCGGCGGCAACCAACTGACCTCTTTGGACGTGTCGAAAAACACCGCGCTGGAATATTTGTCCTGCAGCAACAACCAACTGACCTCTTTAGACGTTTCGCAGAACACCGCGTTGAAAACACTGTACTGCAACTACAACCAATTGACTTTACTTGATGTGTCGAAGAACATTGTACTAACCAAGTTATATTGCTTCAGTAACAAACTTGCTTTGCTTGATGTTTCAAATAATGTATCACTGACACATTTAAACTGCCAAAACAATCAGCTGACCAAACTTGATGTTTCAAAGAACACGGCACTGATATGGTTTTATTGCACCACCAACCAACTGACTTCGCTTAACATTTCCGAAAATACAGCGTTAACGACATTGAATTGCTATGGGAATCAACTAACCGACCTTGATGTTTCTAAGAACACAGCCTTAGAATATTTGTCCTGCAACTTTAATCGGCTGACCACGCTCAATGTTTCGAATAACACCAGATTGACAGAACTTTACTGCCGGGGAAACCAACTGACTTCGCTCGATGTGTCGAAAAATACTGCATTGATACAGTTTTGGTGTCATACAAACCAAATCAAAGGCGAGGCGATGGATGCGCTTGTGAATAGCCTGCCGACGGTTGAAAACGTCGTTTTCTATGTCATCGACACGCAAGATGATAATGAAGGAAATGTCTGTACGAAGTCGCAAGTTTCTATAGCCAAAGAAAAAGGTTGGATTGTCTATGATTATAATGGAGGAAATCCTCAAATATACGATGGCAACAGCAACCCAATCAGAAAAACCACCGTCGATGGCATAGAGTGGACATACACCATTGTAAGCGTTGCGGACAAAACCTGTATTGTCGGTGGCGAGGAAGTACGCACATCGGACTATGGGGATTACACTTGGACTGAGCCAGTTCCTGCCATCGATGTGAATACGACGGGAGCAATAACGATTCCCACCACACTTGATGGATATTCTGTTATTGGTACTGCTCAAGATGCTTTCCGTAGTTGCAAAATTTCATCGGTAATCGTGCCCGAAGGCATTACAACAATCGGGAATGATACTTTTGCTGATTGTGAGAACTTGGAATCAGTAGAATTGCCCGAAGGTGTTACCAGCATAGGGGAATATAACCAAGAAATCAAGGGTGAGACGAACGTGGAGATTATTCCCGTAAGTGCCTGACAGACTGCTGATTTTATGTATTCCATGTTTCGATGGGCAGGAATGCATATTGTGAAATATGACCATCGTTCCGTTACC
>JAFPYO010000039.1:0-13968 GCA_017412145.1 Prevotella sp.
CTCATGATGCTTTGGCAGCGCAAACGTAAATGCCCACCCAGCCACTGGTCGTAGAGTGCTACAAAGTCGAAATTCTCTTGTGTCTGGTGGATGCTTTGCGGTATCTTCTTCACGAAGTCCGAAGTCGTCAGCAGTTCGCTCGTCGTGTCGAAGAAGGCCATCGTTCCGTAGATGCCAATCCTCACGTCCACACCGTAATGCTTGGCAACGTCTATCACAAACGCCATATCGTCGAACGTGTTCCAGGGCGACAGACAGAACATCAGCGACAGGGGCACTTCGTCTTTCAGCGCTTCAACCACCTCAATCACTCGGTCGAAGCCATCGCGCCCTCGCATCCGCTGATAAGTCTCGCGCCCGCCGTCGAGAGAGACGTACAGATGCCGGGGCTGATAGTGACGGACGGCATCTATAACCCGACGGGGCGCCAGACAGTTTGACAGCAGCGTGTAGTTAGGATGATGCTCATGAAACCACACCATGATTTCCTCGGCTTGTGGGTGAAGGATGAACTCGCCGCCCTCCAGTCCTACGGTAGTCCGTTTGGTCACACATCGGCTTTGCATGATTCGCCGGATGTCGTCAAGTGAAAGATGCTCCACTGGCCGTTTCTGCCAGATATTACAGTGCTTGCATTTCGACTGGCAGAGCGTGGTCGAGTAAATCATCAGTTGCGACAGACGCTTGTGGCGCGGACGCATGATGTTGTTTAGATAGAGTAGCCCATTATAGGCGTAATCGTGGATGGTGTACATACCGGTTCGTTGCTATTTTGTTCTCTATTTATAAAGTCCAAAATTGCAACGAAAGACTGCACCGTTTACCACGTAAATCTGATGCCTAAGGGCAGAGAGAACGTGAACGGATGCTCCGTACGGTAGGTTTCAATTTGCGTCCCTGTCGGAATGTAATATTGCAAACCTGGCTCTGCAAATAGTCCGATGTTGGGAGTGAAATTGTATTGCAAACCAAGACCCGTGCCTAACGACCACTGCCACGGAGCACGAATGGTGGTCTTGTCGGTAGCCTTCAATATGCCGTGCAAGTAGTAACTTGTGTTGAGCGGCGAGTAGAGAGGAATCTCCGTGGTGATGCCAAGACTTCCGTAGAGGCTCCATGCCTTTCTATTATATATATTATAGGTGCCCTTCACGGGGATGCCGAGGTAGTGGATGGTCTGCTGCTCATTGATAGTATTACCATTTGAACCCATCTCAAATTCCGACTTCAATCTACTGTAGCTCAGCCCTGTCTCCAGTGCAAAGCAATTATTCAGTCTATACTTCAATGCCAACGAGAAGTTGACGGGCATGAAGTGGTGGCTCTTGCGGACAATCTTGTCTGCTCCAGTACCTTGGGCATCTCCGGCATTATTCAGTGCAATGTTCTTAATGATGCTTCTCTTATGGCTACTGCCATCATCCGGCATCTCAGTCAAGAAGGCCGCATAGTCGCTCCAGTTCTCAAAGGTAACAGGCGATGGGGGGGTACCCGTCGGGGCAGTCATCGGTGTTTCTGTGAAGCCATACGGACGGTTATAATTCTGTTCGCCCGTGCTTCCTGTGTATGCGAGGTCTATCGACCATCTTTGCTTGTTATGGAGTCTCGTGACTGGTTTGTCGGGGAACAAGTCGGCAATGTAGTAATGAGGCAGATTCTGCATTTCTATGACATGTGTCGTATCTGCTTGCTCATTATTCTGTATGGAGTCTGGAATTGTTTGCTCCTGTGCAATCATGTTTGTCAAGGAGTCAGGCATAATGAAATCAAGTGCCTGAGCGATGACAGACTGTAGTGTGTCAATCGGTGTATGATATACGGGTACATGGACTATCAGAGGTTTCTGCGGCTGTTCATTCGCTCTTTCTTCTGTATAGTGCTTCGGTGTCTCTTTTTGCTTGGCTATAACAGGTTTTTCGCTTGTTGTATCTTCCTTCTTGAGCAGAAAGAATGTGAGAGGCATGAGCAACAACAGAAGCGCAGCGGCCCAATACTGTTGCATCATCCTCCGGAGCATCTTCTTTGCCCGTGCCAGTTGCGACGATGACGAATGAGGCTCTATCCCCAACATGTCAGCAATCTCCTTGTGCGACATACCTTCAAACACCGATAGCCGGAACACCCGCCCATAGCCCTCCGGCAGACGATTAACGAGCTGCAGCACATCCTCCAGTGGCACGCCTCTCACGTCGCTCTCACCTTCAGGCATCTGCAATTGCTCTGCTTCTTCCAGCGGCACAAAAGTCGTCTTCGCCAGATAATCCTTATATTTCGACGCCACATTTCTCGTAATCGACATCATCCATGACTCTGCTTTCCTGTCGTCGCGCAATTTGTCAAAAGAGGTAAAGATAATCACGAACGCATCATGCAATACGTCGCTGATGGCTCGTTCATCACTGATATACCGACGGCAGACGCCCCTCATCCTTTGGGCGTATGCCTTGTACAGTTCTCCGAGGGCATCCGCATCCCCCTGCCTGCACCGTTCTATCAGCCGTGTAACTTCCATCGAAAACATGGTATCTTTATCTATATAGTCCGAAAATCACAAAAAAACTGCACGGAAATTACGATTTTTTTCTAATGGGCAAAATACTACAACAATCTATACAAGCGAAATGGTAGATTCTTGTTGATGATGGCGAGGATATGCATATGTCAGAAACCTAAAAAAACGAACAGACACCCTTTAAAAAGTGCCTGTTCGAGCCTATTTGTTACCGTTTTTTTCTCAATCGAGTTCCTCATCGGCCTCGTAGCCACCCATTTCGCGCAGCGCATTGCGAAGCATTGTGTGCTGCTGATAGAGATGGTTCACGGGAGCCTCGCCCTGCGTGTAGTCGTGCATCGGGCTCTTCAGGAAGAAGCTCAGGAATCGCTGCGTGCCACTGCGTCCGGCACGGGCGGCGAGGTCGATGAGCAGGCAGAGGTCGAGACAGACGGGCGCGGCCAGAATCGAGTCGCGGCAGAGGAAGTTGATTTTGATTTGCATCGGATAGCCCATCCAGCCGCGGATGTCGATGTTGTCCCACGACTCCTTGTTGTCGTTGCGCGGCGGATAGTAGTTGATGCGCACCTTGTGGAAGTACTGCGTGTCGTCGTCGTTGCCGTGGCCGTAGAGGTCGGGCTGGTCCTCGGGGCGCAGGATGGTTTCGAGCGTCGAGAGTTTCGACACCTCTTTCGTGCGGAAATTCTCGGGTACGTCGAGCACGAGTCCGTCGCGGTTGCCGAGGATGTTCGTCGAGAACCATCCGTCGAGGCCGAGGCAGCGCGTTCCGATAATCGGTGCGAAACCACTCTTCACAAGCGTCTGACCCGTCTTGAAGTCCTTGCCGGCGATGGGCATTCCGGTCTTTTCGGCCAGCTCCCACATGGCGGGAATATCGACGGTGGTGTTCGGCGCTCCCATCACGAAGGGGCAACCTTCGACGAGGGCGGCGTAGGCGTAGCACATCGACGGGGCAATGTGCTCGCGGTCGTCGGCCTTCATGGCGGCTTCAAGGGCGCTGAGCGTGCCGTGCGTCTTTTCATCGACGGGCACGTAGATTTCCGTCGAGGCGGCCCAAAGCACCACGATGCGGTCGCACTGCTCCTGCTGTTTGAAGTTGCGGATGTCTTGGCGCAGCTGTTCCACCATCTCCCAGCGGGTGATGTTGCCCTTGGTGTTCTCACCGTCGAGTCGCTTCGCGTAATTCTTGTCGAAAGCGGCCTTCATCGGCACGATTTTCTCCAGTTCGCCACGCACGGGGTCGATGTCCTCGCGCTTCAGCACCTCGGCATAGACGGCGGCCTGATAAGCGTTTTGCGGATACACGTCCCAGCAGCCGAAAACGATGTCTTCGAGTTTGGCCAGCGGCACGAGCTCGTTGTATTTCAGATACTTTTTGTCGTCGCCTCGTCCCACGCGCACCTTATCATACTGCGTCATTGCGCCAACGGGCTTCGTCAGGCCCTTGCGAGCCATCAACACACCCGTCATAAACGTCGTGGCGACGGCACCGTTTCCGACAATCAAGATTCCTAACTTGCCGTTTGCCGGTTTTACATTCATTTTTTTCATTCTCTGATGATTTTTAGTTATTTTCGCCATTTAAAGGCGAATCAACGTCGATTTTTACAGCGTCTGCAAATATTTCTCGGCCTCCAATGCTGCCTTGCAACCGCTTCCAGCCGCCACGATGGCCTGCCGATAGACAGGGTCGGCGCAGTCGCCAGCGGCAAACACGCCCGGAACGGTCTGCGTCGGGTCGGCAGCCGAAACGACACGCGGCGTTCCGTCGATGGTGCGGATGTAGCCCGTGGGGTCAAGGGCGATGAAGTCGCGGAAGATGTCGGTGTTGGGCTTGTGGCCGATGGCGAGGAAAAAGCCGTCAATGGGCAGGTCGTAGCGCTCTTCGTCGGGCTCGCCCATGCGCTTCACCACGTGGGCACCCTCCACGCCACCCTCGCCGTAGAGGCCGACGGTGTTGTGCTCGAACAGCACCTCGATTTTCTCGTTCTCAAACACGCGCTTCTGCATCACGTCGCTGGCGCGTAAAAAGGGTTTTCTGACAATCAGATAGACCTTTTGGCAGAGTTGCGAGAGATAAATCGCCTCTTCGCAGGCCGTGTCGCCACCGCCCACGACTGCCACCGTCTTTTTCCGATAGAAAAATCCGTCGCAGGTCGCACAGGCCGACACGCCCATACCGTTGTATTTCTTCTCGTCGTCGAGTCCGAGGTATTTCGCCGAAGCTCCCGTGGCGATAATCACCGTGTCGGCCTCGATTTCCACGCCTCGGTCGGTGGTCACGACATAGGGCCGTTTCGAAAAATCGACTTTCTCGATGATGCCGTCGCGCAGGTCGCAGCCGAACCGTCCGGCCTGCTGCCGCAGTTGCATCATCATTTCATTACCGTCGATGCCGTCGGGATAGCCCGGAAAGTTCTCGACCGTGGTCGTTTGCGTGAGTTGTCCGCCCATTTGCAGACCGCAGTAGAGCACGGGCGACAGATTGGCGCGTCCGGCGTAGATGGCGGCGGTGTAGCCTGCGGGACCGCTGCCGATAATCAGGCATTTTGTATGTTCCATTATCTCAATAAAATTTCAATTTGTTCTGCAATTTTCTCAATTTTCGCCGTCGGCTCGAACCGTTCCACGACCTGACCTTTTTTATTGATAAGGAATTTCGTGAAATTCCACTTGATGTCGGCCTTTTCCTTGTAGTCGGGGTCTTCCTTCGTCAGCATGTCGTCGAGGATGTGGGCAATCGGATGCTCCATATCCCAACCGGCAAAGCCTTTCTGCTCCTTGAGGAATTTGAAAAGCGGGTCGGCATCGTCGCCGTTCACCTTCACCTTCTTGAAACGCGGAAATTCCGTGCCATAGGTCAGTTTGCAGAATTCGTGAATCGACTCGTCGGTGCCTGGAGCCTGTTGTCCGAACTGGTTGCAGGGGAAGTCGAGCACCTCGAAACCCTGCGCGTGGTACTTCTTATAAAGTGCCTCCAACTCGTCGTACTGGGGCGTGAAACCGCACTTCGTGGCCGTATTGACGATGAGGAGCACCTCGTTTTGATACTCTTTCAGCGATACGTCTTTCCCTTTTCTGTCTTTCACAGAAAATTCATAAACCGTTCTCATTTTCTTGTCAAATATTTTTAGTGAATAATTAAAATCGAAACTTCGTACAAAAGTAACAAATTATCTCATAAAGCGAAAAATCGGGTGGTAGTTTTTCGATGTTTTTAATGTTTATTAGGGATTTTCACATCATTCGTAGGGATTTTCCTATGAAAGATTATGGAAAAACGTTTTGCAGGGCGACCAAAATAGCGTAACTTTGCAGCAGAGAATTGAAAACTCGATGTTGAACCCTTAACGAATAGGAGATTAAAAAGATGAAAAAACTGTACACACTCATGACCATCGCACTCTTGGCAGTGCTGTCGATGTCGTTTGCAAGTTGCGACTTCCTCTGGAACGATGACGATGAAATCGCTTACACGCTCGAGGGAACTTGGCAAGGCGACATGTATGTTTCGTCGGAATGGAACGGACGGGTCTATGACGCCACCTACTCGGAAATCTGCTTCCTGCGCGACCCCTATCGCTACAGCAGCGGCAAGGGCTACTGGGTCGATTACTACAACGACTATGGCTGGGGGCGCAACTACGTGGCCAACCACATCGAGTGGACCGTCGAATACCGCACCATCAAGGTCTATTTCGTCGAGGAGCGCGTCACCATCTGGATTGAGGACTATCGACTGAACGACAACTATTTCACGGGTGTCATCTACGACGGTTCGAACCGCGTGAAATTCCGCCTGCGCCACGTCGATTCGCCGAATTGGTACAACTACGAATGGGGTTGGGGTGATTACTACTACGCGAAGCCGAACGATATGACGCGCTCCACTGCCGCCGACGATTCGAACAGCGAAATGATGCCCAAGCGCTTCATCCGCGCGGAAAAATAAAGGTTTATAAGCACGAAAAAAGAGCCAGATTCGCTTGAATCCGGCTCTTTTTCTATTTCCGCTTCGCAGCAAAAAACGCCTGCATCAATTCGCGACATTCCGTTTCGAGAACGCCCTGCGTCACCGTGCATCGCGGATGCAAAGCCTCGGGTGCATAGCGCTGGAAACCGCGCTTCTCGTCGGGTGTGCCATAGACCACGCGCCCGATTTGCGCCCAGCCAATCGCCCCCGCGCACATCACGCACGGCTCCACCGTCACGTAGAGCGTGCAGTCGGCGAGATATTTGCCGCCGAGCAGGTTCGCCGCCGCCGTAATCGCCTGCATTTCCGCGTGGGCGGTCACGTCGGTGAGCGTTTCGGTGAGGTTGTGCGCCCGTGCGATGATGCGGTCGCGACAGACAATCACCGCGCCGATGGGAATTTCGCCCTTGCGCTGTGCTGCCTCCGCCTCTTTCAAGGCCATCTGCATGAAGCGTTCGTCTTGTTTTCGTTGTTCTTCGGGTGTCATAACTGCTGTTTTTGGGTGCAAAATTACGATTTTTTGCCGACTTCGAGATATTTTTTCAAGGTTTTCACATAGTCGTCGAAGGCTTTGAGGCCCGTCGGCGTGACACGGCAAATCGTACACGGTCGCTTGCCCTTGAATGTCTTTTCGACTGTGATGTAGCCTGCTGCCGACAGTTTGTCGATTTGCACGCTCAAGTTGCCTGCCGTGGCGCCCGTCTGCTCCTTGATGTAAGGAAATTCGGCCTCCTCGGCACTGATGAGCAGCGAGATCACCGCCAACCGCAACTCAGAGTGCAGCAGTGGGTCTAATGTTGGAAATTTCATAGGCTTTGTTTTTTGAGCATCATACCGGGGATTACGAGCCCGACGAATGCGAACAACAGAACAGAGAGGCAAGTGAGCGTTGTGCTTGGTTCATAAAGTTCGGTATACGACTTACCTGTGAGTTCGACCAAGATGGCTCTGCCTATTCCGAATCCCTCCCAAGCGAACATCATCAGACCACCGACGATGCCGAAAACGACGAGCCAGCGGCTGCGAAGGATGTGTCCCGTCATTGTCACGGCCATTCCCATCAACAACATAATGGTGGGTGCAACAGAATATACATTACTATAAAAACGTATCTGCTGAGGCGACAACAGTCTAACCGCAAACACAGTCCATAAAGTAGCAAGGACGAAAAAGACGACGGTAAATACTGCGAAAGTCCACCACGTTTTTCCGACGAGCGAACTGACGATGCTCGTGGGTTCGTGCTGTCGATTTTTGAAGATGTTTCGCAAGGCAATCCAAATGATGACAGGCAACACAAGCCACAAAAGATGTCCGAGAGGCGTTTTCGACACATAATTGACAATGGCGACGACGCCTGACATTGCCACGGTACAAAGTCCCGAAACATAGAGTGCCTGCCCTGTGCTCTGCGACACCGTGCGGCGACTCTGTTCTATCTGTTCAGTGATAATCTCCAGACTGCGCTCAGCAGTCAAATTTTTGTTTTCTTCCATTGTTTTTTCGTTTTAATAGTTAAACTCTTTCTTGATTGTTCGGCCTTGTCCTCGCCCCTGCAGAAGGCTCGGTCGCAGCCATTTGTGTTCGAATCACGATGCAAAAGTAAATAAGTTTATTTTATAAACCAAATTATTTTGCAAAAAACTTTTCATTGATAATATTTTTTAACATTTCGAGGGATTTTACGAACTCACATTTCTAAAAAATAGTATTTTCAGTTCACAAATTTTCCTAATCTATATCTTTTAATTATAAAATGTGTCGCCAATTCAAATCTTTTCCGTAACTTTGCAATCAACAATCTGGAAACAAAAAAATGGCTCAACATAACGACATTGGAAAATGGGGCGAGGAGATGGCGGCGGAGTATCTGCGGAAAAAGGGATACACGATTCGCGACACGAACTGGCGCTGCGGACACCGCGACATCGACATCGTTGCCCTTGACGAAAACCTGCAAACGGTGGTGTTCGTCGAGGTGAAAACTCGGTCGGCAAACTACGTGCAACGACCTGAGGAAGCGGTAAACCGTGAGAAAATCCGAAACATCGGACTGTCGGCCAACGCCTACGTGAAAATGTTCCGCATTATGAAGGAACTGCGCTTCGACATCATCACGGTGGTGGGGAACGGCAACAACGACGAAACGCCCGTGATTGAACACTGGGAGAATGCGTTTAATCCGATGTTGGTGTATTGATATGGAAATGAGAGTGATACGACTGGACGAGGTGGATTCGACGAATCGATGGTTGCGCGAGAATGTGGCGGCGGACGAGGCGATGACGGTGTGCGTGGCTGATTTCCAGACGGCTGGACGAGGCTGTGGCACGAACTCGTGGGAGTCGGAACGGGGGAAAAACCTGCTCTTTTCGCTGCTGATGCATCCCGACGGCATCGAGGCGCGACAGCAATTCCAAATCTCGATGGCGACGGCATTGGCGGTGTGCGATGCGATGGGCGATTTCGGCATCAAAGACATTCGCGTGAAGTGGCCGAACGACATCTATTGGAACGACCAGAAACTCTGCGGAATGCTCATCGAAAACCGTTTGGCGGGCACGGCGATTCGCGACAGCATCATCGGCATCGGACTGAACGTGAACCAGACCGTTTTCCGCTTTCCGCAGGCTGCCGACCACGACCCTCTGACGAGCCCGAACCCCGTTTCTATGCGGCAGATTATCGGCCACGACATCGACCGCGAGGAAGTGCTTAGATGCATCGTCAGTCACCTGAAAATCTGCGCGTGTATGGCCGACTTCACGCGGATGCGCTACAATGCCTTGCTCTATCGGCGCGACGGCCGTCGGCATCCCTTTCGCGACAGCGAGGGCGACTTCCAAGCGGAAGTGCTTGAGGTCGATGAACTGGGGAAACTTCTGCTGAAAAAGGCTGACGGACGGGTGGTTTCTTACGGCTTTAAGGAGGTGGTTTTTGTGGAGTGTGGAGTGAGGAGTGTGAAGTGTGGAGTGAGGAGTGTGAAGTGAGGAGTGTGGAGTGTGAAGTGTGAAGTGAGGAGTGAGGAGTGAAAAAAGTAATCATAATTCTTAATTGTTAATTCTAAATTTTTAATTAAAAAAATATGGCACGATTCAAAAGAATTCTTCTGAAACTCAGCGGTGAGAGTCTCGCCGCAGGCGGTAGCGGCATCGATATGCAACGGCTCACCGAGTATGCACAGCAAATCAAGGAAATCCACGAGATGGGCGTGGAAATCGGCATCGTCATCGGTGGCGGAAACATTTTCCGCGGCCTCAGCGGCGCGAAAAAAGGGTTCGACCGCGTGAAGGGCGACCAAATGGGAATGATGGCCACCGTCATCAACTCGCTCGCGCTCTCCTCGGCGCTCGATGCCGCCGGCGTGCCCAACCAAGTGCTCACGGCCATCCGCATGGAGCCTGTGGGCGAATTTTACACGAAATGGCGCGCCATCGACGCGATGAAAGCCGGAAAAGTGTGCATTTTCTCCGCAGGCACGGGCTCGCCCTACTTTACTACTGACACGGGCTCGTCGCTGCGCGGCGTGGAAATCGAGGCCGACGTGATGCTCAAGGGCACGCGAGTGGATGGCGTTTACACCGCCGACCCCGAAAAAGACCCGACCGCCACGAAGTTCACCGACATCACCTACGCCGAGGTGCTCGCCCGCAACCTGAAAGTGATGGACCTCTCGGCCATCTGTATGTGTCAGGACAACAACCTGCCAATCTACGTCTTCAATATGGACACCGTCGGCAACCTGCGCCGCGTCATCGAAGGCGAGGAAATCGGCACGCTCGTTCACGCATAAAACCGCTACAAAATGATGAAACCGCGATATTCCGTTCTCATTCTGATGGTGCTCATCGTCGCGTCGGCAATGACGGGCTACCACAGTTTTTCGACCACAAGGCAACTCGTCACGCAGGATATGAGCCACGCCTTGGCACGTGCGTTGGAACAGCAACAGACCCACGTCATCAGTGCCGACACCGTGCGCGTGTTCAACAACTATCTGCAACTCGACGAACTGCGCGGAAAGGCTGTTTTAGCGGTCGATACGCGACAGCGAGGCTTCCGATGTTATGCGAAATGCTCGGCGGCGACGATTTTCTCGATGTCCGACCAGCGACCTGCCTCGATGCTGTGGATGATGGCCGTTTTGTGGGGATTTTTCTGCCTCTATCGCCATCGGAAAACGACGTTTCACCCCGTCGGAGCGAGTTGTTTCGGAGGATTGAGTTTTTCTGAGTCCGACCAACGATTTTTCGATGCCCAAGGTCAGCACGTGAAACTTACGCCGATGCAGCAGCAACTGATGGAAATGTTTTTCCGTTCGCCCTCGCACCTGCTGACAAAAAGCGAGATTTGCGAGGCTCTTTGGCCGAAAAAAGACGATGCCAGCGAAACGCTCTACACACTGATTCGCAGGCTGAAAACCGTTGTTGAGGCGCGTTCCGACCTGAAAATCGAATCCGAGCGCGGTCGTGCTTACGAATTGAAAATCAAATAGTTAGCCGCGGGTCGGCAGATTGTCGGGAAAATGTCAGACAAATGTCAGCATTTTTCTTTGGCGAGCGAAAATTCTCTTGATACTTTTGCAGCGTTAAACCAATCGCTAACGAAGTATGAAGAGATTTTTTTTGGTGTGCGCCAGCGTGTTTTTTGCGTTGTCGGCAAGCGCACAAAGTGAAAAAGAAGTGTCGCTCGGCGAAGTGACCGTGAAAGGTGCCCGGCGGGTGCAGAAAGTCGATGGAATGTGGATTTTCCCCTCGAAACAGCAGTTGGAAAGCTCCACCGACGGCTACTCGCTCCTATCGAAGCTCGCCCTGCCCCACATCCGCGTCAATGAGGCGACAAACAGCATCAAGGCGCTGTCGAATCTGGGTTCCGTGCAGGTGCGCATCAACGACATCGTGGCCACACGTGAAGACCTGCTCTCGCTTGATATGAAAGCCATCGAGCGCATCGAGTTCATCGAGAATCCAGGGCTACGCTACGGCGAGGAAACGGCATTCGTCATCCATTTCAGGGTGCGAAAACCCGTCAGCGGTTATCTCCTCGGCACGCAACTCAGCAACGCGCTCACCGCCGTAAACGGCAACGAGGCTGTTTACGGGAAAATCAACCACAAAAAGAGCGAATTTGGCTTCAACTACGGCCTCGACTACCAAAATTTCAAGGGCGCGGAATACGACGAAAAGGCTGTTTACACGCTGGAATCGGGGAAAACGGTGGTTTTGAATCGACATTTGCTCTCCCAGCAGGATAAACATCTGAGCCACAACGCCCAGCTGACCTACAGCCTAAGCGATTCCAACTATGTTTTTCAAGCGAAGCTCACGGGCAGTCGTAGCCTTCGTCCACAGCAAACCCGAGCGACGATGGCTCTGAACGGGACTCCCTTCGACAGCCACTCTGCCACGAGCAGCCGCACGCCATCGCTCGACCTTTATTATCATCACGATTTCCGTCGGCACCAATCGCTCACGACCAACCTCGTGGGCACCTTCATCAAGACAGATTCTCATACAGAAAGAAACGAAGGCTCTGATTATCAATACGATACAAAAGGAAAAACCTACTCGTTTTGGAGCGAAGCCATCTACGAAAACCGCCTCAAGCCTTTCACTTTTTCTGGCGGATTCCAATTCGCCCAACGCTATAGCCACAACGAATATCACGGCGATTCCGAGGCCTTCAACGACCTGCACACGTCGCAACTCTACCTGTTTTCGCAACTGAAAGGCAGTCTCAGCAAACTCAGCTATATGGCGGGGATCGGAGCAAGTCGCCGCTACTACCGACAGGCCGACGCGAAGCACAATTTCTGGCTTTTCCGCCCAAAATTCAGCCTTTCGTATCCCGTGGCCAAGCATCTGAAATTGAAATACGACTTTGAAACAGCGCAACACGTTTCGCGAATCGCCCTTGTCAGCGACGCTTCCATCAAAATCAACTCGATGGAAACCCTACTCGGAAATCCTGAAATCCGTCCCTGTCGCAGAATCGACCACGACCTTCGCCTGACCTACGCCCCCCCGCGATTCACCTCGGAACTGCAAGGCTACTACCTCATCAACAGCCATTGCAATATGGAAAAATACGTCCGCAAAGACGGTCATTTCTACCAGACGCAGACCAACGCCGACAACGAATGTAGTTTTTTCTTTATCCAGAGCTATAACCAGTGGGAAATCGTAGCCGACCGCCTCACCGCCACCATTTACGGAGGCATTTTCCGCTTTTTCAACTTCGGCGAAGACTACCGCCACACCTTCACAAGTTTCAACGGCGGCTGTTCCGTGCAGGCCTATCTCAATCGCTGGACGCTCGGAGCCTACGCCGACAACGGCTGGAGTTTCATGGAGGGCGAGCACCGCGGACTCAACGTCCCGTCGTGGCATTTCACCGCCACCTATCGCCCCAGCAAGTCGCTCACGATTTCACTCTTCGCCCAGCATCTTTTCGCCCAACATCCGCTGACGAGCAAGGCGGAAGTTGTCAATCGCTACGTTCAGAAAGAAATGTCCCGGCACCAGCGCGACCTCGGCAATATGATTACGCTGAAACTGACGTATCGTTTCGAGCATGGCCGGAAATACCGCGAAATCAACCGCTCGATGAACCATCAGGACAGCGAAACGGGAATTTTGAAATAGTTTTTGGATTTTACAATCAATTCCACATCTATGACAATACTGGGGCTATAATGTAATAAAAACAAATAAGGAATGTCTGTGGCTGATTTTTCAGTGTAGGCATTCGATAAGGGTGTGCCTATTTTGACACACCCACACGATGATTTAGGCAAAATTACATTCACTTGAGCGGGCCACCGCCGTCGCTTGTAGGATTGCCCCAAAGATAATGCTGGTTGGTGCGCAGCCAGTTGCCCCATCCTGTCAGTTTGTGGAAGGTGGTCTGCTCGTAGCCTTCGTCGAAACTGCACACATAAGGGAGGTCGTCAGACTTAATTCTGAGTTTGTAGGTCGTGTTGTCGGCCAGGCATACGCTCAGCGTGTAGTGGTCCAGATGCTGTTCGTTCGTGCTGACGTCAACATAGTGGACGAAGGCTTCGCTGAAGGCTTTGTCCATATCGGCAGAGATGGTTGCCACTTCTGCGTCGCCAGTCTCTTTTGCCAACAAATGGGCATAGTCTGCCAGATCGAAAAAGGGATTCATAAAGGTATACCTGTCATACAGAGAGGGGGGGACTATGCCTTTCATAATTGGGGTGAAGAACCGATACACCTTCTGCGTGGCAGTGTCGATGGCCTCTTTCTGCGTGGGGTAGAGAGCGACGAGTCTGTCGGCAAGGCGCTTGGCGGCATCGATGATGGCATCGAGCTTGGCGGTGCGGATGAGTTTGTAGTCACCATTTTTCCAGGACTCCACTATTTGCCCATTTTCCTGCTCTTCAGACTCATGATATGAATTTTCCCACACAGGGTTTACTCGCTCAAACATCTGTGCAACGGCATCCTCGGTATTCCCCTTC
>JAFPYO010000040.1:0-12912 GCA_017412145.1 Prevotella sp.
ACACACACACACACACACACATAGCTTAGCTACAGGCTTCTTTTCTCTTTATCATATTTGCGCACGTGCTCACGCGCGTGAACGTAGGGTTTTCCTTGCAACCATGCAAGGGAAGCCCCTCTCTTCGTTGCCATCTGCCAAGCGCAGGCTACCCTACGTGAAGCCGCAGGTCGAGGTGATCGAAGCCGAGGCATGCAAGCCCGTCGCTGCTTCAGGCGCAGTACAACGAAAAAATAACTCTTTGATGCACTCTATCAATAACATTACAAAACATTAAACCCAAAAAATTAAAAACAAATGGAACAAAGAAAAGAACTACACATGGGTGGACCGCATGAGTGGCCACCTGACAAGCGGCCCTACGTGAGGCCGCGGATCGAGGTGGTCGAGGCCGAGATATGCAGGCCGGTTGCCATCTCGGGGGTAGATTTCGACGGCTCGCACCAAAGCGCCACCTCCGATATGTTTGGCGGAAGCCACCGGAGCTCGTTCGCCGACTTCTTCACCGGCACCCACTGGGGCGCTAACGCCGGAGAGCTGGGCGGCTCGCACATGGGCGGCACATCGGGCGACCTGGGCGGCTCACACAGCGGCGGCACCGCCGGAGACTACGGCGGCTCGCACATTGGCGCCACCTTCTCCGACTAAGACGAAACATTTACGTATGAAACCATTAAGAATCATCAACATTATCAACATTAACAAATTAACAAAAAACAAAAAAGTCATGAAAACAAGATTGTTTACAAAATCGGCCATCATCATGGCCACGGCTTTCTCGCTGGCCAGTTGCAGCCAAGAGGAAGAATTGGTGAATCCCAACACCAATCCCAATACAAACACAAAGACGGGAAGAACCGTGTTCTCGGCCGGAGGCGACAACGGCACGCGCACAACAATGGATAAAGACCGTATCTATCGCTGGCAGTACAGCGACCAGATTTGGGTGAACGACGGCGGCACATGGATTAAGAGCATGGACAGTGAGCTGGCACCAGACAACAGGACGGCCAATTTCTTCTTTGATAGAGTGATGACTGCCGACAGCTACGAAGTCCTCTACACAGGCTACAACTCCACTTCGGCTACGAAAGTGAATATTCCAGCCTCATTTGTGTCGTTTGGACATTATGATTATAAAATTGGCGAACATGGCGACTGCGGCGTGGCTACGGCCACGCGCAACGAAAATGGCACCTATTCCTTTGCCCTGCTGCACAAGGGTTCCTACCTTGGTTTGGCTCCTATAAAGGTAGATTATTTGGATAAAAAATATAAATGGAAAAAAATTGAAATAGTTGAAGCTAACGGCAAGCCCATTGCCGGTGCTTTCGGCTTCAGCAAAAATGGCATTGACACAACCTCGGTCACTTCGCCATCTTCCATCGTCACCATAACAGTCAATGAAGATAACGTCCCGAACCTTCAATCTTATAATTCTAGCATCAACTACGTTTATGCTGTGATGCCGCCTTCCTATCGTACTTTGAGCGTAAAATACTATTTTTATAACGCTGCCAATCCTGATGAGATATTGACAGTCACGAGGAATATGAAATCAAGAAAATTTCATGAAAACAATGTGGTACAGTTACAACATTTAATTATGCCTGAATTCTACCGTTGGGACGCCCCTCGAACCGAACCCTTCACAGAAAAATATTTTAACCAAAGCACTGCCGATTATTTTACAGCGGCAACAAACGTTTGCGCCACGATGCCCAACCCCAACGAACTATATTGGTACATTGAGAATGGCGACCCGCGCTGGGACGAAACGACGGAATGGACAAATGACGGCGGGAGTACCTACCATACAGGCGGTGTTTGGATAAAAAAGAAAAGATACATTACAGGTTACGATTCTACAACGGGTAAGAATGGCGTTGATATGCGCACAACCTACGTGAGGCACGACGTAGAGACCGACACATATAGAACAGCTGGCAAACCTGCAGACAGCGAAATAGACAAGTATTTCTTCCTGCCTGCAATGGGTGATATGTCAATAAATGGAGGTGGTAATCTTGAACGTATTGGCAATGCTGGATATTACTGGTCTTCGGGAAGCGTAGCATTAGACGTTTATAATCAGCCTGCGGCTTATGGCTTAGCATTTAACAACAACTCTATATATGTTATACGGTATGACCGCAGACTTGGTCTTGTGGCCGGCAACGGTTCCGACTGGTTCAAGTAATCCTCTGTAAGAATCATCCGTAAACATTCAGTGCTAACTGTTATCAATCGAAAAAAAATACTTACCATCTTCAGCGGAAGAGCTCTTATGTAATATTTTTTATGTAATATTTTTTTATACTTGAGTTATTTTTTTTGAGCTCCGGCGTT
This sequence comes from Prevotella sp., assembly GCA_017412145.1. GTDB lineage: Bacteria > Bacteroidota > Bacteroidia > Bacteroidales > Bacteroidaceae > Prevotella. The sequence continues at coordinate 2,350 of JAFPYO010000040.1, forward strand.
GTGAAATGGCGGAGCCTTTTTCTCTTTTACAGAGGGTATTCTCGTACCCACGTTCTCCCGTACCTCCGCACCCCCGAAACTTAAAGTGTTAATTAAACAAAAATGTGGGATACAGAAATTCCTCATCACAGAATAAAAAACTAATTTTGTAAACCGAAACGAAGCATGGATTCAATCATCGACCGAATAAAGCAAATTCCACTGTTCCATCACTGCAGCAACGAGGAGTTGCAGCAGCTCATGGCGTATGCGCCCTATCGCCTTCGGCACAAGAAAGCGGGGGAGCACATCGCCTATACGGGCGACAAACTGACAAACGTGATCTTGCTCCTCAAGGGCACGGTCTTCACGAAGATGACCCACATCAACGACAGCGACAAGAACCTGTCGGTGGAATTCTTCCCTGCTCCGAGCATTTTGGCCTCGGGCTTCATTTTCAGCGAAGACAACCACCTGCTCGTGGACGTGATTTGCGAAACCGACTGCGAGCTGCTGTTTGTGAACCATCAGGCGTTCGACATGCTCTTGGAGAGCAACAAGGGCATGATGATGGATTTCATCTATCTGCTGTCGAACCGAGTAAACCGCCTGTGCCACCGCACGAAAGCCTTGGCGCTGCACTCGCTGAAGGAGCAGGTTATCATTCACCTGCAGCGCACTGGCGAGCCGATCAAAAGCGTGGAGAAGATGGCCCGCGTGTTTGGCGTGCCGAGGCCGTCGCTCTCGCGCGTGCTCGGAGAGCTGAGGCGCGAGGGCGTCATTGAGCGTACCATCGACGGCTTGCAGCTGAAGAAGGGTGCGAAATATTTCTAAAACAAGGGGAAATCACTGCTGATTTTCCGAAAGTTCAGTAGTTGGATGTCGGCTGCTGTATTTTCGTAGCTTCCGGCATATACAATGGCTTTCTGTCCGATTGGCTCTTTGACGAGCGTCGTCAATTTTGACAGCGTTTTCTCAAAATCGGGCGTGTAGGTCATTGCCGACTTGATTTCCAAGGCGTTCAACTTGCCATTTTCGGCCATAAGTAGGTCAATTTCGTTCTGGTTGGAGTCGCGGTAGAAATAGAGATTACTCCTTTTCCCTTGATTGAACCGCGATTTTAGTGCTTCCGCAACAATCAGGTTTTCGAACAGATGGCCTCTCATTTTATCGTGCGCCAGTTGTGCAGGCGATTCAATGTCCAGCAGGTAGCAAGCGAGGCCGGTATCGCAGAAGTAGAGTTTTGGAGACTTGATAAGGCGTTTGTTGGTGTTGCTGAAATAGGGCGGAAGCAGGGTTATGACATACGAGGCCTCGAGAATGGAGAGCCACGCCTTGATGGTGTTTGAAGCCACGCCGACCTCGTTGGCCAGTTCCGATGCATTGAAGATGCTGCCAATACGACCTGCACACAGCCGCAAGAACGTGTTGAAAAGCATCGCGTCTTTGATTTTGGTTAATTCGCGGACATCCCTTTCCAAATAGGTTCTCACGTATGACGGATAATAGAATTTGGCAATGTTTTTCTTGGAACAGACGGCGGGATAGAGGCCGTTGAAAATGATCTCGTCGAGACTGCTGTTTTGGTAAACTTCACGGCTTTCGGAAAGCGACATGGGCAGCAGGTCGAACATACCCACTCGCCCAGCAAGGGATTGCGAAATGCTATTGATTAGTGTGAAATTGGAACTTCCGGAAAGAATGAATTTTCGATCGGGGTTTTTATCGACAATCCCTTGAATAAAGGAAAGCAAATCGGGTACTTTCTGCACTTCATCGAGAATCATGCCGTTTTTGTTCTGCGACAAGAAGGCGACGGGGTCTTTTTGGGCGAAATCCCGCACGTTAAGGTCTTCTAAGGAAAACTTGTCGTATGTAGGAAACAGGTGCTCAATGAGCGTACTTTTCCCTGATTGTCTGGGACCAGTCAAGCAAATGACGGGAAAATATCGGACGGCTTCAAGAATCGTCGCCGAAATGTCGCGATGGATGTAATTTAATACGTTCATTTTTATGTAAATTTGAAGTTCAACTGCAAAATTACATAAAATTTTTCGTTTGAACAAATAAAAATCGGCTAATTTAGAATTTTATGCTAATTTTGCAGTCGAATAGGAGCCTCCCCCCTGGCCCCCTCCAAAGGGAGGGGGAGGTTTCAGAATGATTTTGTTATTCGACTGAATGTTATGATTTCTGTAGATGGCCTGAAAGTGGAATTTGGCGCGAAGCCCCTGTTCAGCGGGGCGAGCTTCGTGGTGAACAACCGCGACCGCATTGCGCTCGTGGGCAAGAACGGTGCGGGAAAATCGACGTTGCTGAAAATCCTGTGCGGACAGCAGCAGCCGACGGGTGGCGTGGTGAACATTCCGACGGACACGACGGTGGGCTATCTGCCGCAGGTGATGCAGCTGGCCGACTCGACAAGCGTGAAGCAGGAGGCGCGCAAGGCGTTCGACAGCAACACGCGACTGAAGGAGCGGCTCGACCGCATGGAGCGCGAGCTTGGCGAGCGCACCGACTACGAGAGCGAGGAATACATGGCGCTGGTGGAGCGCTTCACGCAGGAGCACGAGCGCTACCTGATGATGGGCGGCGAGAACTACGAGGCGGAAATCGAGCGCACGCTGATGGGACTGGGCTTCCTCCGGACGGATTTCGAGCGTCCGACGAGTGAATTTTCGGGCGGTTGGCGCATGCGCATCGAGTTGGCGAAAATCCTGTTGCAGCGGCCCGACGTGTTGCTGCTCGACGAGCCCACGAACCACCTCGACATCGAGTCGATTCAGTGGCTGGAGCAGTTTCTGGCTGCGAGCGCGTCGGCGGTGGTGCTCGTGTCGCACGACCGCGCCTTCATCAACCACGTGACGAACCGCACCATCGAGATTTCCTGCGGTCAGCTGATAGACTATCGCGTGCGCTACAACGAGTACGTGGAGCTTCGGAAGGAGCGCCGCGAGCAGCAGCTCCGCGCCTATGAAAACCAGCAGAAGGAAATTGCCGATATGCGCACGTTTATTGAGCGCTTCCGCTATCAGGCCACGAAAGCCGTGCAGGTGCAGCAGAAAATCAGGCAGTTGGAGAAAATCGTGCCCATCGAAATCGACGAAATCGACACCTCGGCCCTGCGCCTGAAATTCCCGCCGTGTCTGCGGTCGGGCGATTATCCAGTTATTTGTGACAACGTTTCTAAGAGTTATCCGAGGAGTGTGAAGTGTGAAGTGAGGAGTGAGAATAGTCCTGAAAATGAGAGTAATCTCACTTCACGTTCCACACTCCACACTCCACAAGGACATTTGGTTTTTGAAAACGCGACCTTCACGCTCAAGCGCGGCGAGAAAGTGGCCTTCGTGGGCAAGAACGGCGAGGGAAAAACCACGCTCGTGAAGTGTATCATGGGCGAGATTCCCTTCGAGGGAAACCTGAAAATCGGCCACAACGTGCAAATCGGCTACTTCGCCCAGAACCAGGCGCAGCTGCTCGACGAGTCGCTCACGGTTTTCCAGACCATCGACTACGTGGCGAAGGGCGAAATCCGCACGCGCATCAAGGATATCCTCGGCGCGTTTATGTTTGGCGGCGAAGAGGCAGACAAAAAAGTAAAAGTGCTGTCGGGCGGCGAGCGCAGTCGGCTGGCGATGATTCGGCTCCTGCTTGAACCCGTGAACCTGCTCATTCTCGACGAGCCCACGAACCACCTCGACATGCAGTCGAAAGACGTGCTGAAAGAGGCCATCCGCGCCTTCGACGGCACGGCCATCATCGTGTCGCACGACCGCGAATTTCTCGACGGACTCGTGACGAAAGTCTATGAGTTCGGCGGCGGTCGCGTCCGCGAGCATCTCGGGGGGATTTACGACTGGTTAGCCTCACCCCCTGACCCCCTCTCCAAAGGGAAAGGGGGAACACTCCCTGAAATGACCATCGACGAACGCCTTGCAATGACAAAAGCCTCCCCTACGGGGGGAGGTTTGGTGGGGGCTTCAAAAGCCTCCCCCAGTGGGGGGAGGTTGGAGGGGGCCTCCTACGCCGAGCAAAAAGAGCAGCAGCGTCGCCTGCGCAAGGCCGAGAACGCCGTGAAGGCCTGCGAAGAGAAAATCGCGAAGCTCGAAGCCCGCATCAAGGAAATGGACGCGATTCTGATTCTGCCCGAACACGCCTCTGACATGCAGCTCGTCAACGAATATGCCGAAACCATGCGCCAGCTCGACGAGGAAAACGAACGCTGGATGACGCTTTCCGAGGAGTTGGAGGCATTAAAATCGACCTCAAACTAAAAAAATATATACGAAAATGAGAAAATTACTGACACTCTTTTGCCTGATGGCAGTTGCCACGGCTGTTTTGGCCGAAAACCAAGGCGACGACGGCTACACGCTCGTCTTCAATGACGAATTCGACCAGGCCGACGGCTCGCTGCCCGATGCTACGAAATGGGCGGCATCGACGCGGCGCAGCTCCACGTGGAACCGCTGGATCAGCTCTTCGCCCGAAGTGGCCTACATCCGCGACGGGGCGCTGGTTTGCCGCGCCATTCCCAACCCCGACACCTCGACCGACAACGTGCCGATGATTACAGGCGCAATGGAGACGAAAGGCCGCTTCTCGTTTACCTACGGAAAGGTGGAAGTGCGCCTGAAAACGAACCGCCACAAGGGGAATTTCCCCGCCGCGTGGATGATGCCGCAACCGCCCTGCGATGGGTGGCCGAAAGCAGGCGAAATCGACATTTTCGAGAGCATCGATGCGCAAAACACGGCCTATCACACGATTCACACGAATTGGACTTACAACCTCGGCAACAAAAACAACCCGCAGTCGTCGTTCAGCGAGTGGATGGATGTCGAAAACTGGCACGTCTATGGCCTCATCTGGGAGCCCGAACGGCTCGTGTGGACGGTGGACGGCAACGAAGTGGGCCGTTACGAGAAGTCCACCATACAGTATTACCTCGACAACGGACAATGGCCTTTCGACCACGCCTTCTACCTCATTCTCAACCAGAGCGTGGGCAACGGTTCGTGGGCCGCCAACGCCGACACGGAATATACCTACGAGACGCATTTCGACTACGTCCGCGTGTATCAGAAGGCGACTTCCGGCATCGACAATCTCCGTCGGGAGGGTTCGGCCTCGCAGAAGATGTTCGACTTGCAGGGGCGCGAAGTGGGCAGCGTGCAGGACTTTTCCGCCGACACTTCGACGCTGCCGAAGGGCATCTACGTGGTAAACCATCGGAAATTCATTGTGAAATAATTTTTTTTGCCTCTAAGTGTGTAATAATTTCGTTGCGCAGCGGTCTTAATAGCAGAAATGACGGACAAAGAACTGGTCAACGAAGTTTTGCAGGGCGACAGTCAGCGGAGTTTTTCCGAAATTGTGAGCCGCTATTCGGGAATGGTTTTCTCGAAAGCCCTCGGCATCGTCAAACGCGAAGATTTGGCGAAAGACGTGGCGCAGCAGACCTTCATCAAGGCTTACGAGCGCTTGTCTTACTGGCGCAGCGACAAACTGGGGCCGTGGCTCGTGAGCATTGCGATGCACACGGCTTTGAACGAACTCGAGCGAGAACGGCGAAACCGCAGTCTGAGCGTCGAGGAAAACGACTACGACGAACACCGCGAACGACTTCTGCAGCGCGTCGAGCAGGCCATCGGCGAACTCGGCGAGCCCGACGGCGGAATCGTCAGAATGTATTACTACGAACAGCGTAAAACCGACGAAATTGCCCGTCAGACGGGACTTTCGCAGTCGAATGTGCTGGTTCGACTGCATCGAATCCGCGAACGGTTGAGGAAACGGCTCGAAAATAATGAATAATGAATAATGAGTAATGAGTAATGGAAATGGATAAGGATATGGAAACCAGGAATCATTTGACGGAAGAGGGGCTCGACGCGCTCATCCGCCAGTCGTTTGAGAGGAAGAAAATCGCCGAGGACATCAGCGTTTCGGTGATGAAGGAACTGCGTCGCGCAACCCGCCGCCGTCGCCTGCACCAATGGGCGAGGATGGTCGCCTTCAGTTTCGGTCTGCCGATGGTGATGCTCGTGTTCGGCTGGCTGCTCTGGAGTTTTGTCAGCCGAGGAAGCCTTCAGTTGCAGTTCACGCTGTTCGACTCGCAAATTTCCTTGGGAAACTGGGTCTATCTCTGCCTCGTCTTTCCCGTCGCCACGATGATTTACGCCTTTTTTCGCGCCATCGAAAAATTTTCTTGGCAGCAAGTGTAATAATTTGTCAAGTCGGCGGTCTTAATAGTGAACTCAATCAAAAAATTATTAACTTTATAAAAAAAACAAAATGGAATACTTAAATTTAAAAGATTTGGCTGGTGTTCTCGCCGTTGTATTGACATTGGTAATCCCCATCGTGGCAATCATCGGAGGAATCATCCTCTCGATTCGAGCAAACAAAAACGAAACCGAACTTCGTCGGCTCATCATCGAAAACCAGACCGACCTCGAAACGGCAAAGGCACTCATCGCCGAGCCTGACAAGAAGTCGAGTAAATTCGGGACACTTCGCGGTGCTTGTGTGCTGCTTGGCATCGGACTCGGCGCACTTGTCAATTACTTGCTCAACGTAACGATGGCCGGCCCTGAAGGAATCTATTTCTGGACAGTCATCGCCTTCGGCGTCGGCCTTGGTCTGCTTGTCTCGTTCCTCGTTGAAATGAAATTGCAGAAAAAGATGAAAAACGAGGAATGAAAGTTGAAAGAAAATTCTCTCTTTGAAAGTTCCGCCGTGCATCTTGCGATGTGTGGCGGAAGTTTTTTTGATAAAAAATCAGAAAAAATGACGAATTGTGCTGATATGTAGATAAAAAAAAGTAACTTTGCAGCATTGAAGATAATTTTTTAATAACTAAACCATAAAACTATTAGAAAAAATGAAAATGAGTAAAATGATTCCGATGGCTATGCTCGCAGCACTGCCGATGGCAGGAATGGCACAGAAATCGGGCCTCAAGATGGAAAATCTTGACAAGACCGTGAAGCCCGCAGAGGACTTCTACATGTTTGCAACAGGAGGATGGAAGAAAAACAATCCGCTGCCCGCTGCCTACTCGCGTTTCGGCAGTTTCGACCAGTTGCAGGAGGACAACAACAAGCGCATCAACACGATTCTCGACGAATTGCAGAAAAAGACGTTCGCCGCAGGAACAACCGAGCGCAAACTCTCTGATTTCTACAAACTCGCGATGGATGCCGACCGCCGCAACCGCGAGGGCATCGCCCCCGTGAAACCGCTGCTCGACGAGATGGAAGCCGCCAAAACGAAGGCCGACTTGCAGAAAATCCAACTGAAATACGCTATGAACGGCTATGGAGTGCCCTATCGTTCGGGTTTCGGAGCCGACGAGAAGAACGTGACGATGAACATCATGAATATCTCGCAGGGTGGACTGTCGCTCGGTCAGAAAGACTATTATCTGAACAACGACGAGGCAACGGTGAAAATCCGTGAGGCTTACAAAGAGCACGTGGCACGGATGTTCCAACTCTTCGGATTCACGAAGGCACAGGCCGAGGCGAAGCGCGATGCCGTGTTCCGTTTCGAGACCTCGCTGGCACTGATTTCGAAGAGTCGCACCGAACTTCGCGACCCGCAGGCCAACTATAACAAAATGACGCTCAAGGAGTTGGATGCGCTCTGTCCGAATATTATGTTCGAGAAAATGTCGAACGCCGAGGGTGTCAAGAGCGAATTCATTCAGGAAATCATCGTCGGACAGCCGAAATTCATGGAAGGTGTCGATAAACTCATCGCCGCCATGACCGCCGACGACCTGCGTGCCTATATGCAGTGGGACGTGATTTCAGGTGCCTCGGGTGTGCTGACCGACGAGATTCGCGAAGCCAACTTCGATTTCTGGGGCAAGACGATGACCGGCCGCAAAGAGGACTATCCGCTTTGGAAACGTGCTACGAACCAAGTGCAAAGTGCCATGGGCGAGGCCCTCGGAAAAATGTATTGCGACCGCTACTTCCCTGCCACCTCGAAAAAGCAGATGGAAACACTTGTGAAGAACCTGCAAATCGCCCTCGGCGAGCGCATCGACGCACAGAAATGGATGAGTAACGAAACGAAGCAGAACGCCCACAAGAAACTTTCGACTTTCTACGTGAAAATCGGCTATCCCGACAAGTGGACCGACTATTCCAAACTGCAAATCGACCCGTCGAAGTCGTTCTATGAGAATATGCAGGCCGTACGCGCTTGGCGTCATCAGAAGCACATCGACGAAAAGGCAGGAAAACCCGTCGATCGCGACGAATGGTATATGACACCGCAGACTGTGAACGCATACTACAACCCGACCACCAACGAAATCTGCTTCCCCGCAGGCATTCTTCAATATCCGTTCTTCGACCCGAAAGCCGACGAAGCCTTTAACTACGGTGCCATCGGCGTGGTCATCGGTCACGAAATGACCCACGGATTCGACGACCAAGGTCGCCAGTTCGACGCCGACGGTAATATGCACGACTGGTGGACAGCCGCCGATGCCGAGGGCTTCAACGAGCGTGCCGACATGTACGACCGCTTCTTCTCGGCCATCGAAGTGCTGCCCGGTCTGCAAGCCAACGGTCGCCTGACGCTCGGCGAGAACCTTGCCGACCACGGTGGTCTGCAACTCGCGTGGTATGCCTACAAGAACGCCACCGCCAAGAAACCGCTCAAGACGAAAGACGGTTTCACTGGTGACCAGCGCTTCTTCATCGCCTACGCAGGCGTGTGGGGCCAGAACATCACCGAAGAGGAAATCCGCAACCGCACGAAAAACGACCCCCATTCGCTCGGCGAATGGCGCGTGAACGGAGCCCTTCCCCACGTCGATATGTGGTACGAAGCCTTCGATGTAAAGCCCGGCGACAAAATGTACATCCCGAAGGAGGAGCGCCTCGACCTCTGGTAATGCGCCCCAATTTTTCAGATGGAAAAAGCAAAATCATTTCCTCTGAAAAATCAAAAAATATCCGAATCGTTTGGCGGTTCGGATATTTTCGTGTAATCTCAAATGTTAACGAAAACAAAAAAAAAAAAACAAAGCAAAAATATTCTGTTGTTTTTTCAATTATTCGTAGAAATTATTCTAATTTTGCATCCGATTTAAAAAAAATTAGGGAAAGAGGCTTACAAAATGTGCTCGCGCACAGCCAGCAAAATATGCTTCAAAATCTTTTGTCTGCCTAAAACCTGATACTATCATTAACATTTTAATTTAAACAAAAACGATGACAAAGAACCATGAACATACGAGGAGCGGAAGGCTCCCGTATGAGGCTCCGCTCACCGAGAGCCATTCTTGTGAGTACCAACGGCTCCTTTCCACCTCTCTCAGCGGTCATGCCGGCGACGGCGATGAGCAAGCACCGATTGATTCTAAGAAAATCAATTTTTCCTTTGAAGACCCCTGGGATGATTTGAAAATTTAGACAATTCAAAGATTTAAACGATTGATAGATATGAAGAAAAAATTATTTCATTCATTTTTGTTTGCCGTCACGATTTTGACAGGCAGCGCACTCGTGGCCTGCGGCGACGAGGTGCAGGAATTGGAGAGCAATGTCGAGAATCAGGACGAAACCGTCACTGAAACAACAGTCGGCGAGAATTGTACGCTTTTTTCGACGGGCGACGACGGAACACGCACTTCGCTCGACACTGAACGCAGGTTCTATTGGACGGAAGGCGACCAGATTTATGTGAACACGACAGGCGATACTTACAAGAAAACCTCTGAAAGCCGTTTAAAGACTGGCGACCGCGAGGCAGACTTCGTGCTCTCGGGCGTGAAACTGACGGCGAAAAAGTGTTCGCTGATGTACATCGGCAATGGTATGAACAGCACAGATACAGAGGTTTCTGCTGACAATTTGAAAGTCAAAATCGAGGAAACGCAAACCCAGTCGGCATGGGGTGACAAGGCTCACGTAGGTCCCTCGGGCGACTGCGGCGCAGCTGAGGCCATGAAGAACGAAACGACGGGAAAATACAGCTTCAAACTCAATCACAAGGCAGCGTACTTGGTTTTCCAACCCTACAAGGATGTGACAATCACACGCACATGGACGCTGATGAAGATTGAAATCATTACCGACGGCACGACAACCCTTGCAGGAACCTATCCGTTCGGCACTGGAGAACTTGACGTTGCTAACGCCACAACAACATCTAACACGGTGACACTCAACTGTGGAACGGCAGGCTTCGAACTTGATAATGCCGCTTCGAGTGGGAAAAGTGTCTTTGCCGTTATCCAGCCCGGCACACACGCGATAACTTTTCGCTACACCATCAAACCAGAGATAATGGTGAACGGCGTCGAAGGTGCAACATTCACCATCGAAAAAACAGTATCTTCACGTCTCTTCGCTGTCAATGGTGTGACACCCGTCAGACATAAATTAGGCGCAGAAATGTATTCTCCATATCTGTTCTATCTGTGGGATGCCGAGCAACCCTGTTGGAAGGATCAAGCGGTTGAAAATGTACCCTATTATGTCAATCATAAAAACCCAGCAGCCAACTACCCAACAAGTGCTGAAGCAGCCCCCGACCGTTGGTATAACACTGAGACTA
>JAFPYO010000041.1:0-100342 GCA_017412145.1 Prevotella sp.
TCACCTTCGACGGTGACATCGTACTGGTGGGCATATTCCACAACCTTCTTCGTCAGGGCGACATTCTCCTCGTAGGGAAGCGACGAACCGTCGATCATCACGCTCGAGAAGCCCGTATCGACACAGCTCTTGCAAATTTCGAAGCTGTCGCCGTGGTCGAGGTGGAGGCTGATTTCGGGATGCTCGCATCCCAGCTCCTTGGCATATTCCACGGCACCCTGCGCCATGTAGCGCAGCAGCGTCTGGTTGGCATAGTTGCGGGCGCCCTTCGACACCTGCAAGATGACGGGGCTGCGCAAGTCGCTCGAAGCCTTGATGATGGCCTGCAGCTGCTCCATGTTGTTGAAATTGAATGCCGGAATGGCATAACCGCCCTTGATGGCGCGTGCGAACATTTCACGGGTGTTCACAAGTCCCAGTTCTTTGTAACTTACCATAATCTTTTTACCTTTTTTTAAAATATAATAAACAATCTTTTTCGGGCTGCAAAGTTACGAAAAATCGTTGATAATGAGCGCAAAAAAAGAATTTTTTTTTCTTCTTGACTTAGAATTTATAGTCGATTCCGATGCCAAAGACCTTGTTGGTGCGGCTGTAAACGTCCTTGCCAGGCAACGTGGTGTTGCAATAGCCGGGATTGCCTGCCGCGACTTCCTTGGTGTAGTCCTTGTAGGTGGTCCAGAAATAGCCCAGATTCAGGCGAACTTTCTCTGACACGTTGATGGCACCGCCGAAACCGATGCTGTAGCTGTCGCACGAGAAGGCAGTGTGGGTCTGATAGTCGTCAGAAAGGCCGTAGTCGGTGTTCTGGTAGCCGCAACTCACGGTGAACGTCTCGTTGATGTCCCATTCCACTCCGGCGAGCACCTCGTGAGTGCCGTGTCTCAGGGCTTTCTGCTTGTCCTTCGCCATACCGGCGTTTTTGTCGTCGTAGTAGTGATATTCCACTGCTGCACGCAGTTTGTTGGGGATAATCTCGTATCCGGCAGCCACATACAGCACCGACGGCAGGTCGTTGGGCGTGTTCACGCCGTGCTTGTAGTCGTTGAGGGCTGTCTCGAAGGCGGCAGGCTCAGCGATGGCAGTCTCAGTGTCGTTTTCGATTTCGAGTTTGGTCTTGAACTCGTATTTGGCGGCCAAAGTCAGCGGTCCGGTCTTGTAGTTCACGCTCAGAATCGGTGTCACACCCCAACCCGTCTGGTTGCAGTCGAGTTCGATGTTCGCCAGTTCGCCATTGTTATTGACCAATGCTGGCAACGCGGCGGCGAGGGTAGGGTAGGCCATGCGCAGTTGCTGTACGGTTCCTGCCGTCGTGGCATTGGGCAACACCTTGACAAAACCTTTGTAGTTGCCGCTGAAATAGTTCATGCGCAAACCAGCAAACGCACTCCAATGCTCGTTGATTTGATAGGCGGCACCGAGTTGTAGGCCGTAGATATACTGGCGACCCTTCATCGACGAGTTGATGTCGTACTTGTCGGCGGTGAGCGGAAGCAGTCCTGCCATGCGCGGGTCGTTGAGAACGGGGGCTGTAGCAGGATTTTCGGCCAAAGTCTTTCTCAGATTCGCCGTCTGACTATAATAACCAGCCATGATTCCGGCATCGAAGATGGGCAGACCGCTGTCGAACGAACTCTTTCCACCGCCTCCCACGAAGCCGAAGAAGCCCGAATATGCCCATTTTCCGCGCTTGTAGGCGGCATAGAAACTGGGAATCACGGGTGCCGAAGCCTTACCTTCATAAAGTTTGGTGTGGTCTTGCGTCGGAAACAGGGGAAACGTCGTCAGAACGTCACGCTTCTGCGTTGCACTCTGAATGTTGAGCGAGAGCGTCCAGCCTTCGTGGCCGAGAAATGCCGTACCGGCAGGGTTGGTGAACACACCGTCGATTTCGTGGGTGGCACCGCGAGCCATCATTCGCTGCCACGCGATGCTTTGGTTCGTGTTGTGAAGCAGTCCACCAGCCTGCATCACGGTCGAGCAGGCCAAAAACATCAAAGTAAAAATTTTTTTCTTCATATTCGATTGATTTTAAATGATTTTTTTGTCTGTTTTTTGATGAAAAATGTTCGATTTGGTGATGATTCAACGGAACGAATCGGTCAGCAACTTGATTTCGCGCTGCGAATTGATTCCTTCATATAAAATATTGTAAACAGCATCGAGAATCGGCATATTCACGTGCATTCGTCGGTTGATTTCCTTCATACATTTCGTGCCGTAGTAGCCCTCGGCAATCATTTCCATCTCGATTTGCGCCGTTTTCACGCTGTAGCCCTTGCCAATCATCATTCCGAAGGTTCGGTTGCGCGAGAAATTCGAGTAGCCCGTCACGAGCAGGTCGCCCAGATAGGCCGAGTCGCAGATGTTGCGCTCGATGGGGTGCAGGGCGGTGACGAAGCGCGACATTTCCTGTATGGCGTTCGCCATCAGCACAGCTTGGAAGTTGTCGCCGTATTTCAGTCCCGAGCAGATGCCAGCGGCGATGGCATAAACGTTTTTCAACACCGATGCATACTCTATTCCGAGCACGTCGGTGGAAATTTTCGTCTTGATGAATTCCGAGGAAATCAGGTCGGCGAAAGCGCGGGCTTTCTCAACGTCGGCACAACTGATGGTCAGGTACGAAAGGCGTTCCAAAGCCACTTCCTCGGCGTGCGAGGGGCCTCCGATGCAAGCCAGATTTTCGAACGGAACGTCGAAAACTTGATGGAAATACTCCGAAACCGACAGATTTTCGTCGGGTACGATGCCCTTGATGGCGGTGACAACGAATTTGTCGCGCAGCCGCGTCTTGAGCTTCTTCAGATGGCTTTTCAGGTAGGGCGACGGCGTGACGAAGATGAGCGTGTCGTAGGCTTGGGTGATTTTGTTGAGGTCTGACGAGAAATGAATCTCATCGACATTGAAGCGCACGCTCGACAGGTAGGCTGGGTTGTGGCCGAGCCGCTGGAAGTCTTCGATGCGGTCGTCGCGGCGCATATACCAACCGATGTGATGCGTGTGCTGCACCACGATTTTGGCAATGGCCGTTGCCCACGAACCGCCGCCGATAATCGCTATTTTTCCGCAATTATACACGTTCAATCCACTGCTGAATTTCCTCGACCGATGGTTTCACCAGTTCGAGTTTGTATTTTTTGACGATGTCGCCGATTTTCTGCTGTAGGCCTTGCGCTTTTTCGTCCTTGATGTTCTGAATGAGGTTGAATCCGGCCTTGCGAAGCACGGGAACCCACTCTTCGCCGACACCGATTTCCGCCCACTCTGCCACCGTCGATTGCGGGATTTTCTTCTCGGGCTTCATTTGCGGGAAGAACAGCACTTCCTGAATGAAGGTCTTGCCCGTCATCAGCATGACGAGGCGGTCGATGCCGATGCCGATGCCAGAGGTTGGCGGCATTCCGTATTGCAGGGCGCGCAGGAAGTCTTGGTCGATAATCATCGCTTCGTCGTCGCCCTTGTCGGCGAGTTTCATCTGCTCGATGAAACGCTCTTCCTGGTCAATCGGGTCGTTGAGTTCGCTGTAGGCGTTGGCGAGTTCTTTTCCGTTCACCATCAACTCGAAACGCTCAGTCAGACCGGGTTTTGAGCGGTGCATCTTCGTCAGCGGCGACATTTCCACGGGATAGTCGGTGATGAACGTCGGCTGAATGAAGCTGCCTTCGCAGAATTCGCCGAAAATCTCGTCGATGAGTTTTCCCTTGCCCATCGTTTCATCGACTTCGAGTCCTTTCGACAGGCAGAACTGGCGGATTTCGTCTTCCGTCTTTCCGTCGCAGTCGAATCCCGTCTTTTCCTTGATGGCTTCGAGAATCGGCAGACGGCGATAGGGTGCCTTGAACGAGATGATTTGTCCGTCGATTTCGCGCTCGGTCGTGCCATTCACGGCGATGCAAATGGTTTCGAGCAGTTTCTCGGTGAACGACATCATCCAGTTGTAGTCCTTGTACTGTACGTAGAGTTCCATACAGGTGAACTCGGGGTTGTGGTTGCGGTCCATTCCCTCGTTGCGGAAGTTCTTGCCGATTTCATAAACACCCTCGAAACCGCCCACGATGAGGCGTTTCAGGTAAAGTTCGGTGGCGATGCGCATATACATATCCTGATTCAGCGCGTTGAAATGCGTGATGAACGGACGGGCCGTCGCACCGCCTGCAATCATCTGCAACGTCGGCGTCTCCACTTCGGTGTAGCCGGCCTCATCGAGCACTTTTCTCATCGTGCGAATGACCGTAGCGCGTTGCAGGAACGTTTCCTTCACGCCATCGTTTACCACCAAATCGACATAGCGCTGGCGATAGCGCAGTTCGGGGTCGTCGAATTTGTCGTAAGCCACGCCGTCCTTGTATTTCACGATGGGCAGCGGCTTAAGCGACTTCGACAGCAGCGTCAGTTCCTTGGCGTGGACCGAGATTTCGCCCGTCTGCGTGCGGAACACGAAGCCTTTGATGCCGATGAAGTCGCCGATGTCCATCAGTTTTTTGAACACGACGTTATAGAGGTCTTTATTTTCGTCGGGGCAGAGGTCGTCGCGCGAAACGTACACCTGAATGCGGCCTTTCGAGTCCTGGATTTCGGCAAACGAAGCCTTTCCCATTACTCGGCGGCTCATCAGTCGGCCTGCGATGCAGACGTCGCGCTGCGGCTCGTCGTCCTTGAAGTTATCACGAATTTCGGTTGAAAAAGCGTTGGTCGGGAACTCGGCGGCGGGATAGGGGTCGATGCCCATCTCGCGCAGTTCCTGAAGACATTGTCTGCGAACAATTTCCTGTTCGCTGAGTTCGAGTATATTCATAAATTTCTCCTTAATAATCTAATACGCGACTGCAAAGGTACGAAGAAAAAATGAAATAGCGCCTTTTTCTGCAAAAAAAGCGACTTAAATCTTCATCACTTGGTCGCAATAATCCACCACGGCGGGTCGGTGGGTGATGAAAAGTACCGTTCTGTTGCGCTGACCGAGGATGTTTTCGAGCAATTTCCGCTCGGTTTCGGGGTCGAGTGCGCTCGTAGCCTCGTCGAAAAGCATGATGGGACGGTTGCGCAGCAGGGCACGGGCGATGGCAATGCGCTGTGCTTGTCCCTCGCTCAGTCCGCCGCCCTTTTCGGCGCAAACCGTGTCGAGGCCGTCGGGCAATTCCCTGACAAACTCAGCGCAGGCCGCGTCCAAAGCGTCAAGCATCTCCTCGTCGGTGGCGGTCAGGCTGCCGAGGCGCAGGTTCTCGCGAATCGTACCGCTGAGCAGGGTGTTTCCTTGCGGCACATACACGAAGTTGCAGCGCAGTCGGGGGCTCATGTCGCGCTTGTTTTTCTTGTTATAGACCTGAATATGTCCCTTTTGCGGCTTCAAAAGTGAAAGAATCAGACGAATCAGGGTCGTTTTTCCGGCACCGGTCTGACCGAGAATGGCCGTGCACGTGCCAGGTTTGAAGTCGAATGTGAGATTGTCGAGCGTGGCCGCTTGGTCGTGGCTGTTCGGATAGGCGTAACTGACGTTTTCGAGTCGGATTCCACAGGGCGTTTTCATGTAAATCGGGGCTCCCTGCTCTTCAATCGGGTCTTCTTCGAGTTCCATGAGTCGTTCGGCGGCGGTGAAGACCGACACGAATTGCGGCACGAGTTGCATCAGGCTGTGGGCGGGATTCTGGATTCGATTGACGAGTTGCAAGAAAGCCGTCATACCGCCGAAAGTGAGCGTTCCGTCAGAAAGTCGCAGGGCCGACCAAAGGAAGGCGATGAGATAGCCCAAAGAGAAGCCGAAATTGACGATGAAGCCCGACACGACGCGGAATGCCGTGCGCTTCACGACCTTGTGGCGCAGTTCACTTTGTGTGTCTTCGAGTCGTCCGACCATCATGTCATCGCTTTCGAGCGTCTTGATGAGGATTCGGTTTTGGATGGTTTCTTGCAACACGCTCTGCACTTTCGAGTCGCTGTCGCGCACTTCGCGGGTCAGTTCGCGCATTTTCGGGATATAGATTCGGCTCATTCCGACGAAAATCGGCACCAAAACGACGATGACCAGTGCAATGTGGTTGTCCATTTGGTACATATAATAAAATGCGCCGGCGAAAAGTGCCAAGGTCGAAAGGGCGCTGGGAACGACTTCGGTCAGGAAGTGGACAACGCTGCCGACGTCGAGTTCCAATCGGTTGAGCATGTCGCCCGAGTGACGGCTATGTTTGCCCATCCATTCTGAACGCAGAATGCGGTCGAGCATTTGCTGTTGCATTTGGTTTTGGGCGCGAATACCGAGAATGTTGTGAATCCACGTGCTGGAAATGCTCAGTGCGAAACGCGCCAAAATTAGGCCTGCCATAAGGGCCACTGCCCAGTAAATCGAGCCTTTGACATCGCCGGAAGCCACGTCGATGGCACGATGCACCGCCCAGACCTGCGCCAGCGAAATGGCCGCACCCGTCAAACCGACAAGCGCGTTCAACGTGGCCTGCAACCGATTGCCCTGCCACGCCTTCCACAGCCATTTCATAATGGTTGGAATCGAATATTTCGGATCTTCTCTCTTAAACTTAAACAAAGCCTATCGTCGTTTTAATTGTTAATTGTTAATTGTAAATAGTCAATTCCTCCCATCCTTGCCCCACATCATTTTCTCGCGCAGCGTCGAGAAGAAATTTTCCGATTCCCGCTTCACGATTTTCACCTTGTGGCTCGCCTTGCTGATGCGGATTCGTGCCTGTTCGTCGAGCGTTTCCGAGCATCCATCGACCGCCACGAGGAAGTTGTGCGACCGACTTTCCACTTCTAATTCGACGACGGCATTGTCGGGCACGACAATCGGTCGAATGTTCAGCGAATGGGGCGCGACGGGCGTCAGACAGAGCACTTCGGCCTGTGAAATCATAATCGGACCGCCGTTCGACAGGTTGTAGGCCGTCGAACCCGTCGGTGTCGAAACCACCAAACCGTCGGCGCGATAAGTCACCAGCGGGTCGCCATCGACATAGGCGTGAATCGTCATCATCGAGGCGTTGTCGCGCTTCAGCACGGCGATGTCGTTCAGCGCGAAAGGAATGAAATCCTGCGGCAAATCCTCAGCCTGCAGACCGATGACAGCGTGTTCCTCGATGCGGTAACGACCCTCGTCAATCGCTTTGAAAGCCTCTTCGATTTCGTTGTCGCGCACGTCAGCGAGAAAACCCAGTCGCCCGATGTTCACACCGATGATGGGAATGCCTTTCGTGCCAACAAGACTGGCCGTTTTCAGGAATGTGCCGTCGCCGCCAATCGAAATGGCGAAATCGGCGTGGAAATCTTCGTCGCACGACGGTTCCACCACCACCTCGCCGCCCAAAGCGCTCAGCGTGTGGCTCACCTTCTGAATCGTGGACGAGTTTTTCGCCTGAAATTCGTTGCCGAAGAGGGCAAAACGGAGTTTTTTCTGCATCTTTTCGTACAGTTTTGGTGCAAAGTTACTACTTTTTTATAAAAAAATCAAATAAATTTGGTTTTTTCCGCGTTAAATCGTAATTTTGCATATCGACAAATCAGTTTTAAGATGAAAGTTTACGTATTTTTAGCCGATGGTTTCGAGACGGTCGAAGCCTTGGCACCGATTGACATTATGCGGCGCGCCAACCTCGATGTGGTCACGGTGAGCATTATGGACACCGTTGCTGTGACGAGTGCGCAGCAGGTGATGGTGATGGCCGATGTGCTGTTCGAGGATGTCGCCTCTTTCGACGATGCCCAACTGCTCGTGCTGCCCGGTGGAATGCCTGGCGCCGACTATCTCGACAAGTTTGAACCGCTACGTCGCCTGCTCGTGGCGCATCACGCGAAAGGCGGTCGGTTGGCGGCCATTTGCGCTGCCCCAATGGTGTTCGGACGGCTCGGACTGCTGCGCGGACACCGTGCGACGTGCTATCCGGGCTTCGAGAAATACCTCGACGGAGCCGATTACACGGCGGAACTCGTCACTCGCGACGGCCAGTTTACCACCGCTTGCGGCCCAGGTGCGGCGATGGCGTTTGGCTACGAACTCGTCGGCCAGTTGCTCTCGGAAGACGTTGCCGAATCGCTTCGCGAAGGGATGAGATACAAGCAATTGATGGAGGGAAAATGAAGGATTACGTCATCATTGTGGCCGGCGGACAGGGTCTGCGAATGGGTGGCGACATTCCGAAGCAGTTCCTGCCGATTGGCGGACGACCCGTGCTGATGCGCACGATGGAGCGATTCGCCGAATATAGCGAAGATTTGCAAATCATCCTCGTGTTGCCGCGTGAACAGCAGGAATATTGGCTGGAATTGTGCGAAAAAAATGATTTTCCGTTCCCGTCTGCGTCGAAAGCCTCCCCTTCGGGGGGAGGTTTGGAGGGGGCTTCTTATCTTTTAGCCTCTGGTGGCTCAACCCGTTTCCATTCCGTGCAGAACGGCCTCGCGCAGATTCCCGACGATACCGAGGGCGTTGTTGGTGTGCACGACGGCGTGCGTCCGTTCGCGTCGGTCGAGGTCATTGCTCGATGCTACGACGAGGCTCGTCGGTCGAAGGCGGTCGTTCCCGTCGTTCCCGTTGTCGAGAGCCTGCGCCACATCAGCGAGGGTGCCAAAACTCGCGCCGATTACCGTCTTGTGCAAACGCCGCAAGTTTTTGACATTCAACTACTTAAACGCGCTTATTGCCAACCTTTCAACGAATCTTTTACCGACGATGCATCCGTTGTCGAATCCCTCGGCCACAGCATCACGATGGTCGAAGGCAACCGCGAAAACATCAAAATCACCACGCCGTTCGACCTCCGAATTGCCGAAACGCTGGTCCAACATTGAACATTGAATATTGAACATTGAATATTGAACATTGAACATTGAACATTGAATATTGAATATTGAACATTGAAAATAGTCAAATATCTTTGAACCTCCTCGACCAAAATATCAAGTATTTGCCGGGTATGGGACCACGGCGCACCGAACTTCTGAACAAGGAACTCGGCATTTCGACGTGGGGAGAACTGCTCGAGCATTATCCTTATAAATATGTCGATCGCAGCCGAATCTACACCATCAACGAATTGCAGGCCGATATGCCTTTCGTGCAAATCAAAGGGCGGATTCTCTCGTTCGAGGAATTTGCGATGGGGCCGAGGAAAAAACGCATTGTGGCGCACTTCTCCGACGGTCGCGGCGTGGTGGATTTGGTGTGGTTCAACGGCACGAAATACGTCTATCAGCAGTATAAAGAGGGCGTGGAATACATCGTTTTCGGTAAGCCGGGTATTTTTAACGGGCGGTTTCAGTTCACCCATCCCGACATCGACAAAGCCAGCGAACTGGTGCTTTCAGAAATGGGGATGCAGCCCTATTATATGACGACGGAAAAGATGAAAAACGGCGGTTTGCAGAGTCGAGCCCTCGAAAAAATCATCAAGACACTGCTCGAAAAACTGCGGCAGTCGAATGGCAGCGACGTGGAAAACGGTGTGTTGAAAGAGACGTTGCCGCCCTACATCAAAAATCCGCTGCATCTGTGTTCGCGCGACGAGGCGATTCGCTGGATTCACTACCCGAAAACGCCCGAGGAAATGCAGCGTGCCCGCGTCCGCCTGAAGTTCGAGGAACTTTTTTACGTGCAACTCAACATCCTGCGCTACGCCAGCGACCAGCGACGCAAGTATCGGGGCAATGTTTTCGCGCAGGTAGGCCCGATTTTCAATACTTTTTTCCACGACCACTTGCCGTTTGAACTCACGGGGGCGCAGAAGCGCGTGATGCGCGAAATTCGTGCCGATATGCGCACGGGACGGCAGATGAACCGCCTATTGCAGGGCGATGTGGGCAGTGGAAAGACGCTCGTGGCGCTGATGTCGATGCTCATTGCGCTCGACAACGGCTATCAGGCTTGTATGATGGCACCGACGGAAATCCTCGCCGAACAGCACCTGCAAACCATCCGCGACTTCCTCGGCGATATGCCCATTCGCGTCGAACTGCTGACAGGCATCGTCAAGGGGAAACGCCGCCAAGAGATTCTTCGCGGACTGCTCGACGGCACGATTCACATTGTTGTCGGCACCCACGCGCTCATCGAGGAAACCGTTCAATTCAAGCGGCTCGGCCTCGCCGTCATCGACGAACAGCATCGTTTCGGCGTGGCGCAACGGGCGAAACTTTGGGCGAAAAGCGAAAATCCGCCCCACGTGCTCGTGATGACCGCCACACCCATTCCGCGAACGCTCGCAATGACGATTTACGGCGACCTCGACGTGAGCGTCATCGACGAACTGCCGCCGGGTCGGAAACCCATCCAAACCATCCAT
This sequence comes from Prevotella sp., assembly GCA_017412145.1. Lineage (GTDB taxonomy): Bacteria > Bacteroidota > Bacteroidia > Bacteroidales > Bacteroidaceae > Prevotella. The sequence goes on from JAFPYO010000041.1 coordinate 10,287, forward strand.
AAATTCGACACGCAGACCACGTCGCTCTACCACGGCATCCGCCAGCAAATCGAGCAGGGACGGCAGGTTTATGTCGTTTTCCCACTCATCAAAGAGAGCGAAAAAATGGATTTGCAGAACCTCGAAGAAGGTTTTGTGCGACTGCAAGAGGCGTTCCCCGATTTTCGCCTGAGCAAAGTCCACGGAAAAATGAAAGCCACGGAAAAAGAGGCCGAAATGGCACGATTTGTCAGTGGCGAGACGCAGATGCTCGTCGCCACGACGGTGATTGAAGTGGGCGTGAACGTGCCGAATGCGTCGGTGATGGTGATTCTCGAGGCGCAGCGCTTCGGACTCTCGCAACTTCATCAGTTGCGCGGAAGGGTGGGGCGCGGTGCCGACCAGTCGTATTGCATTCTCGTCACCAACTATCAACTCTCGAACGAGACGCGTAAGCGCATCGACATTATGTGCGACACGAACGACGGTTTTGAAATTGCCGAGGCCGACCTGAAACTGCGCGGTCCGGGCGACCTCGAGGGCACACAGCAGAGCGGAATGGCTTTCGACCTGAAAATTGCCGACATCGCTCGCGACGGACAACTCGTGCAGATGGCTCGCGACGAGGCCCAGAAAATCATCGACAACGACCCGACCTGCACCAGTTCGCAGCACCAAATGTTGTGGAATCGACTGCGCGAACTGCGGAAAACCAACATCAACTGGGCTGCCATTTCGTAAAAATCGCACGTTGAAATGTTAAAACACCAAAATAAAGTTTAATCTTTTGTCATAAAACTTTCATTTTCAAAGATTTTTTCCTACCTTTGCATCGTCTTTTGCAAGTGCATTGTGCTCTCGTATGGTTCAATGGGCGTTCTGAGACAGACAAAAGTTGTCCGTTTTCAACGCGAAAGGCTAACCTAAAATAAGACGATTATGAATTTAAAGAAGATTGTTAAGACATTTGCATTCACGGCGTTATTCACTCTTTCTGGACAGCAGGTCGCAGCCCAAGATTTGTTGGCTCGTCAGGCTCCAGTCGATAAGAAGATGAAGTCCGTGGATACCCTCACTTTCCAACAACTTTTAGACCGCGAGTATTCAGGACTTCCCGCAGAAGACCTTTATGCCGACTGGGAAAACAAGTATGCGCATCGCGCTACGCAACTGCCCGACGAGTATAAAATTGACCTGCGCGACTTCTGTATGCCGACGCCCAGCCGCGTCATCACGTCGAACTTCGGTCCGCGTTGGCGCCGTCAGCACAAGGGACTCGACATCAAGGTTTATGTAGGCGACACGATTCGCTCGGCGTTCTCGGGAATGGTTCGAATGGTGAAATATGAGGCAGCAGGTTACGGAAAATACATTGTGATTCGCCACGACAACGGTCTGGAAACTATCTACGGACACCTTTCGAAGCAACTCGTCAAGGAAAATCAGCGAGTGAAGGCTGGCGACGTCATCGGACTTGGCGGAAATACGGGCCGTTCTTTCGGTTCCCACCTGCATTTCGAAACGCGACTCTGCGGTGTGGCGCTGAATCCGGCGATTATGTTCGACTTCCGTGCGCAGGACGTGACGGGCGACTTCTACGTCTATCGCAAGAGCACTTACAACCGCGAGTCTGCCGAGGCAACCCGTCTGCGTGGCGTGCGTGGCAACGGCAGTTACAATCCCGCCGATGTGAACTCGACGGCCACCGCTGCCAACCGCAATGCCGACAAGGCTTCCTCGAAGAAGGCCGTTGCTTCGGCTCCGCGCAAGGTGCATAAGGTGAAGAAGGGCGAAACGCTCTATCGCATCGCCACGAAATACGGCGTGAGCGTCGAGCAGTTGCGCAAACTCAATGGTCTCGGCAAGAATGCCAACATTCGCCCAGGACAATTGGTTCGCTATTCTTGATTTCCCGAAAGTAACGAGATAAAAAAAGCGTATGCCCCATCGAGCATACGCTTTTTTCGTTGGATGTCTTTTTTAATCCTTCGGCATCACCAGCCAGAGCACCAGATAAATCATCACGCCCGGGAAACCGGCACTGAAGAAGGTTAAAAGCATGTAAACGAGGCGAACCAAGGCCGGATCTACGTCGAAATAATCGCCGATGCCGCCACAAATGCCTGCTACCCATCGATCGCTGCGCGACCGCAAAAGTTTCTTTCCTGTTGACATAATCGTTTCAATTTAAAATATGAATAACCAAAAATTAAAAATTCATCTCATTTTGTCTATTAGACGAATTCAATGTCAGAAAAGTTGCAATGACGGCAATTTTTTTTTAATTATCTCATCGTTTTCTTGATGTCGGGGATGATTTCGCTCAATTCGGCGATGAGGTCTTCCCTGTTGGCGCCCTCTTTGAGAATGAGTAGAATCGTGTTGTAACCCGCGATGGTGCCGAGGATGCTCGGAATTTCGACCATGTCGATGTTGTAGGCCAACAGGCTGGCGAAACCGCGCCGCGTTCTGACCACACCGATGTTGCCCGTGAAGTCGAGCGAGAGGAATCCAGGAGACTCGAGCATGTCGCGAGCCGTGGAATCGCTGTGGACGCGCTTATACATTGTCTCGTTGGGCAACACATAGACGTATTTCCCGTTCATCGAAGCGGCTTTCGCCACTTTCAACTGCTTCAAATCGCGGCTCAGTGTGGCCTGCGTTAGTTGGAAACCCTCGCGTTGCAACTCTTTCAACACTTCATCTTGATTGCCCAGTTCTTTGCTCGAAATGAGCATTTTCAGGGTCTCTAATCGGCTTTTTTTGTCTCTCATTTTCGTATAAGTATTCGTTTCGCTTGCAAAGATACGAAAAAAGAGCGTAGATACCAAATATTTTGTGTATTTTTTTACATTTTCGAGTCCATCAGCCGTTTCAGATTGGCATCTTCACCCACCACCCAGACGATGTCGCCCAGTTCGAAAAGCCGCTTGGCGTCGATCATCGTAAGGTCTTGCTGACCCTCTTCCACGCCCACGACCATGCAGTTGTAGTCCTCGCGGATGCGGCTGTCTTTCAGCGAGCGACCGATGAACGGACTGCCTTCGTCGAGGATGATTTTGCGCAGGTGCATCTCGCGCTTTTCGATTTCCATATCCTCGGGCACGAGTTCGTCGCGCAGGGCGTGGCCGAACTGCTGCAACTGGTCGTCGTTGCCGATGGCTTGGATGCGGTCGCCGGGGAAGATTACAGTGTCGCCCGTCGGGATGTTGAGGCGCTGCATTCCGCGCAACACGCTACTGACGTGTACGCCGAAGCGGTGGCCGATGTTGAGTTGGCTGAGCGAGCGTCCTGCCCAGCGCGAATCGTCGGGCACGGTGAATTCGCCGATGTGGATGTCGCGGTCGAGCAGATGGCCCTCGAAAAGCGGTTTTTTGCGGCCTCGTACCTGTGCCTCGATTTCGCGTGAGCGCAGGTTTTGCACGAACATTCTCTCGAGTCGGATGCTGCGGTTTTTCAGTCCTCGCGACATCACCATCACGACGATGGCGACGAGCGCAATCGCCACGATGAGCGCGCTTTTGAAGTGGAACAGGGCATTGACAATGTAGAAAATGAACATGGCGGCAATGACGATGCGCACAAGCACGGTGAAAATGAGCGGAAGTCGGTTCAGGCGGCTTTCCGTCCAGAGTGCGCGGAACTCCGTCGAGTGGTTTTTCTTCATAATCATTGCCCGCAGGAAGTGGGCAATGAGCAGAATCGTGACCAGTCCGGTGAGAAGATTGACAATCGACAATTCTAATTTGAAAAGGGTCAGTTTCTCGGGTAAGATTTGCGCGAAAAATGGTTTGACGAAGGTGAACATCAAGGCGATGGTGGCACTCGTGAGAATCGAATAAATCAACGTGTTCACGGCCATTTGCGTGAGCAGTTGTCGCCACAGATTCTTCTCCGAGGCCGTCGCGTGGTGGGCTTCACCGAGGTGGTTGAGGCGGCGCAGCCATTGTTTCGGCATCTTTTTTTCGAGGAAACCATAGGCTGGGTCGGCGGCCCGCATCATATAGGGCGTGAGGAATGTCGTGATGACCGATACCGCCACGACGACCGGATAGAGAAAGTCGCTGATGACCCCGAGCGTCAGGCCGAGCGAGGCGATGATGAAGGCAAATTCACCGATTTGCGCCATCGAAAAACCACATCGCATCGCCGTTTTCAACGGCTGACCGCTGAGCATATAGCCCGTCGAGCCGAAAATGGCTTGTCCGAACAGAATCGTGAGCGTAAGCACGAGAATCGGCAGCCATTGTGAAATGAGGATTCCGGGATCGACCAACATACCGACCGACACGAAAAACACCGCGCCAAAAAGGTTTTTCACGGGTTCGACGAGTCGGATAATCTTGTCGGCCTCGATGGTTTCTGCCAAAATGCTTCCCATCACAAACGCGCCGAAGGCAGAACTGAAACCTGCTTCCGTCGCAATGACGGCCATCAGGAAACACAGTCCGAGCGAGATGATGACGAGCATTTCTTCGGTCATCAGTTTGCGCGTTTTTCGCAGGAAAAACGGTATCAGGAAAATGCCCACAACGAACCACAGCACAAGGATGAAACCGAGTCTGAGAATGCTCATCAGCAGTTGTCCGCCACCGGCAGAATTGCCTTCGGCAATGGTCGAGAGCATCACCATCATCACAATCGCGAGCACGTCTTCGAGAATCAACACGCTCATCACGAGCGAGGCGAAATGCTGTTGGCGCAGGCCCATATCGTCGAATGCCTTGTAGATAATCGTCGTGGAACTCATCGCCAACATTCCACCGAGGAAAACGCAGTTCATCTGCGACCATCCAAAGAGTTTTCCGACGAGGATGCCGAGCAACATCATCGAAAACACGATGCTACACGCCGCAATGACGGGCGCCATGCCCATTTTCAGGATTTTCTTGAACGAGAAATCGAGTCCGAGCGCGAACAGAAGAAAGAGAACACCGATGTCGGCCCACGTTTGGATATTTTCCTTATCGACCACCGATGCCAAATACGGCATGTGGGGCGACACGAGAAATCCAGCCACGATGTAGCCCAGCACAAGCGGTTGCTTGAGCCTTTTAAAAATGAGCGTCACGGCTCCGGCCACGACGAGGATGAGCGTGAGGTCGAGAATCAGTGCTTCCATTCTGTTAATCGTGATAGCGTGCGGTCAGTTCGCAGATGCGCACGATGACGTCGGCGGCTTTCTGCATCACTTGGACGGAAACAAACTCGTAGGGTCCGTGAAAATTCACGCCACCGGCGAAAATGTTCGGACACGGCAGACCCTTGAACGACAGTTGTGCACCGTCGGTTCCACCGCGAATCGGCTCGACTTTCGGGGGCACGCCGCAGTCTTGCATCGCGTGAAGCACGATGTCGATGACGTGCATATTCGGGTCGATTTTCTCCTTCATATTATAATATTGATCCTTCACCTCGGCGGTGACAGCGTCTTCGCCGTATTTTTCCTGCATCTGGGCGACGCATTTGGCGATGAAGGCCTTGCGGTCTTCGAAGCGGTCGCGGTCGTGGTCGCGGATGATGTACGACAGCGTGGCTTTCTCGATGCCACCTTGGATGCCGAGCAGGTGATAAAAGCCTTCGTAGCCCTCGGTTTGTTCGGGTGTTTCGTCGGCGGGAAGCATCTGCGCAAACTCCACGGCGAGGCGGTTGGCATTCACCATTTTGCCTTTCGCATAGCCCGGATGCACGCTCACGCCTTTGCAATGGATTTTCGCCGAGGCTGCGTTGAAATTTTCAAATTCGAGGTCGCCGAGGTCGCCGCCGTCGATGGTGTAGGCCCAGTCGCAACCGAACTTTTCAACATCGAAGTGGTGGGCTCCCATACCGATTTCCTCGTCGGGATTGAAGGCGACGCGTATTTTTCCGTGCTCAATCTCCTTGTGGTCGCGCAGGTAGCAGACGGCGTGCATAATCTCGGCGATTCCGGCCTTGTCGTCGGCACCGAGCAGCGTCGTTCCGTCGGTGACGATGAGGTCTTCGCCCACGTGCTGCAGCAGTTCGGGGAACTTTTTGGGACTCGACACGATACCTTCCGAGAGGATGATGTCGCCGCCGTCGTAGTTTTCGACGATGCGCGCTTTCACGTTGGCTCCCGAGCAGTCGGGGCTGGTGTCGTAATGCGAAATGAAACCGATGACGGGCGCTTTTTTCTTCGTGTTGGCAGGCAAAGTGGCATAAACATAGCCCATTTCGTCCATTTCCACGTCTTCAAGCCCCTCGTTTTCGAGTTCTTTCTTCAGAAATTCGGCAAAAATCAGTTGTTTCGACGTGCTCGGCACGGTCTGGCTGTCTTCGCTCGACTGTGTATCGAACTTGGTGTAGTTCAGGAATCTTTCTACGATATTCATAATTTTTAGAATTTAACTTTTTAACTTCTTAACCTTTCCTCGGACACCACGGTTTCAGCGTCTGGAAGAAGTCGTTGCCCTTGTCATCGACGAGGATGAAGGCAGGGAAGTCCTCGACTTCGATTTTCCAGATGGCTTCCATACCGAGTTCAGGATATTCCACGCACTCAATCGACTTGATTGACGACTGCGACAACACTGCCGCTGCACCGCCGATGCTGCCCAGATAGAAACCGCCGTGCTTCTTGCAGGCGTCGGTGACGACCTGCGAACGGTTGCCCTTCGCAATCATCACAAGCGACGCGCCGTTGGCCTGGAATTCATCGACATACGGGTCCATTCGGTTGGCCGTCGTCGGACCCATCGAACCGCAGGGATAGCCCTCGGGCGTTTTCGCAGGTCCGGCGTAAAGAATCGGATGGTTTTTGAAGTAGTCGGGCATCGGTTCGCCAGCGTCGAGGCGAGCTTTCAGCTTCGCGTGGGCGATGTCGCGGGCCACGATAATCGTGCCCTTCAGGTTCACGCGGGTCGAAACGGGATATTTCGACAGCTCCTCGCGCACCTTGTCGATGCCTTTGTCGAGGTCGATGACGATGGTGTTCTGGCCTTCGCCAGCCTTCGCAAACTCGGCAGGAATCAGTTCGGCAGGGTTCGAGTCCATTTTCTCGAGCCACACGCCGTCGCGGTTGATTTTCGCCTTGATGTTGCGGTCGGCAGAGCACGAAACGCCCATTCCGATGGGACACGAAGCACCGTGGCGCGGCAGTCGAATGACGCGGATGTCGTGCGCCAGATGCTTGCCGCCGAATTGTGCGCCAAGACCGATTTTGTGGGCTTCCTTCAGCAGTTTTTCTTCTAAATCGATGTCGCGGAAGGCGCGTCCCGTCTCGTCGCCCGTCGTGGGCAGCGAATCGTAGTATTTAATCGACGCGAGTTTCACCGTCAGCAGGTTCTTCTCTGCCGAAGTGCCACCAATCACAAACGCGATGTGGTAGGGCGGACAGGCCGCCGTGCCGAGCGACTTCATCTTTTCGACGAGGAAAGGCAGCAGCGTGCCCTCGTTCTGAATCGTGGCCTTCGTCATCGGGTAGAAATAGGTCTTGTTGGCCGAACCGCCACCTTTCGCCACCATCACAAAGCGATATTCTGCGCCCTCGCAAGCCTCGATGTCGATTTGCGCAGGCAGGTTGCAGCGCGTGTTCACCTCGTCGTACATATTGAGCGGTGCGTTCTGCGAATAGCGCAGGTTGTCCTCCGTAAACGTGTTGTAAACACCGAGCGACAGGGCTTCCTCGTCTTCGAATCCTGTCCAGACTTGCTGACCCTTTTCGCCGTGGATAATCGCCGTGCCCGTGTCCTGACAGAACGGCAGGATGCCTTTCGCAGCCACTTCGGCATTGCGCAGGAATTGCAACGCCACGTATTTGTCGTTTTCCGACGCTTCGGGGTCGTTCAGAATCGCTGCCACTTGCAGGTTGTGTTCGCGGCGCAGCATAAATTCCACATCGTGGAACGCCTGCTGAGCCAACAGCGTCAGTGCCTCACGCGACACCTTCACAATTTCCTTGCCCTCGAACTGGGCGGTTGTCACACCCTCTTTCGTCAGAAGGCGGTACTCGGTCTTGTCCTCGCCCATCTGGAACATCGGGGCGTACTTAAATTCAGGTTTTGTTGCCATAATATTGTTGTTTTCGTTGTATTTTTCCGCAAAGATACAAAAAAATAGGAACAAAGAATGAAGAATGAGGAATTATTTTTGAAAAGTTGATAAAAACTTGTGCATTTTTTGTATAATTACCAGAAAAATTGTATTTTTGCATCGTCATCACGTCCGATGCGGAAGCGCAAGCCGAAGTCGAGGGGTGGGACGCTATATATAGGAAGGCGTTATCTTACGCTTTGTCTTTTGACGTACAGGAATGTGGCAGTTCCAAAACTAATAGTCGAAAACAAAGCAACGGATGATGTTCATTGTGTATGTGGTACTTTTTGGGTATCTGCATATCGCGTGGGCTTCAGCGTTGCTCGTCATAGACTATTAGGGCAATGCCACAGCCTCTGTACGTGGGACGAGTAATTGATTTGACTCCCACGCTTTTTTGTATATCAGCCGAAACCATTTTGGAAATCACCCAGACAAGGGAGCCGTTTGGAAAGAAGCGACTAACACGTATGGAGAAGGTGTGGCATTATACAACATTGAATTCTTTTCAAGCAATGCTGAATAACAGCATCGAAAGAGATAAAGAGGGAAAACCTAAACTTTCAAAATTTATTTTTTGGGCAAGTAATGTAATTGCAATGAATGATCCAACCGAGTATAAATATGGATACGAACTATTCATTAAAAAACTTTTGCCCCAAATTGAAAAAGAACTAAAGATAAAAGATGGCTTAAAACTCTCTCAAATATGGAATAATTATCGGGAGACAAAGGAAAATCCCGAAAAATGGCATGATGTCATGATACAGAATAATAGCGAAATGCAGCAAAGTGCTTTCGTTATATCATTTTCAAAACAAAAAGACTTTTTACCCATGTGGAATGTTTACGCAAGTATGGGGAATGGAATATCTCTTGGCTTTAACAACTATGAATGGCGTTTTAAGTCTAATTCTGAAGTTGAAGTATTAAGTAGGCTTCATACATCAGATGTTACTTATGGGGAATATGGCGAGTTACCCTATAAAGTTATTAGTGAATTATACCAAAAATATTATCAAGAAGTTTCAAAAATAAGGGATAGTCAAAAACGCTTCAATTATATGGTTCAGCAATTATCCGCTTTTAGCGTTATTGCTACATCTTATATAAAACACAAAGCATATCAATATGAAAATGAGTCAAGACTCATTAAATTCAAGAATGATGATAAAGATGTAAAGTACCGATGTAATGACAAAGGGCATATTATTCCATATATAGAAGTTCCAGTAGAAAAAGAGTTTCTTTTGGAAATCGTTATTGGTCCCTGTGCTGATTTTGAATCGACACAATGTTTACTTAAATCCGAACTTCTTCCATTAGGAATTGATGTAGAGATTAGCAAATCTGATGTTCCATATAGAATTTATTAAAAAAATGATAACTAATAAAAACTAAAAAACAAAGAATCATGAAAAAAAAGAATTTTAAGTTTATTGACCTTTATTTTATAATGGTCGTAATGCTGAGCGTTAGTTTAATCTCGTGTGGTAGCAATGATGATGAATTACCATCATTAGCGGATATAGATGATGTTTGTACAGCCATGGACGATTTAAACCTTATGAAATGGTGCTATGAGAATTACGATGTAAATGGCGATAATAAGGTATCAAGAACGGAAGCCGCAGCTGTTCGAGATTTTACACCAGATGAAAAAATTGAATTAAAGTCCGTGAAAGGATTAGAATATTTTACTGGAGTTGAAGTTTTGAAATTAAAAGGTACTTTTACAGAAATCGTTCTTCAACACATGCCCAAATTGGTCAATTTGTATATGGAATCATACGTGAAAACTATAGATTTGAGAAATAATCATTTTTTAAAAAAAATCACAATAGTTGATAAAAAACGAGTTGACAAAAAAAATGATTACTCATGGAAAGAAGAAGATATCATAGAAATTTTAGGAGATTTTGGAAAACTGGATAAACTAGAGATTCATTTAACTGGTATCATAAAAATGGAAGAAATTGATCTTACCAATGAGGGTTTATATTTGAATTCATCAAGTGTTCTAATCGTTAAAAATTTAATAATGAGTAGTCAAGATGTAGAAGAATACTATAGTTGTGGTCTTGGTGATGATATAATTATTGAGAATAATACCTACCATTATTATATTCATTATCCCATAAATTATACAATTTTTTGGCAAACAATCAATAATTCTATACCCAAAGTAAATACCAATATAACGTCACTCAAAGGGACATGGATTGGCGATATGAATAATTTTTATACCATGGGTGGGAAAGAATATGATTCGTCCAATACTGAAATAACTTTTTTAACTGTCCCTTCGCCTTTTTCCTACGGCACTGGCTATTGGGTTGACTACTTTGAATCAGCCCCAATTCCTTATATGGCTTATCACATCTATTGGACTATCAAAATAAATGACATTCGAATTTCTTTTCAAGAAGAATCCGTAGAACTTGAACTTAGAAATTTTAAAGTGGATAATGGTCGTTTTACTGGAACATTTTATTATGTTAAAGAGGGAGGAGATTTTTCTCTCTCAAGTATCAGTCGCCCATCAAACTATTGGGATAATTTCCAATGGGGATGGGTAGCTTATAATTCTTATGCAAAAGGAAAAACGAAACAAAACATAAAAGATTCTGGTCTTATGAAATTCGCAGGGACTAGATAGAAGAAAGAATTCTGTTGAAAAGAATTCGGGGCGGAGACTCACATGAAAGTGAAGTTTCCGCCCGAATTATTCTTTAAAATGAGACTTCTAACAACCACTTCCAAACTGGCACTACAGGTATGCCTTCTTCCTCACCCTCTTCATCGAACGTAACCAGATGGCATTTTCCTTAACTTTTTTCTTGCAAAAGTTCGCATTTTTTTTTACCTTTGCACCCAAATTCCTAATGATAACAACTTTTTATGATGAAGAAAATTTTTATTTTTGTATTACTATGCATCGCCATCGCGGTTGATGCGCAGAACTATTCGATTTATCCCGTGCCGCAGAGCGTGAAAATGGGCGGCGAAACAGCGGCGTTCACGACGAGTGTGAATGTGGTTTGCGAGAATGGAATCGACGAGCCGACGAAGAATCGACTGTCGGAAATCCTCAGCGAACACGGTCTTTCGGCTTCGTTCTCGACGGAAATTCAAGAAAGTCAGGCGAATATTCTGCTCGGTGTGGACGGCAGTGGCGAAATCGTGGACCAACAAGTCGAAAGCCTCGGCCTCGACCGCAGTGCACTGACGAAAAAGAACAAATACGACCGCCATCTGCTGCACCTGTGGAAATCGGGCGACTTTGCGCGTCTGATTGTGCTCGGCGAGCATACCGACGCCGTGTTTTTCGGCTTGGCCTCGTTGGAACAGATGATGGACCAGCGCGCTACCGACGCGATGCCGACCGTCACCATCGGCGACTATGCCGACCTGCAAAGTCGCGGACTGGTCGAGGGTTACTACGGCTATCCCTACAGCATCAGCGTGAAGAAAGACCTGATGCGGTTTATGATGCGCTACAAGATGAACACCTATCTTTATGGCGCGAAGAGCGACCCCTACCACTCAACCAAATGGACAGAATCGTATCCGACGAGTATCACCGCCGAACAAGAGAAAAACGGTTGGCTGACGCAGAAGATGTTGCGCGAAATCACGGCGCAGTCGGCAGCGACGAAGGTGAATTTCATCTGGGCGATTCACCCGGGAAATAATTTCATTTGGAGCGGCACGGTGGTGAATGATATTTTGGGCAAATTCGACAAGATGTATCGACTCGGCGTGCGCCAATTCGCCATTTTTGTCGATGACGTGGCCCTGCCCAATAGCAGTGAATACCAACTCAATGCCGACAACCTGACGGCTGTGCAGCGCGGTCTTGAGAAAAAATACAACAAGGCGGGCACTGCCCCTGCCGACACGGTTCGCCCCGTGCATTTCGTGCCGCAAATCTACGCCTTGGGCTGGGTTGGAGCCGAAGCCCGTGCCGGCTTTTATAAGGCTTTGGCGACGACTCCGAAAAACGTAACGATTTACACGACGGGCTGGGGCGTTTGGAGCATTCCCAACAGCGGCGACCTCAACGAAGTGCGGCAGTATCTCAAGCGCGATGTGGCGTGGTGGTGGAACTATCCCTGCAACGACAACAGCGACGGCCAGATTTACACGAAGGACATGTATGCCAATTTCTTCGAAATGCCTGCCGTCAATAGCAACGGAACCGTTCCCTCGGAACTGACAGGCGGCATCGGCATCGTCAGCAATCCGATGCAGGAGGGCGAAATGTCGAAAGTGGCGCTTTTCAGTGTGGCCGACTACTCGTGGAACAATGCCGGATTCAACAATACGACCAGTTACAAGGCCGCCGTGAAAGCCATCGTGGGCAACGACGATGCCGACGATTTCTCGTTCCTCTGCGACTATCTGCGCTGGAACGACCCGACGGCCTTCGGGACACTTCTGAACAACGTGAAAACGCGCATTACGAACCCTTCCAACACCTATTCCAAGCAACTTCGCGAACGAATGGAACGACTGAAGGCGGTTTGTGCGAAATTCGTGGCCTACAAGGATAGCGAGCGCGAATGCGACCGCCTGCTCTATGCCGACATTTCGCCGTGGCTGCTGAAGTTGCAGGCGATGGTTGGCATTACGCTCGACATGATGGACGCGGCGCAGAGCCAGGCCGAACTCGAAGAGCGATGGACGGGCTACGTGGCGGCACTCGAGGAAATCACCGACATCGACGTGAACACGATTTACACCGCCTACGCGCTCGAAGGAATGGGCGGAAACGTGTCGTGGCGACAGGCGCAGACCTCGCAAAAGAATTTCTATCCTTTCGTGAAGTGGATGCGTGAAAACATCCTGAAAGACGCTTTTGGTACAGGGGAAGAGAAGCATAAAGCTATCCACAACCTGCCGACCGACCCCGGAACGACTTTCCGCGCTACGTACAGCACCGCCAGCAAATACTACTACCTTGGCGGAACAGTGGATGTGCCGACGGGCCATTTCGTGGGTCTCAGTTTGCCGCAACCCATGCTCGTGAAGCAGTGGAAACTCGACGAGGCGCTCCAGCAGCAGTTCTCCGTGCGCTACAGTGCCGATTTCCGCACGTGGAAGACGTTGGAAAATGGTGAAGAACCCTCGGATTTCGTGAAATATGTGATTTTCGAGAACGTCAGTGGCGAAACGCAGACCGCGAAATTCTCGATGCCCGTCTTCTCGTTGATTCCCGAAACAGTTCCGACGATTAGCAGCGTGAGCGTGCCCGAAGGCGACAATGCCGAAGACCAACCGCTCTCGCACCTCACCGACGGCAATTATTCGACGTGGTGGGCGGTGAAGAAAAATCAGGCCAATGGCGATACTTACACGCTGAATTTGGCCGAGCCGACCGTCGTTCGCGATGTGCGCGTGTGCATCGGTACGAAAAACAACGACTATATGAACACGGCGGTGGTTGAAATTTCTGAAGATGGCAAGAAATGGACTGCTTTGAAAGTCAAAGGAACTTCGACGTCGAACTTCACGCTCAACGGAAGTTACGCCGTGCAGGGTGGCAGTGAAATGAAATATGTCGATTTCAACGGCGGCGAAGCCACGGCCAAGTTCGTGCGTCTGCGCGTCGTCAGTGCCAAGACCGACAAATGGCTGCGACTCTTCGAAATGGAAGTCAATCGCCACAGCCTGACCCAGCCGCGCTGCCACGACAGCAATGGCAATGAAATCAAAAACCTTGTCGATGCCCTGCCATACACCAACGCGACACCCGACACGAAGAGCGTCGTCTATCGCTTCATCAGGCAAAATCCGACGCTTGCCGTGACGATTTTCAGCGGTACGCAGGTGCCGAGCGGCGTGAATGTTGAAGTGACGGAAGATGGCGAGACGTGGACGCAGTTGGGCAGCCTCTCGCAGAGTGCGCAACGCTTCGACCTCTCGACCTATTCCACGGTTCTTGCTCTGCGCGTGACATGGAACGGCACCGCTCCGACCATCTACGAAATTGTCGAGGAAAACGACGCTTCGACGGTACTTCCGACGGCCATCGGCATCGTCCATTACGACAACATCGACCGTTCGCGTCAGCCGATCTACGACCTGCAAGGTCGCCGCGTCGTCACCCCGCAGAAGCGCGGCATCTACATCCAAGGCGGTCGGAAAATCGTCTATTGAAATCGTTTCTAAACACAAAAAAGCCCCAAAAACTGGGGCTTTTTTGTGATGGTTTTCTCTCAATTATTATTTCACAAGGGCTGCACGAGCCTTCGTCACGTCTTCCTTCATCTGAGCGAGTTGCTCTTTCAGCTGATCGACGGTCATGGCGTTGAGGTCGGCGAGCGGCTTCAGAGCCTCGGCGACGGGCGCAATCTCGGGGTCGAATTCGACCAGACGGTCGATGGCGTCGATGAGCAGCGTGGTGCGATAGGTTACATTCGCTGCAGCCTCATCGTCGAATGCGGTGATGAACTTGTCGGTGTTCTGCGTCATGGCGTAGAGTTCCTCGACGAACGAAGCGGCAGAAAGCTGCCAGAAATAGTTGATGCGACCGTTCTCGTTCATGGCGTCATAGAGCTGCTGAGCCTTGTCGAAGATGTTGTTGGCCTCCATTTCCTTGAAAGAGGGGTCGTTGATGTCGGCGATGAGCTTCGTGATGGCCTTGTCGTACTCTTCGGTCGGCATGTCGTAAATGGCGGCGATGTTCTGGTCAACGCTCAGGGCGCTCACCATGCGATATTTCTCAGCCAGTGTGACGGCGTTTTCAGCCACGGCGGGGTCGAGCAGATAGTCGGGTTTCACCTGCTTTTCCTCTTCGGAGAGTTGGATTCCACCATCGCCCTTCTGCACGATGGGAAGGTGCTTCAGGTTTCCGATTTCCTTGGCAAGGCTGTCGAATTCCATCTTGATTTTCGCCTCGATTTGTTCTTGGTCGAAGCTCTTCTGGACTTCTTCAGTGTTGTTTGCACTCTTGTTGCCTCCACATGCTGTGAAAGCCATTGCAGCGATAGCCACTGCGAAGATTGATAACTTTTTCATTTCTCTTTTGTGTTTAGTTAGTTAATAAAAATTTTAAATAAATTATTGTGTTGATGATTCTTTTCTGATGATTCTCCCGGGCCAGTCGGCCATGAGTAGAATCGTGGCGACGATGCACATCAGGAAGATGATGCCCATGTTGAACCAGAGTGTTTTCACGTGGATGCCTGCCACGATTTTCTCGCTGCTATAGAACGGAGCGCGTCCCATCTGGTTGTGGGGTGTCAGGAAAATCGGCCCGACGCGGGGAACGATGTGCCCATCGACAATGTCGAGCATTCGTCCTTGGTCGGCTCCGACGACAAAGTCTTCCAATTTGAGGTTGTGGTGGTTTTTCTTCAGTTCCAACAACGCTTCCTTGCCGTTTTCGCGAACGAACTGATCAACCACCGCTTCTTTGTCCAACGTGGCGCGGTTGCTCTTCTTCGAGAGGATTTTCTCGGCATTTTTCATGTATTTGCGGAGCGAATCGTAGGAGTAATCGCCTTGATACGCCTCCAAACCGGCATATTCCGTCAGCACGGGCAGGTTGGTCTGAATCACGTTCAGATGGTCGGGATTGACCTCTTTTCCGCGCTTTTTCTCGTCGTTCATCGTTTCGAGTTGCGACTGGAGTTCGTAGAGGAACACCATATTGTAGAATTGCGTCTCGTACTTCTCTTTATCGAGTTGGAAGAAGGGTTTTTCGTAGTCGTTGTCGGCGAACGATGTCACGGCAAGGGCCTCGTAACTCCATCGCGAGGGAATCAAATCGCCAATCAACGGCACATTTCCCGTCGTGCTTTTCGGCGTGAGGTCAGAGAAACTGACGACCAGTCCGCAGAGCAGAATCTGTGGGATGAGCAAGATGGGAATGCTGATGTAGATGGCGACGACCGAACTCAGAATCTGCGACAGCAGCAGGCCGGTCAGGTTTGACAGAAGAGCCGTCATAAACAAGATGAACCACCACGTGCTGAATTGGCCGTGGAGTCCCATGATGTTGTTGCCGATGACGATGAACAGGAGCGTCTGCACAAGCGAAACGGAGGCCACAAACACGATTTTCGACCAGATGTAACTGCCGTAGGAGAGTTGCAGGAACCGTTCGCGCTTCAGCAGTGCGCGGTCTTTGATGATTTCCTCGGCGCTGCCGCTCATGCCGATGAAAGTCGCCACGATGACTGCCATGAAGAAATAGCTCACAAGGTTCTTGTTGTTCATCACCGAATAGCCTTCAGGCGGCGCGTAGCGGGTGAGCATGGCGCAAATCAACGCCAAAACGGGTGCTTGCAGCAGGGCGATGGCCAGATATTGCCGATTGGTGGCTTTTGTCTTGAAATTGCGCTCCAAGAAAATCAGGAACTGCCGCCAGACACCCGGTTTTCGCTGTTCAGATGGCGGAATTTCGCTGACCTCGGGCTGTTCCAGTTTCGGGGC
Source organism: Prevotella sp. (assembly GCA_017412145.1). Classification (GTDB taxonomy): domain Bacteria; phylum Bacteroidota; class Bacteroidia; order Bacteroidales; family Bacteroidaceae; genus Prevotella. Next base: position 26,760 of record JAFPYO010000041.1, read on the forward strand.
GTTCTTTAAATAGAGTTCGTGCCACTCTTTGGGCGTCATTTTGCGCTCGTCTGAAATTTCTCCGCTGTTGTTCAGGGCTTTCTCGTCGATGATGTTCAAGACGATTTCCGGATTGACGTTTCCGCAGGTCGGGCAGGCACTCGTTTCGGCATCGGCATAGTTGGCCGCCGTTTTGAAATAGGTGATGGCCTCGATGGGGTTGCCGTCGAACACGGGGTAGCCGCCTTTGTCGAGCAGCCACAGGCGGTCGAAGAGTTTATAGACGTCGCTCGATGGCTGATGGATGTTCGCCACGATGAGCTTGCCCTTGAGCGTCTGTTCTTTCAGCAGATTGATGACCTTCTCGGTGTCGGCAGAGGAAAGTCCCGAGGTGGGCTCGTCGAGGAAGAGCACGGCGGGTTCGCGAATCAGTTCGAGGGCGATGTTCAATCGCTTGCGCTGTCCGCCCGAGATGTATTTTCGGATGGGCGACCCAACTTTCAGGTCTTTGGCTCCGTCGAGTTCGAGGTCTTTGAGCGTTTTGATGACCCGTTTGTCGATTTCCTCCTCCGACATTCCTTCAAAACAGAGTTTTGCCGTGTAGTAAAGGTTTTGATAGACGGTGAGTTCCTCAATGAGCAGGTCGTCTTGCGGCACGAATCCGATGAGGTTTCTGGCCTGCGGTTCCGAGATGTCGTGTCCGTTGATGGTGATTCGTCCTTCCTGCGGAGTGAGCGAGCCGTTCAGAATCGAGAGCAAGGTCGATTTTCCAGTGCCCGAACCGCCCATGACGGCGAGAAATTCGCCGCTTCGGAGCGTGAAATTCAGGTCGTGCATGCCGTTGTCGCTGTCGGGGAAGCGGAAATTGATGTCGCGCCCACAAAATTCGACGCGCTGTGCCTCGCTTTTCCACAGTCCTAACTTTCGCTGATGCGCCTCCAAGAGCGTGGAATAATAGAGCGGCTTGCCGTTTTTCCCTTTCAACACGCTGCTTTGCTGCAAAATCTGGTAGGAACCGTGAAGCACGGGCACGTCGTTCAGCCGAACAATGTCGGAGCCAGAGTAAGAGAAAAGGATGGTGCCGGTTTCGGGATGAATCAGCGTTTTCAAGGTGCCGTCGAAATCGTCCGACTGATGGATGATGACATGGTCTGTCGGTTCGCCTTTCAGGAAGTCAATGAAGTCTTGGAACATTTCATCTGGCACGTTGAATTTCTCGGCCATGATGTTGAACATCGGATGGATGTTCCCTTCGCCAACTCCGCAAAATTCCATGAGTCGCAACAACAGCCTTTGCTCTTCTCTGACGGGAATTTTTCCGTGAAGATTGGCACAGATGGAAGCCACAACTTCCTCTGTGTCAAGGTCTTCCGTCATTTCGTAGGCACCGCGCAAATCGCTGTACAGGTTCAGATATGAGTCGATGTTCCTGATTCCAAAATAGTGACGCATGAAGTTCGCGAGCATGGCTTTTGCCCGCGTTTCATCCACCTGTTTTTCCTTGCCAAACAAGGCAAAAAGGCTTAGGAAACTGGATAATATTATATCTGTCATATCACTTTAACCTGCAAATGTACGAATTTATTTGAATTGGCAATGCCTCACTTAGTTAAAAATGTTTAACTCAATATCCGAAAATCTCTTCGGTCGAGATTCTGCGAATCGGCGCGATGCGTTCGAGCGACTCGATGTCGAGCTCTTTTTCATCGCCGAGAATCACGTAGCGATAGGGCTTGCGGGCCATTTGCTGCTGCTCGAAACGGACGATGTCGCTGAGTTGCAGGGCGGGCAGTGCCGAGTAGATTTTCTGATTGATGTCGTAGTCGATGCCGAGTAGTTTCGCACCCAGCCACGCATAGATGAGCGAGAATTTCGTGGTGCGCTGGCTCTGCAGGCGCTTCGTCAGGGCGTCTTTGGCGATGCGGAAGGCCGTTTCGCTCTGCGGAATCGTGTCGAGAATGTGGTGGAAATGGCGGATGCAGTCCATCATCTTGTCGTTTTGGGTGATGATGTGGGTGAAGAAATACTCGGGTTGGTCGCGGTAACTCGCTTCCACGTAGTCGGCGTAGGCGTTGTAGGCCAGTCCGCGTGCTTCGCGCATTTCTTGGAAAACGATTCCGTTCATTCCGCCGCCGAAATATTCGTCGAACAGTGCTTTCACGGCTGCCTCGTCGGGGTTCCACTTGCGATTTTCGTTGTGAATCATCCGCATATAGATGTTTTTCGCGTCGTAGGGTGCGATGAGAATCTCGTTTTCGGGTGTGGGCTGCATCGTGTAATGCTTTCCTTCGGGCACGGGGGCGAGTTTTTTCGGTGTTTTGTGCGTCTTTGTGATGACGTTCGCCAGTTCCTGCTCGCTCATCGGACCATAATATAACACGGTGTGCTCGTAGTTTTTGAGGTTTTTCAGCAGCGTGAGCAGTTCCTGCGGGTCTTGCTGGCGCAGTTGGGCGATGCTGAGGTCGTGGCGCTGGGGGTTGTACGGGCCGTAGATGCCGTATTGCACGAGCCGCGAGAAGTTCTGCTGTTGGTTGAGTTTCGCGTCGTTGCGGGCTTTTTCCTCAAGGTCGATGATTTGCTTGGCGGCGTTGAGATCAACTTTCGCGTTCTGCATCAGGTGTTCGTGCAGGGCGAGTGCCTGCGGCATATTCTCGGAAAGACCCGTGAGCATAATGGTCATATTACGAGCGCCCACGCTGATGCGGTAGTCGCACGCCAACTTGTAGAATTCCTGCTGAATCTGCTCTTTCGTGTATTTGTCGGTGCCGAGCACGTTCAGGTATTCCTTCGCGTAAACGTAGCGCAGGTCGCTTTCGTTGCCGAACTCGTAGTAGAACGACAGGGAGAAACGACCGTTTTCCGTGTTTTTGACGTATATGTAGGGCAGATTTTTCTTCGTTTTTCCGAATGTGAGGTCTTTCTGGAAATCGACGAAGCGCGGTTCGATGGGTTTCACATCAGAATTTTGAATGTCCTTGACAAATTGGCTCATCTGGTCGCGGTTCGCAGGAATCGGCGTGATGGTTGGTTTGTCAATTTTTTTTAGAGTCTTGTCTTCGCCTTGACGCTTGAAAACGGTGACGTAGTTCTGACCGAAATGACGGCGGGCGAAGTCGATGACTTGCTGCTTGGTGATGCCCGAAATGCGGTCGAGGTAGCCCACTTGCTGTTCCCACGGAATTTCGTTGATATAGGTATCGACGAAAAGGCTTGCACGCTGCCCATTGCTCTCTAACTGCGTGAAATACTTCAACTTGGCGTTGTTGACAATCGAGGGCAGCAGGTCGTCGGAAAAGTCGCCGTTTTTCAGTTTTTCGACCTCGCCGAGCAGCAGTTCGCGCACTTCCTCGAGGGTTTGTCCTTCTTTCGGCGAACCGCCCATAATGAAGCACGAATAGTCGCGCAGCGCCTCGCTTCCAGCCCAAGCATCGAGTGTTTTCATCTGTTGGTTGATGTTGAGGTCGATGAGGCCAGCCGCGCCGTTCGAGAGCATTTCGCCGACAACGTTCAGCGTGTCGATTTCGGGCGAGTTTCCGCGTCCGAAACGCCAGCCCATCCAAATGTTTTCGGCTTCAAGACCATAGATGGTGGTGTCGCGGGGCGCGGTGATGGGTTTCAAGGCCGGAAATTCTGGCTGACGCACGTCGGCACCGGGTTTCCACGAGCCGAAATAGCGGTCGATGATGGCGATGGTTTCGTCGGGGTTGAAGTCGCCAGCCATACAAATCGCGCAGTTGTTGGGCACGTACCATTTGTTAAAATAATTCTTAATATTGACGATGGACGGATTTTTCAGGTGTTCCTGCGTTCCGATGGTGGTCTGAGTGCCGTAGGGATGGGTGGGGAAGAGCATTTTGCTCATCGATTCCCAGAGTTTTCGCGAGTCTTGCGCGATGCCGATGTTGTATTCTTCATAAACGGCTTCGAGTTCGGTGTGGAAACCGCGAATCACCATATTCTGGAAGCGGTCGGCCTGGATTTTTGCCCAATTTTCGATTTCATTCGAGGGAATGTCCTCGGTGTAGCACGTCACGTCGTTCGAGGTGTAGGCGTTGGTGCCCTGTGCACCAATGGCCGACATCAGTTTGTCGTATTCGTTGGGAATGAAATACTGCGCCGCCACCTGACTCACCGAGTCAATCTCGTGGTAGGCTTGTTTGCGGGCTTCGGGGTCGGTCAGCAGGCGGTAAGCCTCGTAGCGAGCCTCGATTTCGTCGAGCAGGGGCTGTTCGGCCTGGGGATTCGACGTGCCGAACTGCTTCGTGCCCTTGAACATAATGTGTTCGAGGTAGTGCGCCAGTCCAGTGGTTTCGGCAGGGTCGTTTTTCGAGCCCGTGCGCACGGCGATGTAGGTCTGGATGCGCGGTTTTTCCTTGTTCACCGACAGATAGACCTTCAGTCCGTTGTCGAGGGTGTAGATACGTGTCTGGGTTTGGTCGCCCGCGACGGTTTTGTAAACATACTCTTTGGCCGATGCCGTCATTCCGAGCAGCAAGAGGCCGATGGTCAGGATTTTTTTCATATTTTTTTGAATTAAGAATTTCAAATTAAGAATTAAGAATTTCAAATTAAGAATTATGATTACTTTTCAATCTTCAATCTTCAATGTTCAATGTTCAATGTTCAATGTTCAATAATTTCAATGTTCAATCTTCAATGCTCAATGTTCAATCTTCAATATTATAAAGAAAGTCGTTGTAAGGATATTTCTGAACGTGCAATTCACGGACTTTCTGATAGACAGCATCACGAAATTCGTCGATGTTCTGCTTTTCAAGGGCCGAAATGAAAATGCAGTCGCCCAGTTTCGCCATCCACGTGCGTTTCAGCTCGTCGAGCGAGACGTTTTCCTTCGTTGGCGGCGTGAGGTCGTCAGGTTCTTTCTCCACCCACGAATAATTGTCGATTTTGTTGAACACAATCATCGACGGCTTTTCGGCGCAGCCGAGGTCGGCCAGCGTTTTTTCTACGACCTGAATCTGCTCCTCGAAGTCGGGATGCGAAATATCGACCACGTGCACGAGCAGGTCGGCCTCGCGCGTCTCGTCGAGTGTCGATTTGAACGAATCGACGAGGTCGGTGGGCAACTTGCGGATGAAGCCCACGGTGTCGGCCAGGAGGAAGGGCAGGTTCTCGATGACCACCTTGCGCACGGTGGTGTCGAGCGTGGCGAAGAGTTTGTTTTCGGCAAACACGTCGCTCTTCGAGAGCAGGTTCATGATGGTGGATTTGCCCACGTTGGTGTAGCCCACGAGTGCCACACGGATGAGTCGCCCGCGGTTTTTGCGCTGCGTGCTTTTCTGCTGGTCGATTTCCACGAGCCGCTGCTTCAGCAGCGTGATGCGCTGCTTGATGATGCGCTGGTCCATTTCGAGCTGTGTTTCGCCCGGGCCGCGCAGTCCCACCGAGCCTTTTCCGCCGCCCGAGCCCGAGCCGCCGCCCTGTCGCTCAAGGTGCGTCCAGAGGCGTTGCAGACGGGGCAGCATATAGCGGTATTGCGCCAGTTCCACCTGCGTCTTGGCGTTGGCGGTTTGGGCGCGCATGGCAAAGATGTCGAGGATGAGGCTTGTGCGGTCGAGGATTTTCACTTTCAGCTCCTGCTCGATGTTGCGAATCTGCTTGGCCGAGAGTTCGTCGTCGAAAATCACCATGCCGACGGGCTGGGGAGGTGCGGAGGTGCGGAGGTGCGGAGGTGCGAGATTGTATTCATCGGCCTCGTCCTGACACTTTTTGATATAGTCGCGAATTTCCTCGAGTTTTCCCTTGCCGACGTAAGTCACGCTGCTCGGTCCGCCCACGCGCTGCGTAAAGCGTTTCACGACGATCGCGCCAGCCGTTTCGGCCAGAAATTCCAGCTCGTCGAGGTATTCCTTCGTTTTCGCCTCGTTTTGCTCTTGTGTGATGAGGCCGACGAGCACGGCGGTCTCAGCTTTTGCTTCGGAAATGACAAATTCTTTCATACTGGGCGCGAAGTTACAAAAAAGTGGTTGAATGACAAAGAAAAATAGTTTTTTTCTGTTCTATATGTTAAAAACCGTTTTTTTTTTTTCTTTTCGTTAAATAATATGTACCTTTGCCACCGAAATATAAAAAAAATAAAATGTCAAATAAAATTCAAACAAGAAGATGAAACGATTAATTTTTATTTTAGCGGCGTGTGTCAGCACCATTGCAACGCTGCAGGCGCAGACGGTGACAATCCAAAATTCCAATTACTTGGATTATTTGGAAAAAATATCTAATTGGGGTAGTAATGGAAATAGGTACACCATACGGAAAACAGACATTACTACGGAAAACCTGAACAAATTGAAGGCTGCGAAGACATTGGTTCTTGCATCAGACCTACCCGCTGATGTCCGTGATTTTTATTACAATCACCCAAACATTGGAGGCGAATCGAATGTTTTGGCAAATCTGGAAGAAATAGTGTTGGAGGAAGGCCATCCCATCAAACTCTTAGATGTGAGGGGAACACTGATTGAAAAGGCAACGATTCAGAATCCTCGCAGTAGCCGCACTTTTGATCAATTGAACATCCAGTCGTCGCGCCTGAAGCCTGAGAACATCACGCTGGGAACGGGAAGCAACATCGCTCTGAAAGAGATACACCTCCACCGAGGTCTGGTCACCAGCATGGAACCGCTTTACGGATGGATGAAGGATGGAGTCTTTGAGTGCTTGTACCTTAATTCTGGAAGATACAATCGTTATACAAGATCTGCAAAAATCAATTACGATGTATTTAATCCCACCAATCAGATTCGGGAAATAGACATGGACAGGATACCGTCTAATATTACTGCCCTGCAGCTTGAGTGGAATTTGTTGGAGCATATAGAGGGCTTCGATAGCAGATTCAACAAAATCAATAACTTGATGCTCAAAAATAACCTGATGTGGTCATTGGACTTATCGCATATCTCTGTAGCTCCAGAAGACATGAAGCAATATTCTTTCACTCCGCAGAAGCCCATGGCTGACCTCTGGGTGGAAAAAGGCGTGGCTGATAACGGATCGGAAGACGAACTCAGGCTTTATATTCCTGCGGCACGGTCGGCAGCGTTCGACAATAGCTGCCTGATCGGAGGCAGCGTGAAGTTTAAAAGTAGGGATGGCAAGTTGTACGAGTTGCCTGACCAGACAACTTTCGAAGATGCCAAAGGAAAATATTTCAAGTTAGTAGCAGCTGATACCATAAATGCCGACCTCGACTATTATGGGGTACACAACGGCTTCACGTATCAGTACAACACCCGCCCGGAATTGACGAATGCAGACATGAGAGACATGGAAGTGCAAGTCAAGGTCTATCCCTACATCATGTACGTCAACCCTGTGAGCAAATCGGGTCGCGGCGTAGAATACTATTCGGGAACGCTCTGGCTTGACTACCATTCCATCGTGCCCGAAGGCACAACGGTCTGGATTGCCACCGGCATCAGGCCTGCCGTAACCACCGACCATACCGAGGCCCACAACCAGCTCGTGCTGGAGAAGATCGGCGACCCGGGCGACGTAATCCCCGCCGGCACGGCCATGTACGTTCGTTCCGACTCGAAGGCCGGCCTCTATGCCTTCCAAAAGGCATGGACTCCAGAATACGTGGGCTGGGATGGCCCCTTCAACAAGGAGACGCAAGACGCATTAGCCACAGACACAGTGATGTACAATGAGGACCTCACTCTCGTGCAGGAGAAATTGGATCAGCAAATTGCGCTAATCGGCAACCGCAATATTCTCGAAGGCTCTGGCGAGGCAAAGTATGTAGGCGCACGTAAGGCACTTACCTTGGGTGTCGAGAACCAGAAAGGAACCAAAATGATTGGCTTCTGGCCGTACACTGGAACGACGCTCGCCGCTCATCGCTGCTATATCACAGAAGCGAAATATGAGGAATTGATGGCAGGCTCTACCCCTTCGTCCGGAGCTGCCAAGGGTGTTTCCTTCTTCTTTGAGGAACCCACCGAGGTCACGGGAATTGAGTCCATCGACAACGGGCAACGGACAATCGCCGACGATGCGTGGTATTCCATCGACGGCAAGCGGCTGAACGGAAAACCCGCGCAAAAGGGCCTATACATCCATAACGGCAGAAAGGAGGCTGTGCTATGAAAAAACGGGCATACGTCAGGCCGGAAAGCATCGTGGTCGTCATGTACAACAGTAAGGGTGTAATGGGGTTTGAAGATTTTGACTCGAAAGCTACTAACATGCAATTGGGCAAAGAATTCGACCTTAACGACGAAACGGGAAAAAAGTGGGGTTTCGGTCCCGAAGACATCAGGTTCAAGGAAGTCTGGGAAGATATGGAATAATGGTGAAAGAAAAAAAAGTGCCTTTGCGAGGGCACTTTTTTTTGTGTACTGATATTCGGGAGGGAGTATGCCTTTCTCCTGCAAAATGTCGAGCACGGCCACAAACTCCTGAATGTTGAGTCCGCGACGGGCGCAACGCTTCAGCGACCGTTTAAACTGTCCGGTGTAGATTACCTCGTACATCGCTTAGCCAAGAATCTGCTTGATGAGGTCTTCCGCATTCTCAGCACGATAGACATTGCCTTTGCGAATATCCTCCAGCCCTTTTTCTATTCCACTCTTGCGACGACGGCGTATGGTACACCCCATTTTCCTAGCCAGACTCCTGAGTAAACTCAGGTCTCCGTTTGGCAACGAAAGACTTACATTTTCTATCGCTACGGTTTGCATATTGATGTTTATTTGATTTATCTTGTTTGTAAAGATACGACAAAAATGCGAAACTTCCAAAAGTTTAGCCCGTTTTTTGGCTCCATGAAAAATAAATTTTTAATTTATGTGTTCACTTCATTGAATTTTTTGTAACTTTGCAGTCAGAATTGTTTGATTAAGGATAAAATTTCAATATGACAGAACCAACGACAAAACAACCTGCGCAGGAAGTACCGACATTCCGCCACGTGCTGCCCTTGCAGATTCGCTGGAACGACACCGACAAGTTTGGCCACGTGAACAACGGCGTTTTTTTCGAGTTTTACGACACGGCGAAGACCGACTACATGACGACCGTGTGTCCGGGCGTGGACTGGGAGCAGGTGGGCATCGTGGTGGTGCACATCGAGGCCGACTTCGTTGCCGAGGTGAAGGCCGGTCACCACATTCTCGCCCGCACGCGCACCTCGCACATCGGGCGCACGAGCATTCGTCTGGAACAGGAGATTCTCGACTCAGACACGCAGCAGGTGAAGTGCCGCTGCACGTCGGTGATGGTGCTCTACGACCTCCACGAGCACCAGACGATTCCGCTGCCCGACGAGTGGGTGCAGGCTATATGCGCGTATGAACAAAACTATCAACTAAGACAGATATGAGACTAATCATTCAACCCGACTACGAGCAGCTGTCGCGCTGGGCTGCCGGACACGTCATCAAGCGCATCAATGAGTTTCAACCCACGCCGGAGCGCAAGTTCGTGCTCGGACTGCCCACCGGCTCGTCGCCCATCGGCATGTATAGGAATCTGGTGAAGGCCTGCAAGGAGGGGCGCGTGTCGTTTCGGAACGTGCTGACGTTCAATATGGACGAATACGTCGGACTGCCCGAGGAGCATCCCGAGTCGTATCATTCGTTCATGGCCGCGAACCTCTTCAACCACATCGACTGCCCGAAGGAGAACATCCACATCCTCAACGGCAACGCCGAGGATTTGGAGGCTGAATGTGAGCACTACGAGGCGATGATTCGCGAGGCTGGCGGCATCGATTTGTTCATCGGTGGCATTGGCCCCGACGGCCATATCGCCTTCAACGAGCCGTTCTCGTCGCTGACCTCTCGCACGCGCCAAAAGACGCTGACAACCGACACGATTATCGCCAATTCGCGCTTCTTCGAGGGCGATGTGAATAAAGTGCCGAAGACGGCGCTGACGGTGGGTGTGGGCACAGTGATGGACGCTCGCGAAGTGATGATTCTGGTGAACGGACACGGCAAGACTCGCGCCCTGCAAGCCGCCGTCGAAGGTCCTGTGACACAGGCCTGGACCATCAGTGCACTGCAGACGCATCGCCACGGCATCATCGTGTGCGACGAAGCCGCTACCGACGAACTGAAAGTGGCTACGTATAAGTATTTTAAGGACATCGAAAAGGATAATCTTTGAAAAAGGTAAAAAGGTTAAAAAGTAAAATATTATGAGACTGAATCTAAGTTCACAAATCGTACTGAATAAAGTACCAGAGGAGTTTTACCGTCCGCTCACCGCTGTAGATCGCAGCGAAATCACGCGAATGGAGAAGTTGCCGACCGACATCTATCCGAAGACCGAGGACGGCGTGAGGGAAGTGGCTTTGGCGGTTGTCGAAGAAGTGAAGCAACAGCGTCGCGAGGGAGAATATTGCGTGCTCGGACTGGGCACTGGCACTTCGCTGACGCCCGTATATGAGGAACTTGTCCGACTTCACAAGGAAGAGGGCGTGAGTTTCCAGAATGTCATTGTTTTCAACGCCTACGAATATTTCCCGCTGTCGAAAGACGGACAGCAGAGCGCCATTCGGCAGTTGCACGAGCGATTCCTCGACCACGTCGATATTGACAGCAAGAATGTCTTTTCGCCCGACGGAACGATCGAGCAAGACCAAGTGCAGCAGCACTGTCGCCTCTACGAACAGCGCATCAAGAGTTTCGGCGGCATCGACGTGATGCTGCTCGGCATCGGTCGAATGGGCAACATCGCCACCAACGAGCCTGGTTCGTCGCTCAATTCGCCGTCGCGCATCATCCTCATCGACGCTACTTCGCGCGAGGAAATGACGCGCAGTTTCGGCAGCAGCGAACCCGTTCCGCCGTGCTCGATTACGATGGGTGTGGCCACGATTTTGGCCGCCCGCAAGATTTTCCTCACGGCTTGGGGCGAGGAAAAGGCTGAAATCATCAGAAACACGGTGGAAGGCTCGATTACCGACCAGATTCCGGCCACGTTCCTGCAAACCCACAACGATGTTCACGTGGTTTGCGACATCGCCGCCGCCTCGCGCCTGACGCGCATCGTGCATCCGTGGCTCGTCACCTCGCTCAAGTGGGACGACAAACTCGTGCGCTCGGCCCTCGTCTGGCTCTGTCAGAAGACGGGAAAACCGATTCTGAAACTGACGAACAAAGACTACAACGAAAACGGTCTGTCGGAATTGTTGGCGCTCTACGGTTCGGCTTATAACGCTAACATTAAGATTTTCAACGACTTACAGCATACGATTACAGGCTGGCCCGGTGGTAAGCCGAATGCCGACGACACCCATCGTCCTGAGCGTGCCACGCCGTTCCCGAAGCGTGTCATCGTGTTCTCGCCGCACCCCGACGACGACGTGATTTCGATGGGTGGAACCATTCAGCGACTCGTGGCACAAGGTCACGAGGTGCATGTGGCTTACGAAACCAGTGGAAACATTGCCGTCGGCGACGAGGAAGTGTCGCGCTTCCTGCTGTTTGTCGAGGGTTTCCACCAGATTTTCGGTGAAGGTAAAGACGATGTTTTCGACAAAAAATATGCTGAAATCAAGAAATTCCTTGCCAAGAAGAAAGAAGGCGACCTCGACACACGCGACATCTTGAATATCAAGGGATTGATTCGTCGCGGAGAGGCTCGCACGGCCAGTATCTACAACAAAATTCCGCTCAACCGCGTCCATTTCCTCGACCTGCCGTTCTATGAGAGCGGAAAAATCGAGAAGCTGCCTATGTCGGAGAAGGACGTGGCCATCGTGCAGAAACTCATCAACGAGGTGAAGCCGCACCAGATTTACGTGGCTGGCGACCTCGCCGACCCCCACGGAACCCACCGCAAATGTACCGACGCTGTTCTCGCCGCCATCGACGAAGAGAAGAAGGCTGGCACGAAATGGCTCAAAGACTGCCGCATCTGGATGTATCGTGGCGCGTGGGCCGAGTGGGAAATCGAGAACATCGAAATGTGCGTGCCGATGTCGCCAGAGGAGTTGCGTGCGAAGCGAAACTCGATTCTGAAACATCAGTCGCAGATGGAGAGTGCGCCGTTCCTCGGCAACGATGAACGCCTGTTCTGGCAGCGTGCCGAAGACCGCAACCGTGGCACGGCGAAACTCTACGACGACCTCGGACTGGCCTGCTACGAGGCAATGGAGGCGTTTGTGGAATACAAGCCGCTATAAAACCTCACCCCCAGCCCCCTCTCCGAAAAGAGAGGGGGTGGCTATTGTTGGAAGAATTTGTCAGACGGAAATATGAAGAAAGTACTTTTTCTGGGTTTGCTGCTTGCTTCGCTCTGCGCATCGGCGAAAGAGAAGATTCGCGTGGCCTGCGTGGGTAATAGCGTCACCTACGGAATGGGTGTGGAAAATCGCGAGAAAAACGCCTATCCCGTCGTGTTGCAGAGCTTGCTCGGCGACGACTACGACGTTCGGAATTTCGGCCATTCGGGTTCGACGCTGCTCAACCACGGCCATCGGCCCTACACGAAAGTGCCCGAATACCAGCAGGCCATCGATTTCAAGGCCGATTGGGTGGTGATTCACCTCGGACTCAACGACACTGACCCGCGCAACTGGCCGAACTACGGCGACGAATTCATTGGCGACTATCGTGCGCTGATCAATTCGTTTCGTGAGGCCAATCCGAAGGCGAAAGTCTGGATTTGCCTGATGACGCCGATTTTCCATCGCCATCACCGTTTCCAGACGGGAACACGCGACTGGCACGCCGCCATTCAGAAGAAAATCCGTCAGATTGCCGCCACGACCGATGTCGGTCTCATCGACCTGCACACGCCGCTCTACAGCCATCCCGAACTGCTGCCTGACGCGCTGCATCCGAATGCGAAAGGCGCTGCCATCATTGCTCAGACGGTCTATTCCGCCCTCAAAAACGACAACGGCGGTCTGAAACCCTCGCCGATGTATGGCAACGGAATGGTGCTGCAACGGGGCGAAAACATCGAACTGCACGGCACGTCGAATGTTGGCGACGAGGTTCTCGTGACCTTCAACGGCGTTTCGCTGACGACGAAAACCAATTCCGATGGAAAATGGAGTGTCAAATTCCCGTCGGTGGAGGCTGGCGGTCCGTATCGGTTGGAGTTTAGCCTCTCCCCCCAGCCCCCTCTCCAAAAAGAGAGGGGGAGAGAGTTTTCCCGAACGAAAGCATCTCGCAAAAAACAATCTTCCTCCCCCTCTGGGGAGGGTCGGGGTGGGGCTGTCCTCTTCGACAGCGTCTATGTGGGCGAAGTCTGGCTCTGCTCAGGCCAGTCGAACATGGAATTTCAACTCAGAAGAAGTTCGACGGCAGAAGAAGATGTCGCCCTTTTCCCGCAGTCGGCAGCGAGTCGGTTGCTGCACCTCTGCAACATGGCGCCGCTCTACAGCACCGACAATGACAACTGGCCGGCAGCCGTTTGCGACTCGGTGAATCAGTTGAAATACCTGAAAAAACCCGTATGGGAACGCGCAACGGCGGAAAACATCAGGAATTTCTCGGCCATCGCCTACCACATGGGGCGTGTCTTGGCCGATTCGCTGCAAGTGCCTGTCGGCATCATCTGCAACGCCGTCGGCGGCTCGACAACCGAGTCGTGGATTGACCGCCGCACGCTCGAATGGAAACTTCCGAACATCCTCACCGACTGGTATTTCGGCGACTACGGCCAGCCGTGGGCACGCGAAAGGGCTTTGAAGAACATCGCGCAGGTCGTGAATGTGGAAAAAGACGGGAAATCGACGCCCGACCTGAACAAAACACGCCAGCAACGGCATCCCTACGAGCCTTGCTATATGTTCGAGGCGGGCATTTTGCCGCTCGACCACTTCCGAATCAAGGGCGTAGCGTGGTATCAGGGCGAGTCGAACGCCCATAACATCGAGCTCCACGAGCAGTTGTTCCGACTGCTACGCGACAGTTGGAGCGCGTATTTCGGAAGGCGTAGCCTGCCCTTCCACTTTGTGCAGCTATCGGGCCTGAACCGTCCGTCGTGGCCGGCGTTTCGTGACAGCCAGCTGCGCTTGAACCGTGGAAACGGACTGCATTCGGGAATGGTGGTCAGCCACGACCACGGCGATTCGCTCGACGTGCATCCGCGCAACAAGCGTCCCATCGGCGAGCGACTGGCACGACTGGCGCTGCACAAGAATTATGACTACAGAAAGCTCGTGAGCCAGAGCCCTCGCCCCGTAGGAATCGATATCCACGAAGGCTGCGTCCGCATCGCGTTCAGTGGCCTCAACAATGCCAATCGGGGGCTACATCCCGCTTCGGGCGACCGAATCATCGGCTTTGAAGTGGCTGGGAATGATGGCATTTTCCATCCTGCCGAGGCAAGAGTCGATGAGAATCTCTTGCTCGTTCTCCTGACCTGTCCTGAGGTGAAGGAGCCTGTCGAAGTGCGCTACGCATGGCAGCCTTTTACGCGGGCTAATCTCGTGAACGGCGCAGGGCTGCCTGTCTCGACTTTTAAATATCGTGTTTCAAAGAGAAAAGAACCTTGGGTTTGGGACTAACCACCCATCACCTATCATTCATCACCCATCATGAACAGAGAAATTGACCTTTCCGTTTCGACCTACGGCGTGGCGCGTCAGCACAAATACGACGTGGCCATTCTGCCGTGGGGCGCCACCGAACCGCATAATCTTCACCTGCCGTATATGACCGACTGCATTCTGTCGCAGGCCGTTGCTCTCGATGCCGCCGAACGGGCGCTCCACCAGTATGGCGTGCGCTGTATGGTGTTGCCGCCCGTTGCGATGGGCTCGCAGAACCCCGGCCAGCGCGACCTGCCGTTTTGCATCCATTATCGCTACGAAACCCAGTTTTCAATCTTGAAAGACATCGTCGCCTCGCTACAGCATCAGGGCATTCGCCGCTTGCTCATCGTCAATGGACATGGCGGAAACTCGTTCAAGCAGATGATTCGGGATTTATCCCTCGTCACTCATCCTTCATCCATCATGATTGCCTCTGCCGAATGGTTCAAAATGGCTTCTGCGAAAGACTTTTTCGAACAGCCCGGCGACCACGCCGACGAAATCGAGACCTCGGTGATGATGCATTACCATCCCGAACTGGTGCGGCTGGAAGAGGCGGGTGAGGGTAAGGCGCGAAGTTTCGCCATCGATGCCCTGCGCGAAGGAAAAGTCTGGATGCCACGCCATTGGACGCTCGTCACCGACGACACTGGCATTGGCAATCCCGCCCTCTCAACTGCTGAGAAAGGCCGTCGTTTCGCCGATGCCTGCGCCGACGGTTTCGCCAAATTCCTCAAAGATTTTGCCGCAGTCAATCGGCAGGAAGAACTTTATCAATAATCGTTGTAAAAAGAAAAAAACGAGATGCTTACCGTAAAAGTTGCGGTAAGCATCCCGAAATCTCAATTGATTTACTTAAGAGCATTAGCACGCTTCAGCAAAGGTATGATAATATTTTCAAAATTGCGTAGATTTCGGTCTAAATTATAATATTCATCAATTAAGTCATCGTGTCCAGCAAGTAACTCTTTCAAAATATCATTTTTTACTCTCACAACCATATTTTTTTCTGGTGTGAAAAGATAACAAACATTGTTGTTACGCAAATTTTCCATACTACTTGACATCACGACTGCACCTATGAGACCGCCCATAGCACCCATACCTTGCAGTCCACCTACTTTCTTCACATCATAATATGCCATAATAAATCGTCCATCTTTTAAAGGATATGCACGTGCAAAATCTCTACCCATAGACCCTATTGATCCTTTGCAACGAATGAAGCGTAGGTTCAGCAAAATAGTACTGTCACATTTTATGGCAATAGCTTTTTTATTAATTATCTTTCTGACGGCTTTGTCTTTTATGATAAAGTTACGGTCGTCAATCAAATTTCCTTCATTATTTTTGTGAATAGTTGAAATTGAGTCTTTTAAAATAATTTCTGTCCAATGATCGTTTTTAATATCTTCAAGCGAAGCATAATATCGAAGAACACAGGATGTTTGAATGGTGTCTTTTGTTTGAGCCTTCATAGAAATGGAATTACCGATGAAAGCTATGCTTAAAGCCAAATGAATAAGGATTAGAGTACGTTTCATAGATGTAATGTTATTATAATTTAAAAATCCTTTTAACTCAGTTATTCAGCTTCCGTTGTTATAGACTTCTTGCCAAATTCGGGGTCGATTTTCAGGAAAGAAGTGACGAGGAACGTGACGATACAACAAATCATCACGATGATGAAGAACATTCGGTAGCCGACGGCCTCCTGCAACGCACCTGCCACCAGTCCGGGAATCATCAGCGAAAGTGCCATGAAAGCCGTGCAGAGGGCGTAGTGGCTGGTTTTGTACTCGCCCTGACTGTAGTAAATCAGGTACAGCATATAAGCGGTGAAGCCGAAGCCGTAGCCGAACTGCTCGACAAACACGCAGGCGTTGATGAGAAGCAGGCTGTCGGGCTGCGCATAACTCAGATAGACATAGACGAGGTCGGGCAGCGTGATGGCGCAAACCATCGGCCAAAGCCAGCGTTTCAGGCCGTGGATTCCGGCTGCGATACCACCGCAAATGCCGCCGAGAATCAATCCGACCACGCCGACGGTTCCCTGCACAAGTCCGTATTCTTGGGGCGAGAGTCCGAGTCCGCCATTGTGCTCTGCATCGATGAGGAACAGCGCAGAAACCTTCACAAGCAGGCCTTCGGGCATACGATAGAGCAACATGAAAAGGATGGCGATGAGCACCTGCGGCTTCTGGAAAAACGTGACGATGGTATGCACAAATTCACTCCAAATGGTCTTTGCACTGATGCCGCTACGAGAGATGTCTTCGGCAGGTCGCGGAAGAATGTAACTGTGCCAAAGCCAGAGGGCGATGAACAGACCGGCTACGCCGTAGAACATCAGACTCCACGAGAAAGGAATGTTGTTGCGGTAGATGACCTGCAAATTGCCGGCAATCATCACCAAAACGCCCTGTCCGAAAATGGTCGCAAGGCGGTAGAACAACGACCGGATGCCGACGAAAATCGACTGTCCCTGTTGGTCGAGTCCGAGCATGTAAAAACCGTCGGCGGCAATGTCGTGGGTGGCACTCGAGAAGGCCATCACCCAGAAAAAGAACAGCGAGCCCTGCAGCCAGAAATGGGTCGGCAGGGTGAACGCTACGCCACCGAATGCTGCTCCGATGAGCAACTGCATCGCAGTAATCCACCAGCGTTTCGTCTTGATGAGGTCGATGAACGGGCTCCACAGCGGTTTGATGACCCACGGAAGGTAGAGCCACGAAGTGTAAAACGTGATTTCCGTGTTGGAAAGTCCCAACTGTTTGTATAGGAGAATCGAGATGGTCATAACGGCCACGTAGGGCAGTCCCTCGGTGAAATAGAGTGACGAAACCCATGCAAAAGACTTGATGGATGCGCCTTTTTGCTCAGTAGATAGTTGTGAGTTTTGCATAGATATAATAATATTTTAAAATTTCATCGTATTTTTTTCCATTCTCTCCCATCACGGCAGCCCCGATTTGACAGAGTCCGACGCCGTGGCCCCAACCGCGACCATTCAGGATGAAT
Source organism: Prevotella sp. (assembly GCA_017412145.1). Lineage (GTDB taxonomy): Bacteria > Bacteroidota > Bacteroidia > Bacteroidales > Bacteroidaceae > Prevotella. The sequence goes on from JAFPYO010000041.1 coordinate 44,284, forward strand.
TGGGTGGTAGGTGATGGGTGGTGGGTGGTGGGTGTTGGGTGATGGGTGTTGGGTGATGGATGGTGATTTTCGATTTTTTCGACCTCGAACCAACTGCTTTTCAGGTGGGTGTCGGACAGTGTTCGACGAATTTCGAGTTCTTTCCCGATGGTAAAGCTGCCCTTCGTGCCGACGATTTCAAGTTTCCAGATGCGACCGCTCTTGCCGCGTTCCAGTGGAATCAGGTCGGTGATGTTGCCCAAGTCGATGTGGTGCTTCGTGCGCAGCCATTCGGCGATTTGTTGGCTGCTGATGACCTCTTTCCACTCGTAGAAATCAGGCGTTTCTTGGTCGTAGTCGTTCAAGACCTGACGAATGAGCGCGGCGTCCTGCGTGTGGCAATACGGACATTCCACCGACGTGAGATAGGGCTTTACCACGTCTTCCCAACAATATTGGAATTCCTCGGTGCGACCGCCGCAACATTTGGAAAAACGGGTGTCGCAGATGGTAGGTGTTGGGTGTTGGGTGTTGGGTGTTGAAAATGTCAGCACCTGCCCACGCGTGGCTCTGACAGCCTCGGCGACAAGTGGATTCGTGATGCGCGTGATGCCCTGATAGCGCTGGCAATGGTCGTCGGCGCAAACGTCGAACAGCGCGTGGTCTTCACGGTCGTACCAGCGGATGAGGGTAGAATGTTGAATGTTGAATGTTGAATGTTGAATTGATTTTTCCGAATTTTCAACCTCGGAATTTCTCTTTTTTCCTTCGATTTGCGCCAAAAGCCACGAGCGCGAAATCACGGCGTGGGCTTTGAGCAGTTCGAGCGACGAAGTGGCGCTCATCTCGCTCGAAATGACGCTTTCGAGATATTGTTCTACGGATAATTCATTGATAACCAATATTTTATCGTCGTCAATCGACAGCCTAAGCATTCCTCGGAAAGATTGGTTTTCCTTGCGATTCCAATGGAAATCGACGCCGATGGTGACATCTTCAATCGTGAAGGATGCTTCGTTGGATAATGGTTTGAAAATCAACTGGTTATATCGTTTTTTGTTCCAAACAATCGCTCCGTTTTCAAACGTGGCAGTTTGTGCGCCCTTGAATTCGATTCCATCGACGGAATACGGCTCATTCAACGAAAAATGGATTTCGCGTGCGCTGACGATGCCGACGGTGACAGTCGGGGCAGATTTTTGAGCCTTGCCATCGCGTTTTTCTGCCGAAACATTGTCGAGCACGATTTTTTCGGCGATTTGTTGCGCCAAAACCTCGTCGATGGCACATTCTTGCAAGATTTTCTCGGCTTTTTCGGCAGTGATTCGCTCGAAATCGTGCTGTCGTGGCGTGATGATGAGGCCTGCCACGTCGAGCGCGCCCGGACTGACGAGCATCTGGTCGTCGCCCTCGGCAAAATAGCAGTCGGGACGGTGTTTCCGTCGCGGAAAAATGACAGAAACCATCGTGTCGGCCTCGCGCCACGCCACAATGTTCATCATCGGCTCGTCACTGAGAATTGACAATTGACAATTGATAATTGACAATTGGTGATAGAGTTTTTCAAACAGTCGGCGGTCGTTTTCGGCATTTTTACTGCGAATCACGAAGGCTGGCACGACGAAATCGTGCAGCAAGGCCACCGAATCGTCGTCGTTCAGCGCGAAAACGGTTTTCAGTTGGTTTTGCAAACTGCTCCAATGCTGTCGCAAAGGAAGCAGGTCGCCTGTTCCTGCCTGCAAATGCAGATGGTCGGGCGCAGAAGCACCGCAGCGAGGGCCGTTGTAAAACACGGTCAAGTCGGGAAATTTCGCCGTCAGTTGGTGAATCATCGTGTAATGGCCGTCGATTCGCTGCGGCTCGTGCCCGTTCAGCGGAACGGTGAAGTGCATCGGAAGAATCGGAAACGGATTGACGAGCAATTCGTATCGATCGCCATTGGTGGCATCTTCAAGCGGTTCGGAAAACTGCACTTGCGGACGATTCGCCGAACAAAGGAAACACGGTCGTTTTTCAAGGCTTTTCACGTCGATTTTCGCGCCTGTCGAGACCATCCGAGCGGGATTCCACTGCACGCGTAGCGTGGTTTCGCCCGACTGCAAGTCGCGCGTCTGCACTTTCGCCAAATCGTCGTAGCGTTGCCGCGCCTCGGGCCATTGCGCCAGTTGTCCGTTGAAAAACTCCTTGATTTCCATCCTATTTTTTCATTTTCTGCCGTGCCATCAGCTCCATCGTGCGCAGGCGGTCTTTGTAAAGGTTATTGGCGTTCACTTTCTCCACGGAGAGCGCCGCGTCGCTGTTGCCGTCCCAACGACGGCAGAGATAGAGTTCGTCGTAGATGCGGCCAATGCGCCACTGACGGCTGAACGCCAAGCCCATCGCGTAGTCTTCGCCGTAGGACGTGTTCGGAAATTGAATTTGTCGGGCGAGTGGCGTAAAAAAAGCTCTCGGCGCACCTAAACCGTTGATTCTCAGCGCGTTGTTCGGTCCGTTTTCTTCGGTCCATTCGCGGTGGTCGATGACGCCGGGCGGCAGTGTTTCGAGTTGGAAATTGCACATCCGATAACTGCCGACAATCATCGCGGCACGCTGTTCATGGAACGCTTCGACGATTTTTTGCAGCGTCTGCGGCGAAGAATAAAGGTCGTCGCTGTCGAGTTGCACGGCGAACCGACCGCAATGCTCGTTGTTGATGGCCAAATTCCAACATCCACCAATGCCCAAATCGCGTCGATTCGGGTTGAGAACAATCAATTTTTCATTTTCACGGGCGAGTTCAGCGAGAATTTCTGCGGTTCCGTCGGTCGAATGGTTATCGACCACGATGACGTTGAACGAGAATTTCGTTTCTTGCGAAAGAGCACTTTTCACGGCATCGGCGACGGTTTTCGCACGGTTGAAAACGGGGATGACCACCGACGCCTCCACCTCGAAATCGCCCTCGTTGAAGTCGATGTCGCCGTAGGAAGTCGTGTCGATGAGCGCGTTCAACTGCCGCAGATGCTCTGTGCAGGCGCGTTCCATCTCGATTTGCACCTCGCGGTTGCGTGGATTGACGTAATCAAACTGCTTTTCGCCACTCTTGCGCGTGTCCTCTTCGACAATCGTGTAAAGCGTTTCGTTCAGGTGGAAAGGCAGTCCGCAGCGGCTCAAAAACAGGCGAAAATCGTACCACGCAGCGAATTGGTAGTGCCGATTTTCGTCCGCAGCGACCTCCTCGGCCCATTTTTTCAGCCATTTCGTGCGAATCAGCACCACCTGTCCGAAGTCGAAGTCGTCGCGCAGCGAACCCTCCTGATAATCAATGACGGGATGGCGCTCCGTTTCGCCCTCTTTTACGGCCAAATAGTCGCTATAGACCATCGCCGCGTCGGTTTCTTCCGCCACACGAATCAGTCGGGGCAGGGCATTGTCGCCCATTTCCACGATGGTCGGTTTCAAGTTGAGCAACACGTAATCGCCCGTCATTTTTCCGGCGATTTCCAACAATTCCTGCGTCGATGGCAGTCCGTTGGAATGCAATGTGATATGTTCGATTTTTGGTTTCATTTTACGTCGAATTTTGTCTGTAAATGTCTATTTGAGCGCAAAAATATAAAAAAAAGTTGAAGTTTGATCAAATGAGACGAAAAATTTGTAACTTTGCAAGTCGAAAAGTGAAAAATAGCTCGATGAAACGATGAACGACCCTAAAAAGCGACTCCTTGGAATGACGCTGTCCGAACTGAAAGCGATGGCGGTGGAATTGGGAATGCCTGCCTTCACAGGTGGTCAGATGGCGCAGTGGCTCTATGGGAAGCGCGTCGCCGACATCGACGAAATGACGAACCTCTCGAAGCAGAATCGCGAGCGACTGAAGGCCGTGTGCGAGGTGGGACGAATGGACCCTGTCGATTGTCAAAAGTCGGCGGACGGGACCATCAAATATCTCTTTCCAGTCGAAACATCATCACCCACCACCCATCACTCATCAGCTAAAGTCGAAACCGTCTTCATCCCCGACGGCGACCGCGCCACGCTGTGCGTGTCGTGTCAGGTGGGTTGCAAGATGAACTGCCTCTTTTGCCAGACGGGAAAACAGGGTTTCGAGGGCCATCTGACGGCAGCCGACATCCTGAACCAAATCTACGCGCTGCCCGAGGCCAATCAACTGACGAATATCGTGTTTATGGGGCAGGGCGAGCCCTTGGACAACCTCGACGCGGTGCTGAAAGCCATCGAAATTCTGACGGCCGACTGGGGGTGGGCGTGGAGTCCGCGCCGCATCACGGTGAGCACCGTCGGCATCCGCGGAAAACTCCAGCGACTACTCGACGAATGCGACTGCCACATCGCCGTCAGCCTGCATGCTCCGAGCCACGAACTCCGCAGCGAACTGATGCCCGCCGAGCGAGCGATGCCGATTGCGGAAACCATCGAACTGCTGCGCGGCTACGACTTCGCACATCAGCGTCGCCTGTCGTTTGAATACATCGTTTTCGAGGGTGTGAACGACACTTTGGCGCACGCCAGAGCCATCGTCAAACTGCTGCAAGGGCTCGACTGCCGCATCAATCTCATCCGCTTCCACCAGATTCCGGATGTTCCTCTGCGCGGCACCGATGACGCAACGATGCTCCGACTGCGCGATTACCTCACGCAACACGGCTGTTTCACGACGATTCGCGCATCGCGTGGCGAGGATATTCAGGCAGCTTGTGGGATGTTGATTACGAAGGGAAGCAAAGGGAAGCAAAGGGGAGTGAAAGGGCAATAAAAAAGAGGACATTTGGCTTAACTTCTTAACTTCCTAACTCCATAACTTCAAAAAATGAATTATTAATTCTAAATTGTTAATTATAAAAATGGACGACAAGAAAATTCGCGTAGCGCTTACGCACGGCGACACAAACGGTGTCGGATATGAACTGATTTTCAAGGCATTCTCGGTTCCCGAAATGCTCGAATTATGTACGCCCGTCATCTACGGTTCACCGAAGGTGGCGGCCTATCATCGCAAGGCTTTAGGCGTAGAAACCACGTTTAGCATCATCTCTTCCGCCGACGACATCCGCGACGGAAAATTGAACCTGCTGACTTGTTTCGACGAGGAAGTGAAAGTGGAACTCGGTGTGCCGACGGAAGAGGCGACCGCAGCAGGCGGAAAAGCCCTGAAAAAGGCCATTGAAGACCAAAAAGAGGGTCGTTTCGACGCACTTGTGCTCTCGCCCGTCGCGCAAAACAACGAGGTGAAGCGACAGGGACTCGTCGTGATGATGGACCAGAACCTGCGCGTGGCACTTCTGAACACCGACACACCGATGAAAGACGCGGTTTCAAAGGTGACGAAAGAGAATATTTGCAAGAAAGCCGAACTGCTGTTCGACCTGCTGAAACGCGACCTTCGCATCAGCAATCCGCGAGTGGCGGTGTTGGCGCTGAACCCCAATGGCGACGGCACGGAGGAGGCAGAAATCATCCGTCCGGCCATCGACGAACTCGTCAGCAAGGGAAAACAGGCTTTTGGACCTTATCCGGCAGGCGATTTCTTTGGTTCCGACAATTATCTGGCTTTCGACGGCATTCTGGCGATGTATCACGACCAAGGAACCATCCCGTTCCGTGCCCTGTCGTCGTCGGATAGCATCGTCTGCGTGGCCGGACTGCCCGTTCCCTGCACGATGCCGTTGGACACGACTTGCCACACGAATGCCGGCAAGGGCGTGACCGACGAAAGTTCCTTCCGTCAGGCGGTTTATATGGCCATCGACATTTGTCGGAATCGCCGCAACTACGATGCTCCCTTGGCCAATCCGCTGCCGAAATTGTTCCACGAGCGTCGCGACGACGGCGAAAAAGTGCGATTTGCCGTTCCCAAATGAAGAAAAAACACCAAAACGCATTTTTCATCTTCGGCCTGCTGGTGCTGGCGGTGATGGTGACGCAACTCGACTTCGCCGAGGTGTGGCAGGGGTTGAAACACGCCGGCTACTGGTTTTTCGCGGTCGTCGCGCTGTGGAGCCTGCTCTATATGCTCAACGCCACGGCGTGGTACGTCATCATCCGCAGTCAGAGCGACGAAAAACCGCCATTTTCCTTCTGGTGGCTCTATAAAATCACCGTCAGCGGTTTTGCGTTGAACTACGCGACACCCGGCGGACTGATGGGCGGCGAACCCTATCGCGTGATGGAACTCGCCCCGAAAATCGGCACCGAGCGAGCCTCGTCGTCGGTCATTCTCTACGCGATGACCCACATTTTCAGCCATTTCTGGTTTTGGCTGCTGTCGATTTTCCTCTATATCCTCACGCAACCCGTCAATGTTTTCATGGCGACGATGCTCACGCTGGTGGGTGCATTTTGTCTGCTTGGACTTTGGTTTTTCATTGCGGGCTATCGTAAAGGCTTGGCTGTCAGGGTTTTAACCCTGCTTCGCCACATTCCCATCGTCAAAAAATGGGCGCAGCCTTTCATCGAAAAGCATCGCGAACAACTCGACACCATCGACCGCCAGATTGCCGCCCTCCATCGTCAGAATCCGAAAACCTTCGTTGCAGCCGTGCTTCTCGAACTGCTTTGCCGCATCGGAGGCGCCCTCGAAATCTTCTTCGTGCTGCTCATTCTAATGCCCTCGGTGAACTTCATCCAGTGTATTCTCATCCTCGCGTTCACCTCGCTTTTCGCCAATATGCTCTTCTTTATGCCACTGCAACTCGGCGGTCGTGAGGGTGGATTTTTTATGTCGGTCAACGGTTTGGGAATGAGCGCCAGCGCAGGCACTTTCGTCGCCCTCATCGTGCGACTCCGCGAACTGATTTGGACGGGAATCGGACTGCTACTCATCAAGTTTGACAAGCGAAAAACCGAGGGTTGAGCAATGCGATACGTCGATGTGATACTGCCGTTGCCCCTCGAAGGGCTTTTTACCTACGGTGTCAGCGATGAACTGGCGGCGCAGGTGCTGGCAGGTGTGCGCGTGGTGGTGCCGTTCAACAAATCGAAGCGATACACCGCCATTGCCGTCAGAATTCACGACGAAAAACCTGATTTCGACACAAAAAATGCCATTGAAATCCTTGATAATCAGCCGATTATCCTTTCAGAACAACTTCGATTGTGGCAATGGATTAGCGAGTATTATATGGCTCCGTTGGGCGAGGTGATGAACGCGGCGCTGCCTGCCGGACTGAAAAACGAGGATGGTTATCAGCCGAAAACGGAGACTTGCATCGGACTTTGCGAGGCGTATTGCTCGGAACAGGCACTGCACTTGGCTTTCGATATGCTCCATCGGGCGGAAAAACAGCAGAAGGTGTTGGCGGAATTTTTGAGTTTCGATTACGAAAATTCAGACATCACCCGCGACGAACTGATGAACGAAAGCCACTGCACTTCGGCGGTGCTGAAAGCGCTCATCGACCGCAAAATCCTTTATACTTACGAGCGTGAAGTGGGGCGGTTGAACCACGGTGGCGAGCCGCATCCCGAACAAATCAAGCCTTTGAGCGAACCACAGCAGAAAGCCTTCGAAGAGATTCAATCGCAGTTCGAGAGCAAGCGTGTCGTGTTGCTGAACGGTGTGACATCGAGCGGAAAGACCGAAATCTACATCCACCTCATCCAGAAAGCCCTCGACGAAGGCCGTCAGGTGCTTTACTTGCTACCCGAAATCGCCCTGACCGTGCAGATGATGGAGCGCCTGCGCCGAGTTTTTGGCAATCGGTTGGGCATTTACCATTCGAAATACAGCGATGCCGAGCGCGTGGAAATTTGGCAAAAACAACTTTCCGATGAGCCTTACGACGTGATTCTCGGGGCGCGGTCGGCGGTTTTCCTGCCCTTTCAGCGACTCGGACTCGTCATCGTCGATGAGGAGCACGAAACGTCCTTCAAACAACAAGACCCGGCACCGCGCTATCACGCCCGTTCGGTGGCAATTATGATGGGCTCCCCAGTCCTTCTTGGCACAGCGACACCCTCGATGGAATCGTATTACAACGCGCAGACGGGTAAATTCGGTCTCGTCGAGTTGAAAACGCGCTATCAAGGCATCGAACTGCCTGAAATTCAGGTGGTTGACGTAAAAGACTTGCGTCGGCGGAAGATGATGACAGGACCATTCTCACCACAGTTGCTCACGGCGATGCGCGCTGCGCTCGACGAACAAAAACAGGTGATTCTTTTCCAAAATCGACGCGGTTTCGCTCCGATGATTGAGTGCAATGCCTGCGGATGGGTGCCGAAATGCAAGAATTGCGACGTCGCGCTGACGCTTCACAAAACGACGAACACGCTCACCTGCCACTACTGCGGCCACACCTATCCCGTTCCGACGCAATGTCCAGCCTGCGAAGGTCGCGATTTGCGCGGAAGAGGCTATGGAACGGAGAAAATCGAAGACCAGATTTGCGATATTTTTCCCGAGGCTCGTGTGGCGCGGATGGACCTCGACACAACCCGTTCGCGTAACGCCTACGAACGGCTCATCGGCGACTTCGCATCGGGTCGCACCAACGTGCTCATCGGCACGCAGATGATTTCCAAGGGTCTCGACTTCGACCGCGTCGCCGTCGTGGGCATCCTCGATGCCGATTCGATGCTCAACAACCCCGATTTCCGCGCCTACGAACACGCTTTCATGATGATGTCGCAGGTCAGCGGACGCGCCGGACGCAAGGGCAAGCGCGGTTTGGTGCTTCTTCAGACAAAAAACAAGGAACTTCCTGTCATTCAGCAAGTTACGAACAACGATTGGCCGAATTTCTATGCCGACCTCATCGAAGAGCGGCGCGATTTCCGCTATCCGCCCTTCCACCACCTTATTTATATATACATGCGCCATCGTCACGAAAATGTCGTCGATTCCGCCGCTATTTTCATGGCTTCGCTGTTGCGTCAGAGCTTTGGAAGTCGTGTTCTCGGACCCGACAAACCCGGCGTTTCAAAAGTGAAAACGCTGCACATCCGCAAAATCGTCTTGAAAATGGAAAATGGCATCGACCTGCGGCGTGTCCGCGAGTATCTTCGTCGGGCGCAAACCCAACTGATGCAAGACAAGCGCAACGCTGCCCTGCAGGTTTTCTTCGATGTCGATCCGCTGTAAATCAGTCGATTTCTTCCTTTTCGCTCGTTTCCTCCACCACTTCCTCCTCGTTTTTCTGCAATTCGGGGTAGCTGATGCGCGTGTGGTAAATGTTTTTCAGGCGTTCGATCAGCGTTTGTTTGGCGAGGGCGATGTCGCGGAATGTGATGGGACACTCGCGGAAATAGCCATCGGCCAGTTGCGACTCGATGATGCGCTCGACGAGGTTCGTGATGCTCTCCTCTGTGTATTCGGGCAACGACCGCGATGCCGCCTCGACCGCGTCGGCCATAATCAGAATCGCCTGTTCGCGTGTAAAAGGATTCGGACCGGGATAGGTGAAAGGCGCTTTGTCGATTTCCTCGTCGGGATGCTCGTTTTGCTCCTTGATGTAAAAATATTTCGCAAGACCGTGACCGTGGTGGGTGAGGATGAAATTCTTGATGATGGCTGGCAGATTGGCCTTTTCCGCCATTTTCAAACCCTCGGTGACATGGCTGATGACGATGCGGGCGCTCTCGGTGTAGGGCATGTTGTCGTGCGGATTCACTGTCGCCTGATTCTCGGTGAAAAAGACGGGATTCGCCATTTTTCCGATGTCGTGGTAAAGTCCGCCAGTACGCACGAGCAGGCTGTTGGCTTCGATTCGGTTGGCGATTTCGGCAGCCAGATTTCCGACGGTAATCGAGTGCTGGAACGTGCCGGGTGCCACTTCGCTGAGGTCGCGCAGCAAGCCCTTGTTCGTGTTGGAAAGTTCAAAAAGCGTGACATTCGAAGTGAAGCCGAAAGTGCGCTCGATGACGTACATCAGCGGATAGGCCAGTAAGAGCAGAACACCGTTCATAATGAAATAAACGTACATGTCGGTGTCGATGTTCAGCACGATGTTGGTCTGCATGAGTTGCAGTCCGAAGAAGATGATGGCGCTGGCAATGGTGACGAGAATCGCCGTCTTGAAGACTTGTGCACGGCTCGAGAGGTCGCGCAGCGAATAGATGGCGGCGAGTCCGGCGACAAGTTGCACGATGATGAACTCATATTGATATTTCACTGCCGAGGCGCAAATCAGCATCGTCACGGCGTGGGTGATGAAGGCGGTGCGCGAATCCATGAACACGCGGACGAACATCGGAATCATGGCGAAGGGCAGGATATAGACGCTCATCAGGTTGTTTTTCACCATGAGCGAGACGAGAATCGGGAAAATCGTGATGAGTGCGTAGAGCATCATGATGGAACGCGGTTTCTCGAAATAGTCGCGGCGGAAAAGCCAAAGGTAAATCGTGAAAAACAGCACCATCACGGCGACGAAAATGAATTGTCCGACGGTTGTGCTGGTAATCTCGTTTTCAGAAGCGTTGCGCCGTTTCATTTCGCGCTCGAACGACTCAAGGACGCGAGCCGTATGTTCATCGACAATTTCTCCTCGGTCGATGATTTTCTGTCCTGTCAGCACCATGCCGCTGGCGATGGGAATGCTCGACAGCAGGTCGGCCAACTCGGCTTCGCTACGCTCTTTGTCGTAGATAAGGTTGGGCTCGATGTATTCGTTGAGGTTGCATTTTTGAAGAAGTTGCCGCTGCGAGGCCAGTTGCGGGTCTTGGAAAAGCGTTTCGTAGGCCGAAAGGGTCGAAAAAACGTCGCCGATGGCCAAACTTTGCGCCTGTTTTCCCGTCACCAAGCGCAGCATGTTCGTCGTGTCTTTCACCAGAATGTTGTATTCGGGTGTATTCATGATTCCAGCCTGATAAAGTCGGTTTAACTGGCTGTAAACCATGCTTTTATAAGCCATGGGAAGTCCCGGAAGTCCTGCTGAGAAATCTTTCAGGAACTTTTCCTCCATCCGCTTTTCCACGTCGGTGTCGTAGTTGTAATAGGGTTGGAACTGGTCTTTGAGCGAGTCCTGTTCGTGTACGATGACCTCGTCGGTTTTGTAGATGGGAAAGTCGAATTTCGCAATGACCGAACCCGACGTCCAAGGCCGTCCAACGCCGTAGTGGAACAATTGTCCCTCCTCGCGTGGCAGGAACCAGACGATGAGCAGAATGGTGGTGGCGATGATGAGTCCGCGCGTCAAAAAATGGCGACTTTTCGTGGCTTGTTTTTGATCCGTTTTTTCCATTTTTTTCCAAGTAGTTTTCAATTCAACTGCGAAAATACAAAAAAAATACGTTAAACTCAAAAAATATTCGTAATTTTGCACAAAATTTTAGAAATATCATCATTTTCAGATGGAAAACAGACATGTTCGGGTGCGTTTTGCGCCCAGTCCGACAGGACCATTGCACATCGGCGGCGTTCGTACCGCGTTGTATAATTACCTTTTCGCCCGCAAACATGGCGGCGAGTTCGTTTTCCGCATCGAAGACACCGATTCGACGCGCTTCGTGGAGGGTGCAGAGGATTACATCATCGAGGCCTTCCACTGGCTCGGAATCGAGTTCGACGAGGGTGTTTCCTACGGCGGCGAATACGGTCCCTACCGCCAGAGCGAGCGGCGTGGAATCTATAAGATTTACGTCGATCGGCTGTTGGGTGCGAACCGTGCCTACATCGCTTTCGACACGCCCGAGGAACTTGAACAAAAACGGCAGGAAATCCAGAATTTCCAGTACGACGCCTCGACGCGAATGTCGATGCGCAACTCGCTGACGATGCCCGTCGAGGAGGTCGCCCGACTGATTGAGGACGGACATCAGTATGTCGTGCGATTCAAGGTCGAGCCCGGACGCGAAATCGTGGTCAATGACATGATTCGTGGCGAAGTGCGCGTCAAAAGTGACATTTTGGACGACAAAGTGCTTTACAAAAGTGCCGACGAACTGCCGACCTACCACTTGGCGAACATCGTCGATGACCATCTGATGGAGATTTCCCACGTGATTCGTGGTGAGGAATGGCTGCCGTCGGCACCGCTCCACGTGCTGCTCTACGAAGCACTCGGTTGGCAGAATTCAATGCCGATGTTTGCCCATCTGCCACTGCTCTTGAAGCCCGAAGGAAAGGGCAAACTCTCGAAACGCGACGGTGACCGGTTGGGCTTCCCCGTGTTCCCGCTCGAGTGGCACGACCCGAAGACCGACGAGGTGTCGAGCGGCTATCGCGAAAGCGGCTATTTCCCCGAGGCGGTCGTCAATTTCTTGGCACTTTTGGGTTGGAATCCGGGCACCGAACAGGAAATTTTCTCGCTCGACGAACTCGTGAAGGCTTTCGACATTTCGCGATGCTCGAAATCGGGTGCGAAATTCGATTATCAAAAGGGAATGTGGTTCAACCACGAGTATATTTTGCGGAAGTCCGACGAGGAAATCGCCGAACTTTTTGCGCCGATTGTCGCCAACAATGGCGTCGATGAATCGTTTGAGCGCATCACGGAGGTCGTTCGCATGATGAAAGACCGCGTCAGTTTCGTCCACGAACTGTGGCCGTTGTGCTCGTTCTTCTTCATTCCGCCGTTGGAATACGACGAAAAGACCGTGAAAAAGCGTTGGAAGGAAAATTCACCGCAGGTGATGACCGAATTGGCCGATTTGCTCGAAGGAATCGACGATTTCTCGCTCGAAAATCAGGAGCGAATCGTCCACGATTGGGTGGAGCAGAAGGGCTACGGGCTCGGCAACGTGATGAATGCGTGGCGACTGACGCTTGTCGGCGAGGGAAAAGGCCCCGGAATGTTCGATATTTCGGCGTTCCTCGGCAAGGAAGAAACGTTGCGTCGGATGCGTCGTGCGATTGAAATGATTGAAGCCCCACGGGGGTAGTTGGGGGGCTTTATGTATAACTTTATCATTTTCTGCTATTCCTGCGGCGTCGCCATTGCGAGCCTGTTCAACGAGAAGGTTCGCAAAATGTGGCGTGGCGAGCGCGAGGCGGTTCGGACGCTCAAGGAAAAGGTCGATCCGCAGGCGCAATACGTGTGGTTCCATGCGGCCTCGCTCGGCGAGTTCGAGCAGGGACGTCCGCTGATGGAACGCTTGCGCCGCGACCATCCCGAGTACAAAATCCTGCTCACGTTTTTCTCGCCCTCGGGCTACGAAGTGCGCAAAAACTACGAGGGTGCCGACATCGTCTGCTACCTGCCGCTCGACACCGTCGGCAACGCCCGTCGATTCCTGCGTGCGGTGCGTCCCGTGATGGCATTTTTCATCAAGTACGAGTTTTGGTACAATTATCTCCATATTCTGAAGCATCGCGGAGTACCCGTCTATAGCGTGTCGTCGATTTTCCGTCCGAATCAGGTCTTTTTCCGTTGGTACGGACGGCAGTATGGCCGTGTTTTGAAATGTTTTACCCACTTTTTCGTGCAAAATGAAACCTCGAAAGACTTGTTGGCGAAAATCGGCCTGACAAACGTGACCATCACGGGCGACACGCGGTTCGACAGGGTGTTGCAGATCAAGGAAGCAGCGAAAGATTTGCCCATTATCGAGCAATTCGTTTCCGCCCCCACTCCCCACTCCCCACTTCACACTCCACAAATTTTCGTCGCAGGCTCCTCGTGGCCGCCCGATGAAGAAATTTTCCTTCGATATTACAATGGCCGCCATCCTGAATGGAAACTCATTATCGCCCCTCATGTCATCGACGAAGAGCATTTGCAGCAGATAAATTTACATCTGAAGAACCGCAAAGTGGTGCGCTATACGAGTGTCATAGGTGAATTTCCAAGTAATATCAGCGATTTACGCAACGCCGATGTTCTTGTGGTGGACTGCTTCGGATTGCTGTCGAGCATCTACCGCTTCGCCACCGTTTGCTACGTCGGCGGAGGTTTCGGCGTGGGCATCCACAATGTCGTGGAGGCGGCTGTCTGGGGCAAGCCCGTGTTCTTCGGGCCGAACAACCAGCGGTTTATGGAGGCGCAGGAACTGAAAGAATGTGGTGGCGGCATCGAAATCACCAGTTACGACGACTTCGCCAACAGCATGAACCAGTTCGCAACCGACGCACAGGCCGTGAAAACCAGTGGAGAGGCCGCTGCCGAGTGTGTCAGTCGCCGTTCAGGGGCTACCGAGCGCATTTTCTCGTATCTGAAACTATAATTTTTCCAACTCTTCGATGGTTGCGCGGACGCGCTCGGCCGAGGTGACGAGAATTGTGTCTTCGTCGGCTCCCTTCGCACCCATATACACGTCGGGATTCGCGAAAATCATCTGACTTTTTCGCGGTTCGCGAGCCGAAAAATGAAACTCCGTGATGCCCGTCGACTCGTGAATTTTTCGGATATTTTCCTCGTTTACGCCGCATCCTGCCAAAATTTTGATGCGACCCTGCGCCTGCTCGTGCAGTTTTTTGAGCAAATCGATGCCTTCGAGGGCCGTCGGTTGCTGACCAGAGGTCAAAATGCGGTCGAAACCCTGTGAAATCAACTCTTCCAAAGCCTGTTCAGGATGGGCGCAGCGGTCGAAAGCGCGGTGGAAAGTAATTGTTGGGTGTTGGGTGTTGGGCAATTTCCAACAGTCGGGCGTTGGCCTCGGTGTCGAGCGAGCCGTCGGAGCGCAAACACCCGAAAACAACGCCATCGGCACCCAGTTCACGGCAAATCCGAATGTCTTCCGCCATCCGTTCCAATTCCCATTCGGAATACAGGAAATCGCCACCTCGCGGACGAATAATCACGTGCAGGCGAGTCGCCTTCAAACCCTGCGCCACACCCTCGTTGAGCACGCGCCGCGCCTGCTTGATTTCGCCATACGACGGCGTCGTTCCACCCTCGGGAATCCCCGCACACAACTCCACGCGGTTGGCACCGCCCAACTGTGCCGCCCTGCAACTCTCCACGCTGTTCGCGCAGACCTCAAATTGAAATTTCGAAATCATCGTTTCCGACATAAAAAATCATTTTCTATTGAAAAAATCTTTCGCGAAAGTAGTGTTTTTTCGTGAAACAACCAAATTTTTCTGCCAAAATTGCAGCCGTTTCGCAGAAAATGTGTAATTTTGTCAGCTCAAATGAATACGACGAGGTTACAAGAGGTAAAAAAACGGTATAATGTCGTGGGAAACTGCGATGCTTTGAACCGTGCGTTGGATGTCGCTCTGCAAGTGGCATCGACCGACTTGAGCGTGCTCATCGTGGGCGAGAGCGGCGTGGGTAAGGAGATTATTCCGCGCATCATCCACGACAATTCGCCGCGCCGCCGTGAGCGCTATTTCGCCATCAACTGCGGCTCGATTCCCGAGGGTACCATCGACAGCGAACTGTTCGGACACGAAAAAGGTTCGTTCACGGGTGCCATCGGCGAGAGCGAGGGCTATTTCGGTGTGGCCAACAAGGGCACGATTTTCCTCGACGAAGTGGGCGAACTGCCTTTGGCGACGCAGGCTCGGTTGTTGCGCGTACTGGAGACGGGCGAATACATCCGCGTGGGCGGTCAGAAGATGATGAAGACCGACGTGCGCATCGTGGCGGCAACGAATGTGAATATGCAGAAGGCCGTCAGCGAGGGACGTTTCCGCGAGGACCTCTATTATCGCCTGAACACGATTCCCATCCAGATGCCGGCGTTGCGCGACCGTGGCGAGGACATTCTGCTGCTGTTCCGACTGTTTGCCCTTCAAATGGCCGAGAAATATCGGCTTCCGAAAATTACGCTGACCGACGACGCTGCACAGCAGATGTTGCGCTACAAATGGCCCGGGAACGTGCGCCAGTTGAAGAACATCACCGAGCAGATGTCGATTCTCAGCGAACAGCGTGAAATCGACGTGGAAACGCTGTCGAAATTCATTCCGCAAGACCCCGAAAGCACGCAGTTGGCCATCATCGGCAACGCGGGCGAACATTCCTACGAGAGCGAGCGCGAACTGCTCTACAAAATCCTCTATGAACTGCGAGGAAACGTGAGCGACTTGCGCCGCGATATGAACAGCCTGCGGAAGCAGATGGACGAGGCTCGTGCATTGGGTGGAGCGGCTTCGTTTGGTGGAATCACGACCATCGGGCCATCGTCAAGCACGATGCCGACCGTCAGAAGTGAGCACGCCAACGAAAATAACATTGAAGAGGCCGAGGCCGAGGAAATTCGCGAGCCCGAGAGCCTGAACCTCAGTGACTTGGGACGGCAGATGCTGGAAAAAGCCCTCGAGCGAAATGGCGGAAATCGCAAGAAAGCCGCGCAGGAACTGGGCATCAGCGACCGCACGCTCTATCGTCGGCTGAAGCAGTTTGGGCTGGAGTAATTAATAATTAATAATGAGTAGTGAGTAATGATGGGTGAAATCAATAAATATCATCGAATCAAGCGTTGGGTTGGCCGATTTATCGTCGGTGCAACGCTATTCGCTATTCACTGTTCACTGTTCACTTCTTGCTCCGTCAGTTACAAATTCAACGGCGCGAGCATCGACTACAGCAAGACGAAAACCATCCAAATCGCCGACTTCCCGATTCGTGCGAACTACGTTTGGGGACCGATGGCACCGCTCTTCAACAACCAACTCAAGGACACCTACGCCAACCACACGAAACTGATTCAAGTGAAGCGCAACGGCGACCTGAAAATCGAGGGCGAAATCACGCAATACAACCAACGAAACAAGTCGGTGTCGAGCGAAGGCTATTCGGCGCAAGTCGAACTGTCGATGACCGTCAACGTGCGATTCACCAACAACGTGAACCACTCCGAAGATTTCGAACGCAGTTTCACCGCCACCACCACCTACGAATCGACACAGTCGCTCAACGCTGTGCAGGAAGAACTCGTCACGCAGATGGTTAAGGAACTCACCGACCAAATTTTCAACGCAACAGTCGCAAACTGGTAAAAAAAAGATAGGAAAATGGACTTGACGCAACTCATCAACCACCCCGAACAGATGAACCGCGAGACTCTCTACGAGTTTCGCAGCCTGCTCGCGCTCCATCCTTATTACCAGACGGCGCGGCTTCTGATGTTGCAAAACCTCTACCTACTCCACGATGCCACCTTCGATGCCGAACTGCGCAAGGCCGCCGTCTATTTCAGCGACCGAAAAGTGTTGTTCAACCTCGTCGAAGCCGCCCACTACCAACTGGGAAAAGAGCCCGAAACCACGCCTGCCGAGGCCAACGAGGAAAACCGAACCATCACCCTCATCAACGACTTCCTCGAGTCGATTCCCAAAGAAGAAGCCGAAGAAAAGGTTGCGACGGGCCAGAAACGCAAGCCGACACCCGCCGATGCCGCCATCGACTACGTTTCCTATCTGTTGGATGTCGAGAAAGAAGAAAACGAGCCGCAGCAAGAACCCCAGATGAAAGGTCAGGACCTCATCGACAACTTCATCCAAAACGAAGGCGGAAAAATCAAACTCAAGGACGAAATCGACTACACACCCGAAGCATACGACTTGTCAGACAAAAATGACGAAAATGAAGCCGAAGAAGGCATTTTTACCGAGACTTTGGCCAAAATTTACATCAAACAGGGGCGATATGACAAGGCTTTGGAAATAATTCAGCGATTAAATTTGCTATATCCGAAAAAAAATGCTTACTTTGCAGACCAAATCCGATTTTTGGAAAAATTGATACTCAATAACAAACAAATTAATACTTAAAAAATGGTTTACACATTATTCGTAATTCTCATCGTAATTGCAGCACTGCTGATGATCGGCATCGTGCTCATTCAGGAGTCAAAGGGAGGCGGACTGGCCTCGAACTTCTCCTCGTCGAATCAAATCATGGGTGTCCGCAAGACAACCGACGTCATTGAAAAAACAACATGGGCCCTGGCCGCAGCCATGGTCGTGTTCAGCGTCATCTGTGCCTACGTGGCTCCGACCGCCTCTGCCGACCAGAGCGTGCTCGAGAAGGCAGCCACCGAAACCATGACGACCAATCCTGTCAATACGCAGGGCTTTGGCGCTGGTGAGGCCGCTCCCGCAGAAGCCGCTCCCGCCGCTGAAACTGCTCCGGCAGCCGAGGCAGCACCGGCAGAAGCACCCGCAAAGGCTGAGTAAAAACGTCATTTGAACGAATGAAAGTCCTAATTACGGGGGATTTTTCCTCGATTTTAGGATTTTCTTTCGTCCGAGTGATAAAAAAATCAGGAATTATTTGGCGATGTCAAATATTTCCTGTACCTTTGCACCCGCTTTCCAACAAAAGGAAGTTTGATGGTGCCTATAGTTCAGTTGGTTAGAGCGTCAGATTGTGGTTCTGAATGTCGTCGGTTCGAGTCCGACTAGGCACCCAACGGTTAAGTGGCTGATTTTCAGTCACTTATATTTTTTAACATTTCAAAAAATGAAAATTTGCTACTATTTTGGTGTGATTTTTTATCCAAAGAGATATTTGAAAAACTTCTCTGGCCAATAATTCATGATCAATTCGTCGGGGAAATCGGTTTCGGCCAAGAGTGGATAAAGCCTTTCGTAGTCGGCAATCTGGTATGAGACGTGGGCGTCGCTGCCGAGAATCGTGGGCACTTCGTACTTCTTGCACAAGCGCAGAATCTCCAGGTTGTTGTCGCGAACCACCATATTTTTGCGCTGCGGAGCCATCGAGTGGTTGTTCACCTCCAACAGCGTGTGTGCCTCTTTCGCTGCCAGCACCAGCGGTTCGTAGTCGAGTTCGCAGGCTCCGTCGCCTGGATGGCTGATGATGTTGATGTTCAGATTTTTGATGACGCGAATCATGCCCGCCGTGTTTTCCTCCTTCGTACCACCCTGATACCATGGGGCGTGCACGCCAGCGATGGCCAAATCGAGCCTTTCGAAGTATTCGTCGGTGAGGTCGAGCGAGCCATTCGTGTCGAGGATATTTAGTTCGCATCCCATCAGCAGGCGAATGCCAAACAATTGGCGGGGAACCACGAACATATTTTTGAAATACAACTTATGGCATGAGCCAGGGACAGCCGGTCCGTGTTCTGTGATACCAAGCACCTCGAGGCCCTTTTCGGCAGCCATTTTTGCCATTTCCTGCACTGTGCTGTAGCCATGTCCCGAGGCCACCGTATGCGTATGTGCGTCAAGTAATATTTTTTTCATGTTTTAATTTTGGAAATGAACCCCAGAAGTCTGAATTCAAGACTTCTGAGGTTCACAACAATGCGATTTATTAGATTTTTATTCAGCAGGCTCAATCACTTTCCAGATGACTGCTGCCAATGCACCGCCCACGAGCGGGCCAACGATGAACACCCAGAGGTTGCTCAGCGCCTCGCCACCTTCAAAGAGAGCCGGGCCAATCGAGCGAGCGGGATTCACGGAAGTGCCCGTGAAGTGGATGCCCACGAGGTGAATCAGAATCAGCGTCAGACCGATGGCCAAACCTGCGAAGTTGTTGGTGGCACCGTTGGTCTTCGACGTGGCACCGAGCACGACGAGCACGAACAGCGTCGTCAGCACGATTTCAACGATGAGGCCGTTGGTCACGCCATACGTGCAGCCATTGGCGCCCGTAGCGGTGGTGATGACCAGACTCGGGTCGGTGGCAACGATGCCAGCGAGTACAGCGGCAGCCAGAATGGCACCGATGACCTGGAACACCATGTACATACCGCAATCCTTGGCCGAAATGCCGCCATTGAGGAATACGCCCAGCGTGATTGCCGGATTGATGTGGCAACCCGAAATGCCGCCAATCGTGTAGGCCATCGCCACGACCGAAAGACCGAATGCGAAGGCTGTTCCGACGATAGCCGCCGTGTTTTCAGCACCACAACCCAGAGCCACAGCCGCGCCGCAGCCCAAGAACGTAAGCACGAATGTGCCCACCATTTCTGCTAAATACTTTTTCATAATAATCTTTTTTTTAAAAAAAATGAGTTAATAAAATGATTAAAAAAAATAATTTAATTCTATTAGTATCCAATGGATGGCATAATAATATTATATTTGTTCTTTGACGGATCTTTCAACTCTCGCTTGAAAAGTTCGAATCGATAACCCAGCGTCACCGTAAACGCCTTATTTTTAAAATAATCGTCCGATGTAATCGAGAGAACACGGGTGTAAGAAAGGTCGAGCACGATGTTCTTGAATTCATAGGTGATGCCTGCCAAAATGTCGGCCTTCATGTCTTCGACGTATGGTTCTATCGATTTGTCAATATTGACATTCAGTCCAGGCTGTACTCCCGCATACACCCCGAATCCCTTTAAGAAATAGGCATGGAATAGAAGTGGAACGTCGATGCAGTCGATGCTGATGTTTTTTCCTCCATCAAGTTTGTATCCCATCTGCGAATATTTCAGACCGCCTGAGATGGCGAAAATGCTATTGATTTGATATTCAAGATCCGCACCGACGACAAGTCCCAATTTTGTCTTCGGAGTGCCGACGACAACATTGTAATTTGGGTCGCTGTTCACACTGCTAAAATTCATACCAGCGTATGTGCGTAAAGAACCACTGTATTTTTCTCTCTGGGCATTCGCCGAAAGCGTGCTTACAAGCAGCAATGTTGCAATGAGAATCTTTTTCATATATTTTACCTAATTAAAATTTATTTTTGCAAAGATACGTCAAAAAAACGAAACGACCAAACGATTCGACATTTTTTTTACGCGACTGAAAAAATTTTTTCTGTTCCTTTTGTATTCTGCTCGCTTATGCGTAACTTTGCAGTCCGTAAGGAATATGTTGAAAAAATCAGAAAAAATAGGATAAAAAGATTGTTACAATGAAAAAAATTGGATTAGACTTGACGAAAGCGGCGTGCTTCCTCGGTGAAGGCGCTGTGAAGGCTTTTGAGCCGAAGGTGAAAGAGGCACAGTTGTCGATGGAAGATGGCACGTGTCTGGGTAATGATTATCTGGGTTGGCTGCACCTGCCGACGAGCATCAGCGAGGCGTTTCTCGACGAAATTCAGGCGGTGGCCGACTCGCTGCGCGAAAAATGCGAAGTGGTGGTCGTGGCAGGCATCGGCGGCTCGTATCTCGGTGCTCGTGCGGTGATTGAGGCGCTCAGCAACTCGTTTGCGTGGCTTTTGTCGAGGAGTGAGGAGTGTGGAGTGAGGAGTGAGAATCCCGTCATCCTCTTCGCTGGTAACAACATCGGCGAGGACTACCTGTTTGAACTCACGGAATACCTGAAAACCAAGCGTTTTGGCGTGATTAACATCTCGAAATCGGGCACGACGACCGAAACCGCGCTGACTTTCCGTCTGCTGAAGAAGCAATGCGAGCAACAGCGCGGTAAGGACGAGGCTCGCGAGGTGATTGTCGCCGTGACCGACGCGGAAAAAGGTGCGGCACGAACCTGCGCCGACAAAGAGGGCTACAAGTCGTTTGTGATTCCCGACAATGTGGGTGGTCGCTTCTCGGTGCTCACGCCGGTTGGACTGCTGCCTGTTGCTTGCGCCGGATTCGACATCAAGGCATTGGTGAAAGGTGCGCAGGATATGGAAAAGCAATGCGGCAAGGACGTTCCGTTCGAGGAAAACATCGCCGCGCAGTATGCCGCCGCGCGCAACGCCCTCTACCAGAGTGGCAAGAAGATTGAAATTATGGTGAACTACCAGCCGAAACTGCATTTCATTGCCGAGTGGTGGAAACAGCTCTACGGCGAGTCGGAAGGCAAGGACGGCAAGGCGATTTTCCCGGCCTCGTGCGACTTCACAACCGATTTGCACTCGATGGGACAGTGGATTCAAGACGGTGAACGGTCGATTTTCGAGACCGTCATCAGCATCGAACAGCCCGAAAATCGTGTCGATTTCCCGTTTGACGAGGAAAATCTCGACGGACTGAACTTTCTCGCTGGCAAGCGCGTCGATGAGGTGAACAAAATGGCGGAACTCGGCACGCAACTGGCCCACGTCGATGGCGGAGTTCCGAACATTCTCATCACGATGCCCCAACTCAACGAATACTACCTCGGTCAGCTGATTTATTTCTTTGAACTCGGTTGTGGTATCAGCGGCAATTTGCTCGGCGTGAATCCGTTTAACCAGCCGGGTGTAGAGGCATACAAGAAAAATATGTTTGCCCTGCTCAACAAACCGGGCTACGAGGCTGAATCGAAGGCAATCCTTGAAAGGTTGAAAGGTTAAAAAGTTAAAGGGTTGAAATGGGTCTTGAAACGGTACTTTTCGATATGGACGGCGTGCTCTACGACTCGATGCCGAACCACGCTGTGGCTTGGCAGCAGGCGATGGCGCAGTTCGACATTGTGATGACGGCGGAAGATGCCTATGCCACCGAGGGCGCTCGTGGTGTCGATACGATTCGCGAGATGGTCTGGGCACAGCAACATCGCACGATTTCGACCGACGAAGCGATGCGAATGTACCAAAAAAAGGCGGAAATCTTCCATTCGATGCCGCAGGCAGTGATTTTCGACGGTGTTTTCGACCTGATGCAGCTGTTCAAGGACAACGGTTGCGCCATCGGCATCGTCACCGGCAGTGCCCAACGACCGCTCATCGCCCGAATGTTGGACGATTTCGCCGATTTCGTCGATGAAAGTAGGGTGGTGACGGCCTACGATGTCGAGCGCGGAAAACCTGCGCCCGACCCCTACTTGATGGGGATGAAAAAGTGCGGCTGCCCCGATGCAAAGCGCTGTCTGGTCGTAGAAAATGCGCCGTTGGGCGTGGAGGCTGCTGTGGCCGCTGGTTGTCGCACGATGGCTGTGAACACGGGGCCTTTGGCCGACGACGTTTTGGCGGAAAAAGGCGCTGAGCGCGTCTTTAAGACGCTTCGCGAATTGTATGATTTTTGGGTACAATCAAGTTGATTTTCACGAAAAAAAGCCACTTTTTATGCTGATTTCACGAAAAAATATCGTTTTTTGGGCGATGATGCTATTTTCGTCGCTCGAAATGGCGGCGCAAGGCGAAATTTTCCGTGCCGACACCCTCAGCGACGCTGTTTTCAGCCGTATGCAAGGCCGTTCCTATCCGTCGAACTGCACCGTCAGACGCGATGAACTGCGCCTGCTCACGCTCACCTACTGCGACTTCAACGGCGCAACGCAACAGGGCGAACTCGTCTGCAACAAGGCGATTGCCCAAGACCTCATCGCCATTTTCCGCGAACTCTATCGCCAGCGCTATCCGATTGCCCAAATTCGCCTCATCGACGACTTTGACGCCGACGACGAACGTTCGATGCAGGCCAACAACACCTCGTGTTTCTGTTTTCGTGCCGTCAGCGGTAGCCGAAAACTCTCGAAACACGCGCAGGGACTCGCCATCGACCTCAATCCACTTCAAAATCCCTGCGTGAAACGGCGCAAGGACGGCACACTCGACGTGCAGCCCGCGACCGCCCGATTCTACGCCAATCGCTCGCGCAATTTCAAGTACAAAATCACGCGCAACGACCTTGCCTACCGCCTTTTTAAGCAGCGTGGATTCCGTTGGGGAGGCGACTGGAAATCACTCAAAGATTACCAGCATTTCGAGAAATAATCAGATGACGACGGCCGTTCCGCTCGTTGCGACCATCAGCATCGAATTGCCCTGTCCGAGCGTCTCGTAGTCGATGTCGATGCCCACGATGGCGTTGGCACCGAGTTCGCGTGCGCGTTCCTCCATTTCTTTCATCGACGTATCTTTAGCCTCGCGCAGCACACGCTCGTAGGAAGCACTGCGGCCGCCCACGAAATCGCGGATGCTGGCCTTGAAGTCTTTCCAGAAATTGGCACCGATAATCGTTTCGCCGGTCACCACACCCTTGTATTCGCGGATGGTGCGGCCTTCAATCGTTGGGGTTGTTGAGAAAATCATCATCATAATCGTTATGGATTAGTTGGTATTTGTTTGACGTTTTAATTCGCGAAAAAGTTGCAATCTATACTGTGATTTCGCCCGAACCGAAGCAACGGTGGAAATCGTTGTCGTAGATGACGCAGAACTGTCCGGGCGCAACGCCCTGCACCCAGCGGTCGGCGTGGACGGTGTAGCAGCCGTTGCCGAGGTCGTCGAGCGTGCCGATGAAGTAGTCGGGCGTGTGGCGGACCTTGAAGGTGATTTCTTTCGGGAGTTGCAGAAGTTCGGGGGCTTGTTCTGAAATCGGAGTGTTGTCAGAATTCCTCGAAACCACGAAATGAAAATCCTTGATGTTGAATTCCATTCGATGCGCCCGAATCGGCTCGTAGCCCTTGACGACGTAGAGAATATTTTGCTCGACATCCTTCCGAACCACATTCCACGGACCACCGCCGAGTCCGAGCCCTTTGCGCTGGCCAATCGTGTGGAACCAATGGCCTTTGTGGTGGCCAATCACCTGCTCAGTGTCGATGTCGATGATGTCGCCCTCTTGTTCGCCGAGATAGCGCCGAAGATAGTCGTTATAGCTGATTTTTCCGAGGAAACAGATGCCCTGCGAGTCCTTCCGACGGGCGTTCACGAGGTGTTCGCGCTCGGCAATCGCCCGAATTTCCTCCTTTCGGTAATGGCCGATGGGAAACAGTGCCTTGCGAAGTTGCCAGTCGTAGATTTGCGCGAGGAAATCGGTCTGGTCTTTCACGGGGTCGGGGCTTGTCGTGAGCCATTTCACGCCATTTTCGTCGATTTCCGTCTGTGCATAGTGTCCCGTGGCGATGAGGTCGTAGTCGTGGCCGCGCTTGCGGTCGAATGCCCCGAATTTGATCATCCGATTGCACATCACGTCGGGGTTCGGCGTGCGACCCGCCCGCACCGATTCGATGGTGTAGCGCGTCACCTCGTCCCAATAGTCGCGGTGGCAATCGACCACCTCGAGCGTCACGCCATAGCGGTGGCACAGCGCCGTTGCCATCTCCATATCCTCCTCCATCGAGCAGTCCCATTCGTCGTTGTCCTCGCTCCCGATTTTGATATAGAAACAATCGGGTCGAATGCCGTTTCCGACCAGTTCGTGCAGCGCAACCGCACTATCGACACCGCCCGAAAGCAGCAGTGCCACGCGTTTCTGATAAAATTCTTCTCGATTCATACTGCAAATTTAGTCATAATTTCTGAATCTCAGCGCGATTAGGTGAAGAAAAATCTATATTTTTTGTTTGAAATGAAGTTTTTTTCGTTTTTCGTTTGTGTTTTGAAATAAATTGTTTATTTTTGCAGCGTGTTTCGAAAAGAGGCACGACTTTATTTGCTCAATCTCTCTGCTGAATTGGAACCTCGAAAGAGAAAATAGAGCATAACTAACGTATATAGAAGCTACGCCTAAAAGCGTAGTCTTCACCATAGTACGTTAGAGGCAGTTCCAAGCCCAGCAGAGAGTATGGCGGAGCTGCGCTTTCTTGTGTATAAGAGTTAGTGTAGTATTAGAGGCGAATTTTATTAACATTAATCATTAACTTAAAAATTAAACATTATGAAAAAATTTTTATTTTCCCTGCTGCTCGTTGCAGCAGTAAGCGCAAACGCGCAGACGGCATTAAATCTGAAAAAGTCGTTTGATGTCAGCAGTCTTACTGTTATTCCACAAATTTTCTCGTATGCAGAAAAAATGCAAATTGTGTTTGGAGCGAAATCGTCATTCGATATTTATGATGCAAACTTACAAAAAGTGTATTCTATCAATAAAAACAGTGATTTTGAAACTCGGAAAGCTCAAACTATTAGTTTTGCAGACTGGGATCAAAATTCCTACCCAGATTATTCATTTTATTTCACTCAGACACTATTCAATGATGACGAGAAATATGAATATGTAACTGCACATTATTCTTCGGAGTTCGATACATATGGCAACCCTAAAATAGATGGTTTCAACATTGTTTCTGATGATGGTACAATCTTGCAAACTGTTATATTCGATGAAAAAACAAGTAACATATATGGTGCAAGAGTCTGGAAAATTGAAGGGAAAATCTATTTTATTGTTGAAGTTCCTTCTTCTTACAACTTCTATGAAGTTGATAAAGGAGCTGCAACCATTGTTCACCGCGTTTCGTCACTGCCAATTTCTCCCGACGATTCCATCTATAATCTCAGCGGTCAGAAAGTGGAGGACGTCACAACAAATGGCGTTTATATTCAGAACGGACAGAAAAAGGTCGTGAAAAAATAAAACCTTTGTTGCTTACAAGATTTCGGGAAGCCAATGCTGAAAAAACTGCGTGGCTTCCCGAAATTGTTATTTTTTTGATGTTTTTATGCCCCGACAAAATCCAACGGATTCCGTTTGATGACGAGCGGATAGCGTTCGGGATGGCGGAGGCTGTCGATTTCGAGGTCCACATCAAGGTCGGGCCATTCGATGGCCTCGTCGCCAGACATCTGCACGTTCAGCACGTTGCGGATGGGCGCGTCTTGCATCCAAGGAATGCGGTTGTACGACAGGAAATAGTCGTTTCCCTGCACCGAGAGCATAATGCCTTGGGCGTTAATCATCAATACGCTTGCCGATGTGGCTGCGGAATTGTTCTTTAAAGCTGTCTGCATATTTTTCTACAATTTTCTTGATTTCACTTAATTTATGTTCGGAAATACCCGTATTTTTCGCCAACTCCACTTTCGGCTCCAACCAAAACTTGGCTTCTTTCCGACCGCAGAGCACGTGAATGTGCATCCGTTCCTCCTCGTTGGAGTAAATCTTGAATGTAAATTCGCTTTCGCGTCTGAATACTGGACTCATAGTTTATTGCTTTGATTTGCAAAATTACATTTTTTTTGAATGAATCAAGCAAAAAGATAAAAATATTTTGGTTGTTTGAGCGATTTTTTTGTAATTTTGCACCCGATTTTCAATCAAGTGGCTTTCGCGAGCCGCTATTTTTTAACGACAGGGGTACTTGCTCAACCCCCTTTAACAAAACAAGAATATGAAAAAAACAAATCATCGAGTCAGTGTGCTCTTTATGCTTTTCTGCACGCTGTTCTGCGTTTGCCTGATTACGGCAAATGTGTTGGAGACAAAGCTTATTTCGTTCGGTCCAGCCAATTTCACGGGCGGTTTGCTCATTTTTCCCGTCAGCTACATCATCAACGATGTGGTCTGCGAAGTCTGGGGCTTTCGGCGTGCCCGACTGCTCATTTGGATGGGTTTTGCGATGAATTTCTTCTTCGTCACGATGGCTGCCATCGCCGATTTCATCCCTGGTGCCGACTATTGGAACCGCAGCGAGGCGTTCCACAGCATTTTCGGACTGGCACCGCGCATCGCCGCCGCTTCGTTTGTGGCGTTTCTGGCAGGCTCGTTCATCAATGCCTATGTGATGTCGAAGATGAAAATGTCGTCGAAGGGTAAGAATTTCTCGGCTCGCGCCGTTCTGAGTACGGTTTTCGGCGAACTCACCGACTCGATTATCTTCTTTCCGCTGGCTTTCTCGTTTGTGATGCCGTGGGAGGAAATGCCCTCGCTCGTCATTACGCAGGTCGTGCTGAAAACGCTCTACGAAATCATCGCATTGCCCATCACTCATCGTGTGGTCGCCTTCACGAAACGACACGACAACGAGGACGTTTATGACTACGATATTTCTTATAACATCTTTAAAATCTGGAAGTTATGAACAGAGAACAGGACCATTTGCAAGCCCTCGGAACGAAAACTGAATATTGTCAAGACTATGCGCCGCAGGTGCTCGAAACCTTTGAAAACCGTCATCCCGACAACGATTATTGGGTGCGATTCAATTGTCCGGAGTTCACTTCGCTCTGTCCGATTACGGGTCAGCCCGATTTTGCCGAAATCCGCATTGCCTACGTGCCTGCCGAGCGAATGGTCGAGTCGAAAAGCCTGAAACTCTACCTGTTTTCGTTCCGCAACCATGGCGATTTCCACGAAGATTGCGTGAACACGATTATGAAGGATTTGGTGAAGTTGATGCAACCGAAATATATCGAGGTGAAGGGCATTTTCACGCCTCGCGGTGGCATTTCGATTTGGCCCTATGCCAACTATGGGCAGCCCGGCACGAAGTGGGAACGGGTGGCGGAAGAAAGATTTTTGAATTTTGAAGGTTGAATGTTGAATTGTCAGCTTCGCTGATAAACAATTATGAATTAACAATTAAGAATTCATCATTGAAAAATTCATCATCGCCGTAGGCGATCATTCAAAACTCAAAACTCAAAATTCAAAATTCAACATTCAAAACTCACAGCCCAAGCGACTCTTTCAGACGCTTTTCAGCCTTCTCGCGAGCCTCTCGGTTGATTTCCTCAACGTTCGTGCGGCGATAATAGCTGCGCGTGACACCGTCGCTGCCCAAAACCAGCGAATCATCGCGCAAATAAAGGATGTCGCAGGTGTCGTTGCGCGTGCTCACGATTTTCATATCGTCGCTGTCGTCATCCTTTCCAAACTCGCCACTCGTCACGATGAGTTGGCCGTTGAGCATGTGCCAACCCGTGAAAAACAGCAGGCGCGGATAGACCACCGGACTCTTGTCCTCGACCGATTTCTGCTCGCGCACGTAGCCCACGCTCTGCGCCGTCCAATGCCGTTTCAGAGAAAAACCGTACTCGCGCGGAATTAAATATTCGTCGCGGATGCTGTCGGGCACGTCCTTCACCAGTTTCGGCATCACCACGTAGCACCACGTTCCCTTCAGTTCGTCGAGGTCGATGACGAGGTCGCCCACGGTCGAGTCCTCGGCGTTGCGCATCAGCCCAATCCAGTCGCCGACGCGCATCTGTCCAAGCACTTTCTGATTGAGCCGTGCCTCGATGATGTCGTAACTCACGGGATCGCTACCGTCCATCGGCAGCAGCACCACCACCGAGTCGTTGCAACCCTCGCACGCCAAGCCATAAACCATGCTGTCGCCCTCGAGCAGACCGTCTTTGTCGCCCTCAAGCACCGTATTTTCTACATTTCCGCGCTGTCCGCAGGCGAAAACAAGACCGCAAAACAGCAGAATCATCGTGATTTTTCTCATTTTTTTCCAAATTTTTCGGCGGCAAAGTTACGAAAAATATTCCGATTTCACTGATATTTTTTGTGTAGAAAACTTAAAAAGTTTGGTGGCCTTGTTTTTTTTGCCTAACTTTGCAGGCCAAAAGAGGAAGAGGAGGGGAAAGAACCATCGGTCGCTGACCGAAAAAAGCAAAAAGGATAATAAAAATAAGCAATATGAAGAAAAAAATTCAATTCAGTCTGGTCTATCGCGACATGTGGCAGTCTTCGGGCAAGTTTCAGCCGCGGAAAGACCAGTTGGAGCGCATTGCTCCGGTGATTATCGAAATGGGCTGTTTCGCCCGTGTGGAAACCAATGGCGGTGCCTTCGAGCAGGTGTGTCTGCTGGCAGGCGAGAACCCCAACGACGCTGTTCGTGCGTTCTGCAAGCCGTTCAACGAGGTGGGCATCAAGACACACATGCTCGACCGCGGCCTGAATGCGCTGCGAATGTATCCCGTGCCCGACGACGTCAGGGCGCTGATGTACAAGGTGAAACACGCGCAGGGTGTGGATATTCCGCGTATTTTCGACGGACTTAACGACACGCGCAACATCATTCCCTCGATTCGCTGGGCGAAAGAGGCCGGAATGACGCCGCAGGCCACGCTCTGCATCACGACCTCGCCCGTCCACACGCTCGACTACTACATGGCGATTGCCGACGAGGTGGTGGCCGCAGGTGCCGAGGAAATCTGCTTGAAAGACATGGCAGGCATCGGTCAGCCGGCGTTCTTGGGCCAACTGACGAAGATGATCAAGACGAAATATCCCGACATCATCATCCAGTACCACGGCCACAGCGGCCCCGGACTGTCGATGGCGTCGATTCTCGAGGTCTGCGAAAACGGTGCCGACATCATCGACACGGCCATCGAACCGCTGTCGTGGGGCAAGGTGCATCCCGACATCATTTCGGTGCAGTCGATGCTGAAAAACGAGGGCTTCGACGTGCCTGAAATCAATATGAATGCCTACATGAAGGCTCGTTCGCTCACGCAGGAATTCATCGACGACTGGCTCGGCTATTTCATCAATCCGGGCAACAAACACATGTCGTCGCTGCTGCTGGGATGCGGTCTGCCGGGCGGAATGATGGGTTCGATGATGGCCGACCTCGGTGGCATCATGGGAACCATCAACAACCTGCGCCGCAAAAAGGGCGATGCCGAACTTTCGACCGACGACATGCTCGTGAAACTGTTCAATGAAGTGGAATACGTGTGGCCGCGTGTCGGCTATCCGCCCCTCGTCACGCCGTTCTCGCAGTATGTGAAGAACATCGCGCTGATGAACCTGCTGACGATGGAGCAAGGAAAAGGCCGCTTCGTGATGATGGACGACTCGATGTGGGGCATGATTCTCGGAAAGAGCGGCAAAGTGCCGGGTCCGTTGGCTCCCGAAATCGTCGAACTGGCCGAAAAACAGGGCAGAAAATTCGTCACCGACGACCCGCGAACCTTCTATCCGAATGCGCTCGACGATTTCCGCAAGGAAATGGACGAAAACGGCTGGGAATACGGTCAGGACGACGAGGAACTCTGGGAACTGGCGATGCATCCCGAGCAATATCGCAACTACAAGAGCGGTCAGGCGAAGAAAAACCTGCTCGCCGACATCCAGAAGGCGAAAGATGCTGCTCTCGGCGGCCAATTGTCGCCCGAGGAAGTGGCTGCCTTCAAACACGCGAAGGCCGACGCACTCGTGGCTCCCGTGAAAGGACAGTTGTTCTGGGAGTTTGGCGGCGACGGCGAGGCTGCTCCGACCGTCGAACCACACATCGGCAAGGAATATGCCGAGGGCGACGTGTTCTGCTACATTGTGGCCACGTGGGGCGAAATCGTCACCGTGCCTGCGGCTCTCGGTGGCAAACTCGTCGAAATCAATGCCAAACAGGGCGCGAAAGTCGCAAAAGGCGACGTGATCGCGTATATTGAGCGTCCTCAATAAATATTTTTGCTCGCAATGAAGGAAATCGAACTGAAATACGGCTGTAATCCGAATCAGAAGCCGTCGCGAATCTTTGTGGAAAAGGGCTCGCTGCCCGTCGAGGTGCTCAGCGGACGGCCCGGGTACATCAACTTCCTTGACGCGC
Organism: Prevotella sp.; assembly: GCA_017412145.1. Lineage (GTDB taxonomy): Bacteria > Bacteroidota > Bacteroidia > Bacteroidales > Bacteroidaceae > Prevotella. The sequence continues at coordinate 75,185 of JAFPYO010000041.1, forward strand.
TGAATGCGTGGCAACTCGTCAGCGAACTGCGCAAGGCGACGGGACTTCCTGCGGCAGCATCGTTCAAGCACGTGTCGCCCGCAGGGGCTGCAGTCGGACTGCCGTTGAGCGACACGCTGAAGAAGATTTATTTCGTGGACGACATCGAGGGATTGGATGCGTCGCCGATGGCTTGTGCCTATGCCCGTGCGCGTGGTGCCGACCGAATGTCGTCGTATGGCGATTTCATCGCGCTTTCCGACACGTGCGACCTGCCAACGGCGCTCATCATCAAACGAGAAGTGAGCGACGGCGTGATTGCACCCGATTTTACGCCCGAGGCACTCGAAATTCTGCGTGAAAAGCGCAAGGGAACCTACAACGTGATTCGGATTGACCCGACTTACAAACCCGAACCGATGGAACGCAAGCAGGTTTTCGGCATCACTTTCGAGCAGGGGCGCAACGAAATCAGACTCGACGACCCTCAGTTGTTTGAAAATATTCCGACGCAGAACAAAACTTTTACGGAAGATGCTCGACGCGACCTGATGATTGCGCTGATTACGTTGAAATATACGCAGTCGAACAGCGTTTGCTACGCGAAAGACGGTCAGGCGATTGGCATTGGCGCGGGTCAGCAGAGCCGGATCCATTGTACGCGACTCGCTGGTCAGAAAGCCGATACCTGGTGGCTGAGGCAGCATCCGAAAGTGATGGCACTGCCTTTCGTCGAGGGTATTCGCCGTGCCGACCGCGACAACACGATTGACATTTACATCGGCGACGAATGCGACGATGTCTTGGACGAGGGCGCGTGGCAGCAATCCTTCCAAACGAAGCCCGAACCACTTTCACGCGAGGAAAAACGGGCGTGGATAGCGGAAAATCGGGGTGTGAGCCTGTCTTCAGACGCATTTTTCCCTTTCGGCGACAACATCGAACGGGCACACAAGAGTGGCGTGGAATTCATCGCGCAGGCTGGCGGTTCAGTCCGCGACGACCACGTCATCATGACGTGCGACAAATACGGCATCGCCATGGCGTTCACGGGTGTGAGGCTGTTTCATCATTGAAGATGCAGATTGTGCCCCATTCGCTCTTGCTTCGTCTTTAAATAGCGGTAATCGTAAGGTGTCGGCGTGATTTCGATGGGAATATTCTCGACGATTTGCAGTCCGTAAGCCTCCAAGCCGACGCGTTTCGTTGGATTGTTGGTCATCAGGCGCATTTTGTGAACCCCCAGATGGCGCAACATCTGCGCACCACAGCCATATTCGCGCTCGTCGGGCTTGAAACCGAGGTGAACATTGGCCTCAACCGTGTCAAGACCCTCTTCCTGCAACTTGTAAGCCGCAATTTTATTCATCAGACCGATGCCACGACCCTCTTGTTGCATATAAATCAGTACGCCCTTGCCCTCTTTTTCAATCATCTGAAGCGAGCGATGAAGTTGTTCGCCGCAGTCGCAGCGCATGGAGGCGAGGATGTCGCCTGTGGCACATGAAGAATGTACGCGCACGAGGATGGGCTCCTCTTCGTTCCACTCGCCCTTGATGAGCGCGAAATGTTCCAGTCCGTTGCTTTTCTGGCGGAAGGGAATCAGCCGGAAGTGGCCGTAGCAGGTTGGCATGTCGGCCTCGTTGCCCACTTCGATGAGCGATTCGCGTTGCAGGCGATAGGCAATCAGGTCGCGAATCGAAATGATTTTCAAGTCCCATTCCGCTGCCATTTTCATCAGTTCGGGCAGTCGCGCCATCGTGCCGTCCTCGTTCATGATTTCCATCAGTGCACCGACGGGGTAGAGCCCCGACAGCCGACAAAGGTCGATGGCGGCCTCGGTGTGGCCCGAACGACGCAAAACGCCGTTGTCTTGGGCATAAAGTGGATTGATATGGCCCGGACGACCGAAGGTTTGCGGTGTGGAAGTCGGGTCGGCCAATGCGCGGATGGTGGCGGCACGGTCGTAGATGGAAACGCCCGTCGAGCAGCCTTCGAGTTTGTCAATCGTCACCGTGAAAGGCGTTCCGAGCACCGACGTATTGTCCTGTACCTGATGCGGCAGGTCGAGTTCGCGGCAACGGCTCAGCGTGACAGGCGCACAGAGCACGCCACGCGCATTTTTCAGCATGAAATTCACCATTTCAGGCGTGATTTTCTCGGCGGCGCAAATCAGGTCGCCCTCGTTTTCGCGGTCTTCGTCATCGACCACAATCACGAATTTTCCCTCGCGAAAGTCGTCGAGAGCCTCTTCGATTGTATTCAGTTTGAATGATTCCATAGTTTTTATGTTCAATTTTAATGATAGTTCGCGTCAATGTGGGCAATGACCAAATCGTTCACTTGACGAATGGTCGAAAGGTCTTTGTGCAGACGCAGACGGAAGCGGCACATGCGCAGGTAGAAAAATAGTCCGACGGGCAGCACAAGTCCTGTGACAATGTTGAGCCATTTCTTTCGGAACGGTCGCGTGTGGGCGTTCTCGGAAAGAATTGGATAGCGGTTGATATACGACAGAATCTGCTTGTCGCGTGTGTTTGTCAGGTCGTCGATGGTTTCTTCCAACACGTTGCTGATGACGCTGATGACTTGGTCGTCGCCCGGACGGAAGAACACCTTGATGGGATTCGGCAGTCGCAGCAGTTTGTGCTCGTGGTTGTAGTCCTCGATGGTGTGGTTCATATCCTGCAAATGGCGCATATCGTCCTGATAGTGTGGGTCTTCGATGATAACTTCCTTGCTGTTGATGTGGCGATGGAGCCGCAGTCCGAGCAGTTTCATGAAGAATGTGCGGTAAGCATCCATATTGAACACGGCGGAGTCGTTGTTGGCCTTGATGGTGAAAAACACGGCGAGTGGCGTGAGAATGGCCGTTGCCATCAGTTTGCCGACCCAGATGTTCCAAACACCGTCTTTTCCCATCTGCGTGCCGCTGTAGTCGAGGATGAAATAGATGATGAACACCAAGACCGACACGATGACGGGAACGCCCAGTCCACCTTTGCGAATGATGGCTCCGAGAGATGCGCCGATGAAGAAAAAGATGAGGCACGCGAGCGACTGCGTGAATTTGTTGATGGCTTCAAGTCCGTGGATTCGAATGTTGCGGTCGCCATCCTTGATGACCATTTGGTTGAAGCTCAGTTCGCTCAGATGCGACTGCACGCGGCTCTGAGCGTAGTTCACCGCCTGCTTTTTCCGATCGTCGGATAGGTGGCCGAAGAGCGAGTCGGGGTGGTTGTTCACCTGTTCCGCCCGTTTCATTGCTGTCAGCGAGTCGCGTTTCGAGGCTTTTGCCACGGAAAAATAATGGCGTTGTGCCAAGGTGTAGTATTCCAGTCCGATGCTGTCGTAGGCCATCGCGAGCGAATCGCGGTCGCGCACGAGTTGTCCGAGTTCTTTGTTTCGAGCATCGCCCGTCAGCAGGGCGGCGTCGGTCATGTTGAAGTCGCCGTCGTAGTCGAGCAGCAGTTGTTTCGTCACGAAGGTCTGTCGCTGATAGGGCACGTTGGCCGTTCCGCCGAGTTGTTGCGACTGCATATTCTCAAACCATTCGCCACTCCACAGACTCAATAATAAATGTTGTTTGTCGGCAGTCGATTGCAACATGCCCGAGTCGGCGAGGATGATTTGCTGGTCTTCCCAACTTGCCGTGCGCCGATAAATCATGATGCCGTAGAGTTTGCCCGTCTCCATGTCTTTTTGCTGCACATAGATGTTGCTGCCCGGGATTCCGCTGTAGAAAACGCCTTCGGGAATCTCCATTTCAGGGCTTTTCTGCTTCATCGAAATGAGCATTTGCATCATTTTCAGGTGAGCATTCGGACCGATGTAGTTTTGGAAGATAAACGAGCAGATGGCCGTCATCACTGCCACGACGATGAGCGATCGCATCGCCTGCATCAGCGATACTCCTGCGGCTTTGATGGCCGTCAGTTCGCTGCTTTCACCGAGGTTTCCGAAGGTGATGAGCGACGAGAGCAGCAGCGTCAGCGGAAGCGACTGCGGCACAATCGTCAGACCCATATACCAAAAGAATTTCGCCATGATTTCCATCGAAATTCCCTTGCCGATGAGTTCTTCGACGTAGCGCCACAGAAATTGCATCATCAGCACAAATTGGCAGATGAAAAACGCGGCCACGAACAGCAGCATGAACTGCCGCACCATGAATATGTCAAGTTTCTTGATGCCCCGCATTCCTTATAGTCCGCTTGACTGGTGAAGACGCTCCAGATTGTCGTCCCAGAGGTCGCGGATGCTGTCCAAATCGTCTTCGAAGGCGAAATCGGTGATGAGCAGCATGTAGTCGTCGGTCAGTTCGTTGTACTCCATGCGCAACTCCAGATACGCCTCGGGGTCGGGGTCGTCGTACCAGTGCATTCGCAGATAGCTCTGCTTGACTTGCTTGGTGATTTCCGCCTTCCTGATTTCGTGGTGTCGCCACGTCTCGCCCCAGATGAGCGTGAGCGTCGTCCCGTCGAGCGTCACTTCGTCAGCAATCCATCGTGCCAGCCCCTCGGGCGTTCCGATGAGCTGCCAGATGATGCTCGGCGAGTTCGATTTCAGTTCGTGCTCGATATGTATCAACTGCTTTTTCATAAGTCGTCAAATGTTGATTTTTTCAAAAATTCATTTCTGTGCTTGCAAAAATAATGCTTTTTTCTCAAATACAAATAAAAATTCGCAAGATTTTTTTGGCAGATTGAAAACTTTGTATTACCTTTGCACCGCATTTCCGAGGAGCAGTCCTTTCAGACAGCCCGATTTTAAAGGGAATGCGGCTCATTTCGGAGGCGGGATAGCTCAGTTGGTTAGAGCGTCGGATTCATAATCCGGAGGTCGAGGGTTCGGGTCCCTCTCCCGCTACGAAGAAATCCTTGCGAAATGCTCGCAAGGATTTTTCAGTAAAAAAACGTAACTTTGCAAAAAAATACGACTATGGTTAGAAAAGCGAACAAAGGCGACATCGGTCGAATCATAGACCTGCTGCATCAAGTGAATATGGTGCACCACGAGTTGCGCCCCGATTTGTTCAAGCCGCACACCACCAAGTACGACGAACAGGAACTTGAAACGATGCTCGGCGACGGCGAAAAACCCATTTTCGTCTATGACGACGGCGCGGTTCGGGGCTATGCATTCTGCCAGATTTCCGAGACGATTGGTGACAAACTGCTGCAAGACATCAAGACGCTCTACATCGACGATATTTGTGTCGATGGGGCAGTGCGCGGTCGGCACATAGGGAAGGCATTGTTCGACTTCGTGTTCGACTTTGCGCGGTCGATTGGCTGCCGAAACATCACGCTGAACGTGTGGGAAGGCAATCTTGCGGCTTCGCTCTTCTATCAAAAAATGGGAATGCAGGTGCAAAAAACGACGATGGAGGTCATTTTGTAGCATGAAAAAAGAAAAAAATAACATTTTTGAAGCGCACATTGCCATTCTGGCGGCCAACGTGATATTCGGATTGGGTGTGCCAGTGACGAAATTTCTGCTCAACGACTGGGTGACGCCGATGACCTATATGGCGTTCCGATGTGTCGGGGCAACATTGATTTTCTGGGCGATTGCCACGTTTTTGCCGAAAGAACCCGTGAAAAGGCGCGATTTGCTTGTCATTATGGCGGGCGGACTGCTCGGATTCGTGATTTCACAGTCGCTCACGGCGTGGGCGTTGCAGTTCACGACACCCGTCTATTTCTCGCTGATTGCCACGCTCACGCCAATTGCCACGATGCTGATGGCGGCTATGTTTTTGGGTGAGCGCATTACGGGAATGAAAACCGTCGGCGTTCTGTTGGCCATCGTCGGCGCGGCCTTGATGGTGGTTGTCAGGTGGCAGTCGGAAACGGGTAGCAACGATCTTTTGGGCATTGCGCTGGCCATTTTGAGCGTACTGACATGGGTGGTTTATCTGCTGATTACGCGCAAAGTGTCGCAAAAATACTCCGCCGTGACGCAGATGAAGTGGGTTTTCCTCGTGTCGAGCGTGGCGGTGTTGCCTTTTGCCGTCGGCGACATTCCACAAACGCGACTTTTGACCGATTTTTCGCCGTCGATGGACTGGTTCTATGGGGCTTCGGCAATGTTTTTCATCGTTGCCTTTGCCACGGTTTTGGGCTATTTTATGATTCCTTACGCAATGCAAAGTTTGAAAGCGACGACGGTGAGCATCTATACGAATTTGCAACCCGTAGTGGCTTCGTTGGTCGCGATAGCCGTCGGTCAGGACGTGCTGACGTGGGATAAGCCTGTGGCGGCTGTTTTGGTGCTGTTGGGCGTGTTTTTGGTGACAGGATGGACAGCACGGAAGACCGCCAAGTGATGATGGGAATAATCTTGATTTTTTATTTCTAAAAAAAGCAGCCGAAAGTTTGTGCCTTCGGTTGCTTTTTTGTACCTTTGCAGTCTGATAATAAATTAAGGTTATGGCAGAGAAATTTTTCGACAAAAAAAGAATCAAAACCGCGTTGGTGTCGGTGTTTCATAAGGATGGACTCGACGAATTGCTCCGCAAACTCAACGACGAGGGCGTGCGCTTCGTTTCGACGGGCGGCACCCAGCAGTTCATTGAGCAGCAGGGCTACGAATGTCAGGCCGTGGAGTCGCTGACGGGCTATCCGTCGATTCTCGGCGGTCGCGTGAAAACGCTGCATCCGAAAGTGTTTGGCGGTATTCTGGCGCGTCGCGACAACGAGGGCGACCGTGAGCAGATGGCGCAGTATGAAATTTCGGAAATCGACCTCGTGGTTGTCGATCTCTATCCCTTCGAACAGACCGTTGCGAGTGGTGCGTCGGAGGCCGACATCATTGAGAAAATCGACATCGGTGGCATTTCGCTCATCCGTGCGGCGGCGAAGAACTTCAACGACGTGGTCATCGTGCCGAGCAAAGCCGAATATGCCGTTTTGCTCGATATTTTGAACAGACAAGGTGCCGAAACAACGCTCGAACAACGTCGCGAACTGGCCAAACGGGCTTTCGGGGTGTCGAGTCGGTATGATACGGCCATCGGTCAATGGTTTTAATAGTAAAATAGTCAAATTGTAAAATAGTAAAATTATTATGGGATTTTTCAGTTTTGTAAAGGAAATTGCGATGGACTTGGGCACAGCCAACACCATCATCATCAGCGATGACAAGATTGTTGTCGATGAACCTTCCGTAGTGGCTCTCGATCGCCGTACCGACAAGATGATTGCCGTCGGCGAAAAGGCCAAAATGATGTATGAGAAAGAAAATCCGGGCATCCGCACGGTGCGCCCGTTGAAAGACGGTGTGATTGCCGACTTCACGGCCTGCGAACAGATGATGCGCGGTCTGATTAAGATGGTGCACAGCGGTTCGCGCCTGTTTTCGTCGTCGGCGTTGCGCATGGTCATCGGTGTGCCGTCGGGTTCGACGGAAGTGGAACTTCGTGCCGTGCGCGACTCTGCCGAGCATGCCGACGGACGCGACGTCTATCTGCTTTTCGAGCCGATGGCAGCCGCTATCGGTATTGGTCTTGACGTGGAGGCACCCGAGGGCAACATGATTGTCGATATTGGTGGTGGAACGACCGAAATCGCAGTGATTTCGCTCGGCGGAATCGTGGCCAACAACAGTATCAAGGTGGCTGGCGACGACCTCACGACCGACATCCAGACCTACATGAGCACACAGCACAACGTCAGAGTGTCGGAACGTATGGCCGAGCGCATCAAAATCAATGTGGGTTCGGCACTGACCGACCTCGGCGAAGAAGCACCCGAGGACTTCACCGTCATCGGTCCGAACAAAATCACGGCTCTGCCGATGGAGGTCGATGTCTGCTATCAGGAAATCGCCCATTGCCTCGACCGCACCGTGGGTCGCATCGAAACCGCCGTGCTTCAGGCACTCGAAAACACACCGCCCGAACTCTATGCCGACATCGTGAAGAACGGCATCTACCTGACGGGTGGAGGTGCTTTGCTGCGCGGACTGGCCAAGCGTCTGACCGACAAAATCAACATCCAGTTCATCGTGGCCGACGACCCGCTCCACTGCGTGGCGAAGGGTACGGGAATTGCCTTGAAGAACATCGACCAGTTCTCGTTCCTGATGCGATAATCGGCGTTTCCACTCGATAAAATCGTAGAAGACAGGTGGGCGCGCTACTCGAATTCCTAAAAAAATATCATCACTGGTTCGTCTTCCTCTTGCTGGAAGTCATCAGTGTGGCATTGCTGTTCCGATTCAACAGCTATCAGGGTAGCGTGTGGTTTTCCACGGCCAACGCCGTGACAGGAAAAATCTATTCATGGAGTTCGCAGGTGGAGGCGTTTTTCGCGCTGACGAAGGTCAACGAGGAACTCACCCTGCGCAATACCTATCTGGAGCATCAAGTCACGGAACTTTCAGGACGGCTCACCTCGCTGACGAAAGATTCGGCCTATCTCCACAGCAATCAACTGCGGTTGCTCGAGCAATATAAGCTGATTCCGGCGAAAGTCATCACCAACGAGGTGCACAAGCCCGACAACCTCATCACCATCGACAAGGGTGAGGCCGACGGCGTGCGGACAGACATGGGTGTGGTCAGCGGAACGGGTGTCGTGGGCATTGTCTATCTGACTTCCGCCCACTATTCCGTCGTGATTCCCATCCTTAACACCCATTCGAACATCAGTTGCACCATCGTCGGACGAGGCTATTTCGGTTCGCTCCACTGGTATGGCAAGGAGAGCAACATGGCCTTCGTCGATGACATTCCGCGCCATGCCGTTTTCCAAAAGGGCGACAGCGTGGTGACGAGTGGCTATTCGAGCATTTTTCCCGAGGGAATCATGGTCGGAACGGTCAATGAGAAGTATAATTCAGCCGACGGATTGTCGTATCTGGCGCAGGTCAAGTTGAGCACCGATTTCGGTCGGTTGCGCGATGTCTGCGTCATCAGCGATGCCAATATGGACGAGCGATTGCAAATCATCCGTGCGGCGCAGGACTCAATCAAGGCATTGAGGTGATGTGTGGAGTGTGAAGTGATTAGTGTGTAATGTGAAGTGAAAAGACGATGAATATAGGCGTATTGAAAGGAATTGGGGCTTTTGTGCTGCTGTTGCTGGCCCAGTCGCTGGTGCTCAACCACATTCATTTGTTCGGTTGTGCCACGCCGTTGCTTTATGTCTATATGGTCACGCTTTTCCGCCGCGATTTCCCCCATTGGACGATTCTCGTCGCCAGTTTCACGATGGGTTTGTGTGTCGATATTTTCTCGAACACGCCCGGTCTGGCAGCCGCTTCGATGACGCTTGTCGGCCTGTTGCAGCCCTATCTGCTGACGCTGTTTCTGCCGCGTGAGAGTCCCGACGATTTGGCCCCTTCGATGCGGTCGCTCGGCATCGGAAAGTTCATTTGGTATGCGCTCGTCATCGTTTTGGTGTATTGTCTGACATTTTTCGCCCTTGAGGCCTTCGATTTCGACAATTGGCTTCATTGGCTGATGAACGTCGGCGGTAGCTTCCTGATTACCAGTGTCTTACTGCTGACGATAGAGTTTTTTCGCAATAGTAAAGTGGCGTGAAAGATCATAGTCTTGAATACCGGCGTTATGTGATTGGTGGTGTGGCCGCGCTGATAGTCGTGATTTACATCATCCGCCTTTTCATGCTCCAACTGCTCAGCGACGACTACAAGAAAAATGCCGACTCGAATGCCTTTCTGAAAAAAATCGAGTTCCCCTCGCGTGGTGTCATCACTGACCGAAACGGCGAGCAGATGGTTTATAACCAGCCTGTTTACGACATCATGGTGATCATGAACGAGATGGCAGGACGACTCGACACGATGGAGTTTTGCAAGGCCATCGGCATCACGAAGGAATACTTCATCCAACGGATGAGCGACATCAAAGACCGTTCGAAAAATCCCGGCTATTCGCGCTATACGCAACAAATTTTCATGGGACAACTCTCGGACAAGGAATTCAGCGTTTTCCAAGAGAAAATGTTCCGTTTTCCGGGTTTTTATATCCAAAAACGCACGATTCGCGAATATAAATACCCCTATGCCGCCCACGTGCTCGGCGATGTAGCGGAAGTTTCGCCTTCCGACATCGAGGAAGACGACTACTATCAGCCCGGCGACTTCATCGGCAAACTTGGCGTCGAGCGTTATTACGAAAAGCAACTGCGCGGTCAGAAAGGTATTCAGATTCTGCTGCGCGACGCCAAAGGCCGTATTCAAGGCCGCTATCAGGACGGAAAATACGACCAGAAGCCCGAGCCCGGCAAAAATCTCACGTTGTCGATTGATTTGGAACTGCAAGCCCTCGGCGAACAACTTTTAGAGGGCAAAATCGGATCGATTGTCGCCATCGAACCCTCGACGGGCGAGGTGCTTTGCATGGCCAGTTCACCCTCTTACGACCCTCGCGTCATGGTGGGTCGGCAACGCGGAAAAAAGCACATCGAATTGCAGAAAAATGCGTGGAAACCGTTGCTGAACCGCTCGATTATGGGACAATATCCGCCAGGCTCGACCTTCAAGACCACGCAGGCACTCACGTTCCTTTCCGAAGGCATCATTTCGGCCCAGACTGCCTATTCGTGTCATCGCGGATTCGTCTATAAAGGCTTGCGCGTCGGCTGCCACGGCCACGGGTCGCCGCTGCCGTTGGTTCCCGCCATCAGCACCTCGTGCAACGGCTATTTCTGTTGGGGACTCTACCACATGATTGGCAATCGCCAAAAATACAAATCGCCACAAGAGGCGATGAACACTTGGCGCGACTATATGGTTTCGATGGGCTTCGGCTACAAACTTGGCATCGACCTTCCAGGCGAAAAACGCGGTTTGATTCCCAATGCCGACTACTATGACCGAAACTACAAAGGCTCGTGGAACGGCCTGACGATTATCTCAATTTCCATCGGGCAGGGCGAGGTGAACGCCACGCCGCTGCAAATCGCCAACCTTGCTGCCACCATCGCCAACCGAGGCTATTACTACGTGCCTCACGTCGTTCGGAAGGTGCAAGACGAGCCGCTCGACACGACTTTCACGCGAAGACATTATTCAAAAGCACCGCGCAGTGCCTATGAATACGTGGTGGCGGGAATGCGCTCGGCGGTGATGGGTGGAACGTGTCGCTCGGCCAACCGCAGCGACTACGCCGTCTGCGGAAAGACGGGTACGGCCCAGAACCGAGGCCACGACCACTCTGTTTTCATGGGTTTCGCGCCGATGGACGAGCCGAAAATCGCCGTGGCGGTCTATGTCGAGAATGGTGGATGGGGTGCCGACTACGGTGTGCCGCTCGGTGCGCTCATCATGGAGAAATTTATCAACGGAAAACTGTCGCCAGCGAGTGAAGCGCGGGCTGCGGCATTCCAAAGACGACGGATTCACTATGGTTTGAGTGACCGATGAAAGATTGAAAGATTGAAAAAATGAAGGAATGAAGAATAACGAGAATAAAAATCCGACGGTGTTGGGGTCGCTCGACTGGCTGACCATCGCCATCTACGTGGCACTGCTCATTTTTGGGTGGGTCAGCGTCTGCGGTGCGTCATATACCTACGGCGAAACCGACATTTTCAGCACTTCGTCGCGTTCGGGCATGCAAATCGTGTGGATTGCGACGAGTCTGGTGCTCGGACTTGTCATTCTCTTGCTCGACGACCGCCTCTACGACGGTGCCGCGTGGATTATCTACGGCATTCTACTCGTGGTGTTGCTCGGAACCATCTTCAATCCCCATGAAATCAAGGGTTCGCGCTCGTGGCTCGTGCTCGGCCCGCTACGCGTGCAACCAGCCGAGTTCGCCAAATTTGCCACCGCTCTTGCCGTGGCGAAATTCATGAGCACCTACGGCATCGACATCCGGCAATGGAAACATTTCGCTGGGGCCTGCGCCATCGTGCTGTTGCCGATGCTGCTGATTGTCGGGCAAAAAGAAACCGGCTCGGCACTTGTCTATCTGTCGTTCTTCCTGATGTTCTATCGCGAGGGAATGACTGGCAGCATCCTGTTCACAGCCGTCGCCATGGTCATCTATTTCGTCGTCGGCATCAAGTACGACGCCATCGACCTCTGGGCAACGCCCACGTCGCTCGGAAAATTCTTGGTTTTGCTACTCGTCCACCTCTTTTCCATCGTAATGGTCGGCGTTTATTGCGAAAACCGTCGAAGAATCTACGTGTTGATGGGCTACGTGCTCGCCATCACCATCGGTGCCTTGCTTTTCTCGAAATATGTCATTCCGTTCGACGTGGTTTGGGTGCAACTCATCATCACCGCCATGCTCATCGGCTACCTCGTGTTCCAAGGGCTTCGCACGCGCCTGAAACGCTATTATTTCATTGCCGCCTTCGCTGTAAGTTCGGTCGTGCTGTTCTATTCAGCCGACTACGTGCTCAACGACATTCTGCAACAACACCAACGCGTGAGAATCAACGTGCTGCTCGGGCTCGAGGAAGACTATCGCGGCGCTGGCTACAACGTCCGCCAAAGCCAAATTGCCATCGGCTCGGGCGGATTGATAGGAAAAGGATTCCTCAATGGCACGCAGACCAAATTGAAATTCGTGCCTGAGCAAGACACCGACTTCATTTTCTGCACCGTCGGCGAAGAAGAAGGATTTTTCGGGGCTGCGGGCGTGCTCGTGCTGTTCCTGATGCTGATTCTCAGGCTCATCCACCTCGCCGAGCGACAACCCTTCAAGTTCGGGCGGATTTATGGCTACTGCGTCGTCGGCGTGTTCCTCTTCCACCTATTCATCAACGTTGGCATGGTGCTCGGACTCACACCAGTCATCGGTATTCCGCTACCATTTTTCAGCTATGGCGGCTCCAATCTCTGGGGCTTCACCATTCTGCTCTTCATCTTCCTTCGCATCGATGCGGGAAGAAACCTCGTGCGCACGTGAACATTATTATAATATTTAACCCAAACAATCAAAAACATGGAAAGACTATCTAACCGACTCAATCGTCTGGCACCGTCGGCAACGCTGGCGATGTCGCAGAAAAGTGCCGAAATGAAGGCACAGGGAATCGACGTGATTAACATGAGCGTGGGCGAACCCGACTTCAACACACCCGACCACATCAAGGAGGCCGCGAAAAAGGCCGTCGATGACAACTGGTCGCGCTATTCGCCCGTGCCCGGCTATGCCGACCTGCGCGAAGCCATCGTCGCCAAACTGAAAAACGAGAACAACCTCGACTACACGACCGACGAAATCATCGTGTCGAACGGTGCGAAGCAGAGCGTCTGCAACGCCGTGATGGCACTCGTCGATGACGGCGAGGAGGTCATCATCCCCACACCCTACTGGGTGAGCTATCCGCAAATGGCACTTTTGGCCGGCGCTACACCCGTTTTCGTCAATGCAGGCTTCGAACAGAACTTCAAAATCACCGCCGAACAACTCGAAAAGGCCATCACGCCGAAGACGCGGATGCTGATTCTCTGTTCGCCGAGCAACCCGACGGGCAGCGTGTATTCAAAAGAAGAACTCAAGAGTCTCGCCGAAGTCATACTGAAGCACGACGACCTTTACGTCCTTGCCGACGAGATTTACGAACACATTAATTATATAGGCCACCACGAGTCCATCGCCCAGTTCCAGGGCATGAAAGAGCGCACGATTATCATCAACGGCATCTCGAAAGCCTACGCGATGACGGGTTGGCGCATCGGCTATATGGCCGCGCCGAAGTGGATTGTGAAAGGTTGCAACAAGTTGCAAGGCCAATACACCAGCGGACCCTGTTCCGTCAGCCAGAAGGCGGCGCTGGCCGCCTACGTCGAGAGTCAGGCCTGCGTCGAAGAGATGCGCGTGGCTTTCGAGCGTCGTCGCGACCTCATCGTCGAACTCGCCAGCCAGATTCCCGGCCTCGAAGTGAACAAGCCCGAGGGCGCGTTCTATCTTTTCCCGAAGTGCAGCAGTTTCTTCGGAAAGCGCACCGAAAGCGGTAAAACCATCGCTACGAGTAGCAATTTGGCGATGTATCTGCTTGAAGATGCCCACGTGGCCACTGTCGGCGGCGACGCCTTCGGCGACCCCGATTGCTTCCGCATGAGTTATGCCACGAGCGACGACAACATCCGCGAGGCCATCCGACGCATCGCTGAAGCCCTCAAAAAACTACAATAAATACAGCAAAATGGCACTTCGACGTAAAAAAAGCACAAATTTCGTGTTAAAACTTCTTAATTGTTGCGGAATAGTTTGCGATTCTTACGTATAAATTGTTATCTTTGCGTGTTCAAAAGAGAAAAATTTTTTTCAACTTAAATTATTTAATAACCAAAAAACAAAAAAATTAATTATGGCAAACAAACAAACAAGTGCAGCCCCGAAGAAAAAATCTCAGGGCTTCCAGGGCGTCCAAGCCGCAATCTGGATCATCTTTTTCTGCTTCCTCGCAGCAGTAGCGTTCTACAAGTTCGTGCTGGGTAATCCCGACAACTTCGTCGATGGCGACCCCAACAACCACGTGAAAGACGGTAACCTCCTCGGTCTGATCTACAAAGGCGGTATCGTTGTGCCGGTGATCATCACCTTGCTCTTCACTGTGATTGCTCTCTCCATCGAGCGCTGGCTCGCTCTGCGCACCGCCTTCGGTAAGGGCAAACTGCCGAAGTTCGTGGCAAGCATCAAGCAGGCACTCAAGGACGGCGACTTCGCGAAGGCTCAGAAGCTCTGCGACGACCAGCGCGGTACTGTTGCCAACGTTGTTGGTGCTTCGCTGAAGGCCTACAAGGAAATGGAAGCAACCTCTGGCCTGAAGAAGGAACAGAAGATTGCCAAGATCCAGCAGGCTCACGAAGAGGCTACACAGCTTGAAATGCCGACCTTGCAGATGAACATGCCGATTCTGGCAACCATCGTAACGCTCGGTACGCTGACCGCTCTGTTCGGTACTGTGGTAGGTATGATTCGTTCGTTCGCAGCTCTGGCTGCTGGTGGTGGTGGTGACTCGCTCGCTCTGTCGCAAGGTATCTCTGAGGCCCTCGTGAACACGGCTTCCGGTATCTTGACATCGTGGGGTGCTGTGATCGCCTACAACTACTACACGAACAAGATTGACAAGTTGACATACGCCCTCGACGAGGTTGGTTATTCAATCGCTCAGACCTACGAAGCAAACCATACGGAAGAGGCTTAATTTTTGCTAACCCTTTAAAACATTTATCGCTATGGGTAAAGTAAAAATTAAGAAGCAAGACGTCTGGATCGACATGACTCCCATGTCAGACGTGATGGTGCTTCTGCTGACGTTCTTCATGATGACATCGACGTTTGTCAAGAACGAACCGGCAAAAGTGCTCACCCCGTCGTCTGTCTCGGAGATCAAAGTTCCAGAGAAAGACGCTCTGACGATACTCGTCGATTCCGTCGGCAAGGTGTTTATGGGCATGGACAACCAAGGAGAAATCCGTGAAGTGCTCAGCGAAATCACCGGTTTGTTCGGCGTGAGCCTCAGTGCGGAGCAGCAGGCCAACTTCCTGCAGGACGCCATGTGGGGTGTGCCCATCGAGAACCTCGACGAATATCTCAAACTCGACGTCAACGAAATGAACAAGTACATCCAGAGTGAAAAGAACGAAGGCATCCCCCTCGACAGCATCGAAAACGCTGACGGCACGAAGGGCATGAGCCAGTTCCAGCACTGGGTGAAAGCCGCTCGCGGCGTGAACGACGACCTGAAGCTCATCATCAAGGGCGACCAGCACACGCCGTACAAAACCGTGAAGCGTATCATGAACGAACTGCGTGACATCAACGAAAACCGCTACTTCTTGGCAACGTCACTAAAATCATCGGAGGATTAAACTATGGCAAAACAGAATGCAAGCAAACAAAAGAAGATGGACGTGCGCGTGGACTTCACGCCCATGGTCGATATGATGATGCTTCTCATCACGTTCTTCATGCTCTGTACCTCTCTGGCCAAGCCTCAGTCGATGGAATTGGTCATGCCGAGTAACGACAAGAACATGCAGGACGAAGACAAGTCGGTGACGAAAGCTTCGTACACCATCACGATGTATGTCAGCACCGACGAGAAGAAACTCTACTACGTGGAAGGACTGCCCAACTACAGCGACCCCTCCTGCATCAAGGAAACCACCTGGGGCAAGGAAGGCATTCGCAGCGTCTTGATTGGCCACATCACCGAAGACGGCACACAGCCCGTGCAGGAAGTGATGCTCGCCAAGGCAAAACTCGACGAGAAGAAGCTCAACAATCCGAAAGATTGGCCCGACTCTCTCTACAACGCCGAGTTGTCGAAAATCAAGGCAGGTGACGTGACGGGAACTGGCGAGAAAATCCAGACCATGACCGTCATCATCAAGCCCACGGATGGCGCTCCCTACGCAAAAGTAGTTGAAGCTCTCGATGAAATGCAGATTTGCAGTATTGGTAAGTATGTGATTGACGACATCAATCCCGACGACGAGAAACTTCTCGAGCAGCGCGGAATCAAATAAGTCAGTCGCAAGTCATTAACCATTAAAAACGTATGGAACTATGTCAAAAATAGATCTTGTAAACAATGACTGGGTCGATCTCGTGTTCCAAGGAAGAAACCAAGAATACGGAGCCTACAAGCTGCGTAAGGGCACTTCCCGCCGAAACGTCATCTCCATCATCACCATGCTTGCTGCAGCTGCACTCATCTACCTCGGCATCAGCCTGAAAAACTTCATCGAGGCCTCGACCCAAAAGGTCGCAGTCACCCAGGTGCAGGAACTTTCAGCCCTTGAGAAGCCGAAAGAGAAAGCTGAAGTGAAGCAGAAGAAAGTTGAAATTCAGCAGCCTGAAAAGGTCGTTGAGCGCGTGAAAAGCTCGGTGAAGTTCACCGCGCCCGTCATTAAGAAAGACGACGAAGTGAAGCCCGAAGACGAGCTCAAGAACCAGGACGAACTCTTGAACACGAAGACCGCCATCGGTGCCCTTGACGTGAAGGGTAACGACGACAAGGATGGTGAAGTGCTCAAGTTGAAGGAAACCGTGGCACAGCCCGAACCGAAGCCCGAAGTGGAAAAAGTGTTCGAGGTTGTGGAACAGATGCCTTCGTTCCCGGGCGGCGACAAAGCTCTGCTCGAATACCTGAGCAACAACATCAAGTATCCCGTCGTAGCACAGGAGAACGGTGTGCAGGGTAGAGTAGTGGTGTCGTTCGTCGTCGAGAAAGACGGTTCAATCACCGACGTGAAAGTTGTTCGCTCGGTTGACCCGTCGCTCGACAAGGAAGCCGCACGCGTCGTCAAGTCGATGCCGCGCTGGATTCCCGGTAAGCAGAACGGTTCGGCCGTGCGCGTGAAGTACAACGTGCCTGTCTCATTCAAACTGCAGTAAGTCATTTTTAAACAACGAAAAATGAAAAGAAACGCATCTTACATCATTGTAGGATTAACACTGGTCGCCACGCTCTGGGCTTCCTGCTCAGGCAAGAAGTCGAAGAGCGGGCGCACCGATACTTATTCGTCAGGGGTGATCAGTTTCGCCTCTGACGAAAGTTTTAGTCCCATCGTCGAAGAAGAACGACAAGTATTCGAACACACCTACAAAAAGGCGAAAGTCAATCCGATCTACACCAACGAGTCCGACGGAATGGAAATGTTGCTCAACAAGGAAACGTGCCTGCTCATCACCGCACGCGACTACAAACCCGAAGAGCGACAGAGCCTCGTCGATAGGGGCAACAACCCGCGAACCGTGCGCCTCGCCTACGACGGACTGGCACTCATCATCCACCGGTCGAACACCGATTCGTGCATCAGCGTGAAAGACATCGCCCGCATCCTCAAAGGCGAAGCCACGAAGTGGAGCGACATCTATCCCGGCTCGAAGCGCGGCGAAATCACCCTCGTGTTCGACAACAAGAAATCGTCGGCAGTGCACTACGCCGAAGACTCCATTTTGGGCGGTAAACCTATCACCAGCCCCAACGTCACCGCTGCACAGACCAGCGCAGAGGTGGTCAACTACGTCGCCAAGACCCCGAATGCCATCGGTATCATCGGAAGCAACTGGCTCAACGACAAGCGCGACACGACCAACCTCACCTACAACAAGGAAATCCGTGTGATGTCGGTAAGCAAACTCGACACGGCTACGCCGGCCAACAGTTGGAAGCCCTACCAATATTACATCTACAATAACAACTATCCGCTCATCCGCACGATTTACGCGCTCGTCAACGACCCGCGCCAAGGACTTCCGTGGGGATTCGCGCACTTCATCGAGTCGCCCGTCGGCCAGAAAATCATCCTCAAGTCAGGACTGCTGCCCGTCTATGGCGACATCACCATCAGAAACGTAAACGTAAAAAGCCAATAAACCTTTTCGGCTGTCATTCGTCGTATAGAAAAAAAGCAGTCGAACATATTGTTTAACCTTTAAAGAAAGAGAAAGTATGAAAAAGTTCAAATACTTCGCAGTAGGAATCATGGCGCTCAGCCTCAGCGCTCCCGCCATGGCGCAAGTAGACAAGGCCGTCATCGGCCAAGTGACTAACATCATCGCTTCGAAGACCGACGTCGATAAGCAACTAAAGCCCATCGTCAGCGCCAACAAGAAGAATCCGGCCATGCTGACGGCCATCGGAAAGGCTTTCCTCGATGCCAAGGACGTGACCAACGCCACGAAGTATGCTGAAATGGCACTTGCACGCGACCGCAAGTTTGCCAAGGCATTCATCCTGTTGGGTGACATCGCCGTAGCCAACGACGACGGCGGAACGGCTGCCCAGCAGTATGCACAGGCCAAGCACGCCGACCCGAAAGACCCCGAAGGCTACTACAAGTACGCCAACATCCTGCGTGGCCGTAGTCCGCAGGAAGCCGTCGCCAACCTCGAAGAACTGCGCGTGCAGCGTCCCGACATCGCAGTCGATGCCATGGCAGGCCGCATCCTCTACCACTCGAACCGTCTGGAAGAGGCCATCCAGTACTATGGCAAGGTCGATAAGACCAAACTCGAAGACGAGGACATCACCAACTTCGCCATGGCCACGTGGATGCACCAAGACCGCGACAAGAGCCTTGAACTGGCGAAATACGGTCTGACCCGCGACGCCCGCAAAGCTGCGTGGAACCGTCTGGCCTTCTACAACCTGACCGACATGGAGCGCACTGACGAGGCACTGCAATATGCCGATGCCCTCTTCAACCGTTCCGACAGCGTCAAAATCTCGGGATACGACTACACCTACTACGGTACTGCGCTGAAGAACGCGAAGCAGTACGACCGTGCCATCGAAATGTTCCTCAAGGCTGCCGACGCCAATAAAGACAACAAGGATCTGCTCAACATGACCTACAAGAATCTCTCGGATGTTTACATCGCCATTGACGACTTCGACAACGGCACGAAATACTACGACATCTACCTCAGCGGCAAGGAAAAACCGTCGGCCTACGACATCGCCGGTCTGGCTTCGATTTACCAGCGTCTGGGTGCCGGACTCGAGGGTCAGGCTCAGGTCGATGCCTTCATGAAGGCCGATGCCACCTACGCCAAACTGGGTGAGAGCTATCCCGAGCAGATCGACTACGCCAACTTCATGCGTGCCCGTCTGGCTGGTGCGATGGACCCCGAAGGTGACAAAGGACTCGCCAAACCTTTCTATCAGGCCATTGTCGATCACCTCGCCAATGCCACCGACCGCGACAATAGCGACAACCAGCGCCTCATCGAGGCCTATCGCTACCTCGGTTCGTACTATTACCTCAACAAAGACAATGCGATGTCCATCGCCAGCTTTAAGAAAATCCTTGAAATTGCTCCCGACGACGAGGCTGCCAAGAATGCTCTCGAAGCATTGGGTGTAAAATAAACGAATTTGACAGAAAAAAACAGCCCGAACAGCGATGTTCGGGCTATTTTTATGCTTTTACTCAGCCGGAATAAACCGCGCAAAGGCCGCGTCGTAATCGGGCGAGGCACTCAATCGACCATTGACGAGGCACACCAGTTCGATGTCGCCGTGGAAGCAAAGGCGATTGTCTGACTTGCGGAAAATGTCTTGATGGAAAATGTACTTGATGCCGTCTTTCGTCAAAGCAAGGCGCGAGATAAACACATCGTCGCAGCGCAGCGGAGTCTTGAATTTCAGGTTCATCCGCGCCACCACGGCGTCGGTACCCTGCTCATGCAATTTGGCAAAACTTACGCCCAGACTGCGTAAAAACAGGTGGCGCGTGTGCTCGGCATAGTGCAGGTAGTTGGCGTTGTTGACAATGCCCTCGATGTCGCACTCGTAGTCGCGCACTTCCATTTCGGTTTCAAAAATATATTCCATTTGTTTTCTGGTTTTTCTTCTGCAAAATTACGAACATCCCGCGAAAAATCATCTGTTTTTACATTTTTTATATAGAATTTTGCCCGATAAGAAAAATAATTGTATTTTTGCAAGGTAAAAATTCCTGAATATGAAGAAAAATCTGTTGATAACAGTCGTGGCCGTCTTGCTGTGCGGCACTCTCAGCGCACAGCAAGACAGCATCGGCTCGACGAAAGAACGAAAAAAAGTGGCTGTCGTGCTCAGCGGCGGCGGAGCGAAAGGTATGGCGCACATCGGTGTGCTGAAAGTGCTGGAAAAGGCAGGAATTCCCATCGACATTGTCACTGGCACGTCGATGGGAAGCATTATTGGTGGCCTCTATTCCATCGGCTACAACGCCCATGCGCTCGACTCAATGGTGCGCGTGCAAGACTGGAGCTATGTCATTACCGACAAAGAACGTTTGCATCGTCAGAGCCTCAACGACATCAGAAAACAGAACACCTACCTCATTTCTACGGGAATGACCTTCGGAAAACTCGATATGAGTGCCGGCGGCTTCATCAAGGGCAAGAATCTGGCGGAATTGTTCAACCAACTTTGCACGGGATTTACCGACTCGCTCGATTTCACCCGCGATTTGCCGATTCCTTTCGCCTGTGTCGCCACGAACATTGTCGATAATAGCGAAGTCGATTTCCACAGCGGACGACTGCCGCAGGCCATGCGTGCCTCGATGGCGATTCCAGCGGCCTTCTCGCCAGTCAGAACCGGCGACAAAGTGCTGGTCGATGGTGGTTTGAAAAACAACTATCCGGCTGACATCGCCCGCGAAATGGGTGCCGAAATCATCATCGGTGTCACCGTGCAAGGCGCTCCGAAGGTGGCAGAAGACCTCAGTGGCACGATGAGCATTCTCAGTCAGATTATCGACGTCAACTGTAAGAACAAACTCGACGAGAACCTTGCGATTACCGACCTGCACCTGCCAGTTGATACGAAGGGCTACGGCTCGGCCAGTTTCTCGTCTGAGGCCATCGACACGCTCATTCGCCGTGGCGAGGAGTTGGCGATGCGCCATTGGGACGACATCATCGCCCTAAAACAGAAAATCGGCATCGACGATTCGTTCCGCCCGGAGATTCTGCAACCCTTGCGTCCGAAAGTGCTCACCGAAAAGCATCGTGTCCTCGGTTTTTCTTTCGAGAATATGACGCCCCACGACGAGCGTTTCCTTCGCCAGAAGTTCAAACTCAACCGACTCGACAGCATCGACGTCAGCCTGGAACAGCAACTCACCACCTCGATGCGCGTGGACTTGTTCTACCAGAACGCCGAGTGTCGCCTTGTGCCCGAGAAATTGCCCCAACCGATGGCCATGCGGAAAATTCAAGGCATCTTTGAAGAGGTTGATAGAAAGTGGAAAGAATCCGACGGAGTGCGCGTCATCCTCTCGGCTGGCGAGCGCAAGTCGGTTCAGTTGTATGCCGGCGTTCGTTTCGACACCGAGGAGAATGCCGCCTTGCAGTTGGGACTCGACATTCCCCTGAAAACAGCCATTCCCATGAATACCGACATCACGCTGCGACTCGGCAAGCGAATGATGGCACGCGGCGAACTCACCGTCCACCCCCGCAGCATTACCCGTCCGACGCTTCGCTATACGTTCTATCGCAAAGACGTGGACGTCTATTCCGAGGGTAAGCGCAATTTCAACATCCGTTACAACCAATTCCAAGCCGAACTCATCCCCATCAACCATGATTTGAAGCATTTCAACATCCAGTATGGACTGCGCTGGGACTATATGCACTACCGCAGCATGCTGGGAACGGAAACCGAAAAGCTGACACCGCTCAAGGGCGAACATTTCGTCAGTTACCATGCCCGAATCAACTACAACAGCGAGGACAACTGGTATTTCCCCACTCGTGGTGCTCGTTTCAATGCCCAATATGCCTATGTCACCAACGACTTTACCCGACTCAACGAGCGTGCGGCCGACGGAACGAAACTGGGCAAAACGGCGGGAATGAGCGAGGTGAGTGCCAACTGGCGGATGTCGTTCCCGCTGAGCGACCGCTTCAGCCTTCAGCCGATGTTCTATGGCCGACTGCTCTTCGGCACCATCGTTCCACCGACGTTCGGTAACACCATTGGCGGCGACTTGTTCGGCC
Organism: Prevotella sp.; assembly: GCA_017412145.1. Taxonomy (GTDB): domain Bacteria; phylum Bacteroidota; class Bacteroidia; order Bacteroidales; family Bacteroidaceae; genus Prevotella. Next base: position 97,611 of record JAFPYO010000041.1, read on the forward strand.
ACTACATCGAACAGCAGATGCCCTTTGCCGGTGTCGGATATATGGAATATGTCGGTCATCAGTTCATCGCCGCCCAACTGCAGGCTCAGGAGCATATCGGAAAAAACAGTTATATTCGCCTCCGCTTGGCTGGCGGACAGCAGACCGACAAACTGAAGGAAATCTTCGACAAGCGCACGATTCTCGGAGCGCAGTTGGCCTACTACTACAATACCATCGTGGGACCTCTCGGTGCCTCCATCGGCTACAGCAACCGCACCAAGAGACCCTATGTTTTTCTGAATCTCGGGTATGAATTCTAAAAGCGTCACACGAATCCTTGCCCTGGCGGCACTCCTTTTCGTGACAACCCTTCCGGCCGTTGCGCACGTCTCTGCCGACGAACTGGCCGTCCGCAACCAGAAATGGCGCACCCGACTTTATTTCGGTATCCGACTGTAATTCTTGATCAAACAAAAAAACGACCCGAACATTGATGTCCGAGCCGTTTTTGTAGCGGTTGCTCTGTCCTTACGGCAGGCTGATAGCCTCGTTCGGGCAAACAGCGGCGCAAGAACCACACTCTGTGCAGAGTTCGGGGTCGATCTTGTAGATGTCGCCCTCGGAAATTGCCTCAACGGGGCACTCACTGATGCATGTTCCACATGCGATGCAGTCTTCACTGATTACGTAAGCCATAGTCTTTCTCTTTTAAAATGGTTTGTTAATGCTAAATTTCACTCGTTATTACCTAATATTAGGTGGTGCAAAGGTACGTTTTTTTTCTTATATACCTAAAAATGATGAGATTATTTTCGTTGATTTTACATCTTTTAACATCTTAATTCCCTATCACTTCCCTTTCACTTCCCTTCAATACAATATTTCGACGTAAATCACGTTAATAAGTAAAATGAAGAGGCGAATTTTTCTTCTGATGGCCGTGCTGACGGTCGCTTGGGCGGCATCGGCACAGCAAGGACGGACGGTGCAAAACCGCCCCTACACCGACTTGCGACTTTTCCACTTCGGCCTGTTTGTCGGCACGCACCTGCAAGACCTCGACCTGCTCAACGTTGGGCCGCAGACCATCGTCGCCGAGGACGGAACGCAGACCACGCGCCTCATTTCCGTCGATCAAGACCGATGGGACAATGGTTTTACGGTGGGTGTGCTCGGCGAATTCCGCCTCAACAAAACGTTCCAGTTCCGCGTGGCTCCGGCGATGCTTTTCGGCGTGCGCCACCTCACTTTCTATGACTTCACTGCCCCGAAAGCTCCCGTTGGCGAGGGCGACGAGTCGGGCACGGGCGTGTTGCTCAACGAGCGGATTCAGAACATCAAAACGGCTTATATCTCCTGCGCTGCCGACCTGATTTTCACGTCACAGCGCAACGGCAACGTGCGACCCTACCTGATGGCAGGACTGAATCCCGTCATCAACCTGTCGGGCAGCGAGAGCGACATTTTGAAGTTGAAACGCACCGACCTCTACTTTGAAATTGGTGCCGGATGCGACTTTTATATGCCCTTTTTCAAGTTGCGCCCCGAACTGAAATTTATGTTCGGCCTCACCGACTGCCTCGACCACAAGCACGCCGATAACCTCCGCGACGAAAACCTGCGCGTTTTCGCGAACAGCGTCAGCCGAGCCACCTCGAAAATGATTGCGCTGACGTTCTATTTCGAGTGATTATCCAAAAATATTGCAAAAACGGCGAAAATTTAAAAAAACTTTGGCGGTTCGGATATTTTCTTGTAATTTTGCGGATAGAAACTAAAAAGTGAAGAATATGATGACATCGATTGTAGCACAAGATTCGCGTGCGGTGACAGTTCGTATGAGCCGCCGACGCTGGAATAGGATTCAGCGGTTGGAGCAGGCTTACAAACTGGCTCACACCATCAAGCGGAGTATGAAACAAGCCGAGACTGCGCCAAGTATGACCGTAGAAGAGGCGATGGACTTCATCGACAAATTATGATTCAAGAAATCCGTTTCTCCGACGAGTTCAACCGTGCTTTCAAACGCTTGAAGAAACGCTATCGCTCGTTGCCGGCTGACCTGAAACAGTTGTTGGCATCGCTTGTCGCCAATCCGAAACAGGGCAAAGAACTCTACAACGGAATGCGCAAAATTAGGGTGAGTTTCACCTCGAAAAGCAAGGGCAAACGTGGCGGCGGCAGGGTCATCATTCGTCTTGCTGTCAATGAAACAAGCCTTACATTCGTCTATATTTACGACAAAAGCGATTTCGATAATGTCTCCGACGAATTCCTCGACCAAATTATAGTTGATGTCGGACAGGGAAAGTACACTTCATTGTCAATCGGGACACCAGAGGCTTAGGCCGAAAGTTTTTGACAGCATAAAACAAATTTTTTAAATAACAAATTTTCCTCTGCGAAATCATATTTTTTGTGCAAAAGCGGTGATAATCGAAAAAAAAAATTGTACCTTTGCGTATTCTTTTACGCAAAGAATAGGACAAATGTATTCAAATGTATATCTATAAAGGTAAAAAGACTATGAAAAAAATCATGCATTGGGTGCTGGCCGCCACCCTCATCTGCGGCACAAGCGTATTCAACTCGTGTTCGTCGGACAACGACGACAACCATGTAGGAACAAGTGACGAACTTGTAGTAGGCCAATGGTATTCCGACGTGTCGGGGGATACTTACGCCGCCTGGACATACGGCAAGGCTTGGCAGCAGACGGAACTGAAGGCCGACGGCACAGGCGTCACCAA